>JALOOM010000124.1 GCA_025454395.1 Elainella sp. Prado103
GCGGCTCAGGGCAAGGCTTCCTGAATCGAAAACCGCAGAGGTCAAATTTCTTGTCAAATAGACTGGGGGTAGATGCAATAAGGTCAAAGCCCTAAAGCCTGAAACCCTTGCCTCATGCGGCTGCCGCGCAGGTCAACGAAGTTATGCGGTTTTCAAGGTTCAGGGGAGGGTTGCACCCGCCTCTACTCTCATTATCCTCTAAGAACTGGAAAAGTCAATCACAGAACTTGGCAGATGTCAGCAGACGGGTTTTATTCTCGCTGCGAAAAAATGGCACCAAAAAGAGCGAGACCGCATTACAGCCCGCTCAGCATTATCATCGTTCAGCCTGCCACAGGAATGAGCCAACCAGCCGATCGAGAGCCAACTACCGCTCAAGCCACTCGATCAGCCAATCTCGATCATTAAATAATGTGTAGTTTTGGCGATGCGACCGCAGCCTCCTGTGGACAGCGGGTTAAATTGTTCCAGTCTTGAAGGCGTTGCAGTCGATTCAAAATGCGAGTGGCCAGATCCTTCCCGACGATCGGCTTACATAAGTAATCATCCGCCCCAACGGTAAACGCCTGGTTTTGAGTCTCCCGATCGGATAACACACTTAAAAACAGAATTGGTAATCGCCGCCACTGGGGATCGCTGCGCAGAATTTGGCAAAGTTCAAACCCATTGATTTCCGGCATATTCACATCCAAGATCAAAACATCCGGATGAACCATCTGCAAAACGATCCAGAATTGCTCTGGTTCTGCCAGGGTGGTGGCTCGAAAGCCCCAGGGGCGCAGGAGTTGGGGTAAGGTGTGCAGCCAGGATTGATCATCATCTACGATCATCACTTTGATGTCTGTCGATCCATCGCCTAAAAATTGAGCAACATGCATCAACAGTTGTTCTGGATTGTGGATGGGTTGTGTGAGCCATTGTCCTCCACACCGCAAGATTTTGAGTCGATCGTGCCATTCACTGCATTCCCCCAACAATAAAACCGGCACCCGTGGATAGTGATGGCTACAGGCCTGCAAAAAGCTGAGAACATCTGAGGTGGGTAGTCCATCTAGCCGGAGCAGAATCACTGGGGGAGAGGGGGTGGTTTCCAGTGCTCTGTCTATCCAGGTTTCAGGTGAATTGAAGGCTGGAATGATCATCAGATCGATGCCTTGAGCTTGCGCGATCTGGGGCAAGGTGCCCATTTGATCGGGTTCTGGATCGATCATTAACCATGGTGATCTTGACTCCTGTAATCTTGACTCCTGTAATCTTGACTCCTGTGATCTCGACAGCGAAGACGGATGGGGTGAAGCATCTGATTCGATTTGGTCGATTTGCTGAATCCGGGTGAGTAATTGAGTTGCTAAGGTTTTAAATTGCTGTAGATCGGATGGGGTGATCACCGATCGTTTCAGCAGGGTTTCTAAACAACGTGCTGTTTGCATCTCTTGCATGAAGCCAAAAATGCTGAGAGTGCCAGCCAGTTTATGGGCTTGAAAATGGGCTTCCTGTTGGCTCAGGGCAATTGGGTCAGGATGGGGCTGGTTGATATCAGCCAGGAATGCTGGGTGTTGTTGCCAATGCTGGGCTGTTTTTAACAGTGAGTTGACCTGCTCTAGACAGCGGGGTTTGGTGTGTTGCCAGGTGGTATTTAAAAAAGCAAGATATTGAATTGTTTGGGCTTCCTTGGGATGGGTCTCTCTCTTGGCTGGCTGTGGATCGGAGGCATGATCGGAGGCATGATCGGAGGCATGATCGGAGGAAGGTAAACCTGCTGTGGCAGGCAGTTGAGAGTGAGGTAGACTGGGCAGTTTCAGGTAATAGCCGCGGCCATGTAGCGTGCTGATGAAATCTGCAGGAGCCCCGACCGAGATCAGCTTTTGGCGCAATCGGCGGACGTGGGATCGGACGGTGGATTCGGCCGGAAATGCTTCGGAAGACCAGAGCCGATCCAAAATTTCATCGCTGCTAAAGACATGGTGACTTTGGCGGAGCAACAGTTCTAACAGGTCGTACTCTTTGGTGGTTAGGGTTAAGGGCTGTCCAGCGTAGGAGACTTCGCAGGTGCCTGGATTGAGGTGTAGATCGCCCCAAGTCAGCAACGGTAAGGGATTGGTACTTCCGCGACGCAAGAGGGCCCGAATGCGAGCCACCAGTTCAGCGGCATCGAAGGGTTTCACGACAAAGTCATCTGCCCCGGCATCTAAACCTTGAACCTTCGCGGTACTACTATCCTGGGAAGTCAGTAGCAGGATGGGGAAGGTATAGCCTTCCGATCGAAACCGTTGGCAGAGCTGAATCCCATCTAATTTCGGCAGCATTAAATCCAGGATGGCCATGTCATACTCAAACGTGCTGCCATAAAGCCAACCTTTCTCCCCGTCTTTGACTGCATCAACAATATAATGCTGTGCAGTCAGGCTGCGGGTCAGCGTTGCAATAAGCACATCATCATCTTCGACTAACAAAATTTTCATATGTCTAACCGCCAGTAGAGGATTCTGGCAATTTGCTCAGGTAAATCGAGAGAATTAAACGGCTTGGTGATGACCCCGCTCACCCCCAAATCCTGAAATTGCCGTTTCTCAGCCGCTTGAGCTTTGGCGGTTAAAAAAATTACTGGAATATGTTCTGTTTCAGGATGGGACTGCAAAATTTTGAACGTAGAAATACCGTCCATATCTGGCATCATTACATCGAGTAAAATCACATCCGGATGTTCAGCTTGCGCTGTAGCGATCCCCATCGGGCCAGAGTTGGCGGTAATCACTTCCCAACCAATGGCTAAGCGAATGCCAAACTGAACCACAGTTTGAATGGTTTCTTCATCGTCAATAATCAGCACACGCTTTGTTGCCATATCTGCCCGATAGGTTGTCTTCGAACTCAAGAGAACCACAAGTTAGCGCACCTCAGTGATGTCAAGCCGCAGGGATTCTTCCGTTGGGGTGAGAATGGGAAGCATTGACCTGCTGAAATGGCTCAAAATTACTCTGATTTTAACCTTTATCTACCGACTTAAAAGTTCAAATTTGATGGATAGATTTCATAAAAATTAATATGAAGGCTAGTCATCCAAAATAACAATTTCCTTTTCAAACTCACCCTCAAGCTAATATTACTGATTATTATTTTTTGTAATAGATTGTTGAGATAATTGTCCCAAATTTGGTTGATGCAAAAAAGCTCAACCCCCTGATATAACCAGGTTTCACCATTATCTTAGTATTTCTTAATGATTGTCTCATTCTTCCCCCTTAAAATTGCACAAATTTTGCACAAGCGGGTTGCTTTAATCGGGGTGGTTCAAGAGCCACCGATCCCCGGCTGAATCTGAATCTTGTGGGGGATTGGAATTTTTCAAACTGATTCCATGAATTTGATTGGGAGATAACCAGAATGCTAGATGCTTTCACTAAAGTGGTTGCTCAGGCAGATACGCGCGGCGAATTTGTCAGCGATTCTCAGATTGATGCCCTGAAGAACATGGTTGCTGAGGGCAGCAAGCGGTTAGATGTGGTTAACCGCATTACCTCTAATGCTTCTACCATCGTTGCTGATGCTGCTCGCGCCCTATTTGCTGAACAATCCCAGTTGATTGCACCGGGCGGTAATGCTTACACCAACCGGCGGATGGCTGCTTGCTTGCGTGATATGGAAATCATTTTGCGCTATGTCACCTATGCCACCTTCACCGGCGATGCAAGTGTGTTGGATGATCGTTGCCTGAACGGCTTGCGCGAAACCTACTTGGCTCTCGGTGTACCGGGTGCTTCGGTAGCCGTTGCGGTGAATAAAATGAAAGATTCTGCGATTGGGATCGCCAATGATCCTAGTGGGATTACTCGTGGCGATTGTAGTTCTTTGATGGCGGAAGTGGGTAGCTACTTCGATCGGGCAGCAGCAGCAGTTGCTTAGTGTAACTTGTCGGGTTAATCAGCCTCTAGTTGCTAACCCAATGTTGTAAAAGTTTCCGAAGCAAGCTGCTTTTCCAGGCATCGCTACTCTGAACTTAACTCAACCGACCAACTTTTCTGCATTCTCATATTTCAAGAGGTTTAATTAGCATGAAAACTCCTTTAACAGAGGCAGTCGCAACCGCAGATTCCCAAGGCCGTTTCCTCAGCTCGACCGAACTCCAAGTTGCCTTCGGGCGGATGCGCCAAGCCGCAGCCAGTTTGGATGCCGCAAAAGCCCTCAGCTCGAAAGCGCAAAGCTTGGCTGATGGTGCTGCTAACGCGGTCTATCAGAAGTTTCCCTATACGACTCAAATGTCGGGGAATAACTTTGCTTCGACCCCAACCGGCAAATCAAAGTGTGTGCGGGATATCGGCTATTACATTCGGATGATCACCTACTGCTTGATTGCAGGCAGCACGGGCCCAATGGATGACTACCTGATCAGTGGTCTGGCAGAAATCAACCGCACCTTTGATCTCTCTCCAAGCTGGTATGTTGAGGCTTTGAAATATATCAAAGCCAATCATGGCTTGTCGGGCGATCCTGCGGTAGAAGCCAACTCCTACATTGATTACGCGATCAACGCTCTGAGCTAAAAGCAGTTCTGCCCTAGAACATGAGGCGGTTGACCTGGGTGATTTCCTAATTATCACTCTTGATCGCTACCTGTGTTGAATGACGAATGTAGTGATCGATCGTCTTGTGTTCTAGGGTTACTTCTGTCTTGTTCTAGAACTTGTTCTAGGATTGGTTCTGGAATGGGTTCTGGAACTCGTCTTAGAACCGTTTTCTTTTTCCTTAAAAACAAGGATTTGAAATTATGACCAGTTCTACAGTAGCCAGGCAGCTAGGAGTTGAGCCTTTTGTGGGGGCTTCTCCGGTTGAGTTAAGAGCGAATTGGACGGAAGGCGATGTTCAGGTGGCGATCAATGCCGCCTATCGGCAAGTGTTTGGGAATGACCATGTGATGCAATCCGAACGCTTGACCAGTGCTGAATCACTGCTACGCCGGGGCAATATTAGTGTGCGTGATTTTATTCGTACGCTGGCCCAATCTGAATTGTATCGACAAAAGTTCTTTTACTCTACCCCTCAAGTTCGCTTCATTGAGCTGAACTACAAGCATCTGCTGGGACGGGCTCCTTATGATGAGGCGGAAATCGCTCGACATGTGGATCTCTATCAACAGCATGGCTATGAAGTAGAGATTGATTCTTATCTCGATTCCGACGAATATCAAGAACATTTTGGTGAAGCGATCGTTCCCTATTATCGCGGGTTTGAGACTCAGTTTGGGCAAAAAACGGTCGGTTTCAATCGCATGTTTCAACTCTATCGCGGTTATGCGAATAGCGATCGATCTCAAGGTCAAAATAAGTCGTCCTGTTTGACCCGTGAGTTGGCTACTAATTCGGCTACTCCCGTTAGAACTCCGCATTTTGGTCGAGGTCTAGCCGGTACCAATCGTGGGGAGCGCGGGCAACTCTACCGGGTGCGGGTGATGCAAGCCGATCGGGGGCAAACTCCCCAAATCCGGCGCAGCATGAGTGAATATCTAGTTTCCTATGAACAGCTTTCACCGACTTTACAGCGGCTAAATCAGCGTGGCAGTAAGGTGATTAGTATTACTCTTGCCTAGCTCACGGTGATTTCCCACGGTGATTTCCTTGCTCATAGTGATTTCTCTTCTTGGTTCATTTCCGTAAAATCTTTGAAGGAGGCTGATTCGTGGCAATTACAACTGGAGCATCCCGGCTGGGAACCAGCAGTTTCAGCGATACTAATCCGATCGAACTACGCCCAAACTGGACAACAGAGGATGCGAAGCCGATTATTCAGGCTGTTTATCGTCAAGTGCTTGGCAATGACTACCTGATGGCATCAGAGCGCCTCACCAGTTTTGAGTCTTTACTCTCTAACGGTCAGCTCACAGTGCGTGAATTTGTGCGAGCAGTGGCTAAATCTGAGCTTTATAAGCGGAAGTTCCTTTATCCCCATTTTCAAACTCGAGTGATTGAGTTGAATTTTAAGCATCTATTGGGACGTGCCCCCTATGATGAAGCGGAAGTGATCGAGCATTTGGATCGCTATCAGAATCAAGGCTTCGAAGCAGATATTGATTCCTACATTGACTCTGTTGAGTATGAATCGAACTTTGGTGATTCGATCGTGCCTTACTATCGGGGATTTGCTACCCAAACGGGGCAGAAAACGGTAGGGTTTACCCGCATGTTTCGATTGTATCGAGGGTATGCGAATAGCGATCGGGCTCAAGTTGGAGGAACGGCTTCCCGCTTAGCGACGGAACTAGCTCGTAATAGTGCTTCCTCTATCATTGCTCCTTCAGGTGGGGGAACGGGTTTCGCCTATCGTCCTGCTGAGCGAGGCGTAGTGCCCAATCGGGTTTTTGGGAGTGCGGTTGCAGGTTCCTCCGATCGCCTGTATCGGATTGAAGTGGCTGGGCTGAATTTACCGAGATATCCCAAAGTTCGCCGAATCAATCGGGAACTGATTGTGCCTTATGAGCAGCTCTCCAACACGCTTCAACAGATTAACAAGATGGGCGGACGGGTCGCGAGTGTGACTTTGGCTCAGTAGGGTTAATCATCAACGGGTTTAGGTTTGATAAGTTGAACTGCTAGGTTGACTGCTCAAACCTGATTGACTGACAAATCTTTTCCCCTCATCCCTAAATCCCTTCTCCCACTAGGGGCGAAGGGACTTGCAATCAAATCCTGGTTCGAAAGCCCCTCCTCTGGGAGAGGGGTTGGGGTGAGGGTAGTTTGAGTTTTGTCAGTCAATCAGCTGCTCAAACCTAAACTTTTTCACTTTTTCATCTCAATTGATGCTTTGGATCGAAATCTTTAACCGACAACCTTGAGATAGGCAGGCTATAACCATGCTCAGAAATGCGTTAACGAAGGCATCTTCCTCGACTGCTGAAAATCGAGTTTTTATTTATGAGGTCACAGGGTTGCGCCAAAATGAGCAAACTGTGAACCATACCTATCCCGTTCGTAGTAGCAGCAACATTTTTATCCAGGTTCCTTACAGTCGTATGAATGACGAAATGCGGCGCATTACTCGCTTAGGCGGTAAAATTGTGGCGATTCACCCGGCAGAAGCGGCCGCAGAGTCATAGTTGCACTGTGACTGTCAAACTCGACTGCCTCGTTTAATCGGTAGGCTAGCCTCAACCGTAGTGCCTTGACCGATCTGACTCCGAATCTGAAGAGTCCCATCATGTAACTCCAGGAGCCGTTGAGAGATCGCAATGCCAAACCGCAGGCTAGCCTGTTTTTGATCTTTCCACTCTAAATCGATGCAAGCTGTTAAGCCGTTACCATACTTCAGTAGGTTAGCAATTTGTTCTTCCGACATGCCCTGACCAGAGTCGGTAATGGTGATCCAATATCGTTGTTTTTGGATCGCACACTGAATTGAAATGGGTGAGCCCTTCGGAGAGTAACGAAAGGCATTTTCAATCAGTTCTTCACAAACTTTGTTAAATTCAGAATCTGCCATCATCACAAAGGCGTTTTCCAAGGTCAGTTTTAGATCAGCAAATCGATCGAACTGTTTGGCGTAACGAGAGGCAATGCCAGCGATCAGCCCTTTGGGGTAGTAAGTGATGTGGCTGCGTAGGGCAGCAATTCGTTGCGGATCTTGAGCGGTCAATTCGAGCTTGGTATACAACAAAAAATCACGCAAGATTTCCTGCAAGCGTTCAGTGGCCGAAAAGATGGCTTCGCCAATTTCAGGTAGATTGGGTGTGGGTTGATCGGATCGGTAGTCCCGTAGAACTTGAGTTTCCGAGAGAATACGATTGAGAGGAATGCGCAGTTCTTGCGGGAAAGCGAAAATAATACTACTGCGCAGATTATTCAATTCCTGCTGGGTTCGAACTCGTAAAGCAGCTTGTTTTTCAAGACGAGTGTTCACTGCACCTAGAATTTCTTCCACTGAGCAAGGCTTGATCAGGTAATCATCTGCTCCAAGTTCGATCCCGCGTCGCATATCTAAACGGGTGCCCTTCCCAGTGAGAAAAATGATTGAGATGCTGCTTGTGCGAGGATTATGACGGAGTGTTTCCAGCACTTGATAACCGTCATAGCCAGGCATTGCAATATCACAAAGGATCAGGTCAGGCAGTTTTGTTTGGGCTAACTGAACGCCACGTAGCCCATCGGCTGCCTCTAATACCTCAAACCCCGCATCTGCTAGCAAACTAGCCATTGATTGTCTGAGATCTTCGGCATCGTCGATGATCAGGAGTTTCCGCATCATAATGATTTATGCTTGATTTATGCCTTCTCAAGACAATCAAAAATATAAGGTAACGTTACAGTGAATTTGGTTCCTATGCCTGGCTCACTATCAAAAATAATTTGCCCGTGATGTGCTAATACACACTGTTTAACAATGGATAGTCCTAGTCCTGTGCCTCTGACCTTGCCGACATTTGTGGCGCGATAAAAAGGACTGAAGAGCTGTGGTTGATCGCTTAAAGGAATCCCAATTCCATGGTCACGAATGCAAAAGGTGATGTCTTCAGCCTCAAAATAAACATCAAAATGGATGTCGCTATTCTGGGGAGAATATTTGATGGCGTTCAGCAATAAGTTTATCAGAATATGGCGCAGCAACCGTGAATCGAGACTAAAGGTCTGATCTCCTCCCGCAACTTGGCGATTGGGTGCTTGAAACTGAATATTGTGATGAACTCCTTCTGTCAGGCGTAATTCTTCTAGGAGTTCCGTGCAAAACTCATACACGTTGACCGGTGCAGCATGGCAGCAGAGTTTGTGGTTGTCTGCTTCTCCAAAGATGAGGAAGTCTTCCAACAGGGCGTTCATGCGTCCGACTGCCGCAGTTGCTTGATCGAAATAGGAGGCTTGTTTCTCAGGGGGTATTTGGTCGGCAGCCTGTCTCAAGAGCCTGAGCGTGACTAGGATGATTCCGAGTGGGTTGCGAAATTCGTGGGACATGACTGATGCCAATTGAGACTTGAGCTGACTTAATTCCTCCTGATGCACCAGTTCTTTCCGCATCGTTGACTCGGCTTCATATCGGCTCAGGGCAATTTCGATCGAAATACCTAAATCTTCTGTTCTGAAGGGTTTGGTCAGATAGCCGAAGGGTGAGGTCGCTTTAACTTTTTTGATTGTTGTGGGATCGGAGTGTGCGGTTAGAAAAACGATCGGTAGATGTAATTGATCACGTAAATAGGCAGAAGTGGTAATGCCATTTGTATTTCCTGATAGATGAATATCCATCAAAACCAGGTCAGGCTGGGTTTGGTTGGCTGCTTGCAAAGCGGACTCAGAAGAATCTGCGATCGCTGCGATCTCATACCCCAAACTATGTAAGCGCTGTTCAATATCTAAGGCAATGACAGGTTCGTCTTCAACAATCAGGATTTTACTGGTTTTCATCGCTCCTAACTCCAAGCAATGCTGCAATGGTTGAATGAATCTAACGCTGTGACTCCATCATTTCTGGCAATGCTTCTAAGCCGCCTCTGCCTGGGCAAAGCAGATTTTGATAGTGGTACCTTGGTCGCGGTTGATTTGAATATTGCCTCGTAATTTACGCATTAATGCATTGACCAGCCGCAAGCCAAGTGATGTCGCAGTTTGAAATTGAATAGTTTCTGGAATACCAACTCCGTCATCTGCAATGATCAAGGTGCAATTCCGCAATTCATCCGTGAAAAACTCAACTCGAATACGCCCAGTTTGGCGCATTGGGAATGCATATTTGATGGCATTAGAAAATAGCTCATTGATGATTAAACCACATGAAATAGCGGTATCGATCGGTAATTCTGTTTTGGATAAAGCCAGATCCAATTGAATGGGCACATTGGGATAAGTGTAGGATCTCACCAGGGATTCGATTAAGTTGTAAGCATATTCTCTAAAGTCTATTTTGGCCAGATTGTCAGTCTGATAGAGCCGCTCATGGATTAATGCCATTGTTGCGACTCGCTTTTCGCTCTCCTTCAAAGCGGCTACAACTTGAGGATTTTTAATGGCTCCAGCCTGTAAGTTGAGTAAACTAGAAACCATCTGTAGGTTGTTCTTAACTCGATGATGGATTTCTCGCAACAGTACTTCTTTTTCTTGCAACGAGTCTTTGAGTTTTTCCTCAGCTTGTTTGCGAGCACTAATATCAGTAATGAAACCTGCTAAAAATAAGAGATTTCCCTCTTCGTTGAACACCCCTCCTCCCTTCTCCCAGACCCATTTCTCTTCACCCTGAGCAGTTCTAATCCGGTAAGTGACTTCATAGGATCGGCGCTCTTGAATGGCGATTTTTACTGTATTCCAAATGATTCCCACATCATCAGGATGAATAATTTCATGATATAGACTGCTATTACTAACCATTTCCTGAGCAGAATAGCCTGTAACTTCAAAACAACCTTGGCTCATGAAGAGTGGAGTCCAGATCTGATCATCTTTACAGGTGTAGGCGATCCCTGGTAGATGCCCCATCAGTGCTTCTAGTTGATGTTGACTTTCTTGGAGAGATTCTTCCGCCAATTTGCGCTCTGTAATATCTAAGTCAATTCCGATCAATCGAATAGGTTTACCAGACTTATCATGCAAGATTCTGCCGCGTGAAATGATCCAACGTATTTGTCCATCGGGTAGAACAATGCGAAACTCCTTATGTTGAATGCTCGTATCCAGCATATTCACACAAAAGTCATGCACCATATCCCGATCGTCTGGATGCACGCGCTCTAAAAAACTTTCGACCCGCCCTTCAAAAGAGCCTGGTTCCAGTCCGTAGAGAGCTTCAGTTTCAGGTGACCAGATTTCCTGTCCAGTGCTAGGGCTCCAATCCCAAGTGCCCATACTCGTCATATCTAAAGCAATCTGTAGCCGCTCTTCACTCTCTTGCAGTAATTGTTCTATCTTGCGAGTCTCTGTCATATCAGAGACAATCATTAAAACTGCAATGGTTGTTCCTGTAGCATCCTGTTCGGGAATCAGTTGTGCTTGATAGAATTGCTTCTGGTATCCATTGCGACAGCAAAATTCAAGTTTTTCAGCAATTTGGTGCTTTAAAGCTCGGTTCCAGCCGTTGCTCCACTGTTGTATCAATGAGGCTGGAAAATTCAGTTCAGTGTAGCTGTGACCGATCAGGGCAGATTGGGGCAGATCGACCATCCTGGCGATTGCTGGATTGGCATAAAGACAATGACCCTGACAATTAAAACGCGCAACTCCATCAGTCAACTTTTCAACGATTGACTTGAATTGAGACTCTTGGTGCTCGAGGCAATTGCAGCTTTCGATGTTCATACTTTCCTGCTTTAAGATATTCTCAAACTGCTCTGCTATCTGTTTCAGTGATTTCCCCTGTTGAGTGTAATACTCATGTCTGGCTTGTGTCTGTAATAGTTGCTGATTTATATCAAGCGTTGCACGCATTGCCGCTGTTTTTTCAATTTGCTGATCTTGAAAAGTACCAATGGTTTTTAGCAGCGTCATGGGATTTAAAACTTGCAAAAGACGCTGTGGTGTGACTACGCCAGCCAATTGATTGTATTGATCTACCACTGGTAAACATAAAAACTCCGTCTGACAAAATCGCTCAATGATATCAATTAGCGTGGACGGATCATGTAAAGGGAGAATTGCTACGGGAGCAACCATGACTTCAGCAATTGTGGTGGATTGCAAACTATAGTCTTCGGCAATGCGTTTAATGAGCATTTGTTCAGTGACAATACCGAGAAATTGCTGTTCTGTGGCGACTAAAAGGTATTGCAGCGGCTTTGAGGTATCTGGAGGGAAATGGGCTTCATAGCTCTGTCGATGTTCTAGATCGATTTGATCAAGGACATCCATTAATCGCGTTTTCGGTTCAACGACCAGAGGCGCACGATCGATGATTTGTTCAATCACAAGCTGGTAGAGGGCGGTTCCACCGGTTAGATCTGCTTGAAAGTACATAGAATTCAACTCACGGGGACATTTGTGAAGGGCAACATCCTGTTTATTTTTTCTTAATATTTCCGGCAAGCCGGATCTCATTTGGGGATTTGAGTCTGAATTTAAAGCAGAATTGTGAGAGTTTTGTGAGCAGTTAAAATTATTTTTTGATTTGCAAAATAGCAGTTTTGATATCAAGGTAGCCGTCTCAGCCCATCCCTACCTGGATTTTTACTCATTCAACTTACCAATTCAACAAAGCACAAATCTCGGATACTAGGGCTTGAGGTTTGAAAGGCTTAATAATCACTCCTTTGGCTCCCTGCTCCAGCAATTGACGGCGTTCCCCATTGGCTTTGGCTGTGAGCATAATCACTGGAATCGACCGAGTTTCCATCCTCTGCTGTAACTGGGTGAGGATTTCCAGTCCGCCTGATCCTGGCATGACTACATCTAGCAAGATTGCATCTGGTTGCTCTGAAACTGCAAGGTGTAGCCCTTCCTGTCCAGAAGCAGCCATTAGAACTTGCCATTCGCTGACGACTTCCAGACTAAAGCGAATGATTTCCCTTAAACCTTCATCATCATCAATGACAAGAATTCGTCTGTTCATTTTGGTGTGGAGCCAGGGAACATCGTAAGTCGGAGAAAAATAAGATGAAATATAAATTCTTTGATACACCGAAAAATGTAAGTTCAGGCGATCGAGTATGAATTCTTTAAGAAATCGTGAGAATTCATCTCGCCGGGGACGATAAAGAGATATCCCGTTCGATATCACTGAGAGGGAGCTTGTTCTAAGAGGTTAAATACGCAAAGGATTAATTCTGTGGAAATCAGCGAGAGGGGTAAAAACAAGTTGCCGCCTGCCAAAAAGACGCGGTGTAGGGTTTGAGGATCGGTTTGATCCACCAATAGCAGGATGGGCAGATGTCGCCAATTCAGATCGTTGCGTACAATTTGGCACAAATCGTAGCCACTGACTTCAGCCGTATCGGCTTTGAGAATCAAGAGCTGGGGTTGAATCTGCTCTAGCATTCGCCAAAATTGTTGAGGTTGATCGAGCAAAGTCGTTTGGAAGCCCCAAGGTTCCAGCACCTGAACCACGGTCTCCATAGTGGTTGGTTCATCTGCAACCACTAACAGCTTCCAATGGGTATATATCGATCGCCGTGTCGCTTGCAATACCAAATCAATGACTCGATCGGGCGGTAAGGGTTTTTGTAAAAAGAGCTGTGCCCCTCCACGCATCACTTGTAACCGTTCTGATAGACCTTGCTGGGCGGTGAAAACAAGGGTCGGGATCAGATGTTGTTGCATTGCCATTGCTTCTAGCAAGTCCAACCCATTCGAGTGAGGTTCTGAGAGATTTAAATCCAGCAGAATGACATGAGGTGGGGTCTGATCCAACTTTATTTTGGCGGCTGTGAGTGTGTGGACGACTTCCACTTGCATTCCTCTAGCCATAGCAACTTGCGCTAACTCTTCCCCTAAACATAAATCGTCTTCTACGATTAACAGCCGACTTTGCTCTGGTTGAGCTATCTGCAAGCCAGCAGCAGAGGCGCAGGGAATGGGAATCGACTCTACTGGGACTGCTTCAGTATCGAAGGCTTGCATGGACTGTCGCAGGGCTACGACCTGTTGTGCCCACTCCTGCTGCTGGTGAGGTGATTGGTGCAGGAAGGTTTGGTAGTCTACACAAGCCTGTTCCAAGGTGCTGGCCAATTGACAGGCCGCAACTAGGCCAAAGCTACCCAGCGATCCCTTCAGGGTATGTATTTCTTGGACGGCTTGATGGTGTAGCGCTTCCGTCAACTGGCCGTTGGCTAGCGCAGCCACCGTTTGTTCAATGACTTGTAACCGAGCGAAATAACTCGATTGATAGCGCTTCCAGGCTTGCCTGAACTGATCAGAAAAACTCTGCTCAGATGGATTTTCTAAACCTGTATTTGACGGATCCGGATCTGAATCTGAATCTGGATCTGAATCAGCATTCAGACGGGTAACTGGATTGGTATTTGAGCCGGTAAGAGTAGCGACATCTAAAGTTGTATTCCTGAAAGGACGAGCCACCGGGCTCGGTTGTGTTGGTTGCAGTATGCTTAAAGTCGGGATAGACGCATGAATGGGGTTTCCAGCTTGGTTCGGTTGAGCTAGGTCTGGCGAGTCGATCGACCCCTTTTCCGGACATGGCTGATGAGGCAGCTCGTCGTTGGTTAAACTAAGCTCTTCACGGCGTAGTCGATACCCTAAACCGTAGACAGTTTCAATTAAATCATCTACCCCTGCCTGTTTCAGCTTTTGTCGTAACCCTTTGATGTGAGTTCTAACCGCATTCTCAGTGGGTATTTCTTCCAGATCCCAGAGCAGGTCAATTAGAACTTGCTGGCTAAAAATTCGAGTTTTATGCCGTAAAAATAGCTCTAATAATAAATATTCCTTAGTCCGCAGGGGGATGATTTGTTGCCGATAGGTCACTTGCCCCCGATTTTGATCTAGTCGCAGGTCTCTCCAGGATAGGCAATCAGGGATCGTACTGCTACCTCGTCGCAACAGAACCCGGATCCGGGCTAGTAATTCCTGAAAATTGAAAGGCTTTGTGAGATAATCGTCTGCTCCGGCTTCCAGTCCCTTAATTTTATCGAGATCGTCGCCCCGAGCGGTAAGCATTAATACAGGGGTAAAATTGCGCTCCGCTCGCAGCCGCTGGCAAAATTCGATGCCATTCTGCTTCGGCAGCATCACATCTAGCACAATGACATCATGGGGAGATGATTGGACATATCTCCAACCCATTTCGCTATCAGTTGCTACTTCGACTAAATAGCGCTTGGCACTGAAGGCTTGCTTAAGCGTGTGAGCAAGCTGCTCATCGTCATCAACCAGCAGGATTTTTGGCATTGCCCCACCTATTGAGCTATCGCCAATATACCCTGCATTCTAGCTTTAATATCTCATCACTGGGGAGGGATGCTAGGACGAGGGAGATTGGTGTTAAAGCCGATCGAGCAGATTCCAGTCCGCTTTGGTGATCCAGGCGATCTTCAACGGGAGTAACTTCAAAAAAATTTACAACTTCAGGAAAGTTCACAAAATCTGCGCTGCTGGTTAGAGGGCTCGACCGCGTAGGAACTGCCAAGTTGTCACCTGGAGGATTTGAAAGATTGAGCGGATCTAGTCGTTAGACTGCCAGTTGTTCAAACCAGACCATCAGTAGCAATAGGGGCAGAATAATGAGCATCAGACCTACGAAATTAGTCTGCCGAGGCAGTTTTCGATAGGCGGGCTGCAACCAGAAATCTAACATCTTGGTAATGGATGGCATCACCCACCAAGTCAGGATTGAGGTACAAAGCACATTGCTGACCAGCATGGAACGAGCCAATGACCAATCCTGTAACCAACCTAGTTTGGCAAATAGAATTGACTGCAACATAACTGTTGGATATAGCCCCAGAATAATGGCGAGGTTTAGTTTCCAAGCCGGGGCTCCTAGCCCAACTTGATCGCCCTTGCTCTGGGAAAACCAGCCTTCCAATCCAGTTGTAAAGGATTTAAATTGGTAGTGCTTCACAAAATGCTTTCCCTCTTCGATCAACATTTCGCGCACATCTGACTTTAACCAGTTATTCAAATCGTCAGCCGATCGGAAGTGCATAATTGAATACCACTTAATCTGATCGGACTTCACGGGTGGGCATAGATCAGTTCGGATATAACCTTGAAACTGTTCGGCAGCACGGCGGAGATTATAATGCCACTTCTGGAATGCTATTTCCTGATCGATCGGTACGATCGATTCAAAAACTAAGCTGGCCTGTTGCATTGAATGATCCGTTTTTGTGATGCTAACCATCGCTAAAACTCCAAACCCTCTCAGGAAGTATGGGCTTAAAAAACGTCGATATAGAGAATAGAATAGAGCTTTGTAACTTTCGCTACCTCTTGCGATCGGTAGACATGATCGGAACTGATTCCTCTGTCTTAATCTAGAGCCGAGGAGTCAGGTAATAGAGCTAGTGTTGCGTGCTTCACGTTTATAACGGAATTTCACTTGCTATTGAATGATTTTGTCTGTTGGATTTTGTGAATATTACTGGAGCATCTAGTTGACACAAAGATATCGTTCAGATCACACAATTTTTTTGCGACTAATGTAGTCCCAATGATAGAGAGATCGATGTTTGGGCACTGTTATCTTAATTGGTTCTCGATCATACGTGGCGCAGGCAAGATTTTACCGATCGATGTCTCATTCCGGGTTGTCCTCCGCGCCCGGAAGCCATTGTTGATGGAATTGTCAAACTGCGTAAGAAAATTGCCAATGAATCTCTGCAAACAAGGGCACAACTGGAAAAAACCATTGTTATTATACGGTTTCCCATCAGATGAAACCTATCGATCCAATTTTTACAGGTGAATATCTACGCGCTGAAACCCGACAACAGGCACCTGCCACCGTGGTTGAGGACTTCGGAACGGAAGTTCCCCCTGCTTTGCTGACGCAGGATACGCGAGACGCGCAATTGCAACGCACTCATCCGGCCTTAAAAGCTGAGTTAGATTTAGCAGGGCAACAGCAAAGTGAAGGTCATCGGAAGTTGGTGCATGAGCTGGGTCTGGTTAGGCTAGCTTGATGCAATCAGGTTGCAATCAGTATCAGTATGAGCGAAACCTAGATTATCTGCATCCCTTGTAGGCTACTACCTTAGAAAGTGTACTTCATCAAAAACACTTTTCTATGCAGTAGCCTATTCCCATGAGAATGACTATACAAGGTAAGATTAATCACTTTCGCTGGAATCTGGGATGGGGTGATCAGTAGAGGGAAGATTACTTGGGTTGGGATTGGAACTACTGGGGACAGCGTTTTCTGCATCACTCGTCACTGATCCACCTGCTGCGTTGGGTGTTTCTCCTGCGGCAGCATTACGAGCTTCTTCAAGGGAAAGAGTCGGATTGGCACGTAAGGCCGCTGCTCTCATACCCGGATTGTTTTCGATCTCTTCTAAAAGTTGTTCACCTTGCGGGTTCTGCGTGGCTTCTGCTTGTGAGTTTGGCTCACTCATAGGACGGCTCCTAAGCTAAGTAAATTCTTTACTACTGTTAAATTACCAGCTTCGATCGACGATCGATTCTATGTTTAGATTTAAACCATTCAGAATGTGTTGTTTGAACGATCCATAAAAATATACATCCTTGCCCAAGGATGTATATCTCGTGAGTAAGTTAGTGAAGGTTAATGGCGAGATTAAGACTCTCCACCTTTACGGCCTGCCTCTCTCGCTTCTTCTGAGGTAAATTCATGGGCTGTGCCTTTTTCATGAGCTACTTGCCCGCCTTTACGGCCTGCCTCTCTCGCT
>JALOOM010000050.1 GCA_025454395.1 Elainella sp. Prado103
GACCAGCCGACGAAGACGAATCGATCGCGCTTGAGCCAGTCGTCGAGGACATCGAACCATCCCCGCTCTGCTCGCGCTCTCCCCATTGCTATGGTCATTGGTGAGATCTCCAAACAGTTATAAATTGAGCATAAGTACAGTGATGTAGCTCCCACTGCGCTCTATGCAGAAAACGCAATAGATCGCGAACAGTGTTTACTTTTCTTTACTGTTTACTCATTATACTGAGAGTCTTCTGGTTTTTCATCGATCGATTCGATTGATTTGGTCAATTTGGCAGATGGGTTCGATCGAGTTCAACCAGGACGGGCGGACAAACCGTCGCATTGATCCGTAACATGGATAAGAGACAACAGCTTTTCGATCCCACCTTGAAACAATCACTATGTATGTAATTGATGTCACCCTCAAAAATTCACCGATCACCCTATCGGTGCAGCGCAAAGCCGAAGAAGATGCCAAAGGCCTGTATCAACAGCTTTTAGAGGCGCTTCGAACGGGTAACCCAACCACTCTAGAGCTAACCTGTGAGCAGCAAGCAGGTAAAATTGTGGCGGTGTTGGTCAACGAAATTGCTGCGATCCAGATGGCTGAAAAGACAGGCACTGCGACGGCTTCCGGTAGACCCCCTGGATTTTTTACCATGCCAGCGGCATCGGGCTCATAGATGATTGATCCTCAACCCTTGAGGAGTCCGCGATCGGGACAGAGCTCTTTGGCGCTCTCCTGACATTTGTGCTCGCTCCATGCTCCCCACAGCATCCCTGAATGGTTCAAACCCTTAAATCTGTGAGATAGCTGGATTGCACCGACTGAACGCGGGCCGAACCGTTTTAAGTGCCTTACTCTGAGTGCGTTACACTGTGCCCTATGACTGAAACCGCGATCATTGCTCAAGAGTTACAGTTTCATTGGGCTTCTGGAACCCCAGTGCTTCAGTCTTGTAGTTTCGAGGTACCCAAGGGCGAGTTCTGGATGTTATTGGGCACCAATGGGAGTGGTAAGTCCACCTTACTGAGGGTTTTGGCCGGGTTACTGTCACCTCAAGCTGGAGCATTTACGATCGCGCCTCCGGTCGGTTTTGTGTTTCAGAATCCCGATCATCAATTAGTCATGCCGACGGTTGGCGCAGATGTTGCCTTTGGGCTGGTTGAAGAGCAGTTACCCTATAGTCAGATTCGTCAAAGGGTGAGCGAAGCACTGTCTGCTGTAAGCTTAACCCATTTGCAGCGTCGTCCGATTTATGCTTTGAGTGGCGGACAGAAGCAACGAGTTGCCATTGCTGGTGCGATCGCTCGCCATTGCCAGGTGCTTTTGCTGGATGAACCGACAGCTCTGTTAGATGCGGACAGTCAGCTTAGCCTCGTGGCTCAGGTACGGCAGCTTATTAAAGAAAGGGGGCTGACTGCCCTCTGGGTGACGCATCGGCTCGATGAACTCGATTATTGTGATGGCGCTTTCTTATTAGAAGCCGGTCGAGTCGTCGATCAGGGCGATCCAGCCCGATTACGTCATCGGTTAATCCAAACTAGCGTAGCCATCGCCTAGATCGGCAACTTTTCTTAATCTCGATCAAGATCCCAGAAAGTTCACATTCCGCAACGAAAAACGCAATAATAAGAGGAGTTGCATTTTGACCACATTTTGACCGCATTGTCAGTCTATGCATTTTATGCGTTGAACCATGCCTGCCTCCTCTTTACCAGCCATTTTGTTTGTGGATGGATATAACGTCATTGGTGCGTGGCAACACCTATCGCTCTTGCGTGATCGGGAAGGTCTGGAAGTGGCCCGGCGAGAGTTAGTGGAAGCACTCGTCAGTTACAGTGCAGCGCAAGACTACGATACCCATATTGTGTTTGACTCCCAATATCGTCACACCCCCGGTAGTCGAGAAGCAATTACCAGTTATTTATCAATCTGCTATACGGACTACCGGCAAACCGCAGATACCTATATTGAAAAAGCCTGCTCAGATTTCCGCAAGGATCCTCGCAAGTTTTCCCATCGGTTGATTGTCGCTACTTCGGATCGAGCCCAGCAACTTACAGTCACCGGCTACGGAGCGGAATGGATCTCAGCTCAACGGCTATGGGTGGAAGTGGAACTGGCAACCCAACGGGTGCGCCATAAACAAGACAAACTCCGCAAACAAAAGCGATCGGCTGGACGTTTTTTGGCGAATGCCTTAGATCCAAAAGCACAAGAGCGGCTGGCTCAACTGCGATGGGGATCACAGTTTCCAACCGATCAGTCTTAAATTTTCATTTTCATAGTCCTGTTCCCAGACTTCTGTTCCCAAGTTCCCGTTCTCAAACTTCACCCGCTCTAAAACTTCAATAGATAGGGAAAACCCAGAAGGCTGAAACGATGAAAAAACGATTTTAGGAAATAGCGATTTAGTAATCAATGATCCAGTAATCAATGATCCAGTAATCAATGATCTGGAAATCAGCGATCTAGTAATCACCAGAAACCGTCTTGCACCTCGCTCCAGCCGCTAAGACACCGAACTATTTAAGCGCCGACCGCTTCCTTGGCAGCGTACATCACTTCCAATGTAATTTCGTTGAAGCCTCGATCGCGGGCAAATTTTTCGGTATTGCGCTTCACCTTGCCTCGCACAAAACCTGGCACCTTATTCAGTTCAGTCATGGCTTCTCGGTTCCAGTTGAGATCCGAGTCAGCCGAAACCGCCTTGGTGATCACCTCTTTAGTATCGTGACCGCCAAAGATTTCCAGCAGGTGATCCTCCATGCCCAGCGTGAACGAGTTGTAAACCAGATCGACGATCTGATTCGCGCCTTCGTAGCCAACAAAAGGCTTATAGCCGACCGGGAAGTTTTGAATGTGGATCGGGGCCGCAATTACGCCACAGGGGATATCAAGCCGCTTACCCACATGTCGCTCCATCTGAGTACCAAAAATGGCCGCAGGTTCTAGTCGGGCAATTGCATCAGCAATTTCAGCATTATCTTCACTGATTAACACCTGATCACAATATTCACCAACTTGTTCGCGGAACCATTCAGCATCATATTTACAGTAGGTGCCCGCTAAAACCACATGAATCCCCATTTCGCGAGACAGAATTTTAGTCATAGCGGCCGCGTGGGTGTTGTCGCCGAATACCACTGCCTTTTTGCCGGTCAGGTTCTGACAGTCGATCGATCGGGAAAACCAGGCTGCTTGGGAGATGAAGCGGGTTTGCTCATCAATAAACGGCTCATAATCAACATTAGCGCCTTGCTGGTTCAACACCTGCTGGATGCGACGAATGCAACGGGCTGTTTCAACAATGCCCATCGGTGTGATATCCACCAACGGCATATCGAAGTTTTCCTGGAGATAGCGAGCGGTCATCATCCCCAATTCACGGTAGGGCACCAGGTTAAACCAGGCACGCGGCAGGTTTTTTAATTCATGCACCGAGGCGGCATCAGGAATGATCGCATTGATCTGGATGCCCAGATCCGCCATCAACCGCTTTAGCTCGGTGCGATCGTGGTTGTTGTGAAAGCCCAACGTCGAAATGCCAATGATATTCACCGAAGGCTGCTCAGTTTTACCCTCCGGGAGGTCTCCTTTTTTGCGGGCTTTGTGGAGGTAAAACTCGACGATCTGCTGTAAGGTGCGATCGGCCGCTTGCAGTTCGTTGACCCGATAATGGTTGACATCTGCCAGCAGTACATCCCCTTTGGCTTCCAACTGGGCCCGATCGACAAAGTTTTGCAAGTCTTCCTGCAAAATGCTGGAGGTACAGGTGGGCGTGAGCACGATCAGATCGGGATGCTCTTCTAAATCTTTGCGAGTAATATTGTCAACGACTTTTTCTTGAGAGCCGCGCGCTAACACATCGCGATCGACAATACTAGCGGTGACTGGCGTGAAATCCCGCTCTCGCTCTAGCATCGAGCGCATGACATTAAAATAATCATCTCCTAACGGCGCATGCATGATCGCATGGACATTTTTAAAAGAACTGGCGATGCGAAGTGTGCCGATGTGAGCAGGGCCGGCATACATCCAGTAAGCCAATTTCATAGCGTTCGATCTCCCGATGATGAAGTGCAGTTCCAAGCAGGCTTCTGGGATCGGGACAGCAGGAAAGCACGATCGCATCAATCAACCATGGCATAACTGAGGCATATCCCAAGACGATAAGACGGATCGTGAAGTTTGATACCCTCTATTGAGATCACTAAGGATCATTAGGATCACTAAGGATCATTGGGATCGCTGGGATCATTGGGATCGCTAAGGATCATTGGGATCGCTGGGATCATTGGGATCGCTAAGGATCACTAAAGACCATTGGGATCACTGAGATCACAAACTGAGGGAATGAACTAAACGAAATCAAGGCAAAGCTAAGGCTGTGATTATTCTCGCAAAGGCTAAGCGGTTCTGAGCGATTCCCAGCCTGAAACTTAATGAATTGAGATATTCCCGTAGCTCCGCCATCAATTACGGTTTAACCATGACTGCTGAAACGGAACAACCGAAGTCCATTACCTGGTAGATATTTGGTAGAAGTGGTTGCTGGCAACCGGCTTTGCCAGTGAACTCTTCACTTACCAGAACTTATCGGAACTTATCAGAACTGGGATGTTCTTGCTTGGCAAGCCCCAAAAGTGCTGTGAGGCAAGACCCGACGCACCTCCTCCACAGTAGTAATGCCTGCAAAGACTTTTTGGATCGCCCCCACCCGAAATGAGTGGAACTGAATTTCGTCGAGATAACGCCGCAGTTGGGTGACGGTGCCTTCATAGATAATTTGCCGGACTACATCATCAATCGGCAGCAGTTCAATCACCGCTTCTCGCCCCTGATAACCAGACTCAAAACAGTGCTCACACCCCTTACCCTTGCGCCAAGCTTGGGGGTTCACCTCATTCAACTTCAGTCCGAATAATTTCAGATCATCAGTGGTCGGATGATAGGGCTCAGCACAATGGGGGCAAACTTTGCGAATCAATCGTTGCGCTACAATTCCCAGCAGCGCATCACTAATTAGACCCGGATCGGGACCGATATCCTTCAGCCTTGGAATCACCCCGATCGCGTCGTTAGTGTGCAGTGTTGTCAGCACCAAATGGCCGGTCAACGCTGCCCGCACTGCCGTTTCTGCGGTTTCGTGATCGCGGATTTCCCCCACCATAATAATGTCCGGATCTTGCCGCAAAATGGCCCGTAGCCCGGCCGCAAAAGTCATTCCGGCTGGCTCATGCACCTGGGTTTGGGTGATACCGGACAGCACATATTCCACCGGGTCTTCCACCGTGACAATGTTCACCGATTCCGTGGCGATCGATTGCAGACTGGTGTAAAGCGTACTGGTTTTCCCCGATCCGGTTGGTCCAGTAAAAATAATCATGCCCTGCGGTTCTTGTAACCAGCTCGTGTAAATTTCTAGCGTTTGATCCGTAAAGCCCAAATCCTGGATCGTGCGGAAAGAATTTTGTTGACGCAGCAGGCGTAGCACCACCTTTTCGCCCGGTTCGCCTTTGCGGACGCTCACACAAGGCAAGGTGCTCACCCGTAGATCTAGCCCCTGCTCTTGCTGATCGGTCATATACTTTTCACCGATCCGCCCATCCTGAGGTCGCCGACTTTCGGCAATATCCATGTCACTCATCACCTTGAGCGAAACGATCACCTTGCGGCTAATTTCAGGAGGCAGGGTGGTAATATGCCGCAAAATGCCGTCGATCCGAAACCGCACCTGTAGACCGCTAGCCGTGGGAGCAAGATGGATATCACTGGCTCGATTCCGCAGAGCGCTCGCGATCAGGGTTTTGATCCGCTCAATCTGGTTGTCGGTTTGAGATAAATACAGCTCGGCAATTTCGCTAATATTTTCCCGCTCAATTTCCCCAGTTAGTGGATCAATATGCTCATAGTGGCTCAATTGTCCGGCTTCAAAGGCTTGCAGCCGATGCCAGTCGCGGTAGCTTTTTTCGGTGATCGAAATGAGTTGAATTTGAATGCTGAGCCGATCGCTCAACTGCTGGATCACATTTGGCGCGATCGTCACCGGCGTGCCCAGATAGTAGCAGCCTTGCCAGAGCAGCAGCGGCAAAACTGGCGGTAGGGCATCTCGATTGCTGAAGTGTCGCCAAAACCGGGCATTGAGTTCAGCATCCAACCAATCTAGCCGCACTTGACCCGTCGAATCGACCAACCGTTCGATCGCTTCAGCACAGGAAATTTGTTTGAGTTTGAGCTGCTGCCAAGCGGTTTGTTTCAGCTCTGGTTTTAGCTCTGATTTGATCTCAGTCAATCGATTCGCTTGCATGGTTACGAAAGTGCAGGTTGCGCAGGCTGGCAGAGTGGATAAGAACGATCCGGGATGGGCGGACTATTGGCTAGAGTTCCCAGTTGAGGTGCGATCGGAAGACGGGCAGGGGTTACCTTGGTCGTCCAAGCCAAAACAAGGGGGGGCATTGTTGCCGCGACCGTAGATATCTAACCCGCCCAGATTGGTGTAAGGACTGAGTGAGCTACTGGAACTGGCGATCGGAGCGGGAAGAGAGTCGGGCTTCCTGGGTTGAGAACCGCAGATCCGAGTCAGATCGATCGTTCTGCCATCTACCGTTTGCATATAACAGACCAAATCGATGCCCTCAAACCCAATCGATTGAGCTTGGGCGATCGAGGTTAGAACGATCGAGGTTAAAACGATCGAGGTTGAAACTGTTGAAACTAACGTGACTCCACTCCAAGCAGCCAGGAGGAGTCCATACCCTAAGCAGGAAGAATTACGCTTCAGCATAGCATTCACTCTCAGATTAGCGGTGCCTAGTTAGAATTGCGAGATCGCTTGAGCTGACAAACCGAACCCGATGCAGACAATACCTATCGCACTCAGGATCGGCAGCAGTTTGATGGCGCGTTTGGGTGCTGGGAACTGCCGAAATAGAGGTTTGGCATAGACCATCAGTAGCCCTAACCCGATTAGTACACCCGCTAGTCCGAGGCTAAAGGCCAAAACCAACAGTAATCCCAATCCAACTTGACCAAGGGCGATCGAGCTGAGGAGGAGGACGAGGGCGGCAGGGCAAGGGATGAGCCCACCAGAGATGCCCAGGGTGAGGAGATCCTGCCAGGAAGCAGGAAGCTGATGATGTGAGTGGTGATGTGAGTGATGATGTGAGTGATGATGTGAGTAATCAGAACTGGAATGAGAGTGATAGGCTTGACCAGAAGGTATAGAGGAATGATGATCACTTGCGTGAGGATGAGGATGAGGATAATCATGTGAGTGATCGTGATGATGAGTCTGCCCTCTGGATCGCTGCCAGAGTAACCGACAGCCAATGCCAATCACCATTAGCCCAGAGATGAGGTTCATCCAGGGATAGGCTTGGTGGGGGAGGAAATAGCGGGAAGCGAAGAGGGTCAGGCTGCCTAAAGCGAAAATGCCGATCGTGTGGGTGATGGTGGTTGTGAGTCCGAGGACAATGGCATGTTTGGGGGTGGCACGATTGCCGACGAGGTAGGCTCCTACCAGAGTTTTGCCGTGACCGGGGGAGAGGGCGTGCATGGCTCCCCAGCCGATCGCGCCTAAAATCACCCAAATAGAACTGCCGATCGATCGGGTTGCGAGTCCGGGAGTGAGTGAGAGTAAGCGGCGATCGGGCGTGAAAGTAAAGGTTTGTAACTGTTGATTTTGCAGGATAGTGGCCAGACAGCTTGCTGTAGAAATCCCTGGCAAAAACAGATGGTAGTGAATCTGGAGTCCTTCGATCGGTTCTGTCCAAGTGTAGGTCAGGTTTAAGGTGGTGTGGGTGGGTGTAACGGATGGGGGGGGTGTAACGGATGGGGGATGGGTGGAGCGGATGGGGTTTTGGGGAACGGATGGGGTGTTTGTTGAGGATGGGGTTTTGGGGAGCGGATGGGGGGGGATTGGAGGGGTGAGGGTGAGTTGGCCGGGTTGGTTGTTGTTGTTTGTGAGTTGGATGGCTTGGGCTAGGAAGGTTTGGAGTTCGGCTTGGTGGGTTTTGATTTCGGTGGGGTCGAGTTGTTTGTCTTGGTTGCGATCGGCGAAGGGGGTGAGTTGTGTGGGATAGGTGAGGTTGATTGCGACTGTGGTTTCGTTTACGATGATTTCGGCAGCAGACATATCGGCCCAGTGGGCTTGGCTGGGGAGGGCGATCGAGCTAATCAGGACAGTGACTAGGGTTGACAGTAGGCTAAGTTGCAGTGTTCTGGGGAAGTTGAGATAGGTGGGTTGGGGGGGGCAAGTACGGATTTGGGATGGCGATCGTATCAAGCTGCTAAATAGGTGCTTGAATGGGTGGATGAATTTAAGTTGAGTGGTTTTGGGAATGTTCATAAGCCTAACCCTACGCCTAAATCCATCACTTGCTGGGCGGTCATGTCAAAGGCTGGATCGATCGATCGTTGTTGATTATGATATTGAGTTGCCTGGTCGGTGTTACCCAATGCCGTGGCAATTTGGGCGGCTTGATGGCATAACCCAGCGTCTTTTGTGCCTAAATCTAAGGCGGTTTGTACAATCGATTGGGCTTCTTGCCAGCGCTTGGATTGACTCAAAGCAGTGGCATAGGTGCTGAGGGTATTGGCATCTCGGCGTTGCTGCACTTCTGCAGCCATAAGGCTTATGGCTTCTGATCGATCGGCTGGGTTGCCGCGTTCCAAGAGCAGTTTGGCTAAATCTCGCCGATGTCCAAAGGCAAATGAGGCAGAGCCATCAACACTTTGCCGCAGTTGGGTTTCAGCTTTTGCCCACAGAGATTCAGCAGTCGATCGCTGCCCCTGCCGCAGTGCTACCTGAGCTTGTCCACGCAAAATTAGGGGAGCAAAGACTGTGATACCAGATTGCGCTTGCTGGGCTTGACGATAGTGCCGATCGGCAGCTCGCCAATCTCCCTGACGTAACTCAAGCTGAGCGAGGTTCAGGAGGGCTGGGGTATAGGTCGGCAAAATCCGTAAGGCTTCTCGATAGAGTTGAGCGGCTCGTTCGAGCTGACCTCGTTCGTAGTGAAATCGCCCTAACAGGGTACGGGTGCGGGCTGAGCTGCTGAGTTCTCCGGCTTCTTCGACCTCCAGCGCATACTGAAAGTTGTTCAATGCTTGCTGATCTTCTCCTTGAGCCGCATCTACCAGAGCTTGTAGGGTAAAGGCATTCATGCTGAGGGTCAGATCCACCAGGGTTTTGGCAGCGCGATCGGCCGCATCGAGTTCCCCGATCGCTAAATTGGCGGTGACTTGGATCGGGAGTGCTTCCTGAGGCTGGGGAATTTGGTTGGCAAGCTGAAGTGCCGTGGCAAAATCATGACGGGCTTCGGCCACACGGGCCAACACCGTTAAGGCTTCCGAGTTATCGATCGGCAGCAGGGAAAGCGACTTCTGAGCCGTTTGATCTGCTAGCAAATACCAGTTGCTAGCTCCCGTTGTGCGGGCCATTCGAAGATAGGTGGTCGCCAAGGCAGCTTGTTCTAAGGCGCGATCAGGATACTGCCGCAATATATCTTGATAAAATCCCATCTCCTGTTGTAGCAGGGTGGTTGGATCCGTATCTACAGGTTCAAACTCATAGCGATAGGGTTGTTCTAACCGATTCCCGAACCGATCCTGCCAACGTTCCCACTGAAACTGCCAACTCGGTTGGGTTAACCAGAGTAGTGCTGCGGCACTCGGCAACCCTAAGAGGAATAACCAGAGCCATTTCGATCGATCGGTTTTGAATCGATCCAGGTATATAGCCGGGGACTTCATGATGACTTTTGCAATAATCACTTGGAAATAACTTGGAAACAACTTGGAAATAAGTTGGAGCTAGTTGGAGTTAGTTGGGTAATGCCAGGTAAGGAAAGTTGGGTTCAAGCGGATCATGTCCCTGAGCAGGATTGCCGGGTAAGCCTTCGTAGCTGACATTGTCGGTTGTAACTGCCCCGTTGGTGAGAACTGTTAAGGCAATATCCACCACATCATCCGCTAGCATTCGTCCTCGAATTGGAGATCCTTTACTATTAAGTTCGTTGGCAAAACCACTCACTCCCAGCGTATCGATCCGCATTACATCGGGAATAAAGGCACCCAACAGGGCATTGGCGCGTTGGCGTGAATTGCCTAATGCCAGGAGCACGTTCGTTGCTTCATTGGCAACGGCTGGCGGCACCGTACGGCTAGGTTGTGTCCGGTTGTAGGCGGCCAAATTACTCTGTCCCACTAATAAAGCTTCATTGATGCCAGGGCGGGCTAATTGCTCGGTTTGGACGAATTGTCCGGTGCGGGGATCGCGAATGAGGAGGGATAGCCACACATCAAACGTAGTCGCATTGGTTCCTGCCTGTAAAAAGCGACGCGGTATTCGCACCACGATCGTATTGACGTTGTAACCTGTAGCAAAATCGATCGCCGTGGCTGGATCGCGGAATCCTACTGCGGGCCCTCGCCCCAGTAAACCGGCCCGCACTCGAAAGAATTGTTCTACATCGAAAAAGAAGGGATCTTCCCGCAACCCCGCAAAAATTGTGAGATTACTGCCTCGCACATTCACTTCATTCAAGCGAGGACTGCTGGCTGTCGTTAAGGGAGTGGTGAATAAGCTACTATTGCTGCTTGTCTTGTCGATCACGATCGATCCACGGGAGTCCACGACCGTCATCGTCATTTTTTGGCGACGGGGTGACCCTTGGGGTTCTTCAAAGGTAAACCTTAATGTAGTATCAGGTCTACCCGTTGGAATTGAATTATTACCATTGGCGCGAGTAATTCGAAATTCATAACGGGCTTCTGTACTAAAGAAATAATGTTGTCGTGCTAACGATCGCGGATTGGTATTCATCACGAGAATCAGATCATTCTCTTTTGCAGCCGGATTTAGATCTCGTTCCCGGAATACATAGAGATCGGTGAGGCTGAGGGCACGGCTACGCACATCAATATCCCCATCGTCATGGTCGGAAGCTTGAGCGGTAGGAGGCAGGATTATCCCAGTCACCCCTAAGGTAAGCAATGTGAAACTAAGGGTGACCACTATCTGACCTAGCCTCAAACCAGATTGCCAAATCGATCGAAGCACCATCTTGATTCTCCTAGAAAAACGCAACGTAAAACCAGACAAAGCGCAGCGTAAAACTGCAAACTGTAAAGCAAGCAAACCCATCGGTTGAACGGGCATGGTACGCAACAGGACGCTGTATAGGACACCCCTGAGACATGCCATAAAGCGCTGAATCGCTATGCACCGCAAACTGTGAGCCTAACTGAGTAGACTCGATTTAAAACCTCAAATGGAAAAAGCCTAGATTAAGAGATGGATTTGCAAACTGCTCTCTAGTCGAATCTACGCAGGTGCGATCGGATCAGTTTTAAAGCAACTGCAAAAAATTAGAAAAAATTGCTTTCAGTTTCGTGAGATAGTGCTGAAAGGTAAGAATGGGTCTTGACCAAGATCTCGATCAAGGCTCGACTTAGCCGAACTTAGCCGAACTTAGCCGATCGAAAGTTGCCATGTCCGATCCCACTGTTAGCGCTGCGGTTGCCAAACTCTACGACACCTATCCGTTTCCGCCAGAGCCGATCCTGGACGAACCGCCACCGGGCTATAACTGGCGCTGGAACTGGGTCACCGCTTACCATTTCTGTACGGGACGCAAACCCGATCGATCGGATATTCGGATTTTGGATGCGGGCTGTGGCTCTGGCGTGGGCACAGAATATCTGGTACATCTCAATCCCCAGGCTCAGGTGGTTGGGATCGATCTGAGTGCAGGCACCCTGGCTGTAGCCAAAGAACGCTGTCAGCGATCCGGGGCCGATCGAGTCGAGTTCCATCAGCTCAGTTTGTTTGATGTCGATCAGTTACCTGGCGAGTTTGATTTGATCAACTGTGTAGGTGTGCTGCACCATACGGCCGATCCAATTCGCGGCATTCAGGCTCTGGCGGGCAAGTTGGCACCGGGTGGTCTGCTCCACATCTTCGTCTACGGCGAACTGGGACGCTGGGAAATTCATCTGATGCAACAAGCCATCGCCCTGCTGCAAGGCAACCAACGCGGCGACTATCGAGATGGTGTGCAGGTGGGTCGCCAAATTTTTGCGGCCCTGCCGGAAAATAATCGGCTCCTCAAGCGCGAAAAGGAACGCTGGTCGATCGAAAACCACCGGGATGAATGCTTTGCCGATATGTATGTCCATCCGCAGGAAATTGACTATAACATTGACACCCTGTTTGAGCTGATCGATGCCTCTGGGCTAGAATTTGTTGGGTTTTCTAATCCCCAAGTCTGGCAGCTCGATCGCCTGCTGGCCAAAGCACCTGAGTTGATCGAACGATCCCGAACCCTGACCGATCGGCAACGCTATCGGCTGATTGAATTGCTCGATCCCGAAGCGATCAGCCACTACGAATTTTTCTTGGCTCGTCCTCCCTTCCAGCGCACCGATTGGTCAGCCGATTCGACCTTGCTAGCCGCCATTCCGGAACGCAGCCCCTGCATGGATGGTTGGGATAGCCACACTTTATTCAACTGCGATTACCAGATTGTCCACCTGAGCGAAGCCGAATGGCAGTTTCTCAAAGCCTGCGACGGCAACCAAACCCGATCGATCCAGTCTATCCTCAATGAAATCCCATTAGAGCTGGCGGTGGTGCGATCCTTGCTCAATCAACAACTCATCCTGCTCAGCCCCAACTCCTAATCCCATCCCCTGCTCTGCTGCTGTATACCGCTGGAACACCGCTCTCGCACCCCTGCTAGTAACTTGCTACCTGAGTGGGGTATCATCTTGCTTTGGATGATTGTTAAGCGAAGGGTTACATTTAAAGTCGGCTAAGTTTAGCTGCAAATTGGCTTCAGAGCGGTCAAAAAATGGGTCAAAAGCTCCGATCGCCAGAAACTAAAATCCGCCAAAACAGTCCAAACCAAAACAGTCCAAACCAAAACAGTTCAAACTAAAACAGTCCAAACTAAAACAGTTCAAACTAAAACAGTCCAAACTAAAACAGTTCAAAACAGTTGAAAATAGATGGCTAATCCACGGTCTACTCGAACAGTCTACTCGAATGGTCTACTCAGACAGTCTATCCAGATTATTTCCTCAACTGTCCTTTAACAGGGAAGATGATTGGCTAATTCGGCCAAGCTAATTCGGCCAAGCTAATTCGGCGAATAGGGAAGACGATCGGCTATTTTAGACATGGATTGGCATCGGGTTGATTGGGCGATCAGCAGGTCATTCAGCCCGGTGACTCGCAAGGGTGAATCAAATCAGATGGCGCATGGGGAGGAGTGAGTGTGAGTATCAGTCAACCGATCGATCGAAACGGTGGCCCAAAGCGGAATGGACGAGGCGGTAAACCCCGGACGTTTGCTGGTGGGCGCAATTTTGAGAATTACCGTGACATTTTGATTGTTTTACTCCAAAAAGAGTTAAAAGTCCGATATAACAACAAGCTGCTAGGCTATCTCTGGTCGATCGCCAACCCGCTTGCTTCTGCCTTTGTCTACTTCATTGCCTTTAAGATTTTGATGCGCATCCAGGTGGAAGATTACCCGCTGGTGCTGATTTCTGGCATTTTTCCCTGGCAGTGGATGTCAAACGCGATCGGGTCTTCGCCCAATGTGTTTGTCGGCAACTCTTCGATTATCAAAAAGGTGAACTTTCCCCGTAACATCGTGCCGCTTTGCATGGTGTCAAACCACATGATTCACTTTTTGGCTTCGATTCCGGTGATTATTCTGTTTTTGGCGATTTACGGTCAAGCGCCCAGCCCCACCTGGCTGATCGGTATGCCCCTCTTGATGGTGGCTCACTTTGCTATGGCCTACGGCATTGCCCTCACCCTGGCTTCCATCAATCTGTTCTTCCGCGATTTGGAGCGGCTGACCGGCATTGTCTTAAACTTCACATTTTATTTGACCCCGATCCTTTATCCGGTTGATTTAATCCCGGAACGAGTGCGACATTTGATCGTACTGAATCCATTCGCGCCACTGGTAATCGCTTGGCGGGAAATGTTCCTGTTCGGTACCCTGAACTTCCCCTATATCCTGGTGAGCTTCGGCTATGGGGTACTGTTTATGGCGATCGGCACATTGGTCTATCGACGACTTTCCTGGAAGTTTGCAGAGGTGCTATGAGAGAGGCGGTGATTGGGTTCTATAACGTCAGCAAGTCCTATCCCCTCTATGGACACATTCGTGGCATTAAGAACTTTCTGTTTGATTTTCCGAGAAGTATTACCTCAATGAAGCAGGAGCGCTTTGATGCCCTGCGCAACATCTCATTTGAAATCTACGAAGGCGAGAATTTTGGCATTATTGGCAACAACGGGGCGGGCAAAAGTACTACATTGGGACTGATTGCAGGCGTACTCAAACCCAATAGCGGTCGGGTGATGGTGAACCGGCGCGTTTCGCCCTTGCTAGCCTTAGGGGCAGGCTTCCATCCAGAGCTGACAGGGCGAGAAAACGTAGAGCTGAACGGCGTATTGCTGGGGCTGACCCGCAAAGAGATCCGCAGCAAAATGGAAGAAATTATCGAGTTCTCGGAATTGGGCGATTTTGTCAACCGACCGGTACGAGTCTACTCCAGTGGCATGATGGCCCGCTTGGGTTTTTCGGTCGTGGCACACCTCGATCCAGAAATCCTGCTAATTGATGAAGTGCTGGGTGTGGGCGACATTCGCTTCCAGAAAAAATGTCTCGACAAAATGATGACCTTCAAAGACAGTGGGGTAACGATGGTGTTAGTGACCCACTCGGTCGCAAGCGTCATGAATATCTGTGATCGCGCCATGTGGATTGCCGATCGACAAGTGCAGATGATTGGCGATCCGCAGCAAGTGGTGGAAGCCTATTGCGAAAAGTCGAATGTCGCAATCAATACCTCCGCAGTCAACAAGGCAGCCCTGTAGTGGTCTTCCCGATCGTTCCTGCTGAGTCTGGCCGCCCGATCGCCTGAGTGATGTTTTGCCCGAGTGCTATTTTGCCCTGAGTCGCATGAGAAATTTTCCTACCCAATATAATTTGCGTCAGACGGATGTGATGTATTTTTGTCACATTCCCAAGACGGCTGGCATGACCTTTCGCACCATTATTGAGGATCAGTTTCCCTGCGACGATGTCTGTCCGGCGACGCTCAATGCCCAACTCCGCAAACTCACACCCGAAGAATTACGGCAGTATCGCCTGTTTCGTGGTCATTTAGGCTTCAGCAATCTCCCTGATCTGCTAGCAGACAAACGGGTGATTAACATTACGATCCTGCGGGAGCCGATCGCCCGCGTCATTTCCCACTACGACTACATTCGGCGAATGCCTGGGGATCCTCACTATGCAGCGGTGAAAGACATGACCCTGGAGGAGTTTGCTCAACGCTTGACAGCGGGTAAATTGGGCAAAAACATCCAGACCTATCATGTAGCCAAAACCACCCAAAGCAGCCTGGATAAGCTGTCGGTGGCAGAAACCCTGGATCTGGCCAAAACGAGCCTGGATCAGTTCGGCTTTGTCGGGTTGGTCGAGCGCTTCCAAGACTCACTGTTCTTACTCTCCTACATTTTTGGCTGGAAGCCGATCCTGAATAGCCGCCGCGAAAATGCCGCCAAGGTGAAGAAGCCAGTCGATGAAATTCCGGAGAGTACGCTGGCGGTGATTCGGGCGAATAGCCAACTAGATGCCCAGCTTTATGACTATGCGCGGGAGATTTTTGAGCTGCGGTTTGCTGCAATGCAGCACGATCTACTCAGCCGCTTTGGCGATCAAGTTGTGCCGCAGTTAATGCCCGATCTCCGATCGGATCCAGACCTAAAACTTTCGATCGGCCAACTCACCCAACTCCTAGAGCTTCACTACGACGAGCGCTACCGTCAACAGCATCCCCATCCAGCCGAACGGTATTTCTATGACTTCAATCAACCGCTGCGCGGCGATGGCTGGCAACGGCGCGAATATCCCCTGAACGACATGGCTTCCTATCGCTGGATCGGGCCAGAGCCGATCGCCACGCTGGATATGCCCGTGCCGACCGATCAGGATGCTTGTCTGGAATTTCAGCTGATCTGCACTACTGCTACCCTGCCGGAGGTGTTGAATAGCCTGACCCTCAAAGCCAACGGCAAACCTGTGATAGCCAGCTTACTGCAAGGCGATCAGGATCGACGCTTGATGATTGCTTGGTTGCCCCAAGCCGTATTACAAAGCAGTCGGCCCTTCACCCATTTAGAATTTCAGGTCAATCGTACCCTCGCACTCAACTCGATCGATCCGAAAAACCCAGATACGCGATCGGTCGGATTGGCCTTTAACCTGTTCCAGATTTACCCCGCTCATCTCGCCAATCAATACAGTTTGGTGGGATCGATGTTTGACACTCAGCCCTGGGTAGAAACCGCCAAATTTTTGCAGGAGCAGACCCAGCCAGCCGATCCGATCGCGGCCCCGCTGGCTTTCAAAATTCAATTGCCCAATCCCATCTCCGATTACCGTACCTTTGCCAAGAAAGGCCACTTCCCCTGGGTCGTTGTGCATAAAGGGATGCTGGAAGCGGTGGATACAGCTATGCCGCGTTTGATTCTGGAAGGCTATGCTCCCGTCTTTGCCAACGAAGTGTTTGTAATTTTCTCGAAGCGATCGTTACCCAAAATCAGCTATTTCACTGCCCATGTGAAGTCGTTGTATGTCGATTTTCTACGGCGGAGTTTCACGAACTGGATGAAGCCGATTCGCAATCGGTTCGCTCGTCAGCCAGAGGTTTCAGTTTAGAGGTTTCAGTTTAGAGGTTTCAGTTTAGAGGTTTCAGTTTAAGGGAGAGTTGATGCCGTGCCATGCCCTCCAGAGTCTGGTGCCACTCCTGCTCTGCCACCGGATCGGACGATCCAGCAGGCAATCCAACGGGCGATCGATCCAGCCGGTGAGCGCTCTGTAGCGGGCGATCGATCCATTGTGGTAAACCTCGCTTTTGTCAGCCCCAAACCCACTGGATTAGCAACCTATGCGATTAACCTGATCCCCCACCTGCCGTTGTCGGAAATGACCGTCTTGGCCTCTAACCAGCTCACCTGGATACCGGCTGGGCTCAAAACTTATCCGGTACCTGCCAACCTCACCTACGAGCAAGGAAAATGGGGACATTTGCGCCGCTTACTCTGGACACAGTGGCGACTTCCCCAAATCTGTGCCGAGCTTCAGGCAGACCTCTTATTTGCCCCCGTGCCTGAGTTGCCGATCGATTGGACGGGCAATGGGCAATCTCCCCCAGCCGTAGTGATGGTGCATGATGTAATTCCCCTCCGATTCCCCAGCCGCACTTCACCCCTCACCTATTACTTTCGGTACTATGTGCCTTCTGTGTTGCGGCAAGCCCGCCATATTCTCTGTAATTCGATCGCGACGGCTCAAGACATCCAGCAGTTTTATGGCATTGCAGCCGCCCAGATCACCCCGATCGCTTTAGGCTATGATGCCAACCATTTTCGTCCGGTTCCTACCTCTGCATCCGATCGCCCCTATGGTTCTGAGCGTCCTTACTTTATTTATGTCGGGCGACATGATCCCTACAAAAACCTCCAGCGCTTGATTGCCGCCTTTGCCGCCTTGCCTGAGTCAGTTGATTGTGAACTCTGGATTGGCGGATCGACCGATCCCCGGTTTACCCCACTGCTGCAAACTCAGGTGAACGAATTGGCAGTAGGCGATCGAGTCAAATTTCTCGACTATGTGGCCTACGCAGATTTGCCGGAGCTGCTGAGGGGAGCCCTGGCTATGGTGTATCCTAGCTTATGGGAAGGATTTGGTTTTCCGGTGCTGGAAGCAATGGCCTGTGGGGCACCCGTGATCACCTCCCATCTGTCTTCTTTACCCGAAGTGGTGGGCGATGCGGCAATTTTGATCGATCCCTACAATCTGGCAGACCTGACGGCCGCAATGCAGCAAATCGCCACTGATGCTATCACTCGTACTCAACTCCAGCAAGCAGGTCTGGCGCGATCGAAGCAGTTTAGCTGGCAAAAAACCGGACAAGCGACTGCGGCCTTATTACAGCAATTTCGATCGCAGGAGATCTGAGGCATTGCTCTACTTTTGACCATCCCTCAAAAATCCGACTTTGAAGTGACTTTCACGATCGAGGTTCGCGATCGAGGTTCACGATCGAGGTTCACGATCGAGGTTCACGATCGAGGTTAATTATTGTTGTCAGTAGACCTGATCACGGTCAGTGGGCGGTCAGTCCGGTTTAAGATCCGAACAGTGCCTGGATTCAGATGCACGCCTGAGCTTCAATTTATTGAGCTTTAATTGATTTCTGCTTAATGTCTGCAATTCCTCGTCTCAACTAGAAGTTGACCACAAAGCGTTATGACCCCTGCGGTATCCCTTACCTCTGCGCCTGACCTCAACTCAGAAGATTATGTGCTGTTAGGCCTGGCCACCTGCTTTATTAAACAAGAAGGGGAAGTCTTTCAAATTAAAGTAGTGGAGCCAATTCCTTCTGCTGCACTTGAAGCCCTGTTGAAAGGCATCCCTACCTCCTATGAACGAGTGACGGCCACTACAGTGGGAGCAGCTCTTGCAGACTCGCTACCCGCTGATTTTCCGCCCGATGCTCAACTGGGCGAAGATTTTGCCGTTCGTGCCATTGCGGCAGCTCGCACCTATAAAAGTCGATCGGAAGCCCAAGCCCATATTCCCATCGGCACTACTAAAATGGATTTCAACTACTCACTCGATCGCAAGCGGGTGTTGAATTCGGGACGAGTGGTGAAAGCAGAAGATAACGTCAAACAACATGCCTATACCCATCAAGTATTATAAAAAGTCAGGAAGTCAAATATGCTGAAACTCTATGGAGGAGCACGCAGCCGCGCCTCGATCGTGCAGTGGTATTTAGAAGAGTTGGCAATTCCTTATGAGTTTGTGTTGCTGGATATGGCAACCGGAGAACATCTCCAGCCAGAATTTTTGGCGATCAATCCAATCGGCAAAGTGCCAGCGCTGGTGGATGGCGATCTGAAGCTGTGGGAATCGGGGGCAATTCTCCTCTACTTGGCAGAGAAGTACGATCAACCTGTGTCGATCGAGCAACGAGCCGAATATGCTCAGTGGGTATTGTTTGCCAATGCTACCTTGGGGCCAGGCATTTTTATTGAAGCCAGCCGCGAAAAGGAAATGCCACGCCTGTTCAAACCGTTGAACGATCGGCTATCGAATCATCTTTACCTGCTGAGCGACACCTTCACGGTGGCAGATGTGGCAGTGGGTTCCATGCTAGCTTACATGCCGCTGATGCTAAAAATTGATTTTGCAGGCTATCCAGCCATTCAGGCTTATTTGCAGCGAATTACCGAACGGGAGGGATTCCGGAACTCGATTGGGAAGCGATAACTCGCCAAGCGATCCCTGTATCGAGCAATTGGGATGATTGAATTAACCGAAGCAATAATCTAATTCAACAAAAAGAAGGACATTCAACAAAAAGAAGGACGCATCTGCGCCCTTTTTTAATCTTTCTAGGGATTTTGCCACCCGTCAACAACTGAAAATGACGAATCTGAAAGAACGAGTTATCTAAAACCAACTGAGGCTTGCCAAACAAACGCCAGCAGCAAGAAAAACACAGGAATTACCGGCAGGACATCAACCAGGGGGTCAAAAATTGCGTAGGCTTCGGGTAATTTTGCCAGCAGCGCCAGTTCCATGAATCTGTCTACCTCTCCAACACGAGTTTCATAATTGTCATGCATTTTAACATGATCGGTTGCCAATTTCTTAGCTTTCATCCCCCAAGACACAGCCAGATCGATCGCAGGCTCCAGAACTCGCCAACGCTATTTTTGATCGTCGGGTTTCTTTGGGGCTTCAGGTCTTACTGAGCCAGTAAAAATCCGGCTCCTGGTTTACGGAGGATATAACGAGCGGTATTCTCAGCCGGGGTACGATACAAAATCAACCCGTTGCGGTTCGGCAACAAATAAAAATAGTAGACTGCTTGGGAGACTGCCAACTGCTGCTCACGGGGAATGCCAGCGTTCTCAGGAAAGTAGCCTGCTCGGTTGACTACAGTATATCCAGATAAAATATTGGCAGCGAGATCATAAATGTAAGCATAATCTCCTTCAAAGTAAGGATCGGTTTCTAGATCGGCTAACACGCCAGTTGAAAGCGTCGCTTCTGCTTGTTGTTCCCACTCTGCAAAGCGGGCTGCGGGCAATACTCCCGATCGAATTTCTGACTGAGCGTTTCCGGCTTCCCCCAAACTGAGCAAACTCATCGTAATACTGGCAACCATGCTAGCAACAATGACGATACTGGATCCTCGCTTGACGACTTCCTGACGCAGTCGGTTCAGATCGATCGTCGCTCTAGATGGCATTCGCCTAAACTGGATCCTGGACTGGATCCTGAACTGGGAACCCCAACTCTGAATCAAATTCGCTCGAACAGATTTCATGAATAGAACTCCTTCAAGGTCGTGCTAGCGATTTTACTGCCTGTGTTCACGACAGCCTGTGATCAAGTGCCCATTGGTACCAACTGCATTCAACTGTGATTTAACTGCTGAAATGTCGGGCACAGCATGTTTTGCCTGCCCAGCGTCTTGAATGTTGCAAGCTTGTTGAATTTTCATTTCTAGGTTGATTCAGATGCAGGCAGTAGATAGATGGCACCGGAAATTAAGGTTAATGCCACAGAGATCCAAAACACAATCATGCTAATTCCCTGCAACTCGGCCAAGGGAGCCATCAGTAGGGCGATCGCCGTAATTTGCGAAACGGTTTTCAGCTTACCCCACAGGTTTGCCCCAGAAATTTTGGGTTGATTGACGCGCCATCCAGCAATTGCCAGCTCTCTGGCCAAAATTAAAAACACTCCCCAAGCCGGAATCTGACCTAACTCGATCAACACCAGTAGGGGTGCCAAAACCAGTAACTTATCGACCAGGGGATCCAGAAATTTGCCTAAGTCAGTGATTTGGTTGAGTTTACGCGCTAAGTAGCCATCTAACCAGTCTGTTCCTGCCGCAACTAAAAAGACAGCCACCGCCGCCCATTGCAGTGAGATCGCAGGCTGATAAAGCAGAACCAGCACGATCGGCACACCCAGCAGACGAGAAACGGTGATCCAGGTTGGTAAATTCATATTGGTAAATTCATATTAGTGGAGAAAAAACAGGTTCTAGAAGTCGTCTTTCGACTTGATTATCCGAAGCATCCCTCCCGGCATATTATCCCAATTATGTTTAGGTGTACTCTTGATATTGGATTATTTTGTCTATGTCAGCTCTCGCCGGATTGGCTGGGCTATACACAATGATCAAGGCTGCTGAGTTTGGATTGACCGATCGGTCTATACCTGAGTGCAGAGATCATCCCAATTGGAGGGGCAGTAGGTTCTCTCTTGCGATCGATGTCCAGAAACGCAGAACTCGGTTGAATGATATCAGCACATCAATAACGGAGACTCAAGGGTAATGCGTAAGTTGAACATTGGCTTAAGCGAAGAGCAGCGCCAAGGCGTGGTTAACCTTTTGAATCAGGATTTGGCAGATGCTTACCTACTCCTGATCAAAACTAAAAAATATCATTGGGATGTTGTTGGCCCACAGTTTCGATCGCTTCATGAACTTTGGGAAGAACAATATCAGGCACTCACAGCGAATATTGATAGCTTGGCAGAACGGGTACGTACTTTGGGCGGGTATCCAGTTGGCACCGCGAAAGGATTTCTGCAAATGGCATCAGTTAAAGAGGATGCTGGCAAAGTGCCTACTGCAACCGAGATGGTTGCCAATCTAGTGGATGATCACGAACAAATTATTCGTAACTTGCGTGAGCATGTCGATCAGTGCAGCGATGAGTTTCATGATGAAGGCACGGCTGATTTCTTAACTGGATTAATGGAGCAGCATGAAGAAATGGCCTGGATGTTGCGCTCCTTCATTGAAGGCGAGAACTTGACCAGCGATGGCTCTAAGGACAATCGAGCCATTAAGTCTCCTGTGGGCGTTTAGCGCTTGAAGCCATCTTAGGGCTCACACGCCACTCTTTTCGTCAGATCACCTTCTCAAATACTAGACCACTTTGGCTTCTGGGTGATAGCTCAGGAGCTTTTATCCATGCAATCTCTGTTGCTGCTTCATCCTCTTGGGCTGGGGCTCTTGGGCTGGCTCTTGGGCTTTGCTATCTGCCGAATTGGGCTATCTGCCCCATTTTGCCCGGTATGGAGAAAAGGAGCAGGTTTGCCAATATTTAGCCCCTCGATCGCCCATGACCGTGGGGATCCGGGGGCTAAACATAGCAGTCGGTTCGACTTATAAGTTCCACAAGTTCCAACACTCTGAGAGAAACACTCTGAGAGAAACACTCTGAGAGAAACACCCTGAGACAATCAAAATGTTTGCTTAGAGGTTTTCACTTAGAGTGACCGTATAGGCATCCCGAATGCCGGGTACCTTGGTGATTTCGGTAAGAATGCCATCAGGCAGGGGATCATCAATGCTCAAAACCATCACCGCATCGCCCCGCACAATCTTGCGGCCGACTTGCATACTGGCGATGTTGACATTAAAGCTCCCCAACAACGATCCAATCTTACCGATGATCCCTGGCATATCCCGGTGGACGGTGAACAGCATGTAGTGGCTGGGTGGCACGTTGATCGGAAAATTATCAACGCTGGTGATGCGGATTTCTGCATCGCCCAAAATGGCCCCGCTCACAGAATGCTCACCCAACGCGCCTTGAGCTGTGAGATGCAGCGATCCTGCATAGTCTCGCACTGAAGCATCCCGGGTTTCTACCACTCGAATCCCCCGCTCTTTTGCTTCAATGTTGGCATTGACATAATTGACTCGTTCTTGCAAAGCATGGGAGAGCATCCCCTTTAGAGCAGCCACAACAACAGGCTGACTTTCATTGCTGGCAAGCTCACCTTGAAGACGCACATTGAGGGCATCGATCCGCCCCCCTGCTAACTGGCTGACCAGATTGCCCAACATTTCTGCCAGTTGGAGATACGGGCGCAGTTTTTCCATCAAATCTGGGCGCAATCCCGGAATGTTGACTGCCGATCGGGCTGGCAGATCCAACAACACATCCCGAATTTGCTCCGCCACATCGATCGCCACATTCACCTGAGCTTCTTCCGTCGAGGCTCCTAAATGAGGAGTCAGAATCACATTCTTACCCAGGGATCGCAAGGGCGACTCAGCTTCTAGAGGTTCATTTTCGTAAACATCCAGTGCGGCTCCAGCAATCTGACCATTTTGAACTGCTTGCACTAGCGCTGCCTCATCAATGATCCCGCCCCGGGCACAGTTGATAATCCGCGCCGTGGGTTTCATTTTACTGATTGCTTCTGCATTGATCAAATGCTGTGTTTCTGGCGTTTTAGGCAGATGCAGCGTGATATAGTCTGACTCGCGGAACAGGAAGTCTAGCTCCACCAATTGGCAACCTAACTGCTCTGCCCGTTCAGTGGTCAGAAAGGGATCGTAGGCCAGCAACCGCATGTTCATCGCTCTGGCAATGCCTGCCACATGGGCCCCAATTTTGCCCAGCCCCACAATTCCCAATGTTTTCTTGTAGACCTCAACCCCCGTAAAGCTCTTGCGATCCCACTTGCCACTTTTCGTAGACTGGTTGGCATCCGGGATATAACGAGAGAGGGCAAACATCATAGCAACTGCATGTTCTGCCGCCGCCACTGTATTGCCTTCTGGAGAGTTGACGACTAAGATACCTCGCCGCGTTGCCGCAGGCACATCGACATTATCGACACCGACACCGGCCCGCCCAATAATTTTGAGCTGTTTTCCCGCATCAATTACCGCTTGCGTCACACGAGTGCCCGATCGAATCATCAGTGCATCGTAGTCTGGAATAACCTGCACCAATTCCTCTGGTGATAGATTGGTCTTCACATCCACTTGCGCGACTTGGGAAAGGATATCGATTCCAACTTGGTCAATCGGATCAGAAACAAGAACCTTAGGCATGGGAGTCAGCAAAGAGATGAGTGTTAAAGTTTAAGGCTTTCTGCTTTCTAGGAGTTCGTCGATGACCGGCTTTTCTCCAGTCTGCCATTCTACTGCAAAGCCGAGACTGCACTATTAAATCAAGGCAAACTTTTCCGGTTTTGCCAGCATTGAGGTGTACTTAAAGTCGGATTGGGTAACCATTGGTTGGATCCCAATTTGGATCCTAATTTGGACACTAATTCAGATCCCTGGCTGATCCGGTTATTGTGGAATCTAGTAATATTTGCCAAGAACATTGATTAGCCAGTATTCTGCTTAAGGCTATCTTCTGGTGTGAGCTGTTTTGGAAAGAGTATGCAATCCCCTACCCCCCTGGCCCTCCGTGTTGGCATGACTGTTATTGCGATCGTGGCGTTTGGCAGCACTCCCGTGATCGCTGAACCAGGATTACGACAGCCTGCTTCCGGAAGCAGTGAATCCCCTCCAAACGAATCAACCCCATCCCCAGCCGATTCAAGCGTGGTGCAACAGTCGGTGGCACAACAACAACAGTCGGTGACGCAACAGTCGGTGACGCAACAGTCGGTGGCGCAACAGTCGGTGGCGCAACAGTCGATCGATCAACGCCTCGATCGACTTCAGACGGGGATCAATCTTCGCCAGCAACTCAATCAGTCTCGGTTCCGTCATGCTGATCGATCGATCGGTATTGGTGCTGACTCCCTCCAACTCCAGCAGGAACTTCAGCAACAGTTGCAGTTGCAAGATGACCAGCAGCTTCGCCGCAATGTGAGCACTTCTCCATCGCGTAGCCTGGATCTGCTGCAATTTGAGCAGCGCGTCCGCCAGCAAATTCGGCAACAGCCTGATGATCCCCAGTCACGGATGACCCTGGCTCAAGCCAATCCGGTCAATACAGCAGACTCAGATAAAGTTCCAGCCATAACGGAGGCGGCTCAACCTGCTGCGATCACTCCATCTTCCGAACCAATTCCATCGCCTCAGCCCGCTCCATCGCCTGAAACCCCAGACACTGAGGCCGCTTCTGCAGCTCCATCGCCTACAACAACCTCCAGTGCAACCGCCTCTGGCGCAGCAGCCTCGATCGAAACACCGTCTACTCCCCAGGCAGAAGCCACCGATCCTACTAATCAGACGAGCAATCAACCTGCTAATCCTGCCAATCAGCCTGGTACTTCAGAGCAGCCGAACCCTGTCGCGGAAGATCTTTCCGAGCCAGCACCAGACCTAAAAGATCAGGCGACTGTTGCGGAAGCAATGGCTAATGAGGGCAGCCCAACTGAGGTGACTGCTGAGGAGAGGAAGGCAGAAGCAGCACTAGAAGCAGCAGAACTTCCAGGGGCAGTTAGCCCAGAGGCAGTTAACCCAGAGGCAGTTAACCCAGAGACAGTTAACCCAGAGACAGTTAACCCAGAGACAGTTAGCCCAGAGACAGTTAACCCAGAGACAGTTAGCCCAGAGACAGTTAACCCAGAGACAGAAGCTCCAGGAGCTGAGAATGCTGAAGTTGAGGTTTCAGAGACCACCGCTGCTGAATCGCCAGAAGCTGAGTCCTCAGAAGCGGTAGAAAAAAGATCAGCCCTCAGAAGAGGATGAAGAGGCTGCTGAAACCCCTGCTCCGAAGCCCGATCGCACCACTGCCGAAGCCGAAGATCGGATCGATCGCCAAAATCGTGATTACCCCACCGATCCGGAAGCACCCGCTCCAGAATATCTTGATCCCAATCCCAACCCGCTATCTTTCCCAACCACACCCGAAGAAGTAGAGTTGGTTGGCACCCAACCGATCACCATTCAACAGGCGATCGAACTAGCCCTGCGCAATAACTCCCAACTGCGACAAGCTCAGTTTGAGTTAGAGCAAAGCCAAGCTGCCTTGCGAGAAACTCAAGCTGCTGCATTACCCACAGTCGATGCCACTGCGGGTTTCAACCAAATTGGACGAGAGCAAACCACCTTCCCTCAAAACCCGCTGACCGGCGAAACCGGGGATGCAGAGGTTATTTATACAGACTCAACTGCTTTAGGAGCGGATTTAGAAGTTCGCTACCCCATTTACACTTCCGGACGAATCCCTGCTCTACTTCGAGCTTCCCGTGGGCAAATTCGGCTCCGGCAACTGGAAGTTGAGCGTCAAACAGAGCAGTTGATTCTAGACACCTCACTCGATTACTACGATCTCCAACAAGCCAGCGCCCAGGTGAAAATCTTCACGGCCAACCTAGCTCAGTCAGAACGGAGCTTGCAAGATGCCCAGGCTCTGGAGCGGGCCGGTGTCGGTACTCGCTTTGATGTGTTGCAAGCTGAAGTTGATGTGGCCAACGCACGGCAGGAGTTAACGCAACAATTAAGCCAGCTCGATATTGCTCGACGACAGCTAGCCCAGCGCTTAAATGTAGCCCAAACGGTGAACCTGGAAGCCGCCGATACGGTTGAAGTAGCCGGGGTTTGGGATCTGAGTCTTGGAGAAAGTATTGTCCAGGCTTACAAAAATCGAGCCGAACTAGAACAACAGTTGATCCAGCGAGAAATTGCTCAAGACCAACGACGGGCTGCTTTAGCTCAACTCGGGCCGCAAGTTTCTTTCATTGGTGGGTTCGGATTAGATAATGACCTCGATCGCGATCCAGGCTTTATCTACAACTATCGGCTGGGACTGAATGTTCAGATGAGCCTCTACGATGGTGGGCTAGCGCGGGCTCAAGCTGACCAGCGGGAATCTGACATTTCGATCGCTGAAGCCGAATTCGAGAATATTCGCGATCAAATTCGCTTCCAGGTTGAGCAAGCTTACTCCCAACTGGATGCTAACTTTGCCAATATTCAAACCACCGCTCTGGCCGTAGAACAAGCTGCTGAAGCGCTTCGCCTCGCTCGTCTCCGGTTCCAAGCAGGGGTGGGGACTCAAACCGATGTGCTACGCCAGCAGACTGCCCTGGCCCAGTCTCAAGTCAATAACATCCGAGCCATCTTGGACTACAACCGGGCGATCACTCAGCTCCAACGACAAATCAGCAACTACCCCGAAGGATTTCTCAACGAGCAACCTTAATTGGATTTAAGTTAATTCGCTTTGAGTTGATAGTCGGCATCCTGCCAGCAACGGGGCAAGCTTTCTCCGGACGGAAACACCAAATTTTGTTTCTCAAAGGATTCTGGGTCTTGCTCCTCTTGCCCTTCTTGAATTCGACCCGGTACTTTGTCTTTCACGGGATTGATCAGGGCTTGAATATCGAGAATTTCAATTAAAGTTCCTGTCTGATTATCTTGTAGCAGCATAGTTCGATAGAAAATAATTGGGTGAGAGATAGATAGCTTGATGCCCAGTGGTATTGTTTAATGCAATGTTTGGTTGCAATATTCCTAGTGTGCAGGAACTTCTCATCACTGACTTCTATCGACTGGACGATCCAAGCTCTGCTTGAGGTTAGATCTTCCAGAGCGAGATCTTTCTGGAAATGAAAATTAAACACTTATAGATCAAACGAGACTTCTGTGGCTTGTGACTAGCCACTGCTGGATTCCATCGATCTAACTCTTGGCAGACGGCAGTTTGATCACGGTGGCTTAGGGTTGTGAATATCTAGACTTGCAGGTGAATCCCATGATGAACCCTAATGATCAAACCCGTGATTTCCCTAGTTCCGATCGGGAAACTGCCTCTAATGCCGATCCCATCACCGGAGAACCGGGAGCCCATCCAGTGGGTACAGGAATCGGAGCTGCTGCTGCCGGAGCCGCTGCTACTGCCATTGGAGCAACTGCTGGCCCGATCGGCGCAGTGGTGGGCGCAGTCGTTGGTAGCGTGATTGGTGGGCTAGTGGGCAAAAGTGCTGCAGAATCGACCAATCCAACGATCGAGGAAACCTATTGGCGGGATTCCTATACCAGCCGCCCTTACATCCGTCCTGAGTATCCCTATGAAGCCTATCAATTGGCTTTTCAGGTGGGACATGAAGGTTATCTGTCCCGATCCAAGCAGCGGATCTCTTTCCATGAAGCTGAACCTGAATTACGCCGCGAATATGAAAGCCGTAATCATGAAAGCCGTAATCATGAAAGTCGTAATCATGAAAGTCGTGGGTATGAAAGCGGTAACCATGGGGCAGAGATTGTCTGGGACGAAGCTAGATACGCTGCCGAAGATGCTTGGGAGCGAACCAAACGGAATACCTTCTTCTATGAAGAGGATCAACATTGGAAAACCCAATTTCAACACCGACCCTACTATCACCCTAGCCTTTCCTACTCAGACTATCAGCTTGCCTATCGCATAGGCTATGAAGGCTTTGTTGAATATGCCGACCAAAATCAACATTTCGATCAGGTAGAGCATATTTTGAAACAAAATTATGAAGCGGATAACACGGCTTCAGTTTTACCCTGGCCAGAAGCTCGCCATGCTGTGTTTGATGGCTGGCATCATGCGGCCCAACGATATAACTAGGAGCAATGATCTCCCGAAACGCAACCTGCTGTCTTAAGCTTGCAGAGGGTGTCAAGTCTGGGCTGGTTAGATTGGGGCTGATTAAGTTTGGGCTTGGAGAGCAGCTTGTCCCTGTTCAAAAATTGTCCGGGCAAAGTCTGTCCATTGTCCCTGACCCCAATAGCGAAAACAGCTAGTTTGCAACAGGAGATTGTAAAGCAGGGCCTGTTGATAGTCCGATCGACGAGTCACCAACGGATCCTGCTGAACCAACCGATCATACTTGCGGTGAAACGCTCCACTGAGTTGAGCCATGGGTTCAAGCACATTTTCATATCCTGCCACCCAGCTTAAATGATTCGTCCAGGAAGCCCCATCGATATGAAAGTGAGGATCGGTTTGCTGAAGTTGCTCGATCGCCGCAGCCACAGTAGCCGGAGTGGGCTGAGATGGATCAACTTGCTGCCAAATCTTGTGTTGCTGAACAGCTTGACAGGTTGGAAACTCGTCGTCCGTGATCCCAGATGCCGCTAATAGCTCTAGATATTCTGTACCATTAATCGCCACCGTCCCTTGATGCGTTTCACCTCGATCGCGAATTTCATGGTAAACCCGAAACAGATCGCGCGGAAATTCATTCATCATCACCCCTCCATTTTCCCCATCGGCAATCTGACTGACGAGGGATGGGATGCACCGATCGCCCAATTGAACCCGATTCCGCGATCGAGCTTCAAAGTAGGGTTGCATTTGTGCTACTAGCTTAGTATCTGAGCCTTGGGTTTTGATCAGGGCAATTATGCTGATGGTTTCGCCCTGCGAGTTGCGAGCAATCAGGCGATTGGGCAAATACTTCTGAGATTCGGATAGGCCAGAACCATCCAGATTTTCCACCGTATGTTCCTGTACCAATAGCCACCGATAGCCACATTCCTTCAGCGCTTTCAGGTAGGCATAGAGCGTATCAGGATGATTGGGCAAGTGCATTTCAGGTGGAGAGAAGCCCCGCACTCGCTTCAGAGCCTCAAAGCCGAAAATCGCGGCAAAGTGATGCTGCCAAGCTTGCATTTGTAACTTTAAATCGGCGATCGGGGTAGAGGGAACAACCGCATGGCTCCATAGGGTACCTAACCATTCAACATAGGGCTGATAGGTAGGATCGCAGGTAATCTGTTTGAGGCGATCTAAAATATCATGCCGCTGCATTTGCTGAAAACTCCAGAGCAAATTGCCTGAATAGTCCAGCATGATGCGCGGATTACAACCGGACTGTACAAGCTGCGGAATAAAATCTCCCATGCGGGCATAGCACCCAGCAAAGGGCTCCGCATTGTGATTATCGCCTTCTTGCGCATGTTCATACATATATTGCAAATGCCCGATTAAACTACCCTGCCAGCCTGCGGGGATGGTCGGTTGATGCATATGCAAAGCACAGGCAAAGCCAGCTTGGATATCTTCAAGCTTTAAATTTGTCTGCGATAGAAAAACAGGCTGATCCTGCCTAACTAAAGCTTCTAGCTCCGATTCCCAACCGCAGAGGGTCGGCAAGCCTGATTGAAGTTCCGGCAGCGGCGGCAAAGCAAACGACAGGCTCATGGTAGGTCTCCTGAGAGCTGAGGGAGAGGATGAAGTTGATCTTCCATCTCCAAGGGGCAAAATCCTCTAAATTGTAATTCTGCTACAGAAAACAGACGCAATCTGCTCAAATCTTTGATTTTTCTTTTCCGAGTCTCTATAATCAGGCTTGTTTAGTACGCGGCAGCGATGGGAACTCTGGAATCTAAACCGGGGCATTTAAACCGGATCCAGAGAGTTTAACAAAATCACAAGTTGCTCGATCGGAATAATTTTTCTCTTTTGGAGGAACTTCACGAATGCATTCTAGAATTCACTTGGGACTGGCAACTTTCAGCGTGATCGCGTTTGCTGGTTTTGCGACACCGGCGATGGCTCAATCGGGTTCAACGCCGATCACCGACGAATTTGGCTTTACAGGCACTTCTCCCAACGCGGCAGCTTGGCTAGAAGCAATCAACGAGCAATATGGACTGATCACCGAAACCCCAATCACCGATGCCCAAAGCGAAGATGTTCCACTTTGGGCTGAAGCAATTCGGGAAGAATATGGCATTCCTTCGCCAGATGTGCAATCTGTAGGTACCCCAGTGACTGACGAGTTCGGTGCCGACGGGTCTAGCCCTGATTCCGCAGCTTGGTATGAGCGGATGAAAGAAGAATATGGAATCGGTACTGGGGTTTAGTACTAGCGTAACGAAGGACGACTAGAGCTGGATGCGCGATCGATTCTTCTCATTTTGCATGATCCGAATTTTCTACGGGTGGGCCCAGCTCACCTTTTTTTATGGCTCATTTTAACGGCTCATTAAGGTTTAATCGCGCCACTCTGCTTCGCTCTCTAACTCACTTTCAGAAGGGTAGATGATTGGTTCTAAAATATCATCTAGATTCTCTGATAGTTCACGCTCTTGATATTTTTCTGGTTCGCTAGCATCAAATCTGCCCATGCTTTCTAGCCAACTCAGTAGAGATTCCCGCAAAATAATAGGCACGATTCTCATTGGTTGTTCTCGCGGCTCTTCATAGAGAGCGGGATTGTAGTATGCAGACATGTTGAACTTCCCTCTTAACAATGGAGACCCCAACCAGGCAATTCAATTCAGGTAGCGCGATCGGAAAATTGGTCTGAAAACTCAGTTAGAAGGGATATTTTTCTCAGAGCAACTCCGCTGGAAAATGACAGCCTTCAGAACAGCTATGTTTCAAGACGGCAGTTTCAAGATGGCAGTTTCAAGATGATAGTTTCAGGATGATAGTTTCAAGATGACAGCGAAACTTCTAATTCAGGAGTGGGCTGTTCAGCAGATAAATAATGAGCCATCTGTGTTTCAATTTCATCCTTCACAATTTGACGATAGTCTAGAAAATGTTCTAAATGAGCACAGTTAGTCAGATAGTGCTTAAATACGCCAGGGTTATGTTGAAGGACTGAGAATAGCTGCTGCCAAAATTGCCAGCGGGTCTTATATTTCAACCCCTGCCGCCAGCAGATAATCAATAATGCGCGCAGATCAGCCACTTCGGGTCGTTGGAATTTCTTCTTATGAGGTTGTGGCTTCATATTGATGAAGTGCCGGTACACCCGTGCTAAATAGCGATCGGGTTCATACAATTCCCAGAAGCAGCGAACATATTCCTGGGCAATTTCTTCAAGCGGTCGCGTCGGGATAAAATTAATCAGCGTTGTTTGGTGGATATTTGCGATATCTTTGGTTTCAAGTAATCGTCCCTCTTTTCGTAGCCGTTGAGATAGGGCGGTGTTGGGTAAAGCTTGCAACATGCTAAAGAGAGCTTGAGGCGTTGCAGTTGCTTCCACAAAATCAATAATTCGATCGCCTGCTCCAGTGGTTTCACCATCAAAGCCAATAATAAATCCTGCCATAACCCGTAAACCGGCATGATTGATGGTTTGTACTGACTCAATCAGAGAATTGCGGGTGTTTTGAAATTTTTGTGTCAGGGAGAGGCTATCCGTATCAGGGGTCTCAATACCCAGAAAGACAGCAGTGAAATTAGCAGCAATCATCAGATCCAGCAATTCTTGATCTTGGGCCAGATCAACTGAAGCTTCGGTTGATAAACTGAAGGGATAGCCTCGCTCTGCCATCCAGGGTGCTAATTCTCGTAGCATCAACTTAACATTACGTTTATTGCCAATGAAGTTATCATCCACAACAAATATCGATCGCCGCCAACCTAGATCATAAAGGCGTTGCAACTCAGCTAACAGTTGAGCAGGTGTTTTCGTGCGAGGTTTCCGCCCGTACAGAACGATAATGTCACAAAATTCACATTGATAGGGGCAGCCACGGGAAAACTGCACAGACATATCGCTATAGGCACTCAAATCGAGTAAGTCAAATCGTGGGATCGGCGTAGTCGTAATATCTGGCTTTTCCCCGTTGCTGCGAAAAATGCCGCTGGTTTCACCCCGTTCTAGCGCTTCAACCAGCATCGGTAAGGTGATTTCACCTTCATCTAAAACCAGGAAATCTGCTCCGGCTGCTGAAATGGGTTCAGGCACAGAAGTAGCGTAAGGTCCACCCACTGCAACCCGCTTTCCCCGCCGCTTAGCCGCTTCAACTAGAAACAGGAGATCGTCTTTTTGAACAATCATGCCAGAAATAATTACGAGATCGGCCCAGTACCAATCTGCTTCACTTTCATAGCCAACATTGCGATCCACTAAGCGGAATTGCCAGGTTTGTGGCAGGATCGCTGCAACAGTGGTTAAGCTTAGGGGCGGAAGAGATACTTTACGACCAATCAATTCCAGTGCTTTATCAAAAGACCAGAAGGATTTGGGAAAGCGGGGATATAGTAAGAGAACTCGCATAGGACTCACTCAGGTATTGAATCGTCGCTCCATGATTGGCATCTAAACAGGCAGCAAGGTACCACAATACCTTCATTAACTGCCCCAATTGGCTGGATGCGACCGGGTAAGAGTACTAAATGTTTGAGCTAATCCAGCTAGAGCGTGAACTACGAAAAAATAGCACAACTTAGGACTTGCTTAAAACTTGCTCAAAACATGATAAATTTTGTGAATTGCATTAGATGGAAAGGGATCCAATGAAGAGCAAATCATTTAATCAGGATCAAACTGGCATCGTCTGATAACAATTTCCGCAACGCCAGTAGATTCTACCCTGACCAATGTGACGCAACAAAATCCCCGAACAGCAAAGGCAGGAATGTCTGCTGCTCATGAACAGTTCAGTATCCTGATTGATCGATCGTTGCACACAACCACCACCATAGCAAGATAAAGACGGCATTGAATGATTGAGTAAAGCTGCCATTTGTAATACCCATATTTATAAAAACGCTGAGCAGCGAAAAGAATGAAAACTCAAGATATAGTGTCAGAATAGCTTGTCCAAGTTCATCAGTCGGATTCTCAATGTAGATTGAACCTCTTCACAAGCATCTTTTAAGTTCATTGAAATCACAGATATTCGTTGCACTTCTATACTATTTGACCTAATATTTCACATTGCCACCTAGTCTGTGAAGTGACCTGACCTGGCGAACTCAGGCAAAGTTGGTTAATTTTCCTCATTATTTAACTAACTTAATTTTATCCCTAAAATAGAGATATTTTGTTAAGTCACCTAAAGATTAACACAAAAAGGTATAGTGATGTTTATTTCTTGACGAAAAATCAATGTAAGTAGCGATGATCTAGAGGGTGATTGGTTGTTTATGGAAGCCATTGATTTGCGTATCATAGAATACAGGCTCAATCAATAGATGAGGTTCCTGCTCTAGAAATCAACATGAATCTGCAATCTGAAATCTTTAAATTAGTTTTCGAGTTTGGTAATTGGTAAAACGATGAACGATGCCATCTGAATGATTTAATCCTTTGTTGATCATTTTGTATCTTAAGTTTGATGGCAAATTACACCATCCTCGCAAACTATCAATAGAAATTCCGCATTAGGCAATCAACCGATGGATCGATTCAATCTCAGTGCTATTCAGCAATTTTGGACGATCGCTAAATCCTACTGGTTTGGTGATCAGAAATGGTCAGCCAGAGGTCTGTTGTTAGGCGTAGTCCTGTTTCTGCTAGCCTATACGGGCTTATCCGTGGTGCTCAACAATAAACGGGGTGTACTGATCTCGGCTCTTTCGTCTCAGGATGAGCCCCGGTTTTGGCAAACAGTCTTGATTTTCCTGGCAGTGTTGGTGATTTATGCCCCCCTCCTCGCAGGGTATACCTATTTGCGCGATCGACTCAGCCTGCAATGGCGACGCTGGTTAACCGATCGATTTGTGAATCACTATTTCCAGAACCGGGCTTACTATAATCTGCACATCGTTGAAACCGAAATCGATAATCCAGATCAACGAATTGCCGAAGATGTACGTAGCTTTACCCAAGAATCGCTCACCTTTTTGCTGGTATTGGTTGAATCAGTACTGTCAGTCATTGCCTTTAGTAGTGTACTTTGGGGAATTTCTCAACCCCTCGTCTTTTTCCTGGTGCTCTACGCTTTGGTTGGCACGCTGGTTACTACTGTCGTATTTGGCAAACCATTAGTCAGACTCAACTTTGAACAACTCAAACGGGAAGCCAACTTACGCTTTAGTTTGGTGCGAGTGCGGGAAAATGCTGAGGCGATCGCCTTTTATCGCGGAGAAGAGCGTGAATCTCAACAAGTTAAGGAACGTTTTTTGGATGTATTTGAAAATGTTAAGCATTTGCTAGTCTGGGAACTAAATCTAAATATCCTCACTAATACCTATGAGTTTATTCCCTTTATCTTACCTGCTCTGGTAGTGGCTCCTGCGATTTTTGCAGGTGAGATGGAGGTAGGAAAAGTTTCTGAAGCTCAGGGAGCGTTCATCCGGGTCTTTTTCTCGCTTAATATTGTAGTGGCTCGCTTCCAGGCGTTGACAACCTTTGGGGCAGGGATTAATCGTCTCTACACCTTTGCCCAGTTTCTGGAACAAACTGCCTTTGAATCTCAAGCTAAAACTGCATCTCAGATTGAACCAGAGTCTCAGGTTGAACCAGAATCTGAACTAAAATCTGAACTAAAATCTGAACCAGAATCTATATCTAAACTAGATTCTCAGACTACATCTCAGATTACATCTCAGACTACATCCCAAAACTCCTCCTGGATTACCTCTCAGACTGTGCCGCAGAATTCAATTCAGGCAAACTCAAACCAGTCCAAGATTGAGACGGTTGTGGCGGATCGGTTAGCAGTTGAGCAGTTGAACTTACAAACGCCTAATTATCAACGAACCCTAGTAGAAAATTTATCGATCGAACTGCTCCCTGGGCAAGGGTTATTGGTGATGGGGCCGAGCGGTTGTGGTAAGAGTTCGCTATTGCGAGCAATCGCCGGACTTTGGAAAGCAGGTAACGGTAAGATTTTTCGCCCAGAAGCAGACCAGATGCTATTTCTGCCCCAACGTCCTTACATGGTGTTGGGTAGCTTGCGCGATCAACTGCTTTATCCCAATTCTCATTTAGAAGTTGACGATCAACATTTGCAGCAAGTGTTAGAGCAGGTGAATTTGGCAGGGTTGGAGGAACGCTTTGGTGGCTTTGCAGCGGAACAGGATTGGGCTGATGTTCTGTCGCTAGGAGAACAGCAGCGTTTAAGCTTTGCTCGTCTGCTCCTGAATCAACCTCCCTATGCGATTCTGGATGAAGCCACCAGCGCTTTAGATCTCGAAAATGAAGCAGGACTCTATCGGCAGCTTCAAGCGATCGGTACGACCTTTTTGAGTGTGGGGCATCGATCGACCTTAGCCGATTACCATCAGAGGTTGTTGAAACTGTCGCAAGACAAAACCTGGGAACTGCGATCTACTGTACCTGGAGTCGAAGCGATGGAGCATTGAACAATCTCATCGTTGCTCCGATCTCGCTTTAATTGATTCACCCATCTATCATTCAGCATCATGGATGATTGGATCGTTCTGCCGCAATCATCGTAGCTACCGATTCAGGCAACTCAATCAAATCTGAGTTCTCTGCATTCCCTTTGATCGGTGAAATAAAAGTGTAACTTGGATCGCATACGCCGGTATCCCAAACTTGTAGGATCCATTTATCGGGAAAACCCTCTACACCGATCTCCACAACATACCAGCGATCATCTACTGAACGGGCATTCAAAACCGTAAACCATTCCCGATCGTCGAGTGATAGGTTGAGATCGGTCATCAGGAAATCAAAGGCAATTTGTTCGGCAGCAACGATGGTAGTTGAACTCATTGATTTCTATGCTTCTACTTGAGGTTGGTCAGGTGTTGGATAGAGCCCAAGCTGTTTGGCTAACTCCCGGGCCACATGGATCAAAAACTGGGCAGCCTCAGGATTGTCATGATGGGCAAAGTAAGCAGCAACCTGGCTCATGGTTTGGATTAAGCCCGCATCGATTAAGTCAAGGTGATGATCTAAAATATCTGGTTCTGAGCCATTGGGGCACCGTAGCAGTTGGTTAATCAGATCCATGTAAAGCGATTCACGGGTTTGAGTAGCTTCTGTCATAGGGCAGGGGGGATGGCTGAAAGAATAACCTTCAGGACAATCGGCCGATCATCGATTGATGAGCGTTCAGATTGGCTGATGGCAAGATAGAACCACAAATGAATTGGGCAAACCGTATCGAACAACACGCCTCATGGGTGTCAGTCCTGATTCGCTTCTCATCAATGCGGATCAAGGCTGACAGATTGCCGTGTTGTCAACATCAAAAAGTTTCGTTAACTTTCTATCTGATATTCATCAAATTGCAACAAAATCTATTAGTTTGACCATTGCAATCATTTTTTTAGTTTTTGAAAGCGAGGGCAGTGGCATATAAAGTTTGTTCGGGATGAGCTTCTGTGTACAGTTGATCGATCGTCAGTAAGGCTTGCAGATAGCTGCGATCCCCTTCATCCTCCAGGTTGAAATTGGCATATAGCGGCGGTAAGGCGGCAAAGTAGATCGCTCCTCCTGTATGCAGGATTTCTGCATGGGGAAATATTGCCCGCATAGCCGGGAGGATATTTTCTGCATCAACGGCTTCGGATGGATCCTTGGCGATAATTTTGGCGCGATTGGGACGCTGGCACTCCGATGCAATGAAGCGAGGAGTTTCGGGAGAGGAGGCAGGATGGATAAAATATTTGCGAGGCATCTTGGCGCGGATCTGGTTGGCAAATTGGAGGCATTGATCAGAAAACTGAATGTAGTTGGGCCCAACATAATCATCCATCATCAAAAGCCCACCGGGTTTCAACACCGATCGACTCCACCGCAGCGCTGCAAAAGTGTCAGGCATGTGATGGAGAGAATTATTCCAATGCACCAGATCAAACCTGTCATTGAGATCTGTTCTGCAAAAAACATCAGTTTGGTGAAATTCGATCCGATCGGATAATGAGCGGCGCTTAGCCTCAGCATTGGCTTGGGCGATCCGTTCAGCAGATAGCTCAAAGCAGATCATTCGATCAACCAAGCCCCATTGGATCAGGTGCATTTCTTTCACCCCAATTCCACAACCGACTGAAATGCCCAATTTCAGGGTGCGGTTTACCTGCTGTTTGGCTTTCTGACAAAGCCCCTGGCTGACTCCAGGCAATTCTTGCCCACAAACCAGCCGATTGAGATGCTGAATCACAGGTCTGCATGTCCACCAGTTCCAAGTTCGCTGCGGCTGCAACACTCGCTGTGACCAATATGCCCCAATCTGCTTCTGTGCTTCTGGATTAAATACTTTAGCGGTCATCTTGATCCAGTTCCAGTGAATAAAAATTGCCAATTTGGATCATTGGATCAAATTGGATTTCAGCTATTTTATCCAAGGAATCTCAATCGATCGACTCACCAGAAATCATGATGGGTTGAAGAAATAGTGATGGGTTAAGGCTGCAAAAGCTGGATACCATTGGCAATCAAGCGAGTACTCCAAATTCCCAGATCGGGATCGGGCAGGGCTGCTTGCAGTTGATGACGCAGGTGTTCAGCTTGATCCGCTGATTCGGTCAGGGCAAACACCGTGGAGCCCGAACCGGACATCATTACGCCCAGGGGATTAAACTGGGCCAGGGTTTGGCGCAACTGCTCAATTTGAGGATGGGCCGGCAACACCACCTTTTCCAGATCGTTATAAAGACACTGACCAATTTTGCCCCCATCCCGCTGACTAATCGCAGACACCATGGCACCCGAGTGGACACGCTGCCGCCGATCGAGTAACCCCGAGCGATCAGAAACATAGGAATCCTGAAATTGCGATCGATAGGTTTTGTAAGCCCAAGGCGTAGAGATTTCCAGGCTACGGTGCTTGGCTAACACGGCATAAAGGTAATCGACACTGGGCAAGGGATCGAGCAATTCACCCCGACCCGTCGCTAAAGCAGTTCCTCCGCCCACACAAAACGGGATATCTGAGCCGAGTTGAGCGGCCAAATCCCGGAGTTCCAATTGGGTCAGCCCTAGTTTCCACATTAGATCAAGCCCCACTAACACGGCAGCCGCATCGGCCGAACCACCAGCCAGACCTGCCCCCATGGGAATTCGTTTGTGAATCGTAATATCCACCCCACCCAGCTTACGGTAGACGGACGGGAACTGTGCGGCCATCAAGGCAGCCGCTTTGTAGGCAAGATTGCTGTTATCAGTGGGAATTTGAGGGTTATCACAATGTACGCGAATGTAATCCGTCCCATTCGATCGCAAATCGATTTGATCCGCCAGATCAATACTTTGCAGCACCATGGCCAACTCGTGATACCCATCCGGTCGATCGCCGATAATTTCCAGATACAGGTTGATTTTGGCAGGAGCAATCAGCGAATAGGCTTGCATGGAGTCAGAATTACCAGAACCGGCTTCAGGAAGAACAGTCCCCATTATCCCGCAAGGGCGTTACTTAGGGCGATCCAATCTGTCACACTCAGATCTTCTGCTCGAACTTGGGGATTCAAGTTGAGGCTGATCAACAGGTCAGAAAGCTGATCGCGATCGACCACACTCTGTAAATTATTACGCAGCATTTTTCGGCGGGTCGCAAACCCTAATCGCACCAACTGATCCAATTGACGGGGTTGACTGGCGGCTGGTTCAATCGATCGAGGCTGGAGGCGAACTACCGCAGAGTCTACCTGCGGTGGGGGTTGAAAGGCTTTTGCAGGCACATCACAAATCCATTCACAGGTGGCTAAATATTGCACTCGCACTGAGAGAGCTCCAAATGCTTTCGTCCCCGATCGGGCACAGAGACGCTCTGCCACTTCCTTTTGTAGCAATAGCACTATATTCTCAAATGGAGATGGGCTAGGGCTGGAGATCGTACCTAGTAGCTTTTCTAAAATTGGCCCAGTAATGTTATAGGGAATATTAGCGACTACTTTATTAAGATGCTGAAAATCAGGAAAATCAGCCAGTTTGGCAGCTATATCCATCTCCAGGAAATCTCCCTCCAACAGCAAAAAATTAGGCACATTATCGAGTTGTTTATGAAGGAGCATACAAAGATCTCGATCGATTTCTACTGCCACTACCGCCTGGGACTGGGCCAACAGTTGCTTGGTAAGAATGCCTGTTCCTGGGCCAATTTCCAAGACCCGATCGGTTGCGGTCAGTGTGGCTGCATTGACAATTTGGGCTAATGCAGTTTCACTACGTAGCCAATGTTGTCCAAAGCGTTTGCGGGCTTGAGGCATGGTTGTAGAGGGGGAATGGAGGCAGGGAGCGAGCCAGAGGATGGGGGAGGTAAGAAGCCGTTTTTGACTATATAGCAAAATGATTCATAATCCCAATTCCCCAATCCCAACTCCCTCATCCTAATTCCTCAATCAAGACAACAGGCTAACCGGCTCGATCGCAAGTCCGCTGTTACAAATCTGGTAACTTGAGGTGATTGAATGAGAAGCCATGACAGAGTAGAGCCATCAGACTTTTGTGAGGAGAAAGGAGCAATGATCTGCAGGACTCAGCGCACTGAAAAACATGGCATCATGCCCAAATCCCAACCCTGGGGTCGATCGCGACGGGGGCTTCAGGCTTGGATCGTCACGGGTTGCTTGGCGGCGATGCCTGTGCTGGCGGCCATTACCAGTTTATCGATCGCGACCCCCGCTTTAGCCCAACAGGAACAACTGATGAGAACATTGACCGTCCGAGGTGAAGGAAAAGCCAGCGTTGCCACGACACTGACTGAAGTGCGGCTAGGCGTAGAAGTGCAGGGAAAAACGGCGGTAGAGGTACAGCAGGAGGCTGCCGATCGATCGAACCGGGTGGTGGAATTTCTGCGCTCACAAAACGTCGATAAGCTGCAAACCACCGGAATTTACTTGAATCCCCAATACGACTATGCCAATAACCGCCAGCAGATCATTGGCTATGGGGCTACCAATACCGTGAGTTTCCGCATTCCGACCGATCGGGCTGGTGATATTCTTGATCGGGCAGTGCAACAAGGAGCCACCCGGATTGAGGGAGTTAGCTTTGTCGCCGATGATGCCGCCCTAGAAGCTGCTCGACAGCAAGCGATCCGGCAGGCGATCCAAAATGCCCAAGCTCAATCGACCGTCGTTTTGGAATCTTTGGGCTTGAGCCAACAAGAAATTGTCAGCATTCAAGTCGATGGAGCCGCTCCCCCTCCCCCCATTTTTGCCCGGGCGGCCTATGCTGATCGCACTGAAGCCATGGCGGCGACTCCTCCTTCCCCGGTCATTGGGGGAGAACAGGAAGTTCAGGCCTCGGTGACACTCCAAATCCGCTACTAGGAAGGATTATATTAGGCGTAATTAGGCATCACTTGTCGTTCGTTTTGCTGCATTTACCATGACTTCCCCCACCCTGCCGATCCTGCAAAACTACATCAATGGTCAGTGGAGCTATGCTGCCGCAACTGAGCTGCTTGATGTGATCAATCCGGCTACGGCTGAGCCCTTGGCAAAGGTGCCGCTTTCTCCAGCCGAGACGATCGATCAAGCGGCCCAAGCGGCCCAAACAGCTTTCAAAAGTTGGCGCAAAACTCCGGCTCCGCAGCGGGTGCAATATCTGTTTCGGTTGAAAAACCTGATGGAGGTAGCATTTGAGGATTTAGCACAGACCATCACTTTGGAATGTGGCAAAACTCTGGATGAGGCGCGGGGGGAAATGCGACGGGCGATCGAGAATGTTGAAATTGCCTGTGGGATTCCCATGATGATGCAGGGCACCAACTTAGAAGATATTGCGACGGGAATCGATGAGTTAATGATTCGGCAACCTTTGGGTGTGGCCGCAGTGATCGCTCCGTTCAACTTTCCGGGTATGATTCCTTTCTGGTTTATGCCCTATGCGATCGCCTGTGGCAACACCTACCTGGTCAAACCTTCTGAACGGGTGCCCCTGACGATGATCAAAGTGTTTGAACTGATCGATCAACTCAATTTGCCACCAGGGGTACTGAACCTGGTACAGGGGGGGCGAGAAGCTGTCGATGCCATTTTGGATCATCCGGTGATTCGAGCGATCAGTTTTGTCGGATCAACGCCAGTGGCTCGCTACATTTACAATCGGGCTGCCGCCAATGGTAAGCGGGTGCAGTGTCAGGGCGGTGCCAAAAATCCGGTGATTATTCTGCCGGATGCCGATCTGGAAATGACAACACGGATCACGGCGGACAGTGCTTTTGGTTGTGCTGGACAACGTTGTTTAGCCGCTTCGATCGCCATTACAGTGGGAGAGGCTCGCGATACCTACACGGAATCGATCGCTCAAACCGCAGCCTCGCGAGTGGTCGGGTATGGGCTGGAGCCGGGTGTGCAGATGGGGCCAGTGATTACCAAAGCAAGCCGCCAACGGATCGAAGCCCTAATTCAAGCTGGGGTCGATCAGGGAGCTACAGCCTTAGTGGATGGTCGATCGCCCCAGATCCCCGGCTATGAGCAGGGTCATTTTGTCCGCCCCACTATTTTGCAAAACGTCGATCCTGCCAGTGAAATTGCCAAGACCGAAATTTTCGGCCCAGTGCTAAGCCTGATCCATTTAGATACGATCGATCAGGCGATCGAGCTGATCAACAGCGGGCAATATGGCAATATGGCTTGCTTGTTTACTGAAAGTGGAGCAGCGGCGCGTCAGTTTCGCTATGAGGCAGAAGCGGGCAATATTGGCATCAACATCGGGGTAGCAGCTCCGATGGCATTTTTTCCATTTAGCGGTTGGAAGGAGAGCTTTTTTGGCGATCTGCATGGACAGGGTCAACATGCAGTTGAATTTTTCACCCAAACCAAAGTGGTGGTGGAACGCTGGAGCCCTAAATCCTGGTCGCGGCAGTTTTAGAGCCCTCATCCTCACCTACTGCTCTGCCAATTTCAGCTCATGCACATTCCAGGTCGCTCCACCCAAAGCCGCATAGCGAACCCCTTCAATCCGATTTTTCACAGCCGAGAGGGAGAGGGGATTGACCAGAAAGATCATCGGCACTTGGGCTTGAGCCAGCTTTTGAATCTCAGCGTAGATCCGCTTACGTTTCTCGTCATTCAGTTCCTGCCCACCCTGGATATAAAGTCTGCCAATTTTGGTTTCCCAGTCTGCCACCTGTCGTCCTTCGATCGGCGGCTGTCCAGGACTGGGAGACTGATTAAACATATGCAGTCGGCCATCGGGAGACCAAACATTACGACCGCCATCGGGTTCAACCCCTGCCCCCGTAAAGCCGAGTAAAATCGCTTCCCAATCTAAACTATCAGACATTTTGCCCACCAGGGTGTTAAAAGCGATCGGTTGAAAGTCCACCTGAATGCCAATCTGAGCCAGGTCTTGTTTAATTTGAGTGCCCATGGCCTCACGAATTTTGTTGCCTGCATTGGTCATCAGCGTAAACCGAACCAGGTTGCCCTCTGCATCAGTGAGGCGATCCAACGCATCGGATTTGAAACCAGCCTTTTGCAACAGTCGCTTGGCTTGCTGCACATCATAGTCGTAGGTGGGCAGCCCTTGTTCGGGTGAAAAATAATAGGGACTCTGGATATAGATCGGTGAATGTTGCGGGACTCCCAACCCTTTATAGATGTTGTTGATCATCTTGGGACGATCGATAGCATGGGCGATCGCTTGCCGAAATTCGAGCGTGTTAAACCACCGGGATTTGATCGGATCGACCAGAGGTTTGCCATTTCGACTCGCCTGGTTGAGATTAAAGCTGAGATATTGGGAACTCAGGGCTGGGCCACCATTGTAGATCGTGAATCGACCGCGTTCTTCTTCTCGCTTCACTAAGGGAAAATAGTCAGGGGTGATCCCTTCAATATCTACGCTTCCCGCCCGAAACTGGGCCAATGCAGCATCATCAGAAGCCACCAGTTGGAACACAAATTGATCGATATAAGGTTGAGGCGTTCCGGCGGCATCCTGCTGCCAATAGTAGGGGTTACGTTCTAGAATCACCCGTTCTCCGGGCTGATAGCCTTTGAGCCGGTAAGGCCCACTACAGATGATGGTTTTGGGATCGGCATCGGTGCCCCAAGTGGAAAGAAATTGGGGATTGCCGTCCGCATCAACGGCTTTGATCGTAGCTTCCAGGGCATGTTTTGGTAAAAACGCACCACCGGCAAACCGCAACAACGGCGCAAAGGGTTCTGGAGTAGCAAACTCAATGCGTCGATCGTCCAGCTTGCGCACCGTCGGAAACACACCGGCTTCACCAATTCGGAAGATATCGGCCGAACTGCTGGGAATTTTTTCGTTGAAGATCACCTCGTTATAGGTAAACAAGACATCATCGACTGTCAGTGGCACCCCATCCGACCATTTCAACCCCTCCCGCAGCGTGTAAATAATCCGTTTTTGATCCGGCGAGACTTCCCACGACTCTGCCAACCCCGGTTCCAGTTCACCATTGATGCCGTTTGTGTTGAGTAACCCCTCATACATCAACGCCAAAATTTCATTGGAACTGGATTCGTCACTGGTGATCGAGTTAAAGGTTTTGGGATCGCTCGTCGAGGTGACTACCAGCCGGGGCACCTGAGCCGCCTGGGTGCGAAACTGATTTAAGCTGCAACCCGTCAGGGGTGAAAGCAGCAGCAGCAGGCAAAGCAAGCTGAGCCAGCCTGACCGCACCCAGCCCCCAGCCAATTTGACCCAGTTCAGATTTCGCAATCGAGTCAACATCCCTACATCCTTAGCAATGTGCTGTTTGGATCATAGCGAGGGATGGAACGAGCCGGGCAATCCCCGTCTAAAGTTAGGTGAGTGCTGTCAAACTCTCAGGCTATTTGGATCATAGCGATCGACCTTAGCTGGCTTGAGGGACGGCGATCCCTTTTTCGATCGGGTATCCCATCGCTTTCCAGGCGGGAAGTCCGCCTTGCAGTTCTGAAACATTACAAAACCCAGCTTTTCGCAGCAATGTGGCAGCGAGAGCCGCTTCTTCGTCTGTATCGCTGTAAAGATAAATATCGCGATCGAACTCCAGATTTTTCAGCGCTTGACTCACCAACTCGCTCAAAGGCATTGATACCGCACCTGAAATATGGCTGAAATAAAACTCACGCCGATCGCGCACATCCACGATCGTCAGGGCAGGCTTGCCCCAGTCTAAACGAGCCTTCAAATCATAGACACGAGAACGAGTACCCAACGGTACATCTGGGATTAGTCCAAATAGCATAGGGTTTTGCAGGAGCGGCGTTTCCTGCACTGTAACAACATTCTAGAGATTGTGCAAATTTTTATTTAGAGAACCTTTACTGATACAAGAAGTTATGCATTCTTGACAATTCAATATCTGCCATTAGTCCGAGTCTATTCAAGTGGCATCTGTCAATGAGGTGACATCTGCACCATTCAGCAACAAAATGCCAGGTCAACCAACTCGATTGGTTCGCGTTTTTCCTATGAGGGTAGAATTTAAAAAACTAGGAAACCCGTTTGAGTGTGAGCGATGGCAGTTTCTCGAAAGCGTCTTCTCGTTTGGTTGGCGATCGGATGGTTTGGTGGAGTCGGCATGGGTGCGACTCAGTTATCTCGATCGGTAGGTGCAGCAGCTCCAGAAAGCCAGTCCCCAACTGCGATCCCAACACCAAGGGTGATCCCTGCTCCTGCGGCGACTCCACTGCCCAGGGAGACTCCATTGCCTGTCACCCCATCACCTGTCACCCCATCACCTATACCTCCATCACCAACCCGATCGCGAAATCCTCAGCCGCTCGATCGCCTCTTGCCAAGAGTGCCAGAAGTTCGGCGTACACCCCAACCTCAGCCCGAACCCGATTATCGAGTGTCCGCTCTGCAAAAAGATTTTCGCAATAACCTCTGGGTCGGATCGTGGCAAGGCTTAGCCAATATCGATCCCAATACAGGGCGGATTGTGGCGCGTGTGCCCTTACCCAATACTGTGATTGGTGCAATGGTGCAGGATCGGGTCGGGCGAGTTTGGGTCGGCACCTATACTGGCTTGCAGCGGGTGGATCCACGCAGCAATGAAATTACGGCTCAAAATTTCTCGTTGCCATCGAATAAGGTGTTGTCGTTGCTGATCGATCGACGTGGCTTTCTGTGGGTCGGCACCGATCAAGGGTTAGCCATGATCAGTCCGGATGAAGGGTTGCTGATGACGACGCTGCAACGTTTGCCGGGTGAGAGTGCCAATGCCATGACTCTGGATGGCGAAGGACACCTGTGGGTCGGCACCCTGAATGGCTTGGTCAAGGTAAACACGGCCAGTGCCTTTTTGCTCGATCGAGTAGAAAATTTGCCCGGTAGCACGGTACAAGATCTGACCTTTGGCCCAGATGGTAACCTCTGGGTCGGCACCCCCAGCCGCTTGTTGGTGATCGATCCCAAAACGGGGGATCTGCTGCGATCGGTAACAGCGTTTCGCGGCAAAAGTGTCACCTCGCTGCAATTCGATCGGCTGGGCTTCCTGTGGGTCGGGACAGACAACGGATTGTATGTTGTGAACCACTACAATGGGGCGATCGTCGCCGAAATTCCGGGATTACCTTCCGGACAGGTGCTTGACCTATCCACTGACACTGGTAACAAAGCCTGGGTTGGCACGCAAGAGGGGCTAGCGTGGGTGAGCCTCACCACAGGTCGGGCAAAACCTCATCGGGGATTGAGTCGGCCATAAAGCTCAAGGGTGTCGCCTGCAATCTGAGATTCTTGATGGAGTTCTTTAGAGTTTTTTTGGAAGCCTGAAAAAAAAGTTAAGCGATCGGGCTTTCCGCCAAACTCTGTGTAAACTTTCATTAATAGTAAGCATAAATACTCAAAACATGGCGCTACCCCTAGCCAGGGGGATAGTGCTTTCTTTTGTCAAAAATTAATGTTGGATATGGAGAAAATCAGTGTTGAGCAGCTTTTGTCCGACTATGCCAGCGGCAGACGAAATTTTAGGGAAGTCGATTTAAGTCAGGCAAATTTGTTTGAATGTAACCTCCAAGAAATTGATCTGCAAGACAGTGATTTGAGCGGTGCCTACTTGCCCTATGCCAACCTGAGCCGTGCCAATCTAAAAAATGTGAAGCTATCACGGGCAGAGCTGGGTAACGCTCGATTGCAAATGGCTAATTTGGTCAATGCCGATCTTCAGCAAGCAACCTTATTGCGAGCCGATCTCGCGTATTGCCAGTTGCAACAGGCTATTTTGGTTCAAGCCAATTTACAAGGCGCGGATCTGCGTCATGCCAATCTTACAGCCACCGATTGTACAGGCGCGGATCTGAGTGATGCCAATCTGGAGCAGGCGCAGTTGATCCAGACTAACTTGCGACGCTGTAACCTCTTTCGATCCATCGTTTCCAGTTTCGATCGGGCTTGCTATGACGATACCACCGTTTTCCCAGATGGCTACCGTAGTGGTGATCCAGAACGACCGTAAATCTTTAAACCGGCTGAGAAGATCGGCTGAGAAGATCGGCTGAGAAGATCGGCTGAGAAGACCGGCTGTGAAACCGGGGAGGTAGATTCACGGCATAAACACGAGCTTGGGGATGAGCCATTGCACGGCTTGATGGTCAGATTGAGGAGTCACGATCTGACCAATCCCCAGGAATGACTCGATCGAAGTTGCTGGCAGAAGCGGTAGACTCGTCGGATCGCCAACCCGGCTTCGGCAGATCAGGCAGGGTGGGGAAGGATTTGAGATCACAGCTAAAGCCGTGAGATCGGGTGGCTCTACCAGGGTGGCACAGTCTAGCCGCTGCCCCTGTTGCCAGAGTTTAATTTGTGGCTCAGTCAACCAGATCACGGGTAGGTGCTGGAGGGCAGCCTCAGGCGAAATCAACTGCAACCGATCGGACTCTAATTGTTCAGCCACCTGTTCCAGGGTAAGGCTATGGTTCAGATCAAACCCACTACTGGCAGTGCGAACTAAACTTGCTAACGTGCCGCCACATCCCAATTGGGCTCCCCAGTCGCGGGCAATGGAGCGAATATAGGTACCCGTACCACAATCGATTGCCACTTCCAATTCTGGAAATTCACCCGATCGCCAAGCCAGAACCTCAATGCGATGAATGTGGACTGTCCGAGTGGGTGCTGTGACGATCTGCCCCGATCGAGCCAGATCATAGAGCCGCTGACCACCGACCTGAATGGCGCTGTAACTGGGAGGCACCTGCGCGATCGAGCCAATAAACTGCGGTAAAACCTGTTGCACTTGCTCTAGGGTTAGTTCAGGCACAGGGGCTTGACTCAGCACTGCTCCTTGCAAGTCATCGGTCTTCGTCGTGATGCCAAACCGAATCACAGCTCGGTAGGACTTTTCATGGGAGAGATATTGCAGCAAGCGAGTTGCCTTACCAACCGCGATCGGCAGCACCCCCGTAGCGGCTGGATCTAAAGTACCTCCATGTCCGACTCGTTTTTGGCGCAATAAATGCCGGACACGAGCGACACAGTCATGGGAAGTGAGTCCAGAGGGTTTGTTGAGATTCAGAAATCCTTGCACAGCGATTGATTTTGAACACCGGCCACCGAGACTAGCACAAATCCAGGCTCTGCCTCAGAATGGAAGCGGGAGAATACTGAGCGACTTGGAGGATTCGATGCGTTTACTGCATACCATGCTGCGTGTTGGCAATCTGGAGCAATCATTGAAGTTTTATTGTGATGTGTTAGGCATGAAGCTGTTGCGCCAGAAAGATTATCCCGGTGGAGAATTTACCCTGGCCTTTGTTGGGTATGGCGATGAGTCTGACCACACGGTTCTGGAGCTGACTTACAACTGGGGTACCGATCGGTATGACTTGGGCAATGCTTATGGTCATATTGCGATCGGGGTGAATGATATTTATCAAACCTGTAGCCAAATTCAAGCGTTGGGCGGCAAAGTCACCCGCGAACCTGGCCCGATGAAGCATGGCTCAACAGTGATTGCCTTTGTAGAAGACCCAGATGGCTACAAGGTGGAATTAATTCAACTCGGCACTCAAGGATCGGCAGTTCCCTCTGCGAATCCTAAAGTCGAGCAGTCAGTGGGATAGGACTGATTCATTTGAGCTTGCATTCATCCGTGCTGACAGGACAGGGGGTTTCGGCCCCTTGTTTAATACAGCTTCACAGAGAATGGATATCAGGCATTTCGCTATCGCATTTCCGCAAATTGACGTAATATTATCCGCCACTCCACACTTCACAATTTGCAATCAAATCAAATCAGACTTAATGTAATCGTTCCTATCAGATTTCCGTTAGATATCGCACTTCCTGGGCATTTTAGAACTATCAGCTTAGGGTGATTAGCTATCTAATTTTGGGGATCTGAGGAACGTTTTCTATGGCATCTTTGGTTGAAACAAAGTATGGGTTAGTAGTGGCTTTATGGTTGGGACTCACTCTGCCGTCGATCGCACAAACTGCTTCCACGCAGCCATCACCTCGATCGGGTTCTTCAGAGGTTTCCCAAGCAACTGCACCAGAGACTTCAGACGAGCAACCGGCCAACTCTTCAGTCGATTCAGCCGATTCACCAGCTCCCACTACAGTTCCATTGGAATTGCCTGAAGGAACAGCAGATGATCTAAGAATATCCCCTCGGCTCGGGCTACGCCACAATAGTTCGACCGGCGGCATTGATGGGATCACGCGCATCGAAGGCTTCTTGCCCTTAAGACAACGGGCTGGACGAGATCTCACTTTCTTGGAAGGGAGTTTTTTGCTGGATAACGATGCGAATGTTGGGGGGCAATTGGCCCTGGGACACCGCTTTTACGATCCTCAGCACGATCGAATTTGGGGTGGCTATTTCGCAGTGGACTATCGCGACACCGATCAATCTGATTTTTATCAGTTGGGGCTTGGCTTAGAAAGTTTGGGCGAGGTATGGGATTTTCGGATTAATGGCTATCTGCCGATCGGGGATACGAGCCAGTTAATGAACGAATCCAGCTTTGATTCGGGTGCTCGTACTTTCACCGGGTTTCAAGGACATCGCCTCCTGCTCACCAACGAGCGGATTCGGCAAACTAGCCAAACCTGGGAAGATGCATTGGGGGGTTTTGATGCAGAAATTGGAGCCCGGCTAGCCCACTGGGAAGACGGCGATCTGCGTGCTTTTGGCGGGCTGTATTACTATGACGGTTCCCATACAGATGGCACCTTCGGTTGGCGAGCCCGGTTAGCAGCCACGCCGGTAGACCACATCCAGATCGGTGCTGCCCTCCAACATGACGATCTGTTTGGCACCAATGTTTCTGTTTCTGTCGGCGTAACTTGGCCACGCATTCACCCGCGAGTCTCCGATCCGGCTGCTGAAACCGTTGCATTACGGCTGGGAGAATCGATCGTCCGTAATCCTAGCATTTTGGTGAATCAGGAAACCGAAACCGAAACTGAAATCGATCGAACTCAACAGCCGTTGATGAACCCGGAAGAAGAACAACCTTACCGCTTCCAGCATGTGGTGTTGGGGCGACAGGGAGGCGATGGCACCTTTGAGCGCCCGTTTGGCACGGTACAGGCAGCTCTAGCCGCTTCTCGATCGGATGGGAACGGCATCGTATATGTGGATCGCGGCAATAATCAAACCATTCCTGCCTTCCAGATCCCCGATCGGGTGCAGGTGTTGTCGCAGGGGCCGGTGCAAATCCTGGCAGGAATGCCATTTCCAGGCTTTCCCAGCCGTCCAGTGCGGTTACCTTTTTCGCCCACCGAGAACTTTAACAACGGCATTTTAGTCCAACTGCCCTTCTCGAACGATCGTCGCTTCCCAACGATTACTGAGGATCAGTCCTCTCAGCTCGTGACGTTAGGCGATCGAACCGTGTTGGCGGGATTCCGTCTCCAAAATGCTTCTGGTGATGCCATATTCGGCCGCAATATTACCAACGTAGAACTGCGAAATAACACGATTCGAAATGCAGAGCGCGGCATTTTTCTCGATAACGTGGCAGACAGTGTGGTGCTATTTGATAATACGGTGATCGGGTCTACGGGTGATGCAGATTCTGGTCAAGGACTGTTGATTACGAACCGTTTGAATGACTCCGTGGAAGTGACGATCGCACGCCAGCGGCTAGTGAATAATCGCGTTGGGCTAGAATTGCGGGCTTCTGGAGATGAATCTCAACAACAGGGCTCAGCTCAAACTGTTGATATTACCGATACCGTAGTCGAGAACAATCGTGAACAAGGAATATTGTTAGCCTCCGAACAATTTGGCAACCAAATCGTTGGCTTTGAAGCAGGAACGATCGAGAATAACGGCGCTGAAGGGATCGAAATCCAGGCAAACAGTGGTAGTGCCCAAGAAGTGACGATCGAACAGAGTCGCATTGCGCGAAATGCTGGAGATGGGATTCGCATGATTGGGGGAATTCCCAATGGTTCGACAACCGCAGCCCAAGAACTGTTTGTCCGCAACAACCGCATTCTTGAAAATCAGGGAGATGGCATTCATATTAGCGGCAATGAAGTGGTAGCCCAGGAAGCCGGGATTGACAATAATCAGATTCTCAATAATGGGGGAGCGGGAATTCGCGGAATTGCCAATAATGTCGCTTTTCAGGAATATGTCACAGATGCAGATAGCAGTGCCAGTGGCATCAGTGATAACCAGATTTCGGGCAATGGCGATCAAGGAATTGATCTGAATGCCAATAATCGAGCCACATTAGTAGCTGATCTACGACGGAATCGTTTAGAGAATAATCGTACAAATGGTCGCCCTGATTTAGAAGTCACGGCCAGCAGTAACAACACAGATGTTTGTGTGGTGGTGACTGACAACACAGCCCCCGGTGGGATTCGACTAGATAACAATAGTGCTTTCACTGTTTCAGGACTGTTTGAGGTCGGCGATCTGCCCCAAGTGTCCACCCGCAATATTGGCTCGATCGAGTTCTTACCGAATCTCAATACCTTCACCAATAAGCCCGCCGCTCAATCCTGTTTTGAGTAATCTTTTGAGGACTGAACCGCCTAGTCTCTGCTCTATTGTCTATTGTCGATTTGTTTATTGACTGATTGATCGAGTCATATTGCAAACGTGTAAATACTCAATCTGAAAAACATTCCTCAAAAATTATCTGATTCATACTGTTGTTTTCATTCAATCGATTTCTCTAGTATGGCTGAATGTGAGGAATGGCAACACATGGTCAACTCAGACTGGAGATAGGCTTCAAGTGGGTTCAAGCTTGGTATTTGTTGATATTGTTGCGTCTATTTATGTATTTAATTGCATCCTCAAGAATCAATAAATTAAGTTTTACCTGTTGAGACCTCCAACATCATCTGGTCTAGTTTCGATTTTCAACCAATCTGATTTCTCATCCGGATCCTTGAATATCTAATGATGTTTAATTTTCAAAGCTCAATACTGGATTACTCTTCAAATCTAATTCCAGGTGTTCTGCGGCTACAACATGCTCCTACAAAATGTTCTCAGTCTTGCTCTCAAGCTTGCTGCTCACGCTCTCCACATTAGATAAATCACTACCACCTTCCATTTAAATCTCATTCAACATTCACTCACGGTTATCATTCAGGAAATCTCTCATGGCTATCACCCCTACTCTCACTGCTCAATCTGATGCCGGTTTACGATCTATCCCACAAACTAGCTCGATCATGGTACACCAATCAACGGAGTTTGCCCGATCGATCATCATTGTAGATAGCCAAATTCCGGATTTTGCCAGCTTAGTGCGAGGGAGACAGCGGGATACAGAGGTTTATATCCTCAATCCTGATCAAGATAGCATTCAGCAAATCACTGAGCTGTTACAGCAGCATTCAGCAGTGACCCAACTGTATCTCATTGCCCATGGTCGTGCTGGTCAACTGCACTTAGGAACCAAAATTATCGATCGATCGCAACTCATCGCAGCAACCCAACAAGTACAGCAGTGGTTCACTCGCACCCCAGAAGCGGCTGAAATTCATCTTTATGCCTGCCAGACTGCGGCTGGAACTAGCGGAATCGATTTCTTACAGACTTTGCATCAAATCTCAGGGGCCAAGATTGCCGCTGCAACTGGGAAGGTCGGTGATCCGGCGCAGGGAGGCAGTTGGACATTAGATTATCGCATTGGCAACCCCACAGGTGAATTACCAATCGACCCCGTCGTTCTCGCCAACTACTCTGGATTATTAGCAGCACCCCTCATCAATGATGCACTAACGATTACCCGCTCCACCCCAGAAGATGCTGCTTATCAGGTCACCCATTTGTCGATTAGTGATGCTGATGGAGGGCTTCAGACGGTGACGGTGACGGTTGCCAATGGGTTAATCAGTCTGGCTTCAACGTCCAATCTGACGATCAGCAACAATGGGACGAGCAGTGTCACGCTCTCAGGTCGTATCGCTGATATTAATGCAGCTCTGGATGGCATGACCTTCACGCCGCCCGCTGACTTTGCTGATCGCACCAGCCTGACGATTACAGCCAATGATGGTACCACAACCGTTAGCCGTGTCATTGACCTCAATGTAACTCCAGTTAACGATGCCCCATCGATCGCGCCATCGGCTCCCAGTGTGGCTGAGGGCAGCAAGATCAGTTTCGCGGCTAGTAATTTTGGCATCGCGGATCTCGATAACCTGGATGTACAAGTTATCGTCAAAATTACCCAAATGCCTGAAAAGGGCTATTTGACCCTAGGAGGGAGCCGATTGGTGATCGGTTCTACTTTTTCCTACGATCAAATTAGTGCATTAGAATATCACCATGATGGCACCCAAACCACGATCGCAGGTGGTACCAGTGACTTCTTTCAAGTTTCGGTTGATGATGGGGCCGGCGGTGTGATTCCAACCGCTACCATCCCGATTACCATTACCCCTGTCAACCAACTCCCCAGCATTTCAGGTGCGAATGTAGTCTATGAGGGACAGATTGACTATCCGGTCAAGATCACGATTCAGGATGTTGATCAGACAGCCGCCAATTTCACGATCAAAATTACTTCTCTGCCAGCAGACGGGGTACTGAAACTAGATGGCAGCCCGGTGGCCATCAATCAAACTTTTTCTTCTGCCGATCTTGCCAAGTTAACCTACACTCATGATGGCAATGATCAAAACAATGGGTTTCCACCGGATGTCAGCTTTAACATCGAGGTGATCGACGATGGGGGAGGCACAGGGCTGTCGGGCACTCAGTCTGCCAAAATTGACCTGAAAGTACTCCCCAACAACGATGATCCCATTCTGGCTAAGAATACTGGTTTAGCCTACAACACCTCGGATATAGCCGCCGGTGGCTTCTCCCGCTTGATTACCGCCGATCAACTTCAGGTCACCGATGTCGATTCGGCAACCACCCAGTTGACCTACACTCTCACCGCAATTCCCAATGCAACGATCGGTACAATCCAACTCGATCGAGGCAGTGGATGGCAAATTCTAGGCGCAGGAGCCACCTTTACCCAGGATGATCTGCTCAAAAATCGGGTTCGGTATGTCTTCCACAAAAATGCTACGGGAGTTTTCAACGATAGTTTCAGTTTCACTGTGCGAGATAGTGAACTGCGGGATTACCCCTCAGTACGAGAAGGGGGCATTTGGCTGCCTAGTGGTTCAGCACTAGCTGTCAACTCGTTCAACCTGACGATTACTGTTCCCTCTGTGGCAGGGCCAGGAGGCACCCCCTCGCCCGATATTACCGGCAATGCCTCTCCTTACAAAATTGTTGTAGGCACAGCAACGGCTCAGGAAGCGGGGGCAGCGGTAGCAATTACTCAAGCGATGCTGGAGTATGGCGATCCCGATAACGCGCCAGATGAAATTGTCTATCGGGTGATGCAACTACCGACCAGCGGGATTTTGCGGTTGAATGGGCAGGCGATCGGTCGCTACGGTTCATTTACTCAGCAGGATATCAATGATGGCAAAGTCACTTTTCAGCATTTGGGAGAGGAAGACTTTTTAGATGGGTTTACCTTCACCGTCAGCGATGGTCGGAATGTCACGGTCGAAGAAACCTTTCAGTTGGATATTACTCCCCAAAATGATGCGCCGATCGTGACGGTAAAAGGTTCGCCTACTCTGGCTGAGGGCGGAACGATTACGATCGATTCCACCTACTTGGGGCTGAATGATGTAGACGGCACGGGCGAAAAGTCTGGGATTGGCTATGCTCAGTTGAATACCTTGACCTTCCGAATAACCCAGCTCCCGACCTATGGCAAGCTAGAGGTCGATCAAGGAGCAGGGTTTGTTGAAGTCACCACCGCCACGGTGATAACTAAAGCTCAACTCGATCAAGGTAAACTACGCTATACCCATAACGGAACTGAAAATTTTGCAGATGGTTTTTCAGTGCAGGTCAACGATAATACGATCGGCACCAGCAATAACCTCAGTGAAATTAAACCGATCCAGATTGCAATTGCCAAACTCAATGATGCGCCTGCTTCCCTGTCGTCTGAGGCGCTCACTGTTGCAGAAGCTGGGGTTGGTGTCATTCAAGGGGCAAGCGGACTGGGAACAAGCACGCCCCATCTGGTGTATCAAGACCCAGATAACACTACCATTCAACGGCAGTTCCGGATTACCAATGCTGTCGATCATGGCTCCCTCTTGTTAAATGGGAAAGTTTTATCGATCGGCAGCGTCTTTACACAAGCCGATTTAGATAACGGGCGGATTAGCTATCAGCACAATGGTTCTGAACAATATACTGACCGTTTTGAATTCACTGTGAGTGACGGTGGCGGTAATGCCGTTCCTGGAACTTACAATATTACGATTACCCCTGCCAACGATCCACCAACTCTGAAGGTTCCAGGTACCCAAACGTTTGATACGGCAACCCCACTTACGTTTAATGGTGCAAACGGTAACGCGATCGTTGTCGGTGATGTTGATTTAGATGTACTAGAAGGTGGAGAAGTTGATATTCTCCAAGTTACACTCGACCTCCAGGCAGGCGGAGTAACCTATGGGGGCAGTACATTAACCTTAGGGTCAACCACCAATCTCACGATCCTGCAAGGAACTAGCGGCGCTTCAGGCGGCAAAATCACCTTTCAAGGCACCAAAGCGGATGTCCAGAAAGCGCTCGATGGCTTACAAGTCCAGGTTCCGACCGATGAGGATCGCACCCTTAATTTAGTTGTTACGGTGGATGATTTATTAAATGGATTACCGGGTGCACCAGCGCCAACGGGCGAAAAAGTCACTCGATCGATCGCCATCCAAGCCAGCAACATCAACGATCCAGCGACCCTCACCCACCCCCTCAATCTTACCGTCAATGAAGATACCCGTCTTCCATTTAGTGGGGTCAATGCGATTTCGATCGCTGATGTCGATAGTTTTAGCTCTACGAATAATACAGTCACCCTCAGTGTGACTCAGGGTAAGCTCAGCCTCACCGATATCAGTTTGGTTACAGGGGGAACCAACGACAGTAGCACCATTACTCTGACTGGCAGTTTGGCGGCAATTAACGCAGTGTTGGCTGGCTTATCCTATCAAGGCAACAGCCAGTTTAATGGCAACGATACGCTAGCGATTAGCTTTAACGATCAGGGGAATGTTGGCGGAGCAGCTCAGATCGTTAACCGTAATATTCCAATTGTGGTTCAGCCGGTCAATGATCAGCCCAGCTTGATTGCGCCGAACACAGTACAGACGATCGCCAATACCAATCCCCTCATTTTTAGTACAGCCCAGGGCAATGCCATCACGATCGATGACTTAGCTGACCTGAATAACAATGGGGCTGATACATTTGAGGTAACCCTGGATGCAATCAGCAACAGCAACCCCTACGGAACCTTGACGGCGGCCGCAGGATCGGGCGCAACCATTACGGGTAGCGGTGCTAGCATCACGATTTCTGGCACAAAGGCGCAAGTGAATGCCGCCTTAAATGGACTGAGCTATGCGCCTGCGGACTATAACTCAGAAGCCACTGTTAGTTTAGCAGTTACGGTGAAAGACCAGGCGAATGGGGGAGCAGGCATTCTTGCTGCCAGCCAAACCATCACAATCAATACCAGTGACACCAACAATGCTCCCGTAGTCACAACACCAGCGACCATTGTAGTCAATGAAGATACCCAGTTTACTTTCTCTGGGGCAAATCTGATCTCGATTAACGATCCAGATGATTTTGGTGCGATCCTCAAAGTTACGCTTTCAGTAACTCAAGGAAATATTAGCCTCGGTTCTATCCAGAATCTTGTTTTCAAACAGGGGGGCAATAACAGCGCATCCATGGTATTTGAAGGCACAGAAGCAGCAATTAATGCTGCATTGAACAACCTGAAATATCAAGGAGTGACTGACTTTAACGGGCCAGATGTATTGACTATCAAAGTTGATGACTTAGGAAATACCGGCTCTGGTGGCAACAATATTGTCGAAAAAACGGTCAACATTACGGTCGGTTCCATCAACGATGCACCTACCCGCTCTGCATCCTCTGTTACTCTTGCTGCTGTGAATGAAGATGCTGCCAATCCGGTTGGAGCGAAGGTGAGCAGTCTATTAAATCCGGTTTTCCGAGATGGCAAAGACAATCAAACGGCTAAAGGTGGATCGGCCGCCAACAATCTTGCGGGAATTGCCATCACTAACAATGAAGCGAATGGCTCCACCCAGGGAAAATGGCAGTGGTTTGATGGCGTAGACTGGCAAAATATTCCGACTGCCAGTTCGGTGCCTCCCCTTTCAACCAGTGCGGCCTTTGTCTTGGCTGCAGATACATTTGTACGATTTCTACCCAACGCCAATTATAACGGTACTCCCGGTAACTTAGCAGTACGATTAATCGATGACTCTGCTGGAGCAGTCACAATTGGAACCCGAGTAGATCTCTCTGGCAGCAAAAGCGGTGGTACAACCCAATACAGCAACAGCAGCAATGCTGTCACGATCGGCACTTCCATCAGTGCAGTTAATGATGCACCGATCGCGAGCGGAACGGCAACCTTAGCAGCGATCGATGAAGATACAACCAGCTTACCGGGCGATACGGTCAGCAATCTATTCTCCAGTTCGTTCAATGATGCGATCGATCAAGTGACAGGTGGATCGAATGCCCATACCTTTGCAGGGATCGCCATTGTCGGTAATGCCGTTACGACAGCGGGTAGTTGGGAGTATTACAACAGCGTTAGTAACAGTTGGCAAGCAATTGGGGCTCGCTCGGCAAGCAATGCGCTCATCGTCAAAGACAGTGACAAGCTGCGTTTTGTGCCAGCAACCCACTACAATGGCGCAGCACCCGCCCTGTCCGTCCATCTGATTGATAGTTCGATCGGAAGTTTAACCACTGGGAATAGTGTGGATTTAAGTGGTTCTAATGCAATAGGAGAAACAACTGCCTACAGTGCGGCGATCGTTCCTCTCAATACAGTTGTCAATCCGGTCAATGATTCACCTTTATTCAGCAACTTAGGTGGAACGATCAATTATACCGAGAATGCAGCGGCCGTTGTGTTAGATGGCGATGCCATTGTGCAGGATGTTGAGTTGGGAGGATGGGATAACTGGAGTGGAGCTACGTTGACCTTGCAGCGATCGACTGGAGCCAACGCGCAGGATCAGTTTGTCCATAGCGGGACACTCGACAATTTGATCCAGGGCAATAGTCTAATCGTGGATGGAGCGACGATCGGAACCATCACGAAGAACGCTAACGGACAATTAATTCTGACCTTTAATGCCAATGCGACGACTGCACGAGTGAATCGTGCTTTGCAACAAATTAGCTATCAAAACAGCAGTGAAGATCCACCTACTGCGGTCACGATCTCCTATACCTTAAGTGATGGCAATATTACTGCTCAAGGATCGGGTGGGGAACTGACTGTAAACGGGACAGTAACTGTTAATATCACCCCGATCAATGATTTGCCAGGGGTTGGAGCCGGGGGATTACTCGCCTATACCGAAAATCAAACTGCCAAAATCATTGACAACACCGTGACCATCAATGATGTTGATGACACGCAAATTGCCAGTGCAACCGTCACGATCAGCAGTGGCTTTACGATCGGTGATATTCTGGCAGTCTCAACGGCAGGAACTGCAATTAATGCGACTTACGATAGTGTCACGGGTGTCTTATCCTTGACCGGAGTTGATACGCTAGCTAACTATCAGCAAGTGATGCGGGCTGTCACCTACCGTAGTAGTAGCGAAGACCCAACCCAACTCTCCAACACTCGGACGATCGCCTGGCAAGTGACTGATGCTAATTCGGATGGTGCAGGCGCTAAGAGCAGTACTACTGTGACTAGCACGATCGTCATCAACGCATTACCGGATCCAGTTAATGACAACTTCGTCACCCCGGAGGATACCCCATTTAGCAGCACTGTTGCCGATCTGGATGCAGGCGAAACCCCTGCGAATTATAGTATTCAGTCTAATCCGACCAACGGCACTGTTGTTTTCAATGCAGATGGTTCCTTTACCTACACACCTAACGCAGACTTCAACGGCAGTGATAGCTTTGTCTACAAGGTCACTGATAGCAATGGAGATTTTGCCACAGCAACGGCAACGATCGTAATTAACTCAGTCCAGGATATTCAAAATGACTCGGCTACCGTCAAGGAAGATAGCACGATTAATCTGAATGTCTTGGCGAATGATTCGTTTGCGCCGGGTGCAGTTGTTAGCAGTGTTTCTCAGGGTAACAATGGTCAAGTTGTTATCGATTCAAATGGCATTGTTAAATACACACCTAATCCAAATTTTCACGGTACGGATAGTTTCACCTATACCGTCATCTCTGGTGGCATTTTGGAGACAGCAACTGTAACGATAACGGTTGATCCCGTTCCTGATGCAGAGAATGATGTATTTGTGACCAATGAGGATACTGCGATCGGTGGCACAGTTGCGGATGCGGATCCAGGTAGTAATCCTGCTACTTATTCACTCACGGTTGCTCCCAGTCATGGCTCACTCAATCTCAATGCTGACGGTAGTTTCACCTATACTCCTGATCCTGACTTTCATGGTAGCGATAGCTTTACCTACACTGTTACTGATGCAAATGGAGATCAAGATACAGCGATCGCCACAGTCACAGTGAACCCAATTCAGGATACTCAAGTTGACTCTGCGACGACGGATGAAGATACATCGATCGAGATTAATGTTCTGGGCAATGGCAGTCACGATCGGTCAAGACGGTAAGGTGACTTACACGCCTGATGATGACTTCCACGGTTCTGATTCATTCACCTACACAGTAACCACCGCCGCTGGTAACACCGAAACGGAAACGGTCAACATCACCGTTAAGCCTGTTCAAGATACTCAAGTTGATGTAGCAAATACAAATGAGGATACATCGATCGAGATTAATGTCCTCAGTAATGATTCCTTCGAGCCAGGTGCAACTGTTACAG
>JALOOM010000051.1 GCA_025454395.1 Elainella sp. Prado103
ATTCAGCGTATTGTTGCCATTATCACTGTAGTAGTACCAGTTACCGGCATAGAGCTGATCGTTACCATCGCCGCCGTTGAGCGTATCGCCACCATTATCTCCAAACAGCACGTCATTGCCAGCACCCCCTTCTAGAGTGTCATCCCCATCGCGACCGCCCAAGGTGTCATCGCCATCTCCACCGCCCGTCACAGAGTCAGCGCTGTTGGAACCACTAAACTCAATCCGCTCGACATTGCTGCCTGTTAAATCTGTGCCTGTAATGGTGTAGTTACTACTAACGTTGAGGCTGACTCCAGTGGGGCGATCGACGTACTCTAAGCTCAGAGTATCAGTGCCCGTGCCGCCATCTACAGTATTGCTGCCTCCACTGGATGCTGCCTCCACTGGAGTTGATGCGAAGGTAGTCATCGCCTGCGCCACCATTCAGCGTATTGTTGCCATTATCGCTGTAGTAGTACCAATCTCCACTGTAGAGACTATCGTTGCCATCACCCCCATCGATCGTGTCGCTGCCATCTCCACCAATCACCGTATCGTTTCCTGCGCCCGCAGAAATGTTGTCATCTCCATCCCCACCTTCTAAGTACTCATCCCCGCTACCGCTAATCAGAACGTCATTGCCGTCACCGCTACGGATATCGTTATAGCCTGTCGTAGCTGAAACATTGACATTGTCATCGCCCGAACTGCCTCGAAAGTCGATCCGCTCTATGTTTTGAATCCGCTTACCATCCGAGACATTACTACTGGCGCTAGTTAGACTGGTATAGGTGATAGTGACTCCGGTAGTCTGCGCACTATAGTCAAGGTAAAGGTAGTCATTGCCTGCCCCACCATTAATGTTATCGGCTCCTAGTCCAGGGGCAATGTAATCGTCTCCTGTGCCGCCGTTAATGGTGTCATTGCCAGTAGAAGTGTTACTCCCATCATCACCATAAATAGTGTCATTGCCATCTCCTGCATTAATAGTATCGTTGCCGATCCCACCAACAATATAGTCATCTCCTGCATTTCCTGTGATATTGTCATTACCTTCATAACCATAAATACTATCGGGATCAGGAGTGCCCGCAAGAACGTCATTTCCGGGAGTACCTAAAATATCTGCCATGATCAATTTCCTTTGGATGGTGAGAATCCAGTGATGTTTTAAAGTTGACTCGATGTTTTCAGCTCAAACTATTCCTGTTTAGGAGGGAATAATTTAGAGCAGAGGATTTCTGGACGTGGAGTTGCATTTGACCGTTGATAATGCTGAACTCTAGCCCATTGATGAGGTTGCACTCACTTCTCGCGTCTTTCAATCGCTGAGATGATGAGAAATGTATGTTTTTGTCTTAGTCGATCGCTGTTGTAAATTCAACAGGATGCCGGATGCTCCCTGTTTGAACAGTGCAATTCTAAAGTGATGACGATTACCAACCAGCACAACTATGCTGAGGAGAAATAGCAAGCTGGTCTAGGAAAAATTAAAAGGCATCAGCCGCTTTAACTCCAAGACCAAAGTCACTCAACCCAGGAACAGGAGACTACGAACCAGATTAAGATTGATCATCAGTCAGTCGTGAAACAAGAGGTTTGCTGCAATCCTGTCTTGACTGGTAGGAGCCCCTTGAGAGTGGCAATTTGAACTGCCGCTTGCAGAAACCATTGCTCAATCATTTCACTAATGACATGAGATCTATTTATACATTCAGTCCACTGAAGCCCTGATATTTGAGAAGCCCTGATATTTGAACAGTCACATCTATATCTGCATGAGTATCTGCATGAGTCGTCGTCTTTGCCATGATCTACTACATAGCATCTAGGATTCTAATCATCCCAGATGAGCGATAACCAGCCAGTCTATCGATGGGTCATGCCATAGGTGATCTACTCGGCAGAGATTATAGATGCCGATTGATAGATGCCGATTAATAGATACCAATTAATAGATACCAATTGATAGGACTGACACACGCAGAAATTTCCTCTGTGCGCTTCCACCACATTGCATCATGCTGCACCACGATTAAAAGATATCACTGCTAAAAAATAAATGGAATGTATTAATTGTAACGTTTACAAAATCCTTACAATCCCTGCAATGGGTTTCATGCGACGATACAAACTAAGATTACTTATCCGTGAGCGTGTAGAATCAGACATTAAACTCTCCAAGCAAGTTCGTCTGATCCAAGGTCAACAATCCAAGGTCAACAATCCAAGGTTAACAGAGTACAACTTCTAGACAGGCTGTAGCTGAGAGAGTGAATGGTGAGAAACTCTCCCATGACAACAACTCTGCGATTGAATCCATTGCCACCGTAAATAGCAATGGGTGTTATACAAGCTTGGTTGCTAAAACTATAACCAGGCACGATGACAACGTTATTATTATCAGAACGATCGCAGGCTTTTGCACAACTTTTGCACGAATCATATTTTCTTGCCTGCTATCTGCTTTATATCAAAAATTGCTTTACATCAAAAATTGATCATTGCTGCTTGACTGGAAACTTTGCTGCAACAAAAATCTAGACAGTTACGAGTCTTGTCGAAATAACTTGAGCAGGCCAGGGGCTTAAGCTCCTGCTTACAGCCATACCTAAAGTGATCAGCTTATTCGTACAAGCTGCCTTAGTTTCAGGTTGCCTTTGCCAATTATCTGTCAATTCTTTGTCAATTATCTGTCAATTCTTTTAACTATCTTTTATCCAACTCTTTAATTCCGGGAAGATAACTGACCATTCAGTAAAGAGATAACGAAGTTATTGACACTGCTAGAAACCAGTCAAGATAATGAGGGGAAAAGATTCGTGTCATTTATTATCTTGCTGAACCCCCAGCCGAACTGCACTTCGCGCTGCTTTGCATTTCATTCAATCTTTTGATCTGACGCTACGAGCACCAAACGGGCACCCCAACAATTACCAATTCCCGCAATGAGGTAAAGCATTCAATCTATGCTAGTCAGTTCGCATTTGTCAGAAGTACCAACGGTTAGGCGTTTAATGAACATTTGGGCCGATCGCTATCTCCCCAACTTTGCCAGTTTATCAATCAGCACAAATCCATCAATGCGGGATGAGTTGCGTCGCGCCGCTTCCCACGAGGGTCGCACTCAAATGATCGCCCAATTCAATCCACCACTGATTGAAGAGAAATGTCATCTTGCAGTGATCAGAACCAAAGATTTATACGATCATCTGCCAGAGAACTTAGAGTTTATGGAAGCGTTACGATTATCTCAATTCGCTAGCCGAGTCTACCTCAAACTTTTCGAGGTCTATCAAGAATCAGCGACAACCACTACTTCTGCCCCAGAACTTACTTCTACCCCAGAACTGTGGGATCGATATGGAGGCTCCTCTTTAGCGGCTTGGAAAATTCCTAAAATCGATCGACTAGCAGATACATTAGAACCGTTACTGTTACAGTTTCAAGAGCAGCACATGATCGCTAAAAACTGGCGAATGCTTGGCTTTATCACAACACAGATTAGCCTTAGCAATGCTTTGTTATATGAACACTTAACATCCGTCGAGCAAGTTTTAATAGCACCTTATTTTAATTTCCTGGAAGAGCAGGTTGCCCTGCCTTGGCAACGCATCTGTGCCGCCGCTGCTGGACACCATAGCGACTCTCCAAGCTTTCGCCTTGTTGAGCAGATGATGCCTCTCGCCTCAGAAATTTCACAAACGGTGTTCCACCGCCTACATACATCTTTCCCCCATCACCAGAGCCGTAGAGGACATCTGGATCATCCGGGCGTTCGACATTCCTGTCTGCGCGATTTAAGCATGTTTCAGGCGTACCTCTGGCTATGCGTCTTACAGGGCAGCCTCAAGGTCGTCGAACAAGAGTTGATCGCATTGTGCGTCATGGTGTTGGAATGTGTTGGCGTATCCTGGGAAATGACCGCCCAAGCTAATGAACTGTTAATGAATGAAATTTTGCATCGCCTGGCACCTCAAGAACAAGATCTGATTCGACCCTATACCGCCAGCATGATACGAGCCTTCTGCCAGCAAGATGAGTAGGTCATTCCTTTTTTATCAAATTCTATCAAAACAGCTTTCTGCCCCCCAGAGTCATCCAGTTATTATTCAATTTCTGATCGAGGATCATCCCAATGCAGTATTCTCTGCAAAAGATTCAGAAAAGCTTATAACCCTATCAGAAGGGCTCGATCGGCGGTATTAATCTTAGGTAGATAGAGTCAGAAAATGCTCTGACCCTGTGCCAAGATTTCTAATCATGAATCGAGGTTGAATGCCATGGGACTTTTCTTTGATGTTTTGAGTTCAATCAACAATCCTAATCAGAATGGTAGCGTTGATCAGTTGAGTACGATTATGAATACAGTTCAGCAAGCGGCTGCAACCACTGGGGTCGAACCTTCTACCGTGCAAACCGTACTCTCTGGTCTAGGCGGGGCACTCCGTCCGGCTTTGCAACAGCAGGCTTCGGGCGGCGGTATGGGCAATCTGGTTGGACAGTTGGCAGGGATGGCAGGAGGAGCCTCAGCCATGGGCGGATTATCTTCTCTGCTATCTCCACAGCTCCAAGAGCAACTCATTCAAGGGGTCACTCAAAAAACGGGGGTTAATGCCGGTGTCGTGCAAAGTTTATTACCAACATTGCTACCCGCAGTCATGCAGCTTTTGAATATGGGTGGCAGCAAAACGGGTGGATTGACCGGTAACCCCTTGCTACAGTCTTTCTTAGATGGCGATCGGGATCAGGATGTCGATTTAGGGGATGTCTTCCACTTTGCCAACCGTTTTTTGAACCCACCGCGATAACCCCTGTTTAAGCCCCTTTTAAGACCCCTGTTTGAGGGATGCTCTCTCGCTTACGATCAGGCTCAACAGTGACTGGAGTATCAACAGTGACTGGAGCAAGCGATGGGAGATGGCAGGAATTAATTGGATCACCAAAGCCTCAAACCAAAGCCTCAAACCAAAAATGGATCGGACTTTTTTGACCGATCCATCTATTACATTTAGACTACATTTAGACTACATTTAGACTACATTTAGACAAATTATCACTGTTCAGACAAGTTGCCACTGTTCAGACAAGTTGCCACTGTTCAGGCTACTGTTCTCTCAGACACCCTCACTCCCTGCAATGGAAACCGGGGCCGATCGGGCAATCCGCAACCATCGGCCATTATTGGCCAAATAGCCAATCTCAGCGACATAGTCTCCATCACCCGGCACGGTCACATGCCGATCGACTTCGGTTTCTTCACAGTTAAACTGCTGAACCCGATGAGGCGCTTGTTGTTCAACATCAATTCCCGTTACATCGCAAATTCGAAGAATGAACTCTTCGCCGCCATGCTGTTTGGCAATTTCTTTGTGATGATCGAGCACTTCCCAATACACATAAGCATCTTGCCCTTGGCGGGGAACCACGACAATCTGGCTGCGACGAACGCGATTTGCACGCTGTCCCGTCAGTCCTGCCCCCACTGCGGCTACTCCAGCTCCGATCGCCCCACCAGCCAAAGTGGTTTTCAACGCGTCTCCTAAACCGGCCATGCCAGAGGTAGAAGCGGGTTCCTCACTCCGATCATCCACCACATTACTCGACGAAATGGGAGACGGATCGACGATCGGCACACCTTCAGCCCCTCGGAAGGAGCCACCCATCGTCGGCAAGGTCGGTAGAGGCGGCGGGCTGACCTCGGTACGAGGCTGTTCGGCAGGCGTGTCGTCCCAACTGGCAGCCGGGAAATCTGCGGCGGGAAAATCTGTGACCCCAAATTCTGACTGCTCTTCTTGGGCAGGAATTCGTACCGTTTCAGATTGAGCCAACCGAATCCATCGTCCTTGGTAGGTGACATAGCCCAACTCTGCCATATAGTCTCGATCGCTCTGGGGAATTGGAATATGCCGATCGCGATCGGTTTCCTCACAATCAAATTGCTCGATGCTATGGGCCGGATGGCGTTCCAGATCTTGACCCGTCACATCATAGAGCCGCAAAGCCAGTTGTTGTCCCCCTTCTTCTTTACGAACTCGTTGCTTGGTCGCTTCCGACACTTCCCAGTAAGCATAAGCCTCTTGAGCCGTTCTGGGCACTAAAACCAGCCGACTTTCTGGATCTGTTACAGCGGCAGCTCCGGTAGCAGCTCCTACTGCGGCTCCACCTCCGCCTTCTTCCGCTCGATCTAAGCCTCTAAACAGCGTAAATAGCAAAGCACCCAGCAGCGGAATCGATAGCAGCCAGAGCCACCAAGGCACGCCCGTTCGATCGGTGCTCCCAACAGCATCGGGAGCTTGAGCGATCGCATCAGGAGCAGCAGGACTCACGGCAGCATTTGGATCAACCGCAGGGGCAGGGCTAGTCGGAGCGGCAGCATTTGGATCAACCGCAGGGGCAGGGCTAGTCGGAGCCACTGGAGCGGCTGGAGGCACCGGAGCCACTGGAGCAGCAATATTACCGACCGATTCTTGCGGCACCCCAGCATTTGCGACAGTTTGCTGATTATCTGGAGCCGCGACATAACCGAGGAATGCCGCCACTGCCGGATTGGCTTGGGGGCCCTTATAAACATAGGTGAGAGCCTGCGAGAAGGGGTAGGTTGGATCGGTCGGTGGGGTACCATAGAGAGTGACGATCCGCACTCCAGGCTTGTTCACAACCTGATCGATAATGGCATAGCTGATGCCATCTTCGCCTAACTCCCGAATCATCGCATCTACGTTGTCATCATTGACGGGAGCAGCGGTTTCACCCGTTCTAAACTCACCAGCTTGAAAGACTGGATAGGGTTGAAGCGCCGGACGGGTATCACTGGTCGGTCGATCGACCACCCGAATCCGCCGATCGGCACCACCAACTTGCGACCAGTTGGTAATTTCACCCCGGAAAATAGCGGCAAATTGCTCGCCAGTCAAATCACCGGGAAAAGCATTTTGGTCGCCCACGACTACTGCGATCTTGCGACGGGTGATGGGCACCTGCACCAGACCCTGTGCTTGCTCTTCAGGGGTTAAGCTACGGCCGATCGCAGCTAAATCTACTTGATCGCCACGCACCGCATTCAGGGCATCTTCAACACTCTTTTCCTGAAGCTCAACTGTGGTACCCGGAAACTGAGATTCAAATTGCTGCTTCAGGGTCTGACTAATTGCTGTCATACTGGTCGAACCATCTATCCGCACCCGAGTCCCTGCCGGCACAGATGCAGGCTGAGCAGGTACCGGAGATTGGGCCGCGGCCGGACGCATAGACGGCAAAGAAGATTCTGAAACCGTCGCGACGGCTAGCAAAACCGCCAGAGCAGCGAGAGAAGAAGGAGGTTGTCGCAACATGACCAGCTCACCTGAATGATGCAAAGTTTAACCAAAGGCACGCTCATGATACAGCGAGCCAACGAAAAATTTCACTTTGTAGAAATAATTTAATCCAGCGCCCAAATCGCTAAACCATCGCTAAACCAATGTCGTTCTAAACCAATGTCGTTGATTGATATTCTAATTCTTTCCAATGGGCCAGGTGAACTGACCACTTGGGTTCGCCCTGTCGTGCAGGCTTTACGGCACCAGGCAGATCATCGCTCCCTCCGCATTTCGTTGGTGCTGGCTCCATGCCCTAATGCCAGTGGCGAGGAAGCGACCATCGCCCGGGGCTACTCCGAGATCGATCGGGTGCAGGCTGCCACACATTTCCTACCTTTTTTGCTTTTTGGGAAAACCGCAGAAAATTGGGATTGGGCTCCGCGCGGAATGGTGATTTTTCTAGGGGGTGATCAATTTTTTCCCGTGGTGATTGGGAAGCGTTTGGGCTACAAAATTTTAATTTATGGAGAGTGGGAAACGCGCTGGCATCGCTGGGTGGATGCTTTTGCCGTGATGAAGCCAGAATTAATCGATCGGGTCAAACCCATGTATCGTTCAAAATTTACGGTTGTGGGCGATCTGATGGCTGATGTACCCGCTGCTCTGCCACCCTCTCCGTCATCGGCAACAACTTCAACCCCTACTCTCACTCCGACTGCAACCCAGCGGTTCCGGGTTGAAGCCCATCCCCCGATCGAGCAGCAGTCAACCGATCCGACACCCAGCCAGCCAACGATCGGGCTACTACCAGGCTCTAAACCGGCCAAGCTGATGCAAGGGGTTCCGTTAGGATTAGCGATCATAGAACAGGTGCGGCTGGTTTACCCTCAGATGCGAGTCGTGCTGCCAGTTGCTCCTACCCTCGATCTAGCCACATTGGCTCAATTTGCGAACCCCGATTTTAATCCTGCCGTTGCTTGGTTTGGAGGTGTCACTGCTCAATTGGTCTATCAGAACGATCGACCCTATCTACAAACTCAAACAGGCTTACAAGTTGAACTTTGGCTCGCTTCTCCCGCCCACGATCTGTTACGCCAATGCGATTTGTGTTTAACCACCGTCGGAGCCAATACAGCCGAGTTAGGAGCCCTAGCGGTGCCGATGCTGGTGCTCATTCCCACTCAACAACTCGATGCCATGCGATCCTGGGATGGCTTGCCAGGTCTACTCGCCAACTTGCCTGGCATAGGCACCTTATTTGCCCAACTGATCAATCGTTGGTTTCTGCGGCATAAACGGCTACTAGCCTGGCCAAACATTTGGGCAGGTGAAATGATTGTGCCAGAATTAATTGGCAATTTGGATCCGCATCAGGTGGCAGCGCAGGTGATCGACTGGCTTCAGGATCCCCAACAGCGATTAGGGATTCAGCAGAAATTGCGCCAAGTGCGGGGAGCCGCAGGGGCAGCCGATCGGCTGGCTACGCTCGTTTACACTTTATTGGATTTGAATTGAGTGATCCAGTTTTCATGACTTCAGATGAATCGTGAGGATAAATCGTGAAAAAGTTTCCCTGGTTCTCACTATTATTACTGTTCGCGGCTTACACCACATTTAGCTGGTTTTTGATCCATGCCACAGCCCCACCCCTTGCCTGGATCGGAGTTTTAAGCTTTACCGTCATCCAGTCCTTGTTACTAACGACTTGGTTTGATAGCCTCAAGCGCTTTGTCCGGCTCTGGTTACGATCGGATATCGGCTACTTTACACTCATCATGGTCTTTGCACTTGGCTCCACCGGCATTCTGGTTTGGTTTAAGACGTTTGGCTACTTTCTAGTCCTCATCGCAGCCGAAGTACTCACAAGATTAGAGTTGCAAAATGCCGGATTCACTAGGATTCAAGCTCTATTTCTCCTCACACTATTTTCACTGGCAGGGCTAGCCACAGGTTGGGCGGCCAGCGAAAATCCCCTGTTTAGACCCACGATTTCGTAGCATTCTCGCCCCTATCTCAGTCACTGGCTCTCTCCAGATCAGCTTCAGAGAATCTCCAGAAATCTCCAGAAATCTCCAGGAAAAAAGCTGACTGCCAACTTTGCTTTACGCTTGCAGCCATCTCAGCCTTAACAACAGACTACCGGCGAGGTTCACTCGTCTTTTCAAAATCTTCGTATGCCGCCACAATACGCTGCACCAGCGGGTGCCGTACCACATCAGCTTTTGTGAGCTGACAGAAAGCAATCCCTTCTACATTTTGCAGAATTCTTTGTGCAACAGATAATCCTGACTGTTGGTAAGACGGTAAATCCGTTTGGGTCGTATCGCCTGTCACCACCATACGCGATCGAAATCCCATGCGAGTCAACACCATTTTCATTTGGGCAGGTGTCGTATTTTGAGCCTCGTCCAAAATGACAAACGCATTGTTCAGGGTGCGTCCCCGCATGTAGGCCAGGGGAGCCACTTCGATCACGCCCCGTTCCATCAAGCTGGGAATCTTCTCGGCATCCATCATTTCGTAGAGGGCATCATAGAGAGGACGCAGATAAGGATTCACCTTCTGTTGCAGATCGCCCGGCAGAAAACCCAGCTTCTCACCCGCTTCGACGGCCGGACGAGTTAGAATGAGCCGTTCAAACTGGCTGGAGAGCAGGGCTTGCACAGCCACAACTGCGGCCAGAAAGGTTTTGCCTGTCCCAGCGGGGCCCGTACAAAAAATCAGATCCTGAGTCTGTAACGCCTGGATATACTGGCGCTGGCGGAAGGTTTTAGCCCGAATCTCATCACCTCGACGGGTGCGAGCTACCACATTACGCTGCAATGCCTGCAATTCTGCTTGGCGATCGGTATTCAAGGCATGACGCGCCGTGAGAATATCGACGCTTGAAACTTGCTGCCCTTGTCCCCAGTAGGGCTCCAACGAGCGCACTAAAGCTGCGGCTAACTCGACTTGCGATTCCAAACCAGAAACATGCAAAGATTGCCCACGCAGAACCAGGGCAGCACCCGTCTGCTGAGCCAAAAATTTGAGATTTTCTTCCTGAAACCCTACTAACGCAATGGCACTGGCAGGACTGGGAAACTCGATCGTCAGATTGGTAGTCATGCCCCTCCGGGCAAGGCAGGAGATTTTAAGTGAGCCACATTCAAGTCAGCAAGCAACAGGAGCGTTAGAATCAGCGATGCCTAATGTCGAGTCGGCGGACGACGGGAGAACCGGGGGCGAGGCGATCGCTCAGAGTCCGCATCACGAGACCCTAACCCTGTAGACTGGCTACCAAACACTTCCAAGTGGGCTGAATGTCCTGCCGCTTGAGCAACGGCCTGCAAAACAGTTCGCACCGCTTGAATGTTACGGCCACCTCGCCCAAACACACGACCCTTATCTTCACCTTCAAAAGCAACCCGGATTAACACGCGCTGCGTCCGAGGCGACATTTCACAATCTACCCGTAGAGCATTGGGAGAATCGAGAAAAGGTTGCACCAAGTAGCGCACCAATCGAGTGTAATCAGGCAATGGGGTTGAAGCAAGAGAGACGTTCAAGTCAGGCACCGTTAGGGTTTTGTCGCGATCGTACGTCATTAAATCAGAGACTCAGAGGGGTTTAAGCGCGTACCCGTTGTTGCAGCACGTTAGCTTTCTCTAAAATACGGCGAACTGTTCTGGTCGGCTGCGCTCCTTGCTGAAGCCGCTTTTCCACAGCCTCCGTATTCAGCTTCACCTCGTCCGTTCTGGGGTTGTAGTAGCCTAGCTCTTCTAGCGGGCGACCATCCCGGCGCGCATCACTACTAATGGCCACAATTCGGTAGCTCGCCTCAAATTTCTTGCCGAACCGCTTCAAGCGCAATTTGATCATGCCTGAAAAGTTTGCTCCAGTTATATAGGGTAAATTTTGACCTTTCCAATCATAGCGCAGACAAAAACCGGATGAATAGCCCCTCAACCGAATTCATGCGGATAATTCGTGCCGTGATCGCCGTACTGGATCCTGGTTTCAAACGAAAGCCTCATCATTGATCGCATAATGCTGCGTTGGGATCAATTCCCAAGTGCCATTCGGATTAAGTTCTAAAACAAAGTCGTGGTGTTTCAGTAAGCTGGCTCGATGCCCAACGCTAACATAAGTGATTCCTATATCACGCAGCTTGGCATACAGGAAGCGTTCATTGGTTAAATCCAAAGCGCTGGTTGCTTCATCCAAAATCGCGTAGCGAGGACGAGCCAACAGAAGACGAGCAAAAGCCAGCCGCTGTTGCTCTCCCAACGACAAGACATCTGCCCAATCCAGCTCAATCTCAAAACCGCCAATCCGATCGGGTAAATCAGCCAAATTCGCTTGCTGAAGAACATCGATCAGTTTTGTTTCGTTGATCTCACGATTGACTCGCGGATACAGCAATTGCTCCCGCAACGTTCCCAACACCATGTAAGGACGCTGGGGTAAAAACAGCATTTTGGCCAAATCCGGTCGGGTAATATGCCCCGTTCCCGTATTCCATAAACCCGCAATGGCCCGTAACAAAGAGCTTTTGCCCACCCCACTCTGACCCACAATCACCAGACTTTGCTCCGGTTGCAGTTCTAGCGAGAGCTGCTTGAGGAGAGTTCGTTGTCCTTTAGGGGTCGAGAGGGAAACCTGATCTAAAATAATCTGGTCATCAGTACGAGTTTGGATCGCGTTCGTGAGTTCGGCGAGGGGTTGATCTTGGGCATCTAGGGCTTCTGTAAAGGTTTCCAGGCGGTTAATCCCGGCAGCAAATGCACTCAACTGGTTAATTTGCAACACCACTAAGGCAAATGCTTCAAAGATTTGGCTAAACGCAAAGCCTGCCTGGGAGATATCGCCAAACCGGATCTGTTCATTAAAGTACATCGGTGCCAAAATCACTGAAGGCAAAATGTAGGTGGCATAACGATAGGGAGTGCGAAAGAAGGCCAGATTTCGCTGCCAACCAATCAGGAAATTAAAATTGCGCAACACTTCGACAAAGCGACGGCGCAGTTGCCCTTGTTCTTGGGCTTCACCCTGGTAAAAGGCGATCGATTCTGCATTATCTCGAACATGCACCAAGCCATAACGAAAGTCTGCTTCCCGTTTGAGTTGATTGAAATTCAGCGTGATTAGTTTTCGGCCAAATAGCCCTGCCACGGCTGTACCGACTACCGCATAGCTAATCAGAAAAATCGCCAGAAAAGAGGAGATTGACCAGAGAATTCCGGTGAAGGAAATCACATCAATCACTGCCCCCAGAAGCAGCAATAGGAATGTGAGGCTGGTTGCGGTAAAGGATTTAATATCCTCGGCAATTCGCTGATCTGGGTTATCAATATCTTCTTCAAAATTGATTTCGTAGTAAGCCCGCTTGTGAAAATACTTGTCTAGAAATTTTTGGGTCATCCAATCCCGCCAGCGCAGCCCCAATAATTCCTGGGTGTAGCCGTAAAAGACAACGATCGGGGTTGCTGCAACAAATACACCGGCATAAACAAAGAAGAAGCGCCAGAAGGTCGAAACATCTCGTTCCGATAACGCCGTCGTGAAAAAATTCCCGACATAGCTGATGATTACATTCATGCCACTGACGGCAAGTGATAGCAACAGCAAGACTCCTAAAAATGCCCACTGTGGCCAGCGAGGCAAAATTTGTCGCCGCACCAGCCAAAAGACTAGCAGGGGAATGAGCAGAGCCGCAAGCACAATGCCAATTAGGGGAGAACCGAACACCGCCTGTACAATTCCCACCAATCCTCCAGCCGTGTTGCTCATGAAGTCGGGGAAAATGGCTTGGAGTAGTAACACCCCACCACTGACCAGCAAAAATAGGAGGGCAAACAAGAAGACAATCAGCAGCGCCAGTAAGCCAAAAAAAGCCTTACCACTGTTGGGGGCACTGGGATACCAGTAAGGCTGAGCGATCGCGACAAAGCGATTCCAGAGCTGGCGATCAAATCGACTGAGCCGATTCAGAGACGGACGGAATGAGGGTACTGCGGTCATTCAGCGTGGGGTTGGATAGGATTAGCGAAAGTCGTTTCATTATTTTAAGGGGCAAAATTCTAAAGTGCGCGAGGCGACCTGGAGACCGATCGCCAAAACCAATCTCCCAACGGCTCTACACTGCCCAATCCATCATCAAAACAGGCTGAGCTGCGAGGTGGGCGGATCCACGCTGTCCCAAGGTAACGGGGGCACTGGAATAAATTGTTGCTCCAACTGATGTTGAAACCAGCGAGCAGTCCCCGGAGAGTGGCTTTCGATCGGACAATGCACAAAGAAATAGATCTCTTGTCCTTGCTGTAACCAGGTCTGAACTTGACTAGCCCAACCGTTGAGATAGGGCTGATTCAATTGGCGATCGGGATGGCTGATGTAGCGAATCACCGTGAATGGAGCAGTCACCACGGGTTGTAGCGGCACTCTGGGCTTCCGGCGTTCAGATTCCCGTTGAGGATCGTCCTCACATTCGTAGATCGGACGAGTATCTAATAAAACCCTTGCTACCCCAAATCGAGCCAGTAGTTGGTTCAGCCGCTCGGCATGGATGGGTTGGAACCAGTCTAAATGGCGTACCTCTATCCCTAAGGCAACCTCTGGATGGGGAAACCCCACTAGAAATTGGCTCAAATCTTCTAGGGCAGCCGGACTGTACCGGGGAGGCAACTGAGCAAAGACACAACCGAGTCGATCGCCCAATCCTTGCATACGCTGCAAAAAGTCCCGAGTTTGGGGCAGCATGGGTGCTAATGCGCCTTGATGAGTCAGGCTGCGCGGCAACTTGGGGCAAAACTTGAACCCTGCTGGAGTCGCTGCGGCCCAACGCTGCACCGTTGCTGGATCAGGAATGGAATAAAACGTGGTGTTGCCCTCAACACTTGTAAAGCGACGACTGTAAAGCGGCAAAAAATCAGTAGCGCGACTTCCAGGGGGAAACAGCTCACCGATCCAATCTTTGTAAGCCCAGACAGCGCAGCCTAAGCGGAAGGTCATGGATGTAGAAACCAGAAGAAGTTAGAAGAAACCCGCAGATCAAGCTGGATAAAGCAAGGCATTGCTGGGTGAAATTGGAGTTTTGGCAAGCGTTGCTGCGGCTTCACTGGAGACGGGCTGAACACTTTGAGCGTTGGGCTGTTTCACAGGTAACTCGATCCAAAACTCAGTCCCCTCACCAGGCTGAGAATAGCATTGCAGTTCTCCGCCATGATTTTTCACAATAATGTCATAGCTGATCGAAAGCCCTAGACCCGTCCCTTTCCCAGCGGGCTTGGTGGTATAGAACGGTTCAAACAATCTTGCTTGCTGCACGGGAGGAATTCCCAAGCCATTGTCTGCAATGCAGAGGATCGCTCGCGGTTGACCACCCTGAGGATCAGGGATGTACAGGGTGCGAATGGTAATTTGGGGAGGGGCTTGCCGATCGCCCTCCAGCAGCGAGGGAGCAGCCGCTTTCTCCTCTAGGGCATCAATCGCATTACTCAAGAGATTCATTAGCACTTGATTAATCTGATTGGTATAGCAATCGACTAAGGGCAAATCTCCATAGTCGCAGTGAACCTGAATGCCACGCGAGGTAGACTTGGGTTTCAAACGATGCTGTAAAAGTAACAGTGTGCTATCGATTCCCTCATGCAAATTAGTTGGCTGCATTTCAACTGCGTCTGACCGCGAAAAGTTGCGTAATGATAGCACGAGTTGACAGATTCGATCGCCTCCCAATTTCATCGAGGACAGCAGCTTGGGGAAATCTTCGACTAGAAAGTCGAGATCGATCGCTTGCAGGTATTTTGTCAGCTCAGAACTAGGAGAGTGATATTCCTGCTGATAGCGATCCAGTAAGTCAATCAACTGTTGGGCATACTGGTTTGCATAATTGAGATTGCCACAGATGAAGTTGACCGGGTTGTTGATTTCATGGGCAATTCCAGCAATCAGTTGCCCCAAACTCGACAGTTTTTCACTTTGCACCAACTGGGCCTGGCTAGCCTTCAGTTGCGTAAGCGCTTCAGAGAGTTCTTGTGCTTGGCGGTGAGTTTGACTAAATAGCTCAGCCTGTTTCAGCGCAACTGCTAACTGGGCAGCAATATCCGTCGCAAAGGTAACTTCCTCAGGCTGCCAAGGACGCGGGCAAGTACATTGATGGATGCAGAGCAACCCCCATAGCTGGGTTCCTTGCATCAACGGCAAGACGAGATTTGCACGCACCTGAAACCGGCTCAGTGCTTCCACATGACAGTCTTGCAATCCGGCTGTGTAGATATCGGCGATGGCTAAAAACCGGCCTTGTTGATAGTGGATCGCATACTCTTCGCCAAAGCAGCGATCATGCATTCGAGCAGAAAGCACAGAAGGAATTCCTGGCAAACAAGCTTCCGAGACAAACTCGCCGCTCATCCATTGGGAGTCTCCCTGAAACCGAAAAATTCCGACTCGATCGACCCCTAGAAACTGTCGAACCTCCTGAACTGCAACCCGAAAAATAGTCTCTAAATCAAGGGTATCGCGGATTTTGCCAACCACCCGAAACAGGGCTTGATAGCGTTCCTGTATTGCTTCACTGCCGATCGGTTGGGCTATGGGCTCAGAGTAGAGCGCTAGCGACTTATCTGCCAAATTGTGAAAATTCATATCAGTTGACACCCGATAGAAGCAAGAGCAGCGGTTTGGTGGACTTAGCAGAACAGCCAATCTGAATTCTGTTCGATTGGGGCGGGGAGCGTTACAGTCGCAAAATCAGTCATAACTTCCGTCGCACGAGCCAATCTGAATCGATCGCTGATTCTAGCTGGAGAAAATTTCTGCTGAAGAAAGTTGGATACGTCGGATAGAGGGCTAAATGTACGGACTAGATATACAGGACTAGATACATCGTTCAACAATGCTCAAACCAAGCATTATGAGCTGCGCATTTGAGCTGCGCATTTGAGCTTCCATGTAAGCACCCATTCGCGTTCCCTCTCAGTTACTGAGTCGAGTAAGTTACTGAGTCAAGCCACAACTCAGGGATGGCAGTAACCTGTCAGTCAATCAACGGCTAACAGAAGTATGGCAAATGAATCACGGCAGCGTAACTCGTCAAAACCCTGAGATTGATGGCTACCACCCAAAACTAAATTTACGTAAAAATCGGGAATCGGCTTGTCTGCAATTCCCCCTGCACTGATGCCAACACAGCTTCAGGCAAGCTTTAAAACTTACTCCGATCGATCAATTCCTGGGTTCTCTTCAATCTTCTCGCCAATTGAGCAACTGCTGCTTCAGAGATTTACTTCAGAGATTTGCGCTTGACACCTGTAAAATCGGCACCAGCCACAACTGCACCCGTGTAAGCTCCCGTTGTGTAATCTGGAATGTCAGTTTTCGTACGAGGAGATGCGGTTGTCACTGATCCATAAAACAGTTTGGCTCCCATCAGGTCGGAACCAGCCAGCACTGCGCCACAGAGGATCGTCCGGGTAAAATTAGCTTTCACCAGATCGCAATTCCGTAAATTGGCGCGAATCAGGTTAATGTCACTTAGATCAGTCCATCGCAGATCAGTGCCTGAGAGATCGGCATTGGCTAACATCACCCCCAAATCAATCACTCGCACTCCGTAGTTGCGATCCTCCGCATAACCACCGCGACCATCTAGAATCGCCCGTCCTAACCGCCGATCCCGCTTCAAGGGGCTCAAGAGACGCGATCGAGAAAGAAATCTTAAGACCTTTGCCTTACCACCAGCATCCACACTACTGAGAATCGCCGCCGTTCGCCCCTCAGCAATCGCCCGTTCCTGCGGCCAATCTTCCAGCAATCCTTCTTCATCCAGCACCAATTCCGAAATCCCTTGAAAATAGGAATCGATCGTTTGCTGCTGCGTAATCATATTTTGTTGGATGGTCAAATCTTTTGAAATAATGTACTGCCTCCAGGCAATATAGACAGCTAACACTGCGATCAAAATCTGCCCCAGTGCCCCGAAGACTTCACCCGATGCACCGATCGCATCCCAATTCAATTGTTGATACCACTGACTGAAGACAATCCCGAGGCCACTGAGTTGGACTAAACTCAATCCAGCCGTAGTTATACCGATCAGGCTAACCAGCAAGAGCCGCTCCTGCGGAGTCATAAACTGCGTCAGCACTTGCCACAGACCAGCCCACAGGATTCGTATTGACAAGAGTAAGGTGACTGCTGTCCCGGCAAAAGCCAACCAGAAATTACCGATCGATAGACCCACAACCATCACCACAATGGCAAGCAGAATCAACAGATCGATCGGTGGTATCGGTTTAGTGCGGGTATAGAGCGGTAATCCCACTTCACGGCTAGCAACATTTTCTGATTCAGCTTTTGCAACTTTTGCAACGATCGGAGTGCCCGGTGCCATCCGAGATGCTTCAGGTTCAGCCGCTGCTGCCCAGTCAGATTGCTGCTCGAATTGTTGCCCGATTGGCTGCTCGATTGGAACAGAAACTGCCGTGGGATCAAATTCTACTTCAGGATTCCAGGGTTGAGGATCGGGATAGGAAGCGGGATAGGATGCAGCCGAGGGACGCTTAGAATCTGAAGTCATAGAGTTCAAAGATCGAGTTAATGAGGCACAAGTAAACGCCTGCCTTCACTTAGGATAATCTTGTTCACTGGATAATCTTGTTCCCGCACTCCTGCCTAGCGGGTGTCTTGCGGTAAATTTACTTTCTGCTGAAATTGATTGAGTCCGATCGGGGAATGTGTTCTAGAATCTCTGCGTGTAAAGAGCATCATCCCAGGTTCCCACCCCAGGGTAGGACAATTGCAACGCATTGATTTTGCAGTTTGTGGTTTCAATGCACCAAAATTCTCTGCTTGGGTTATCTTTTACTAAATCATTTTGGTATAGAAAAATTTGCAACGCTGAGCAAAGCGGCTGCTTGAGTGGAGTGGAGTGGAAATTAATGGCAAATCTAGATAGTTCATGGCAAGCCTCTGTCATTAAGTTAGCCCATGCTGGGAATTCGCAAGCAATTGCGTTTTGGCTGAATCACTACCTGGTTCCTCAAGGGGTTTGCGCTCAGGTTGTTGTAGAACCCACAGGCAATCTCCATATTCGGATTGTTTGCCGTCAGGCTCCTGATCGTGAGCGGCTGGTAAGGTTTATCTGTCATCGACTCTGTAAGCTGAATTCTGAAGTCATTCGTCAAGTTCGGATCACGGCTCAAATGGTCGGGTCTCCTAGCGTGTTGTGGGAACAATCTGCTCGGATCATTCCACCGGCTGAACGGCAAACCGCTGCGCCTTCTAGAGATTCAATCGGTTCAATTAAAGATTCAGTTTCTGAAGTCAAGCTTCAAGCTCAAACAGTCTATGCCTTTGCTGGCAATGGCTCAGGCACCTCCAGGGCGGATCAATCCAGGGCGGATCAATTAAGTCAACCGGGTTTTGAGCAACCCAGAACCGCTCAACGATCGACGGTTGCTGGAGCCAATTCTACCCATCTAGCCAATTCAACGGCGCATCCAACTCCTTCAAAAACGAATCACATCCCCGTTGCCATCCCTGCGGCACTCTCCTCCACCGCCGTCCAGTCGAAAGTCGTTCGATCGAAATCTGCGTCAAAATCTAAAAAGAAAGCAGTTCGCTCCCCAGTGCCGCCAGCTCAGTTCAAGCGATCTCCATCGCTCTCTCGATCGGCTCAGTTAGATCGAGGGATAAACCTAAAGCAGCAATGGCAGAATCGCTCCCAATGGGGATCCAATTTGCAGGCGTGGACAGCTCAAACCCGCAGTCAAGCGCTAGAATCCGCCGATCGATCGATCCAGTGGTTTGCCAGTCAAACATCCTCTACCAGAGCGATCATGCTGGGGGGGGCTGCGGTAGCGGCCTTCTTAATTGGCTGTAGTTTTGAATTGGTAGGCTACTATGCCGATTCTGGCACGCTGCAACAATCTAAAGCGACCCTGACTGGGTTACTCCGTTCTGTGCCTGTCCCTTCTGGATCAGTCAAAACAGCGATCGATCGATCAACCATTATCCGGCAGCCCGTTCTCAACCCGGAAGATCCGACCATCAGTTTGGTCTTTACCCACCAGGCCGCTTTGACGAGGCTCAAACCCGGACAAGTGTTGCCGCCTGCATCGACGGATCACATCACACCCCTCGTGACTCGCATCGAAACATTTCGCTTATCCGACATGCTGGTGACCAATTTGAGCGATCCACTGGCAACCTCGTCTCCCCAGTCGGCATCAGGTCGAGTAGATCAGGTGGCAGCCAAACAGTCAGATTTAGTGGCTGATCCTTTTAGTGCCGTATCCAGTACCGCTGAACCCGGTGCAGATGATCCATCAACCTGGACTGATCCATCAGAACCACCGATCGATCCAGGCGATCCAGACAATCCGGACGATCCGGACACTAACTCCGCCCTCACTGAGGGGTCAGAGTCGGAGTCTGAAACCGCCACGAAAAAGGCAGCTCCACTCAGACTTCAAGAACTCCTGGCTAACGGAATTGATGTCGTAAATCTGTCCGATTCCAGTATTCCGGCAGGAACAGCCATTCCAGAAACCGCTAATTCAACCTCTAGTTCAACCCCAGATGCCTTCAGCCTGCTCCAACACAACCAGATTCATCCGATCGGGGCAGGAGCCAATCTTGCGGAAGCCCGTCGTCCAGTGATTTTTGAAGTGAAAGGGAAGCGGATTGCTTATTTAGGCTACTCCGACTCTTCGCCCCAAGCTGCTAGCGAAACGAGGGCAGGCGTGAATATCGGAGTCAATCCCCAGATGGAAGCTGACATTAAAGCAATTCGCGACCAGGTAGATTGGATTGTCGTCAACTTCAATTGGAACCGAGCATTGCGGGCCTATCCCGAAGACTGGCAAGTCAGCCTCACCCATGCTGCGATCGATCATGGTGCTGATTTAGTGGTGGGTTATCATCCCATCACCACCCAAGGCAGTGAAATTTACAACGGGCGAGCCATTGTCTATTCTCTAGGGAGTGCAGTGGAAGAGTACAGCAAGCTGGCAGCAGGCGATTATGATACAGCCGCCCTGAAGGTCACCCTGAAAGACCACATCATGGAGTTGGAGTTTTTGCCCATTCAAGTGCGACGGGGGCAAGCTGAAGTGGCCAAAGGTGAATTGGGCAGCACTTTGTTGCAATATCTGGAGCAAGCTTCCAGTCTGTTTGACCAACCCCTCCGATCGCCCACCAGTTTGAACGCTCAAATTCGGTTGTCGTTACCGGCTGCCCCAGACACAGAAATGCCGACCGATCCATTTATTAGCTATCCTGAACCTGCTTTAGGCCCTGAGCCCCAGCCCTAGTTCTCCGGTTTTGTGGGAGGAAAATCCAGTGTTTACAGTAACAACCGAGCAACGGCAATACCAAACTTATATCTTGCAGGATCAGTCCAGTGCCACAGTCGTAGAAGTTGTGCCAGCGCGGGGAGGAATAATTACCCAATGGCGGGTACAGGATCAAGATATTTTGTATCTCGATCACGATCGGTTCCAAGATCCCACTTTAACCGTGCGCGGTGGTATTCCCATCCTGTTTCCGATCTGCGGCAATTTGCCCCACAACACCTATACCTACCTGGCACAGGCTTATCAGCTTAAGCAGCATGGGTTTGCGCGCGATCTGCCCTGGCAAGTCGTCGATCAATCAACTCAAGATGCAGCATCTCTGACCCTAGAACTCAGCAGCACCGAACAAACCAAGTGTCTGTATCCCTTTGATTTTCAATTGCGGTTTACCTATCAGCTTTGTGGTCGCACCCTCAGTCTTCAGCAGCAATACACCAATCGATCGGAGCGGGCAATGCCGTTTTCAACGGGTTTGCATCCCTACTTTTGGGTTGGAGATAAAACCCAACTCCAGTTTGAGATTCCAGCGATCCAACTGCAAAGCCAGCCAGATCATAGTCAGCATCCCTTCCACGGGCAATTCAATTTTGAGACCGATGAGATCGATGTCGCCTTCCGGCAGCTTTCGCAACAGACCACTCGAGTGATCGATCGGCAACGCCAGCTCAGCTTAACAATGGATTACGATGCCGTTTATTCCACGCTGGTTTTCTGGACAGTCAAAGGGAAAGATTTCTATTGCTTAGAACCCTGGAGTGCACCGAGAAATGCCCTGAACAGTGGTGACAATCTTCTGGAACTTCAACCTGGAGCCAGTCTAGAAACCAGAGTACAATTGGCTGTAGACTTGCTGCAGAATTAAGCAGCTTCTCAGCTACCGCAATTGGTGCGCTACCGCAATTGGTGCGGCTCCCAAGGTGATGAAACTTTCCAGCATTTTTCCAGGTGTTGAGCTTGTTGATTGCGTCGCAAATGGGGGAGGAGCGGTAAATGCTTCAGAGCCCAGCAGTGGAGGTTTGTGCGCAAAGATTTCATAGGAGTAATTCAAAAGTAACTTCAGATCAACCTGACTCTGAAACCCTGAGTATGACGAGACTTAAAGCCTTGCTCGCAAGATATATTCAGACCCGAGATAGACAAGGTTCATAGTTTCAGCTTGCCCAATTCTGATAAAGTTTGCCAGTCCCCATAAGGGGAATCGCATCAAGATTCTGTAACTTTTGCGACTGTTTGATGGCAGTTATAGATTGGCTGAGGATTGCTGAGCTGAGGATCGTAGGAGCTTGAGCGATCGGGTAATACCCTGGCAAGCCCTGAATCAACCCCCATCCTGATTCCATTTTCAGAGCCATTACAAGTCAACCTGTCACTTCTGAAGGGAATTGATTATATTGAGGAAATTGATGCGATCGAAATGGAGACACCTGCATTGTGATCGCGCCCTTGATTGGTTTGACTAGGAGGCTACGTTGTCCTTTTCTACTGACGACTTTGCAAGAGCACTGGAGCAACATGACTATCAGTTTCAGAAGGGTCAGGTTGTGCGCGGAAAAGTGGCCAGCTACGAGTCCGACGGTGTCTATGTCGATATTGGTGGTAAGGCGGCGGCTTTTTTGCCCGCTGACGAGGCTGCCCTGAGTCCTATTTCTAATCCTGAAGAAATCTTGCCGATCGGCGAGTCATTTGATTTTTTAATCACCCGCGAACAAGATGCTGATGGACAGGTCACTCTGTCGCTACGCCAGCTTTTGATGAAGCAAGTTTGGCAAGATCTGGCGGATCTAATGGAGTCGAAGCAAAGTGTGCAAGCCAGGGTCAATGGAGTCAACAAAGGAGGAGTCACCGTTGATGTCCGTGGCATTCGAGGGTTTATCCCCCGCTCCCATCTCGTCGATCGCGACAATCTAGACTCTTTGGTCGGCAAAGCCCTGGTCGTCAGCCCCATCGAAGTAGATGCCGATCGCCGCAAGCTCGTTCTTTCCCAACGCTTGGCTACTCAAGCCGCTAGTTTAAGCCAATTGGTCGCCGGTCAGTTGATCACCGGACGGATCGCCAGCATCAAGCCGTTCGGGGTATTTGTTGAGTTTGAAGGCACAACTGGCTTACTCCACATTAACCAGGTCAGCAAAAACTATGTTGCCTCCCTCGAATCCATATTCTCCTATGGGCAAACCATCAAAGCTTTAATTTTGGAAGTCGATGATGTCAAAAAACGAGTCTCCCTTTCCACCAAGATCCTGGAGAACTTTCCCGGCGAAATCATTGAGAATCTGGCTGGGGTAATGGAAACGGCTGAAGCGAGAGCTGAAAAGCTGAACCAAGCCGCCCCGACCTCAACCCAGGTGGAAGAGCAAACCCCATCCAGTTAGCATCAAACTGCCGCTCGACAAGCGTTCAAGCACTAGCCTGCCAGTTCTTCGGCCAAAACTTGCTGATAGATTTCTGGCAGCCAGTCGGTCATACTGTTCGATTCAATGCCATAACCCAAACTCGTCCAAGTGGGAGAAAGCAAGGCCAACACTTCCTCCAGCCGATCTTGCCGCAATAGTTCGGTTAAATCAACGCCCCATGCTGCTGGATCACTCAACCAGCGATAGACGACTTCATCTTGATACTCCGGAGCAAAGCTATATGCACGCCGAAACCACAATCCGGTAGGGCGCGGATGATATTTGGCAGCCTGCTCTAGCCAGGTGGTGGTGATGAACTGATAACGTCCAGCCGCAGTCGTACAATCCCCCAGGTTTGGCCCAGCTACAATCGGCACACATTGATCCGGATGGCGCTTGAGATCCTCAAATCGATCGCCCCCATACAACAAGGAATAGGGGCGCGAGCTATTCGATTCGGCGGCTGAAATCGTCCGCATCAGAGCGCGAATATAAGGATTACCGCCCTGTTTGACCAAGGGAGCAGGCGTAAATGTCCAAACGGGTTCTTCTGGGGAGCGAGGGGATCGTCCCCATAGGATCAGGCTAATACTCAGAACGAGAACCACAGCGAGCCAGTGCTGAGGCGTTAACCGATCGCGGATCGGGCGATCAGGCTTGGATGAGGATGGAGCCGGATCAATAGGCGGTTGAATTGAAGTCACTACTTTCGGAGAAGCTACTACCTAAGTGGATGAGTTTTCACTATGCCACCTTAGCAAATAGAGATTCGAATGGTTCGGGCGTGACTTCCGGGCTGGCGACAATCTCCAGAACTTGATTGCGGGCAGTAGACTGAAACAAAGATTCAACGCAAACTTGAGCCACCTTCTGGCGTGGAATACTGCCTTCAAAGAGGGTATCAGCCTTCGCCATCACGATACCGTCGGTATTATCCTCATTCTTCAACCCACCCGGACGAACGATCGTATAGGTCAAGCCACTGGCTTGCAAATATTCTTCTGCCCGCTTTTTCCAGACCAAAATCAGCCAGAATAAATTGAGTGGGTGAAACAATTGAGAAGTACAGAGGGAAGACACCATCACGAAATGTTGAATACCCTGTTCTTTCGCCAGATCCACAAGATTTTTAGTGCCTTCATAATCGACTTTGTAGGGCCCAGTTGGATCAAAGCTGGGGGCTGCTCCTGTGGCACAGAATAACACCGTGCTGTCACCGATCCCCGATCGCAAGCTATCCGGCTGAAGCACGTCGCCTACCACAATCTCAGCTTCAGGAGGCAGGATTTGACGAGCTTTCTCCCGATCCCTGACCAGCGCTCGGACGGGAATTCCACGCTGTACAAGTTCGCTTACAATGCGTCGTCCGGTTTCTCCGGTGGCTCCTGCTACAAACGCTTTCATCGTCATGACTGTTAGATCAAAAATAGATAGATCACCAATAGATCAGAAGATCAGAAATGGGTTCAATACTCAAGTGAACTGCATCACGTGAGCTGAATCCAAGCATCCTGCATCAAGGCATCCTGGATGTACCCTGTCTCTTACCTTACTTTATCTTCTCCTCAAGTTTTGTGGCGCTTACATTCGCCAGATCTCCGTGAATCAAACAGGATCGCACCAACTCGATCGCCCAATGCAAAGCATTCCTCCGTAGATCAACTATGGTTTGACCGCCGAAGGAAAAGATATGCTGAACACAACGATATCATCCAAATCATTCGGGTTATCCAGATTATCCAGATTATCCAGATTATCCAGATTATCCAGGTCGAAAGCATCGCATAGTACTGATCCAATTCGTAGCCTTGGGTCAAGCGTGCCTCTGGGCAACCCGATCGAGATGAGTTGTTCAAAACTTAATGTTTGCTAGTGGATATCCGAAAATTGATAGTCTAATCACCGTCACTCTAACCACGGTTGCTAGACTGGGAAAACGGTCGCGTTCCGTGGCGATATCCGGACTCCCATCCTCAGTTTTCGTTTCCCCGAATTGAGATGTCAGTTAGGATATCCATAGTAAGGGAGAGCCACTGACAGACAGCAATCATTGCAGAACAGATTCCAGGAAATTGGTGTATGCAGGCAGATTCCGCTGAACAGTACTCTCTTGAACCCTCCTCCCCCATTATTGGGGTAACTTCTGGACTGATTGATAGTGCTGCCTTGGAAGGATATCCCCCCGATCACAAATCTCATGACGAGCAAGAGCCTGCCCGTTTCCATGGTGCTTTTGCAAGCTGTATGGAAATGTACGCGGATGCGGCTACCGTCGCCCACTATTTAGATCTCCATCGCGACTGGTTTCCCCGTTGTGCATTGCCCATGGCAACCGATCCAATCGACGCAAACGGCTATGCCTTAACGATCGGCCGCTTTGGCTCCTTTGGATACGAAATCGAACCCAAGATTGGCTTGAATTTGCTCCCTCAAGATCAAGGCATTTATCGCATTCAAACCATTCCCATCCCGGATTACCATCCCCCAGGCTATGCAGTAGATTTTCAAGCCGCCCTGCAATTAGTGGAAATTTCGCCCGATGAAACGCTGGCAAAATCCTTGCGCAAGAGCGGATTAGCTCAAGTGCCAGATCAGATCACCCAAGTTGAATGGGAACTCGATCTGCAAGTGATGATCCAGTTTCCACGCTTCATTCAGGCCTTACCCAAGTCGTTAGTTCAAACCACGGGCGATAAACTACTGAATGAGATCGTTCGCCAAGTCTCGCGTCGCTTGACCTACAAGGTACAGCAAGATTTCCACACCACAGCCAACATTCCATTCCCGAAAAAGCATCGCAAGCTGTGGCAGCGAGATTCCCATCCTGCCACCCCTTCCATTGATCCCTAAGGGCATCGATTGACTGTCACTTCTGCGCGGATACCTGACAGAATTTACGCTAGCGTAGGGAAGAAGTGAGTGACAGGGAAGGTGTCTGTGTTTCGCCTCAAATGTTTGTGGGTGAGCCTATTCGCGCTCGGAGTGATGGGAGCTTTGGGGGGCTGTGCCAATAGTCCTTGGGCAACCCAAATTCAGCAGTCTCTGGCGGCCGATCCGCGTCTGCAAGACAATACGTCCCCCGGCTCTGGGGTTGACCCAGACTTCTCCAGTTCTGAAGTACCCCAACTGCCCGCCAACTTTCCAGCCGAAATTCCCCGCTATCCGAATGCGGAACTCGTGAGCGTCACGAGTCGGACAGCCGAAGCTGGGGGAGCAGTGCTCGATCCACAAGCCGTAGAAACACGCTGGCGTACCGCCGATTCCGTGGAACAGGTGCAACAGTTCTATCAAGAGCGCTTCCAGACTGAGGACTGGCAGGTTGCCACTGAGGTATCCCCACTACAGGCGAGCCGAGATGGGTTACAGGTACGCTTGAGCTCCACATCCACCAATGGCAACACTGAGTTTTCGTTGGAGTATCAATTCACCCATTTGGCTGGATCGATCCCACCAGACTCCTCAACAGCATCCACCGATCGCCCCAGTTCTGAGGTGCCCCGACCCGGCGATCCAAGCTTCATTGGGCCCCTGTTGCCAACCGATGCGGTTGCGCAGTCGAGTTCAGACAGCCCATCCAGCCTTAAGGATATCGATCAGGCTCCTACTGAACTCCGATCCTACATCCACGATCTCGTCAAGCTGGGGGTTTTGCCCAACGAGCCCACCTTTCGACCTGCGGCTGAAATCTCTCGACGAGACTATGCCCGCTGGTTGGTCAATGCCAATAACTCCATTTATCAAAATCAGCCTGCCCGTAAGATTCGTCTAGCCTCCTCAACCGATCAACCTGTCTTTCAGGATGTACCCTCAACCGATCCAGATTTTGGAGTCATTCAGGGATTGGCGAATGCTGGACTCATTCCCAGCCCCTTAGCGGGAGATAGCAATGCCACTTTTCGCCCAGAGGCACCCTTGAGCCGAGAAGAACTGATTTTGTGGAAAGTCCCGGTTGATCTACGCCAAGCCTTACCGAATGCATCGATCGACCTAATCCAGCAAACCTGGGGCTTCCAAGATGGAGCCAAAATTTCTCCGGCCGCAATGCGAGCTGTGCTAGCAGACTACCAAAATGGCGATCTATCCAATATTCGGCGGGCTTTTGGCTACACAACGCTGTTTCAACCTCAGAAAACGGTTAGTCGGGCGGAAGCGGCTGCCGTCCTCTGGCAGTTTGGATCGCCAGGGAACAACCTCTCGGCCAAAGATGCCTTACAAATTGACCAAACTCCAACTCCAACTCCATCGTCTGGATCATCTGGATCATCTGAATCGCCTGAATCGCCTGAATCGCCTGCGGCATCCCCTCCCACTTCACCCACACAATTGTAATGCCAGAGGCAAAAGCTAATGCCAGAGGCAAAACTGAAGTCCAGGAATCGAGTCAAATTGCCTACCGTCAGGATGTAACGGAACCGCGATAATATTCCCACGGTAGGGGGAACTAACATGCGTCATGGTTTGGCTTTTGCTTGGGGAGGTTTAGTTGGGATTCTGGGTGGATTGATCGGTCTAGGCGGTGCTGAGTTTCGTCTGCCAGTGTTGGTCAGTATTTTTGGCTATCGCACGCTGCAGGCGATCATGATCAACCTGGTGGTAAGTCTGGTGACGGTGTTCTTTTCATTCATCTTTCGCAGTGGATCCATCGGGCTGACAAACCTATTTGAAAACTGGCCGATCGTCTTGAATATTTTGGCAGGCTCATTACTGGGTTCCTATATGGGCAGCTACTATGCCACTCGCATCCAGGCACCAACACTCAACCGGGTTGTGGTTGCCTTTTTAGTTTTTTTGAGCTTTGTGCTGCTCGGACATCAACTAATTTTTGACTTAACTCGTTTCCAATTGCCGAATCTCCTCAAATTTAGCTTGGGTTGGATCGCAGGTGGCGTGATTGGTATTTTCAGCAGTATGTTGGGGGTAGCAGGCGGTGAGCTAATTATTCCAACAATCGTTTTGCTATTTTCAGTGGACATCAAGCTCGCTGGCAGCCTCAGCCTAGCCATCAGTATGCCAACGATCATGATGGGTCTATTCAAATACAGTCAGCAGAAGCGACTCCAGGAACTTCGATCGGAGCAGGGGTTAATTGGTTTCATGTCTGTTGGTTCGATCTGGGGTGCGTGGATCGGGAGTCAATTGCTAAAATCTACACCCAGCTCGGTTCTCTATGGATTACTGGGTGGAATTTTGCTCCTGTCAGCCTGGAAATTAACTCAACATCAGGGCGTAAAGTAGAGGCAGCAGATTCGATCGCTTCGCAGCAAAATGCCGCTCTGGTACAGCATGGAGTTCGGCAAGATGTTGCAAAATGAAAAGATGCGCTGTGTGGATCGAAGGGGGTCAACCGGATGGTACCCATCCTGAGTTAAAATCAGCAGCGTTTGACTAAAAATTTGACTGAAAAACTGGTTGTAGCGTACCGATTTGTTCTTAGAAGTTATTTCCCCCGAAAATGCTGTGGCAAATGCCTCCGTGCTATCTCCGCAGACATGGCCATTCGATGTAGATTGGCTTCCACCCGCAACTTATCTAGTAGGTGGCAATGTTCGAGATGCACTGTTGGGGCGACAGGCCGAGTATTTAGATTTAGATTTTGTCTTGCCGGAAGGGGCTGTCCGTACCGCCAAGATCATGGCCAATCACTATCACGCTGGATTTGTCTTGTTGGATGCCGATCGACAAATTGCGCGGGTTGTGTTTGAACGAGCAACGGTTGATTTTGCTCAACAGGTAGGAGATTCCCTAGAAGAAGACTTAGCCCATCGCGATTTTACGGTGAATGCGATCGCCTACAGCCCCCATACCCAACAAATTCTCGATCCTCTAGGCGGCTATGCAGACTTGCAACGTAGCCAAATTCGTATGGTGCATGTGGACAACCTCAAGGAAGATCCTTTACGGCTATTGCGAGCTTATCGGCAAGCAGCCCAGTTAGGATTTACCATTGAGCCTAAAACCCAACATATGATCCGGCAGTTGGCGGCCTTATTAGAATTCGTCGCTGCTGAGCGAGTACAGGCAGAACTCAGTTATCTCTTGGGCACTGCCAAAGGAACATCCTTTTTACATCAGGCCTGGCAAGACGGATTACTCACCGCTTGGCTCCCCCACGCCACTGCCGCAGGGCTGGCTCAAATTGCCCAGATCGATCAAGCGACCCAACAGCTTGCTTGCACGGAATCGACCCTGGGGCTCCCCTTATCGGGCTGGTCACGCGATCAGCAACGAGTATCGGGCAGCGGTCGCAGTTGGTTAAAAATTGCCAAGCTAGCAGGGCTATTATCGACCGATCCGCAAATTGCTGAGCAAGAGTTGTGGCACTTGAAGTACAGCCGGGCAGAAGTCCAGTCTGTCTTGGCTGTCATGGCAATGTTGCCTCAAATGCAGCGCATGGAACATCAGCCGCTCTCAACCCGAGAGCAGTATTATTTGTTCCGAGCGATCGGATCAGCTTTTCCGGCTCTGGCGGTAGTAGCGATGGCGATCGGCAGCCCCCTGGAACAAATCGAAGCTCTGATCAAACGCTACCTCACGATCGATGATCCGGTAGCCCATCCCGCCCCTCTGCTCTCAGGTCGTGATTTAATGTCCCAACTGCATCTCTCCCCCAGCCCCACGATCGGGCATTTGCTGGAAGCCATTCAGCTCGCTCGGGCAGAAGGTCAAGTGACCACACAGGCAGAAGCTTTAGAATTCGCTAAAACGCTGCTGGCTAGTCCTGATTGACTGAACGCATCTGTTCCCATAGTTTCTTGAGCCGATCGTGACCCTAACCGATCGTGACCCTGACCGATCGTGACTTCAGCCTATATATCAGCCTATATATCAGCCTATATATTGGGTAAACAAGGAGTGGTATCAACAGGGCTCTTTTAGAAGTTAGCAGGCTGTGCTAAGATCATGGTTTTGCAGGAACTTTTGCTGTGATGTTGCTAACTCAGCCATACCAGTAGGTTTCTTTTTGCCCACTCTCCCACGAGGTTTAGAATGGCTAAACGCCGCAATCAGAAAAAAGAGAAAGCACTGCGTAACCTTGCCTACGCTCGCAAGTTTCGGAAACGCACCAACACCGGACGGTTTACTAGAAGACGCTATAACAGTGACGGTAGCGCAGCCGCAGACACAGATGAGACAGAACAGGATTCTAGCTCAGAGAGCACTGGCGCAGCAGATTGATTTGGGTTGATCTAGAGCGAGTTTGCAGCAACTGAACTTGTTAAAATTGCCGGTTCCGATTGTGACTCACGCCTTGAATCAACCGATCGCTGAGCGAAATTTGGGGATTCACGAACCAATTATCAGTCCAAGTGGTATCAGACTAAGTTGAGCCAATCATTGGCATTCATGAGCGGAATCGGGTAGCAATTGACCCAGCCCGACATGCCGAGGCTCAAACCCATAACTACAACACAAGGTTGAGTCATGCTTCAAGCGCGATGAGGCATGGCTTTTTTGGTGGATTCTCTCTTCTCCATGCACCCATTCCATACGATCGCTCCCGATCGATTTCGCCACTGCCAATGACCACTGCCAATGACCACTGGTAATGACCACTGGCAATTCAACTGATCGATCGCAAAAGCCGCCCAAACTGTTGGTCAGGCGAACCTTCTACAGGAAGATTGCCCCATGCCCGAATCTGATTGGCTGCGGCCAGTCCAGACCTCAAAGCCGCTTCAATTGAGGATTCATCTCCCAGGTTAGCATCCCGATCCCGGCACCAGTCTCCACAACACACCAGCGGTAAGGGGTCAGTCGTTGCCACATGACTGCAATCGAGCCCAGATCGCACAAACCCGTACCGCCAGCGATGCATTTGTAATTCCGACGGTTGATTCAGCCAGTCCAACCCAGCCAATAATCGCGTCGTTTGAGCTAGAAGTTGATACCCCACCTCTTTCAAATCCGCAGCGTCCCAGTATTGACGAGCAAATTCGGCATGGCTTTGAACAACCACGGGAGTGAGATGAGAACTCGATCGCTTGTGGGTTTCAAAACTGAGCCATGCCACAGCTTCCGAGTCGGGAAATTTCACGGCCTGCCAGGGTAGCTGTCTCAGTTGGGTTTGATACTCAGCCGCATAGGTGGCGATCACGGTGATGCAAGGGTCAAACTCAACAGACTGCACCTGGGAGCGCAGCCGATTCCAGGCGAGATCAGCAACCATAGCCGCCGGTGAGGGCATGGCTGCCAGTAACGCACTGGCTTGCGGGGCAGGAATCGCTAAAATCAGGAATTTGGCTGGTACGGATGAGATCAACCCATCACGAGACTCTAACTGAAGTCGCCAACCTTGCACGTCAGGTGCGATCGAGATCACCCGTTGTTCCCGCCAGATCGATAACCCTTGAGCTAAAAACTTAGCCACCGTGGTTAATCCCGCCGGAGCACTGTAGTAGTTGGGTTCCCGCTGCACTAATGTTGCGATCAGTTGCTGGGTGAGCGATCCTTGCCCGGTCATCGCTCGCACCCCATGATCGGCACAAGTATCAGCAAGCCGTCGGGTCGCCAAGCGTCCACCCAGCCCCCGTGATTTTTCTAGACTAATGACTTGATAGCCCCACTGCTGGAGTTGTTGCGCACAAATCAGCCCAGCCAGACCTGCGCCCACGATCGCTCCATCTATCTCGCGATCGATCGATCCTGCACCGCTGGGATCGAGCTGGGCTTGGATTGTCTCAGCCGCGTCATTGGTTTCTGCGTTGGTTATAGTCATGGGTCTATCCCGCTCTTTGATTCTGAACCTTCTGCTCATCAGACAACCCTCGACTATATCCGAGGCTGGCATATTGAATCCGCTAAAATATGGAACAACGGTTTAAAAATTGACGGTTCACCCTTAGGGATCGTTTTAATCTTAGGGGTAACACCTTAAAAAGTTTTTGGCAGTTCTGTGAATTCGCATAGCTTGCCATTGAATGCCATTGAGAATGTTGCAGGGGAGGTCTGGGATTTGGACGAGTTAAGAGTAGCATTGGAACTGGCAACCGACGAAGAACTGCAAGCCTTAACAGAAATTCTTTTTCGTCGGAAGTTCAATCCTTTAGATTACATGTGCACGCCTGAACCGATCGAAGTACAAAGTCGCGATCGGGAAGATTGGATCGAGGCGATTTTAGAGCGGTTTCAGTTCCTGGCTGCCGATGGTATGACCATCCTGCGCGGTAAAACCGAAGAAGTCAGCTACCGTCAAGTGCTGCTGCAAGTCTGCCGCTATCTCAAAATTCCTTGCACGCCCTCTTTTTCAGTTGAACAGCTTGAAGTGGAGATCTTTTTACACTTGCTCCAGCGAGCTTGGCAAAAGCTGCCTCAAGCTGAACAGACTTCGCTAAACAATCAATTACGACAGGCCATTTCTGAAACTGAGCTAAGCCAGCATCTCCCGGCTACCGGTGCGAACGATCCAACCCGCCTCCTGCTGAGTGGGGGAGCGGTTGCAGTCAGTTCGGTGTTGCGTCCATTATTGCTGCAAACCCTGGCTCGTCAATATGCTTTCCATGCTGCGACCTATCAAGTCGCAAGTCAGGCCGCAAGTCAGGCGATCACTCAGGCCAGCGGATTAATGGCAACCCAATTTCAAGGACGAGTCGCCATGCAAACGGCCTCCCGCGCCATGGCTTTAAGTGCCGCTCGCTATGGGGCTGTGCGCAGTGTATTCGCCCTATTGGGACCAATGATGTGGGCTTGTTTCTTTGCCGATCTCGGTTGGCGGGCGATCGCCACCAATTATAGTCGCGTCATTCCGGTCATTTTCACCTTGGCGCAGATTCGGCTCACCCGCACTGCCTGTTATGAATTAGCTTAATCACGATTGCCGCTCCCCCGTAAACTCCATCCCTTGGCAACCCCAATCCCTGGCAGACCCCAATACCGGAGAGGTACGATGCAGCCTGAGACGCAAAATCAACCCGAAACCCAGCTTCAGCCAGCCACCTACTACGATCTCCTCGAGCTTCACCCATCCGCTTCGGCCCAGCAAATTCGACGAGCCTATCGCGAGCGCAGTAAACTCTATCATCCAGATACCACCAAACTGCCCCCTGGGATCGCTGTGAGTAAATTTCAGGCCTTGAATGAAGCCTATGCCACCCTCAGCAACCCCGATCGACGGCTGACCTATGACTGGAAGATTGGTTATTCTCGCGTCTCGGTCATTCAACCCTTGCCTGCTCTCAACCGCCCCCCTTCTGAGGCTCGGACTAATCGTTCCACAGCCTATCTCGATCCGACCGATCGCCCCTTGTCTGCCGGTGAGCTTTTCGCTTTGTTTATTCTAGGGTTGACCTTTGTAGCCTGCTTGGCATTGGTCGTTGTGGTCAGCCTGACACGGGGGGGAGAAATTGGGGTTTAAGGATTACGAGCTAGAAGGTTACCGATTGAGATAAGGGCGAGGTAAGCTGCGCAAATAGGCATAAAAGCGCTGAGCGTCAAAACTACGAGGATCAATGCGTGAACCCGATCGATCGATCGCCCGGTGAGTGGTAATCCGATCATCGGGTACACTCATTTGGGACACTAACCAAGCCAGGGAACGATACTGAGCTTCCGTATACCCACTGTGGGTTTCAGCATCGTTATCACCATCAGGCGGTGTTTCTAGCGAGATATGGTAAGCAAAATTGTTGACCGAAGGCGGAAACTGCCGATGGGTATGAACCGCTTCCTCTCCCTGATTACTCTTAAATATGGAATTTCCTGCCCCAAAGGCTCGCTTATCCGGCGAGACAATGTAGACGATCGTGCCATCGAGGCGAATGATGCTGTGGTAACTGGCTTGCAGGCTCTCATCTTGATGCGCTGTTTGGAAAAGATGAATGGCGCTATCAGCAGTTCCTACCGTTTCGTGGAGCACAATGATCGGCGCATGATTCACAGGTCTGCCAAAAATATCTTTGTTATACCGATCGCCATAGTTGCTTGGGTGCGCCGGAGCCACTTCGTAGGATGGGGCATATCCAGAGAGGGGTTGGGTCAGGGCAGGTGGCACCGGAGATAGGGACTGAGCGGGTGAGAGCGCTGACAGCACCGGAGATGGGTTAGCCGTCGTTGGAGCAGCTTCCGGCAGGGCAGACGGCTGAGAAGCTGATTTACTGGCTGATTTACTGGCTGATTTACTGGCTGATGTGCTCCCCGAGGAGGCGGGTGATCCAGAGGGCGCAGGAGAGGATTTAGCAGCCGGTGATGGGGTGATTTTGGGCGAAGGGGCGATCGGTAGTCCGGCCCAGTTGCGTGAGGGAGCAGGCGAAGCACCGACTTTGGGAGCTTGGGACGTAGGGGCTTTGGACGAGGACAGCGGTGGACGATAAACCAATAGATGAATGCCCGTAATCACCAAACTGCTCAATAAAGCAGTCGCTACGATCGCAATTAACCGTAAGAACAGGGATTGAGGACTGAGTTTTGTAATCCGGCTCAACCGTAGCCGCAGTGCAGCAGATAAAGTCTGGGTGACCGCTACCAGATGCGACCGACCGGCTACCCACTTGTTAATCAAGTTAATCAAGTCAGTTTTGATCCTCGATCCTACCGCCCAAGATCCTGGGGAAACCCACGCTCGAAGGTTAAATTTCATACGCTCACACCAACCGTATTGCTATCGTCTCTTAATCGGATGCCGGGTTTCAAGTGAGGTCTGCTACAGATTCCCCTCTTAACCCTAACCTTCATCAAATCTCTACAGAAAACCCAGTCTCTTCAGGTAGATTGCTGGACAAGCTGACAGTTTGCACAGCACCTTACGAATCACGTTGCGATCCAGCCTCTGGGTAGATTTTACATGTCTTTACAAAAAGACCGAAGCGATCCCCCGATGAGGCAGCAGAACCACCGAAGCGATCGATTCATCAGCGATTAGCCAGCGATTCATCAGCGATTGTCCCCGTAACCGGCTAATCTCTTATAAGATGCATTAAGGTCAAAATTACGGGCATACAGTGAGCAATGGCAGAAACCCTTCTTTTTAATGCGCTGCGAGAAGCAATTGATGAAGAAATGGCGCGAGATTCGTCGGTTCTTGTCATCGGCGAAGACGTAGGGCACTATGGCGGTTCCTACAAAGTCACGAAGGATCTCTATAAGAAGTACGGTGATCTGCGGGTGCTCGATACGCCAATTGCCGAGAATAGCTTCACGGGCATGGCAGTCGGTGCAGCGATGACTGGCTTGCGCCCGATCGTCGAAGGCATGAATATGGGCTTTTTGTTGCTCGCCTTCAACCAAATTGCCAACAACGCAGGCATGTTGCGTTACACCTCCGGCGGGAACTATAAAATCCCATTGGTGATTCGCGGCCCGGGTGGGGTAGGTCGCCAACTCGGTGCAGAACATTCCCAACGACTAGAAGCCTATTTCCAGGGAGTCCCAGGTCTTAAATTGGTCGCCTGCTCTACTCCCTATAACGCCAAAGGGCTTCTGAAAGCAGCAATCCGCGATGACAACCCGGTGTTGTTTTTCGAGCATGTGTTGCTCTACAACCTGAAGGAAAACCTGCCGGATCACGAATATGTGTTACCGCTGGATCGAGCAGAACTGGTGCGATCGGGCAAAGATGTGACCATTCTCACCTATTCTCGGATGCGGCACCATGTGATGGCAGCCGTGAAAACCCTGGAAAAAGAGGGCTTAGATCCAGAAGTGATCGATTTAATTTCCCTCAAACCGCTGGATTTTGACACGATCGGCGAATCCGTGCGTAAAACCCATCGGGTCATCATTGTGGAAGAGTGTATGAAATCCGGTGGGATCGGAGCCGAACTGACTGCCTCCATCAACGATCGGCTGTTTGACGAACTCGATGCACCCGTGTTGCGGTTAGCCTCGCAAGATATTCCTACGCCCTACAACGGCACTCTGGAAAACTTAACGATTGTTCAGCCACCGCAAATTGTGGAGGCGGTACAGAAAATGGTGACCCTGCGGATCTAGATTGGGGTTCTCATCTGAAATCCTCGCGAATCAGCGCATACTCACGCGAATCAGCGCATACTCACGCGCATACTCAAAGGAACGATGACAAAAATTTGGGAGCTAGATTTCTATTCCCGCCCAGTGCTGGATGACAACCAGAAGAAGTTATGGGAAATGCTGGTGTGCGAAAGCCCAACCGATGCGCAATCCACTGCGGAACAACTGTTTCGCTATGCCGAATTTATCCCTAACACGGAAGTGAATTCGGTACGGTTGCGGGAAGCTTTGGAAAAAGCGATCGCCCAGGCCGAAACTCCGCCGGATAAAATTCGCTTCTTTCGTCGTCAGATGAATAACATGATCACAAAGGCTTGCGAAGATGCTGGCATTCCGGCCTACCCCAGTCGGCGCACTCTAGTCTTGAGTCAGTGGATCGATCAGCGTCTGCAAGACTACTATCCCACCCTACCCAACTACCAAGCAGGCAATAACCCATCCGTCAGTTTACCTCCCCCCAAACCCCAACCCTTGCCCGATGCGCTGATGGGTGAACGGTGGGCATTTGTCAGCCTGGAAGCCAGCGCCTTCAGTGAAATGGCAGATTGGGAGATTGGCTTCAGCGAAAGCTTTCCTCCTACCATGTTTGGCTTACAACCGGATGCACTCGTGCCCGGTCTGATCATCTATTCATCTCGTGCCTTGCCCTTAGCCGCCTGGATGTCTGGCTTAGAACTCGCAGCCCTCCGCTTTAACGCCATGCCCCCGCAGTTGGTGCTGGAAACAGGAGCCAACGATGCCTGGATTTTGGCTAATTTGCCGACCCCAGACTTACAAAAGGAAGGACAAGCATTGGAGGCAGCAAAGCAAGGATCCAACCAGATTCACTTTATTGCCGTGCAGTCGCGCCCAGACGATCAGTCTTTTGCTGGCTTCTGGCTAATGCAAGAACTCAATCTGGCGTAATGTCCCCCTTTTCCGGGAAGATAGGGAGAAGCAGGCGGTACGCAATTAGTGTACGCAATTAGTACAGGTATCTATGGGTTCGGAAACCTCAACTCAGGAGCAACTCGCAGAACAGCTCCTTGCATTAGCAGCGCGATCGGGCGCAGAGGCTGCGGAAGTCTTTCAATCTTATTCGCTGTCCCGACCTGTGTTTTTTGAAGCGAATCGGCTGAAGCAGTTGGAAAGCTCGCAAGCGGAAGGGGTGGCGTTGCGGCTTTGGCGACAGGGCCGACCCGGCCTCGCCGTAGCCTATGGGCCCGTGGAACCGCAAGCCTTGGTCGATCGAGCCATTGCCCTCAGTCAACTCAACCAACCCGAAGCCATTGAGTTGGCGGACGCTTCATCCCAAACCTATCCGGATCTGGGTGCAACCGTACCCGTTGAACAACTACTGGAGTGGGGTAGAACAGCCATTGGCTTAATTCGCGAGGTTTACCCAGAGATTCTCTGTACGGCTGAATGGGAATGTGATGTAGAAACCACCCGCCTGATCAACTCCCAGGGGCTCGATTGTGGTTACACGGACACGACCCTAAGCTGTTTTGTTTCAGCAGAATGGGTGCGAGGAGATGACCTCCTCAGTGTGGCGGATGGGCAAACCCAGCGCGATCGTCTTGATCCCGTGACAGTCGCACAACAAATTATCCAGCGCCTCGATTGGGCTCAGCGCAATGCCACCGCTCCCAGTCGTCGCATTCCGGTCTTGTTCACAGCGAAAGCGGCCGATATGCTGTGGGGCACGGTGCAGGCAGCCATGAACGGCAAGCAAGTGGTAGAGCGAGCCTCTCCCTGGAGCGATCGACTGGGGCAAACGGTGACTTCAGCCGATTTAACCATTTCCCAAGTGCCCAACCTCGGACCGTTTAGCTGCCCGTTTGACGATGAGGGCACCCCTACCCGACCGATTACCTTCATTCAGTCCGGTGTCTTGCAGTTGTTCTATACCGATCGAACGATCGGACGCAGGTTAGGCAGCGGCACCACCGGCAACGGCTTTCGGCCAGGCTTAGGCAGTTACCCAACTCCCGGATTATTTAATTTAAAGATCGAACCAGGTCAGCCTTCCCTGACTGAACTGATTGCCAGCTTAGATGCTGGAATTATTGTGGATCAAATGCTGGGAGGGGGTGCAGGCATCTCCGGAGATTTCTCAGTCAATGTGGATTTAGGCTATTGGGTAGAGAAGGGAGAAGTCGTCGGTCGGATTAAAGACACGATGGTGGCAGGCAATGTTTATACCGCCCTGAAAAACTTGGTGAGTTTAGGCGGAGATGCAGAATGGAACGGCTCTTGCTATACGCCATCCGTAATTCTGGAAGGGTTGTCGGTCACGGGTCGCAGTTAGGAGCAAGCATCACCGCTTGGGAGTCAACAACCCCTATGTTACCGACCGATCTACTCATACATCGCCAAAATGGTGAGGAAATTGCCCCCAAATTCTTGCCCTTGGCACCCTCCCAGCTCAAGATGGCCAACCAATTGATCGATCTATTTAGGCAGGCGAAAGGCAGTTCTCAGGGCGAACTCGATCGGCAATTGCAAGTGCTAGAAGGAGATGGCACCAACTATCGGATTCAGCGAGGGTTAGCCCATCTCCTCCGCAGTGAGACCTTCAGCACCTTTGAAATCGTCAGCCCCCTGGAACCCCAGCGCTTGCGACAGCGAGTTTTTGCCCTCTCAGCCCAGGCAGCTCCCTTACCGCAAACTGCCAGCCAAACCATCCAGACTTTGGCCGCTCAACTCAGCCAGGAACTCGATCGGGAAGTCTATCCTGACCAAATTCAGGCGGGACTGTATGCCGATTTGGCCGAAAATCGCATCCTCACCCAATTTGACCCACCCACACCCGAAGCCTTGCTACATCGCTACAACCTGTCACAGGTGCAAGGCATCTTCTATAAAGCCAGCCAGATTCGGATTCAAGCCCATCGCAACGATCCAGGCGAATACAAATTGCTGTTTCGTTACCTCAAACTCTTCGGTTTGATGGCGTATATCGAAGGCGATGCCGATCACGGTTTCACGATCGCGATCGATGGCCCCACCAGTTTGTTTAAGCCCAGTACCCGCTACGGTTTAGACATTGCCAAACTGATTCCCGCCCTATTGCATGTGACGAAATGGAGTTTATCCGCCGATCTCCACTGGCGCGATCCCTACTCTAAGCAGGAAAAACAGCGCCGGTTTAGCCTGGATTCAGAATGCCAACTGGTCAGTCATTATCCACCGGGCAAAGCCTACGATAGCTTTTTGGAGATGTCGTTTGCCGATCGCTGGGCTAGCTTCAAGAGCGAATGGCAGCTCGAACGCGAAGTTGACCTCATCCCCATTCCGGGCAGTGTCATGATTCCTGACTTTCGGCTGGTTCATCCCGATGGGCGATCGGTGCTGCTGGAAATTGTCGGCTATTGGCGACCAGAATATCTGCGCAAAAAATTCTCGCAAGTCCGGCAGGCGGAGGGGCACAATCTGATTTTGGCGATTTCAGAGCGGCTGAACCTGGAAAAAGCCGGAGTGAACTTTAACCAAACCCCCGCCCCGATCATTTGGTTTAAAGACAAGCTATCCCCCAAAGCAGTGCTGGAAGTCCTCAATCAACTTGCTTGATGGGGAGAACCACTTGATGAGGAAGACAAACCGAGCGTTTACTGCATGAGATTAGACAGACTTCAGCAGCCATGGAGCAACTTCTCATAGAGTGAACTTCCAACCTGCGCGGGCAAGATGCCCGCACTACAGTGGCTCAATTCACGCCCGCGCTACCGGACAAATCACAAAGTCGCTCAGGTGAATATTGGATCAGGTGAGATCAGATGACAAAATTGCTGGCGCTCAGATCAGACGGAGCCACGCTGATCAGAGTGGCCAGATTCTGGAAACCACCAGCGGCATCGCCATTCCCATCAACCCGGACGATCGTGTCGCTCCCAGAAGCCACCAACCGAATATAGCGATCGAAGCGGGGAGTGCGATTGTAGTCTGCTTTCGCAAAAATGCCCTTCAGCACCATCCGATCCACCGCCTCAAAATCGAGAATGGTATCTAATCCATGCTGAATATTGCGATAGATGAACCGATCGCGCCCACCGCCACCGGACAGGGTATCAGCACTGCCACCACCAATCAGCGTATCGTTGCCCAAACCTCCCGCCAGCGTATCTTCGCCACTACCGGCTTTGAGGCGATCGTTCCCGCGTCGTCCAAACAAAGTGTCATCTCCGGCTCGTCCGAACAGTCGATCGTTGCCCAGTCCGCCATTGGCTACATCATTGCCATTGCCGCCATCAACCCGATCGTTATTTTGCTGACCATCGAGTTGGTCATTCCCGCCCCCACCTCGGAGACGATCCTGTCCGCGCCCACCCAACAGCCGATCGATTCCTGCTCCCCCTTGCAAGCGATCATTACCCCGTCGGCCGAACAGGGTATCTTCACCATTGCGGCCGCGCAGTCGATCGCGACCCAATCCACCATTCAGCAAATCAGCTCCCTTGCCCCCATCCAGCCGATCGTTATTTTGTTGACCGCGCAGCCGATCGTTATCATCATTACCAAACAGCCGATCGTTACCCTTGCCCCCATCCAAGCGGTCATCACAAGCCTTACCGCGCAGGCGATCGTTTCCTCCTAAGCCTCGTAGCCGATCGCTATCTGGAGTACCCACAATCTGATTGTTGCCATTGGTGCCCTTGCGGTTCAGTCCAGGTTCACACTCAGGCGTTTCTGGAATACCTTGACGAGCATCAGCCAGTGTGATGGTGCGCGGATTGGACAATGCCCCACGATTATCCACCGCAACGTAGGTAAATTGGGTGCCCGTAAAGCCAGCCCCCGGACGGAAGAACAATTGATTCAGTTGCTGAGGCGTAAGAGTTTGACCCAGAACAACCGGAGTGCCTCCTTGGCTGGGATCGCCGACAAACAGAGAGCCCTGATTCGCCGGTGGAATCTCAGAAATAATATAGGAATTGATACTGCCATCCGGATCAGTACCATTTAAGCCACCCAGATTCAGTGGGTTATCGGATGTCACATTCGTGCTGCTATTGCCTGGCAATGAGGGGGGAATATTATCGAGTAACGTTAAGGTGATGGTACCTGGGGCCTGACTGAGATCACCATCCGTATCAGTCGCACGATAAGTAAAACTACCGCCTGTAAAATTGGGAGAAGCCTGGAAAAATAATTGCGACAGTTGAGCCGGTGTTAGGGTTTGACCCACAGTCACAGGTGTGCCACCCAACTGAGGATTACCGAAATACAAAACCCCCTGAGCGGGCAAGGGCAAACTCGTGATCGTAAAAGACGCGATCGAAGTTTCAGCATCCGTACCCGCCAAGCCCGTCACAGCCACGATCGAATCTGGGCTAACTCCCAATGAAGCATCCACCACCGTCGGCGGAGTCGAAAACGAGGAAATGATTAGATTGCGGACTTCATGAATATTCGTGGCATTGCCGGTTGAACTGGCAAAACCGAACTTGAAGGACGACGGAATACCACTGTTCGCCGCCGCGATATCAATATTGCTCAGCGCCGTTGGAGCTTCATCGGCATCCGCAAAATCCCCGTCATTGTTCAGATCAATTTTGACGGAGAGTATCCCCGCAGGCGTAATGTCAACCCGGGCTCGCCGGGCCGCATCCTCCCGCACCGTCGTGGTGACTTCATCAATTCCACCGGCTAGGCTACCTGAAGTAGCAATGAAGTCATAATTGCCTGCTCCTAGTGCCGCTGTGCCATCTCCACGCCCTCGGATCGTCACGGCATCCGGTGTGAGTCCTGGCCCGCCTACCCGTTGATCACCCACCTGAGCAGCAAAATCCTTCGGGTTAGCAAAGTTACCAAACTCATCCAGTCCAACCCCCAGGTAGCCACCCAGAATGCCGTTGATTTGATCCAGATTTTTCTGAGCATAGCCCAGCGATCCGCCAAAAGCGCCTGCTGTAGTCGGAGTTGCCGCTCCATCAATTAGGAAAAAGCTAATCCCATCCCCACCCGGTGTCGCCCCCTGCGTGCCCGTACCGTTGTAAGCGAAAAAGTCAAAGGTGATGCTCAACCCAGCATTAGAGCTAAAGGGCTGATTGTAAATCACAAATGCTGCCTGGTTCGTTGTATTGTTGGTCAGCCGCAGGACACCATTACCTTCAGGATCAATGCCGCCGCCGCCAGGTAATCCCCCGGTTGGAGCAGCGAAATCGGGACGAGCCGTCAGAAAGGGATTGGCAGCCGATCCACCATCATTGCCAAAGATCCACTGTTTTTCCAGCACATCGCTATTACGGAAGCTCTCATTCACCAGAATGGGAAGCAGGTGAGGATAGCCGCCGAGGGTTTCCGCACTGAGCCAGTGGGGCGGTTCTGCTTGACCGATCGCAAAGTCTAAGGATCCATTGCCACCTTGCGCTGCATTACCGAGCAGGGTTGTAGAAGCGGCTACACTCACCTCCACCCAATCATGCAGAGCCTGCACCAATTGTTGCCCCTTGCTGCCAGCAGCCACTTGGCAACCATAGATCCACAAAGTAGCTTGTTGCTGAAATGCCGCTGCCCAACCTCGAATTAAAGCTGCATAACGAGGCAGCTCGGCCGTACTCAACCGAGTTTGACCCAGTTGTAATTCGCCGGGTTGTCCATGGGCAATTAAACAGAGTCCTCCTAAATTGTGGCGATCAGACAGGAGTTGACTGATTTGCGCAATACCATCCCGATGCGGTTCCAGAATGGCAACATCTGCTTCGGCGGGAAGGTGGGCAGTGAAATGCTGATAATCCTGAACGGCAGCATCAACTAAAACCAGTAAACGGGATGTAGCAGAGATCATAGTCATCGTTAATCAAAAGAAAGGGCAAAAACTGTTCGCGACTCAAACCTCGCGACTCAAACCTCGCGACTCAAACCTCGCAGCAAAACTGCGCCGATCATCCCAATCAGTGGGCTCAGTCTGACTAGGAACTCCAAAACGGATAGCCACTGAAAGAGAAACGCTTCCTAAACCCATGCAGTTTCAGTCATGCAAGTTGGGTGTTTCTATAGATGGGATAGCGGAGGAAGAAAAGAAAATAGATCGGAAAATTTCAGTCAAAACTGCAACCCAAGAAGTTAACTTGACACAGAAAAATTGGCCAGAACTGCAATCGATCGAGCGTCTGAGAGGAGGTGCATTCAGGGAGGTGCATCTACGAAACAACGAGCTGAGAAACCACAAGTTGAGCCAGAGAGCCTAAATATTTTGCTTCCACAAATTAGTCAATTTTATGGGATTTTGCAGCCCATAGAAGCGCTTTTTTCACTTTCTATAGAATTTTGTGAAATTGCTTCAGGACAATCCTGATTCCACACCGTTAGTAAGCCCCATCTTTCATCTCTCTACAGGCTTCTCTGATCCAACTCGCAGGCTCAAAATACTACAACCGCAGATTGGCGTATCTATAGACTCGACCGCTTGGACAAAAATCGTAACTCAACTTACCCCGGTCAGATATCGTGAATTGTCCAGGCTATTGATTAGATCATTAGAGAGAAGACGAAGTATCTGATTTAACCTTGAATCTCAGAAGATCTGATGAGGATTAAACTTGCAAAATGAAGCGGGCAACGTTTAGATAAATCAACACACCTAAGACATCCACGGCTGTAGTGATGAACGGAGCTGACATCAGAGCCGGATCAAGCTTGAGACTTTGAAAAATCAATGGCAAGGCCGAGCCAGCGATCGAGGCCAAAATGGAGATAGCAACCAAGCTAATCCCAACCGCCCCAGAAACCAGCCAATTTCCTTGCAATAGATAAGCCCACACCAGCACAACCAACCCCAGCATGATGCCTAGCAAAGCACCGGCGATCGCTTCTCGACGTACAACCTGAAAAGCCTTGGCTTGGTCAATTTCCTCCGTATTCAAGCCTCGAATAACCACCGTTGAGGACTGGGCTCCCACATTGCCGCCGGTACCGATCAAGAGGGGAATAAATGCAGCCAGCGCCACCACCTGTTGCAAAATTTCTTGCTGACTGCGAATCACCGCTGAGGTCGCTGTGTTGGTAACCAGTAAAATCAATAACCAGGTGACCCGCCGTCGAGCCACACTAAACAGATCGCTCTGAAAGTAGCGATCTCCCCCCGTTTGCACCCCGCCCCCCAGGGTATAAATATCTTTTGTCGTTTCTGCCTCTAAAATATCGAGCACATCGTCTACCGTCACAATCCCTACTAACCGCTGTTCCGTATCTACCACCGGCACCGCCAGAAAATCATAGCGCTGAATCAGTCGAGCCACTTCTTCTTGCGGGGTATCCGTTTGGGTGTAAATCACTTCCTGCACCATAATCTCGCCAATGGTTTGATCAGGCTGAGCCGTGACCAAACTCCGAAGTGACAGAATCCCAGTCAATTGCCGAGATGGATCGGTGACATAGAGGTAGTAGATAGTTTCACTGATGTTCGCCAGTTGACGAATTTGTGCCAGTGCCTGATCGACTGTCCAGTTTTCTTTCAGAGAAATATATTCTGGGGTCATAATCCGCCCAGCCGTGCCCATCTCATACCCCAGCAACAGGGCGGTCGTCTGGCGCTCATCCGGACTGAGCTGAGTTAGCAGCCGACTCACCACTTTAGCGGGCAGTTCATCAAACAACCGCACCCGATCGTCAGGAGACATGGCATCCACCACCTCCAGCAGATCTTGCCGCTTAAAGTCTTCTAGCAACGACTGTTGAACGGAACTTTCTAAGTATTCATACACTTCGATCGCCTCAGTTTTAGAGAGCAATCGGAACGCAATAACTTGCAGGGTCTGGGGCAAGTGCTCGATCGCCTCTGCTAGATCGGCGGGCTGAACCGGAGCCAACAAAACCTTGGCACTTTCCAGATCATTCTGTTGCAACAGCACTCTCAATCGAGCCTGTAACGATTCTCGTCGGGACAAGCGAGAAAAGGTGACCGTGGGAGACAAGTGACTTAAATCATCCAATGCCGGTACTGGTAGTTACAGGGCATTTAACTCAGGGCATTCAACTCAGGGCATTCAACTCAGGGCATTCAACTCAATCGACGAGATCAGCATCAAGCTGCTTCAAGCGAATGTGCTTACGCCCCAGCGAGATTTCAAATTCATCCCCTGGCTTTAAATCCATTTGTTTCGTGTAAGCCGCTCCAATTAGCAGGTTACCATTAGCCTGAACTGTAATTCGATAGCTTGCACTTCGCCCACCGCGTCCGTTACCCGATTGTTTACCATCTAGTTCAATCTCTTTGGCTTCCAGGAGGGCATTGTAGAACTTCATCATATTGACTCGTTCTATACCGTTTTTAGTGATGGTGTAGTAGCCACATTCTTTGGCTTTTTCTTCTTTCGTCAAGTGTTCTAGCTGCTTCACCTTTGCCAGTAATGCTTCCCCTGTCAAAGGCTCGTTCTTCTTTTTTTTAGTCATTTCGTCTGAGTCTGAAGCTTCTCTAGCTAAGCCAAATAAAACGAGTAGGTGACTCCATGAGTACCAGCGGCGGACAAATTGCTGTATCGCTTTTTCCAAAGAGATTTATATCAGCAGTGAAACTATCCTACCTTGAGGTGGAAACTTTTTCATCTAGTTTTAAACCCAGGTAAGCTGACTTTAGAACTGAGATTGATCGAGGTGAATGAATCACAGAAGTGCATCAGAATTTTGGTGGAAATCTAGGGGTCGCAATCTAACAGAAGTGTTTGTCTGATCGATCGATTTGAGCATCCTTGAACAACTCACAAAACAGTCAATCAAGCAATTGTGATTCTCCAAAATTTCTATCCCCAAGCCCCAATCATCCAACGCTCAGCCTTTCATATAAAAGCCTTAAAATAAAAGCCTTAAACCATTGGCATGAAGCTAACAACAAAAGGTCACTATAGCGTCAAAGCTCTGCTGGATTTGGCACTTCAATCAAGCCAGGAACCCACTTCTGTACGGGCGATCGCCCAGCGTCAGGATTTGCCAGCTCCCTACCTGGAGAAATTATTGATTGAACTGAGACGAGCAGGCCTGGTGGAATCTATTCGAGGATCACAAGGGGGCTATCGCCTGGCCCGATCGCCCAGTCAAATTTCCTTGGGGCAAATTCTAGAAGCCGTCGGTGAAACGATCGATCCCCTGGCCCGTCACAGCTCCGAAGCCGATCAAGCTGAAGATTGGGTAACTCTGACCCTCTGGAGACAGGTACATCACAAATTACGGGAAGCCCTTTATGGCATTACATTAGAGGATTTGTATTACGATGCCCGCAGTTGGCAAGCCTCTCAAGAGGAGTCAACCCGCTTTATTGTTTAGCATGATTATTGAGCATGGCATTTGGACAGGGAGGTTAAGCTCTGCAACTGCAGGCTGAAATTGCAGACCGTATCCAGTCAAAAAATCCAGACTTGCCCCCTCAAAACGTTGACATTTTATAGATCAATTCTTCAAAATAGTAAGTTGGCATTATCTTGCTCGGATCAGGTCAATTCTGCCAAAAGCTGAGGATAGTTTGATGCACTTCTGATTTCAGGTATTTCGGTTGATTCACTGTAATCATTCGATCCCTAAATCATTAGGCTTCTGACAAACTCAATCCAGCTACCTGTACGGCATCTAGGAACACTCATGACTTACGCAATCATTGAGACTGGTGGTAAACAACTCCGAGTTGAGCCCGGTCGTTTTTATGACGTAGATCGGCTCGCTGTTGATGAAGAAGGCAGTGTGGTGATCGATCGCGTCCTTTTTGTAGACAACGAAGGTGACATCTCGATTGGGCAACCGATCGTTGAGGGCGCAACCGTTGAAGGAACCGTATTACGGCATTTGCGCGGTCGGAAAATCATCGTTTATAAGATGCGACCGAAGAAGAAAACTCGCAAAAAGCAAGGGCACCGTCAAGAGCTAACGCGAGTCATGATCGACTCCATTAACCTGAACGGGAAAGCAATTACAGGTGCAAGCGCTAAGGTAGAGGCAGAAACGGCTGAATCCGCAGACAGCTAGAAGGCAGCTCCCGGTTGGCAAGATTCGGTAAGTCAAACGATTTGCCACCCGTTTGCTAACGGTTTGTCATCAGTTTGTCATCAGTCAACACCGCTGATTTTTATCGATTCAGTTCATCCATCAACATTCATGAGGTTGCTATGGCTCATAAGAAAGGAACAGGCAGTACCCGCAACGGTAGAGATTCAAATGCTCAGCGCTTAGGCGTGAAGCGGTATGGTGGACAAACGGTGAAAGCAGGAAATATTCTCGTGCGTCAGCGCGGCACTAAAATCCATCCGGGTGTTAACGTGGGGCGGGGTTGTGATGATACTCTGTTTGCGTTAGTGGATGGCGTAGTAACCTTTGAGCGCAAAGGCAAAGATCGCAAGAAGGTGAGCGTTTATCCAGCTACCGCTACTGCATAACTAGGGCGATCGGCAGAGGCGATCGGCAGAGGCGATCGGAGAACTTCAATTCTCAAACATCGGCAGTTCTCACCAATTATCTGGACGAGAGAGCCATTAGAGAGAACCTATCAGAACATGAAATCAGGTCTAGGGTGTTCCCTGGACTTTTTTATTGCTTCACATGGCATTTCAGAAAAAACGATATCTCAGCAGATGCCATTAGTTAGACTTAAAGTGATTGCGAAGCGTATTTTCAAATGCATCATTGGCGATCGCATGATGAGATGTGGATTTCAAAAACTCATCTAAGTCGGTAAAGGAGCCAGCATAGGTGACAGTGGGCACATCAAACCCCTTCAAGACAACCGTATGCTGCTTAAATAAAGGCAGTTTTAGCCCAGCCGCTTCTAAATACTGATAAGTTGCTTCACCAAAAGCGATATCGACTCCAATTTGTTTCGTCGAAGATTCCAATCGAAACGCCGCATTGACCGTATCTCCTAGCGCAGTATAGTCGGGACGATCGCCGGTGCCCGTATTTCCGACCATGGCATACCCGGTGTTTAAGCCTGCCCCAATCCGCAAAGGGAAAGGGAGAGGATAATGCTCATGCAGTTGGCTCGTCATTTTTTGTAAGGCGCTGAGAGCATGGGTAATGCGGATCAACTCCTCCGGTGAAACCTGTTGGGCTCCATGGATCCAGACGGCCATCACGGCATCCCCGATATATTTATCGACCCAACTGCCATACTCACGGATGATATTTCCGGCATGACGAAACCAGGTGCCGATCACTTCCGAGAGGGTATTCTCATCGATCTGGCGCGTCATGCCAGTGAAATTTCGAATGTCTACCACTAACACGGAAATCAACCGTCGCACATGCAGAGTGGCAGTCGCGGTAAATTCCTGAGAATCGACACTGCCAGTTGGCTCCGGCAAAACCTCCACTTCTGGGGCATAAAACTCCAGCTCGGTTTGCCCAAAGGTGAGTCGATCGCCCGTTTGCAACGTGACCGGCACACTCACCCGTCGTCCATTCACAAACGAGCCATTGCGGCTGCCCATATCGATCAGATAAAACTCACCCGTCTCAATCCGCTGGAGCATGGCATGATTTCGGGAAATCCAGCGATCGGGTAGGACAAAGTTGTTGTCATCCCCTCGCCCAAACGTCCAGCAGTTGCTGCCAATCAGCGAAAGGTATCGACTACCTGATTCGGTGCGTAGGATTAAGTGAGGAGCAGGTTGTGTTGTCACCACAGGCTTTGAACCCATTGCATTGCTCTTGAAATGCACCCCAGCGCCAGGATCCGCGAGCATGCGCTTCTGAAAAATTATAGAAAGCCTTCGCTCCGGATGAACTCCGAATTATTCATTAAATTTGACGATTCTAGCCTGTCTGATCTCAACAGAACCTTGCAAATACGGAGAGATCCGTAAATACACGGTATGAATTACAAGCCACTGACTTGGCATTGAATGATCATCGGCGTTGACTTGGCCTTGGCATTGGATCGGCATTGGCAACGATGCAGTTGATCGGAAACCTTCCCAATCATAGCCTTACTCAAACCACCGCCGCACCTAACCAAAATAATCCGTCCACCAGCAGGGTGCTGAGTACTGCCCCCCCAAAGGCCCACCAGTGCAGTTGGGGCAGGCGAAGTGGCAAACAACCCACTCCCAGCAGCAACACAATCAGCCCGATCGCACAGTTGATCCCCCAGGGAGTCTGCACCTGCTCAACGGCTGATCGCAAAATGGTCGTAGCCAGACTCGGTTCTATCATGAGCTGTCGCCAGTGCGGAATTAACCCGACCAAATAGAAGTAGAGATCGGTCACAGCAGTGCCTAAAAGCGAACCGAGATAAAACCAGTTGCCGATCTGATGTTTACCCCGCCAAAGCCCCCAACAGGCAAAAGGGAGACCGATCGCCTCAACAGGTAGATGAATCAGGGGTTCCCAGCGCAACCAACCCCAGTACAGTGAGCCAGCCAACCAAGTCCAACTAAACCCCATCAGGAGATCGCCCCAAATGAACCATTGAGCCTGCTTGCGAAGGCGAAGGCTCAGAGCCAGCCAGCCGAGAGTTGCCAACAGACTGATCCAAGGGAATAGCCGCACCAAGGGGGCTTGAATAAAAACTGGAACCGAAACCAGAAAAGCGGCAGCAGCTAACATGCGGCCGTTCAGCCAGCGCCCATTGAGCCACGATCGATCTGTCTCAAGGTCGATTGCCGGATTTAGATAAAAAGGTTTGGGTGGAGAGTAGGAAGACAAAATCGTTTTAAGAATCGGTTCACCTTTTTTAACATAGCATAGGTTTATCCCCCTGGGGGGCATTCAAACAATGTTCATACTAGGAAAAAATTGATGGGTTCGTTTGCGGTAAATTTAATGAAATTTCTTTGAAGAAACTGAAGCAGTCACAGAGACTTCAATGCTCTCTGCGTAAGCTAGATCAACGCATGGCCAACTCCAATCGATCCGGCAACCGCTCGGCGATCAGTTCGGCACAACCCTACCGCAACAATCAGGTGAGACGGTGAATTTAATTCAGGATTTATTTCGAGCGATCGTTCTAGGCTTGGTGCAGGGAATTACGGAGTTTTTGCCGATCAGCAGCACTGCCCATCTGTTAGTTTTTACCAAACTGCTGGGATGGACAACCGTAGGCGAAAAGTACTTTGTTGATGCGATTCAATTTGGTAGTGTGATTGCAGTCGTCCTGTACTTTTGGACTGACATCTGGCAACTGCTGCGGGGAGGATGGATCGCCATTCGTCAACGCGATTGGCAGCGGGAAGAGTTCAAGATTCTGCTGGGGATTGGGATCGGCACGGTGCCTGCCCTCGTCGGTGGATTTTTGTTGCGGGATGTTTTGCCGGAAAGCGTTTGGGTGATTGGCATCATGTCGATCGTGATGGCCCTGTTGCTCGGTTTGGCAGAAAATCTGGGAAATCGCAAGCGAGGATTTGACCAACTCCAGGTATCGGATGGCATTCTGGTCGGGCTGGGGCAAATGATCGCTCTTTTTCCAGGCGCGTCTCGATCGGGCTCTACCCTCACCGCAGGCTTGTTTTTAGGACTGGAGCGGCAAACAGCAGCTCGCTTCTCCTTCCTGTTAGGCATCCCCACCCTAACGATCGCCACCTTGTACCAATCCGGCAAAGCCCTAGGCAATGTCGATGGCATTCTCGTCTTGCTGGCTGGCATCCTGTCCACCTTCATTTTTTCCTATCTGTCGATCGCCTGGCTCCTCCGCTATCTCCAAAATCGCAACACCTGGATTTTTGTCTGGTATCGGCTGGGATTCGGCACACTTTTGCTGCTGAGCCTAGTTCTCGGAGGCTGGCAAGCTGGGACATAGGCTGAGGTTGGGTTCGAGGTTAGGCTCGAAGTTCTGATCAAGCAGTTCTGATCAAGCAGTTCTGATCAGGCGGTATATTGGATAGAACCAAATCCCAAATCCCATCAAAAGTCGCGGTTGCGCCGGGAAGTCTGTTCAGCCTGATGCATTTCATCTACGAGCTGTTGGCTACGCCGCAGATAAATGACAAACAGCAAAATCGTGAAGCCGACAATGATCAGCCCGGTCAACCCACCGGCAAAAGTGTTATACAACCCATGCAGCGTGGCAGAAATCAAAATACCAATAAAAACGATCGCCCCTCGTCGCGAGGGATTGATCACCGCTAGCCCAATAAAGTAACCCACAATACCCGCTAGCATGGCGTGGAACAGCGGCAGTGAAACAAATCGAATTGTGTTCGCAGCCATATAAGAACTCAGATCCAACTGCCCTCTGGAAAGCCCAGCCGCGTAGCGAAACGAGTAGGCGACCCCTTCGGCAATGGCAAACCCCAGTCCCGACATCGCACCATAGAAAGCTCCTGAGAGCGGGTCAGCCAACTTGCGAGGACGGGCTAACAGAAAATAAATCGGCAGGGCTTTGCAAATTTCCTCAAGCACCCCAACCCCAAGAATAAATCCTACCAAGCGAAATAGGGGGCCGGCATTAATAGCGTGATAGAGCGTGCGAAACGGCGGCACTTGCTGAAAGAACAGTAACAGCGGAATCCCGATTACCGTCGTAAATAGAATGCATTTGAGGGTGTTGCGCCAGGAGAACTGAACCGGTTGAATCAAGTTATAGAGCACCACTCCCCAGATCGAAGCAGAATAGATACCAATCAACCAGGCGATCTGGTCAAGGCTGGCTTGGCGCGAGAGTAAATTGATCACCAGTGGAAAGAGCCCCAGAAAAAGCAGCAGCCGCACCACATTGCTGCGGTAGAGATCCGCACTAAAAACTTCTCGATAGGGAAAAATAGAGTCCAGTTGAAAGGTGCGCAACGAAGCCAGAAAATCCTGACTGTCGGTTTTCAGCTTGACGATCGCAGTACTGGTACTACTCTGTCCGGTACCTTTCACACTATTGCTTTTCACGCCATTACTTTTCACACCATTGCTTTTCAGCCCCATACTTTTGATCAAACTCCCCTTAGGCACTAGACTGCCTTTGGCAGGAGTTCCCAGCGCTATGACATCGCCGTGACGCAGATCTAGTTCTTGTGACCAATCCGGCACCGCTTCACTCATTCGCTGACTGTAGATTTTGATGGTGAGAATCGTATGCAGTTCTAACGGATCGATTTGCTGCTGTATCAGTTGCACGAAGGCTTTTTGATCCAGAGGGCGATCGGAAGCCAGCAAAATCTTGAGACATTGGTCGCGTAAAAGCACTTTGACCGTAATGCCCCTTGGGTTGAGATTCCGGTTCAACAATCGACTAATCGCGATCGGATCTCCCTGCTTGGCCAACTTCAAAACATCACTTTGCACCATGACCAGCGATCGACCTCGCTGCAACTTGTTGAACTTGTTGAACTTGTTGAACTAATCGATCCGCCACAAAGCCCATCCAACTTCGCGACCTCGTCTGGGTGCTGGTCTGGGTGCTGGTCTGGGTGCTGGATAGTTTCTGCAAAGCTGTAAAGAATTTGATAGTCACTGGAGTCAATTCAAAAGGCAAGAACTTCGATGGCGTTTTACCTGGCGTTTCTCAATCATATTAATCCAGGCTTGACCGCAATCCCGATCTGAAATCCCGATCTGACCGTCAACCCATCGTCAACCCACCGTCAACAATAGGACATAAACGCAATCGGCTAGCAAAAATGGGCTTATCAATCTCCCAGCCCAGGGTTTGGGGAAGATTTGACCTATTGCAATTTTCACCTTGACAGATCGCCGAAAAATTGAGACACTAATGAATGTCGCAAATTTGCGGGTGTAGCTCAGTGGTAGAGCGCAACCTTGCCAAGGTTGATGTCGTGGGTTCGAATCCCATCACCCGCTTAGAGGTAGCAGCCAAACAATCTTTGAAATTCAGTAGGTTTATGTCTTAGTACGCTTGTACTATAGATGTGCAGCATGGATCCAAACCGTTGCAATAGCGATCTGAATTTAGTCTTCTTCCTCAGTGAGAGCCGCTAGGACTAAATTTTGATCAGGGGTTTGAACTCAGCCCGATTCAGGCGCACTTCGCCAGACCCACTACAGGATTGGATTTTACTGGGCATACTGCGCACAGCGAAGCTCAATCCGATAGAGCAGCCAATAGAGAGCAGCAAACAAGATCAGGGCGGCTGCACCCGTAATTAAAGCACCATTGCCCGTATTCCAAAAAGCAAGCGCTGTTTCCGCACCTGGTTTAGACAATGTGGTCATCATCGCGACTCTCGCAGCATTGACTCCAAATCCGATCGCGATAGAACCAATCAGAGCAACAATCTGACGAGAACGAGCCATCGGGTACAGGGTCAAGCAAATGACCGCAATCCCCAGTAAGTAAGTAATGCTTTGAATCCCCGAACAGCCGTTATGCACCTTCATACTGGCATCCGGCAGATACAAAAACACATCCTCTTGCCTCACCTCAAAACCTTTCCAAGAGAGAATTTTGGCAGTGGCATGAGCGGTTAAGAGTGAGATATTAATCTGCTTAAGTAGGATATTGGGAACGCCCAAGAAAAACATAATCGCCAGTTCACGACGATATTGCACCAAACCTGAGAAGCCAGAAGCTAAAAGGGCGATTGCCAAAGCCGAAACAAACGGCAATAACCGCAACTCAGCCTGACTTTCACTCACAATTGCCCCGCTCTGCCAAACGACCCAGACAATTAGCCCGATCGCCAACAGGCTCGCAAGCCGATCATGCCGGTAACAGTAGGTTGGGTGGTTTTCCCAAATTAGCGTTAGAGTTGCCAGGAGAAATAGTCCACTCATCCCCAGCAACGTGAGATCGTTAACCCGCCATACCGTCGCTAAAGACAGGGTAGACAGCCAAGCAATTAACCCAAGCAGCCCATACTGGGGACGTTTCAACAGGTGAGTCAAGTTGAAGTCAGTCATAACGTCAGGGAAACGGTGCGGTTTAATTCGACGCGGTTTCGTTGGTCAATATAGCGCGATCGGTTTACAGCTCCGTAGGATGGGGCTTCGAGCCAAGTTCGACACCAGCAGGCAACCAGGTAAAGGATTCAGGGGTCTAGCCTGATTAGCGATGTCACCGGGTCAGGCATATCGTCGGGCTCTATGAATAGGCTACTGTGAATAGACTACTGTGAATAGACTAGAGATTTGCGTTCCTAATCAAAAACGATGCCACAAGATGCCGTCGATCGCACGAAACGAGATCGTTCTAGCTGACCTGAGCACGTTTCACCTGAGCTGAAGTTTTACCTCCCTCTCTTCTAAGTAGAAACTCGTAAAAGCGGAGTAAAGTCAGTCCGAAAAATTGTGTTTTTCCGATAAAGTTCTCTCCCTGTCCAACGCAATCTCCTGGAATTACAGAGTAATCTCGGAGAAGGATTGTTGGATCAAAGATAAAAGCGAACTGCGTCTGTAGTCTTGCAGGCGCATCGCTCTTCCTTCCAGTGGAACTCCTGAAATCCGTGAAACTAATGATACGCCGTTAGAATCAAGCCGACAAACTAACCCTCGGAGCAAGCCATCCGATCGATCATTCCGCTTCTAAAATTAAATCATCGAGTTTGAGTTCCCACTTGGTCAAGCCGATCAAACCCTGGAAACCTCTATGGAGACGATTACTTCGCCGATCGCTCATAGCCATGCTCGGCCTCGGAGTGTTTTGTGGAATCTCCTTGCTGGGTAGAGGCACCCCAGCTCGATCGATCGCAGTCTCACCCCCATTCTCTCTAACGCCCCCATCCTCTCTAGCAATAGATAGTGAGATAGTTCGGCTAGCAGTTCCGACCCTACTTCAGCAGGGGTTAGCCGCCTACGAGGCAGAGCAATTTGAGACAGCAATTGCGCTTTGGCAGCAAGCCCTCGCCACCTTTCAATCCCACGGTGATCTTTCCCAGCAGGCACTCACTTATCACTATCTGGCACTAGCCTATCAGCAACTCAGTCGTTGGTCAGCAGCAGAACAAGCAATCCAGCAAGGCTTCCAGCAACTGACTCCGACCGATCCAACCCATCAGGCAATTTTAGCCAAACTCCTCAATACTCAGGGGCAACTCAACTGGCATCAAGGTCAATTCCAAACTGCTCTGACCGCTTGGGAACAAGCCAGTCAAGCCTACCATGCAGTCAATGATCGCACGGGATGGTTGATCAGCGAAATGAACCGCGCCCGCGCGCTGCAAGCCCAGGGATTTAGTGTGCAGGCTGAACAAGCCCTGATCCAGGTGGAGCAAGGATTAAGCCAGGAACCTGATCCCACTCTGAAGGCGATCGGCTTACGAGACTTGGGCAATGCGCTACGACGAGTCGGCAAACTGAAAGCCGCTCAGCAAGTCCTCACTGACAGTTTAGCCCTAACCCTTGATCAGGCGATCGATCGGTCAACCCAGTCCACCATTCAACTGGAACTCGGCAACACGGAACGATCCATCGGCAATCGAGCCATCGCGATCGGTGCGAACAGCGCAGAGCAGCATTTTGAAGCAGCTCAAACCGCCTATCAACAGGCCGTTGCGACCAGTTCATCCCCCCTGCTGCAACTCCAAGCTCAGCTCAACCAATTGAGCTTGCTGATTGATCAGCACCAAGTCGCTGCCGCGATCGACCTAGCCCATTCCTTGTCCCCGCAATTTGACCCGTTGCCCCTCACCCATAGCCGCCTCTACGCCCAACTCAACTATGCTCGCAGCCTCAGTCAGTTACCCCAACACACCAGCCAAACGGCATCCCTGCTGGCTACCACACTGCAACAGGCCCAAACCCTCTCCGATCCAGCAGCAGCATCCTATGCCTTGGGTCAACTGGGTGCCCTGTATGAACAAACCAACCAACTGGATGTAGCCGCAAGCCTGACTCGACAAGCCTTACTGCAAGCCGAAACCATCCAGGCAATCGATATTCGTTATCGGTGGGAATGGCAGCTCGGACGCTTGCTGGAACGGCAAGGCGATCAGGCGAGTGCTCAGGCTGCCTATCAAGCAGCAGTAGAATCTCTGCAATCGGTGCGCAATAATTTGCTGGCGATCAGCGCCGATGCCCAGTTTTCGTTTCGCGATGATGTAGAGCCGGTTTATCGCGGTTTAGTGGAGCTGTTGCTCACCGATCGCGATCCCCAAACTGGACAACCCAAATCTGAAAACTTAAAGCAGGCGATCCAGCAAATCAACGCCTTGCAGTTAGTAGAACTGAATAATTTTCTGGGGTGCAATCTGGCTCAACGAGTGGAGATCAACTCGATCGCCACCGATCCAACAGCAGCAAAACTGTATCCGATGATTTTGCAAAACCGGCTGGCGATCGTGCTGGAAATGCCGGATCAAACTCTGCACTATCACGAAGTTTTGCAACCGCAATCGGAAATCTTGGCCATTTTGCGCCAGTTGCGGCAAGACCTCAGTCTGGCCGATCGAACACCGGAAGCCATTGCAGGGCTTCAGCAACTCCATCAGTGGATCATTGCCCCCTTTCAGTTCTTATTAACGGCCTCACCTAGGGTGAAAACCCTGGTCTTCGTCCTGGATGGGGAACTGCGCAATGTGCCGATGGCAGCCCTCTACAACGGCTCCCAATATTTGGTCGAGAACTATGCGGTGGCAGTGGCTCCACGTCTAGAACTTTTTCAGCCTCAACCCCGTTCCGCTCGTCTTAAAGTGTTTTTGGGTGGCATTGGCGAACCGCAGACCTTCGCCGATCGGGCTTTTCCCAAAATTGAATATCTAACCCCCGAATTAGAGCAGATTCAAACCATTGCGGATGCTCCCCCCCCTTTAATTGACCAGTCTTTTACGGAACCCAACTTAGAACAAGCCTTACAAGCCGGTGATTTTTCGATCATCCATTTCAAAACCCACGGCATTTTTAGCTCCGATCCAGAGGAAACCTTTATTGTGGCCTACCAAGCGCTGATCACCGGCCGCGATTTAGGCCGCCTGATTCAATTGGGGCAAATCGGAGAACCCAGCCCGATCGAGCTATTGGTACTGAGTGCTTGTTCCACTGCCCAAGGCGACAACCGCGCCGTCTTAGGATTAGCAGGCATGGCCGTGCAAGCGGGAGCCCGGAGCGTCGTTTCCACCCTTTGGGAAGCCCAGGATTTACCCAATACAGAGTTGATGATCCAGTTTTATCAAGAATTAGGCAACCCTCAGGTCAGCCGGGCCGAAGCCCTGCGACAGGCCCAGTTGCATCTACTCAGTTTAGGCTACACCACGCCCCATATTTGGGCCACCTATGTGTTGGTGGGGAATTGGCTTTAACCTGCCCCACGCTGCTGCAATTTGGGTCGTTTGCACTCGTTGGATAAAACCTCCGTCCCATTACCCGATCGATTTTTGAATCCCTGGTGCTGAGAGATTTTCAGGTCTTGAGTACAACATTAATGGAGATCGCGATTCCCACTGCAACCCATTCTAAACTTTGAAAAGATATTGCCATCTCCGACCACCCCAATTCTGGGAAAAGAGGCAATTCCAGCGATTGAGATGAGAATTTCTATGACACTCTCCGCCCTTCCACCCGATGATCGCCCGCCTCAGCAACTTGAGTTAGACGATCGGATTCTGCGACAGCAATTAGATCGATCCCTGACTCAGCGATTTCAACAACAGTGTGATCTTACGCTGCAACAACTTTTGCAAACCTGTGATTGGGCCATCACCACCACTGCCAATGTAGTGACTTTAGTGATTGTTTGCCCCGATCAAGCGACTAATTGGCAGGTACTGAGTCAAGTCGTAGCCTTAGGAGATAGCCTGGCCCGGTTTTCTCAAGATGCGAAACTGCGGATCTATGCCACCCCAGAAATGCTCGATCGATTTGAGATACGAGTCGATGAGCGATCGATTTATCAAGATCCCTCTTAGGAACGAAAATTAGATCACTACTCATAGACAACTGCAAGATAACCAGAATTTAACGAACAAGCATGATTTTTAAGAGGGTGAGGGAGGGTAAAACCGCTTGAGGATCGCTGTCAGCGAGAGTAAACTGGTATCGTTTCAAAATTCCCCTGGTCAACAGCAATTACTACAATTACTACAGCAATTACTACAATCAGATTGGTATGGTGAGTACGGTTAAACCTTCGTACAGTGACGAACAGATGGCCATCTGGCTACGCGGACTGTTAACTATCGCTTGGGCAGATGGGCATTTCGATCCGGAAGAACAAGAACTGATCGCGGAATTGACCCGCTCTGACCTGGCTCCTACCGCCCCTGTAGAGTCGATCGAACCGATTCAACCCCAAGATCTAGCCGCCGGACTGGGGGATGATGCTCAAATGGCTGAAAACTTTATGCGCACGGCAGTCATGGTGGCGATCGCCGATGGCAACTACTCCCATCCCGAAGATGAACTGTTGCATCAGTTTTGCGTTGCCTTAGAACTACAGCCCAAAATTCTGGAATCCCTGCGGCTCACCCTCAACTATCGTCCGCCTAGCAGTGATACCCCAGGGGCAGAAGGTGAAGCACATGCCTTAGAGCCACTCAAACCCGTTCAAGAATGGCTCGATCATCTGGAGGTGCATGATCCCCGGCTGGCTCGCTTCCTCTGCAAGATGATTCCACCCCAATGCCCGTTTGAGCGGGATATTAAATTATTTGGGCAGAAAGTGGTTCATATTCCGCCCATGTGTAAGCTCAACCCACTTTATGATCAGCTCGTGGGGCTGAGATTCCGCGCCCTCAGCTATTTAGCTGACGAATGCCAAGAAGATGTTAGCAAATACTGCTGATTTAGAATGGGTTGGCCGATCGGCTAGAGATGGCAATTTCCAGTCGCAGCAGGTTGGCCACCCATCCCGAATTACTGCAATCATACTCGAACTGAGAAGCGATCGAGCCACCTCAATTCCATGGCATAACCGATCGCTTCCACTTGCCCTACCCTTTTCTGATCCGCTGATATATTCTGATCTATTCTTCTGTTACCTCTGGATAGATCAAAATCTTGAAGGTTTCTGGGGTTGGGGCAACAGCCTGATCAACAGCCGCCGCTAAATCTTTCAATGAATAACGATCGCTCACCAAAGCATCCACATCAATGCGCTGGTTGAACACAATATCGGCAGAGAGAGCTTGCAGCCGGAAGGAGGAACTATAGCTGCCAATCAGATCAATTTCGCGTCGATAGAGAATATTAGGATTGATCGGGATTTCCACCTCATCCGGGAATTCAGCAAAGAAAAGAATCTTGCCGCCCTTACGGGTGCAATCTAGCGCCTGGAAAAAGGCCTTATCACTCGGTACCGCTAGCAGGCTAACATCTACCCCCATGCCCCTGGTTAAAACTTGAATCTTCTGGGGCAACTCAGGATCGCGGGCATCAAAGGCGGCTTCTGCCCCCACACTGAGGGCTTTGTCAATCCGACTGGGGATTAGATCGGTGGCGATCGCCCGTCCCCCAAAATAGTTGACCAGCATGATAAACATGAGCCCGATCGGCCCGGCTCCTGTCACCAATACCGTCTGACCCGGCCCAATTTGAGCTTTTTTGACGGCTTTGAGGCAGCAATTCGTCGGTTCCACAAAGCTAGCCTGCTCAAAGGTAATGTGATCGGGAATGGTAATCAAGCCCCCATTGCGCACAATATGCCCCGGCACCTTCACATACTCGGCAAACCCACCGCCGCTAGGCTGAAACCCGGCCGTGGTCGTGATGTTTTTGTAGGTGTCGCACATCGAATAGTTTTCGTTCAGGCAATAGTCGCAGTGCATACAGGGAATATGGTGCAACACCACCACCCGTTGCCCCACCTGCCAGTTTTGTACGGCTGAACCCACAGCGGCGATCGTGCCAGCCGTTTCATGCCCAAAAATTCGCGGCGGCTCATAGAGTGGATAGAGAATTTTCTTAATGTCTGATTGACAAAGCCCAACCACTCTCACCTGCACCAGCACTTCATCGTCGGCGATGCTAGGCACCGGAATTTCTTCGTAGCTAAGCTGCTTGACTCCGCGAAAAACTTGTGCTTTCATGATTTTTCTTTACATTGCCTTGCGTCAACTCTAGCAGGATCGGGGATCAGTCGCTGCAATTGCCGCAATTTTAAAAATCAGCAAAAATCAGCAAAAATCAGCAGTCGAAAGTAACCGTTAGAATCACACTTAACCAGGGAGCAACCATGTACGTCTTGATTGGCGGGGCTGGATTAATCGGACTCAATTTGGCTCAAAAGCTAGTGGATCTGGGGCATACGGTTGCCATGATCGATGTCGATCCAACCGCCTGCCGCTATGCCAGAGAGCAAATGGGCGTGATGGCCTTTGAAGGTAGCGCCGTCAGCACCGATACGCTGATGGAAGCAGGCATTCGCAAAGCCGATGCAGTGGCGGCGGTGTTGCGCAACGATGCCCTCAACCTGGCCATGGTGGCGCTATCCAAACACTATGGTGTCTCACGAATTTTGGTGCGGATGCGGCATCGCGACTTTGAAGAACCCTACCGCATGGCCGGTGCCACTTCCGTAATCAGCACGATCGATCTGGCGGTTTCCACCATGGTGAACGCGATCGAATATCCGCAAGTAGAATCCATGATGCATTTTGAACAAGACCAGATCGAGGTGCTGAAACTACCAATTTCCGAGGCATCCCAGATTGCGGATCGCAGCTTGGCTGAAATTGCCCAGGATCCTTGTTTTCCGAAAGGATCGCTGATTATTGGCTATCAGGCGCACCCCCATGAAGATTTGGTCATTCCCAACGGCAACACGGTATTAGAGAGCGGCTCGACAGTGCTGATGGTGACCAAACCGGGAGCACTTCATCAGGTGATCGATTTTATGCAGGGCTGCAATGCCTCGGCTTAATCTGGGATTCAAATTTGATCGGTTATTCAGGTGTTCTATTTAAATTCAGCTTCGATCGATATCCGTGAAAGCTCGATCTTTGATCAGATCAAACGGTTATTGTCCTGTATCGGTGTTGAAACCGTAGCACCTCTGAGGGTGTTCTCCGTAGATTCACACTCATGTAAAGCCCCAATTGAAGATTCAGCCTCTCCAGTCTCAAAAGCCAGCACTGGCAGAATTGGCTGTGGCAAGCTGATCATAGGTGACCTGAATCTGAAATTCGCTCTGAAATTCAGGCTGAAATTCACTCTGGAACTCTGCTTGAAACTTCTCCTGAAATCGTATGACACTACCGACTTCTGCTTCTATTCTCAGCGTTATTGATGGTGTATCTGCCAGCACATTCATTCATGACTACTCTGTCAATAGCATCCCAACCATCGCCATTGATGATCTGCAAATTCGATCGATCATTCCCCCCCGGATTGATCGCCGTATTCTATCTGGTCAAACCCCTGCGGAATTATTACACCTCGATCGCCAGCAAGATGGGATCGAGCAAATTACAGCCGCGTTAGCCGATCGGAGCGGCATTCAAACTCTGAATCTAATCTGCACCGATCCAGAAGGTCACTTAAAATTGGGTAACACCGAACTGACCCTATTCAACCTCGATCGCTATGGCTGGCAGTTTCAGCAATGGGGTGAAGCCTTCACCTCCCAAGCCCAAATCGTTTTTCACCGCTGTTATTGCCCCCCCTGTCCAGAAGTATCTCACTTGTTCATTAGCCGCTTAGCATTGTTCACAGGAGCCTTCGTTCGCGTGAAAGAGTATCCCAGCCAATCGGTGTTCGGCCCTCGATCGAGCCTGACCTATCAAATCAGCGGATGAAGGTTAGATGCAGACCGCAATAAACCCCAATAAACCCCTGAGCACATCTTCACAGCTAGTCTTGACCGCTAGTCTTCTTCCAGCGCCAGAATCTTTTCATCAATTTGCTGCAATCGATCCTTGACCGCCTGTTCCGACACAATCCCCCGTCGCAATGCCTCAGTGAGCGATCGTTTTTCCACGAGCAAAAGCTGCTTCCGAATGCCATCCAGCCCCACCGGATCGCGCTGACCCGTTAAGACTTCTGTTGACCACCGATCGTACAGATCTCGCAGAGCTTTTTCGGCCTTGGCAATTTGCACCTGATACATCGATCGCATCTCTTCGTAGATCGATTTAGGGATCACCCCAGTCTTCAAGAGGGTTTCCAATTCCTCTTGAGCCGCTTTAGCCGCAATCAGTTGGGCTCTGAGTGCTTCCGTCTCTTGCTTAGCCGGAGAAATAGCCGCCAGCCGTAACCGCTTCACCAACCAGGGCAAACTTAACCCCTGCACCACCAACGACAATAGCACCGCCCCAAACACGATCGCGATCAAGCTACTGCGACCCGCCACACCCAAAGGCACACTCAACGCTAACGCCATCGACAACGATCCCTTAATGTTGCCGAGAAACAGCACATGCTGCCAACGCAAGGGAATCGGGCGATCGAACCAGCGCAGCAAGGCCAACAATCCATAGATAGATAGTAAGCGCCCCATCTGATAGGCAAAGATAGCGAGCAACACCGCCGGTAGAGTATTCCATAACTGGGTCGGTTCTAGCTCCACGCCAATCAACAAGAAAATGAAGGTGTTGACTCCAAACCCGGCATATTCCCAGAAGCTGTACAAGGTTACCCGATTGGAAGCCGATACCCGGCGCGATAACCCGACATTGCCCACCATCAGCCCAGCCACGACCACCGCGACCACCCCCGACACCCCCAGCCACTGGCCAGCTTGAAAGGCTCCCAACGCCAATGCCACGGTCAGCAAAATACTGCTGAGGCTATCATCCGATCGGGCAAACAACTCCGCACTCAAATAGCCCAACACCAGTCCCACCAGCGTGCCACCCAAAATCACCACCAGCAGTTCTTGCACCCCGGTCGCTAGAGAAATAGATCGGGTTTGGCTGAGCAAAATCAGGTTGAACAGCACCAGCGCCACCCCATCGTTAAACAGGCTTTCTCCTTCCACGATCGTGCTGAGCCGAGACGGTACAGCAACTTCTTTGAACACGGCAATCACAGACACCGTATCGGTAATCGCCAGAATCGTGCCCAACAGCAGCGCCGGAATCCAATCTAACCCGGAGCCATATTTGAAAATCACCGCTGTGACCGTGGTGGAGAGCAGCACACCGGGGCCTGCCAGCAGCGCGATCGGCTTGACGGTACTGCGTAGACGGCTAATATCGGTATTAATCGCCGCTTCAAACAGCAGAATCGGCAAAAACAAGTTCAAAATCAGGGAAGAGTCGAGCCCGATCGTGCGGGGCAGAAAATCGGTGATCGCCAGACCGGCCAGCACTAACCCGGTGACATAGGGCATGTTTAACCGGCGCGACAGTAAGGCGACCAAAGTAGCCACTAGCAGGAGAATAATGCCGCTGACAACATAGGCGGCGATCCCGGATTCGGGCAGACCAGATGCAGGCAGTCCTTCAGCGGACGGAATTGACAGCATGATTCCATCTCGTCCAAACCCGATTCCCAGCCTGAACAGACTGAGATCGATCGATCCGATGATCCAATTTCCCATCAAAGCAGCTTATCCCTATGTTCCAGATGTTCCAGATGTTCCAGCACTGTTGCCCTTCATTATGTCATCATGTCATCCGCAGGGTCGGGATGATTCTGGTAGGCTGACAAAACTTCGCTCTCATCCCCAACCCTTTTCCCATCGAAGCAGGAAGGCGAGCTAGATTGGTTGATTGAAACTAAGGGATTGAGTGAATATTCTGACAGTTATTACCATATTCATTCCAGTTACATCACCCTTAGCTGCAAATTGAAGATGATTTATATCCAGAAGCAGATATACTTCAGGTATCTACAGTTTATCCATCACTTAGACTCGATCGATCGATGATCCATCTTTCAGAAAGCGCTGAAACTTAGCAGTCAGGCAATGACAGTGCTTAACAATATTTTGCGAAAACCAGCAAAACCATCTTCTTTTTAATACAATTCCATACTTAAATCAATCTTCTACAGCAATCGAGTTGGAGATCGCTGCATGGCCTATACATTTGAGATTTTAGGTGTGTCGCCAGTGCTACAATTCTTCAATTGTCAGCAAGAAATTTTGGTTCAGAAACCACAAACTGGCGTAGCCTATTTAGGCTCTTACAAATGTACGTTAGATACTTTACTGGAATCGGCTGAAACGACTGCTAACAGCCAGGGATGGCATCTGGATGCAGTGGTGGATACTGTGGTGAGTTTTTGGATGAATAATATGGAAAGCATTCGCTACTGGCAAGATCGCCTGCAACATGCCGGAGAGCAAAGCCTTATGATCTCTCGCCTCGCAGACTTAAAATCCCTGCGATCGGAATTTGAATGGCTGTTGAGGCAATAGACTGTCACTGATCTGACGGGCCAACTCTGATCATGAAGGGGATGCTGCTCTGCCTCCAACATAGGATTGCATACCCTGCAATATTCATGCGATATATGAGATTAGCTTTATGATCCCCCTGTTGGAGCGTCTCATGTTGCCCTCACGCCTTACCCACTGGAGTTTTGTGTTCCTGCTCGCGCCGCTGCTTTCGTTCTCGTTGGCTTCGGCTGAGGAGACTCTGACTCAACCGCCGTTACCTCAAGTAGAAGCAGGGTCAGAGGGAAGCCGTGCCACTCTGTCCGAGAATGATCCTCTACAAACAGGCTTTCAGCAGCTCTACCAAAGCCAATTGCAGGAGGCTCTGGACTCGTTCCGGCAGGCAGGAGAGCAAGATCAGCAGGCGGGCGATCGGGCGGGGGAAGCAGATGCGTTGGTGGGGCAGGCAGAAGCCTCGCTTTGGCTGGGGCAATATGATGAAGCATTGGCACGCGCACAGCAAGCATTCGCTATCTATCAAGCGCTGAACGATCGGGCAGGAGAAGCAGATGCGCTGCACTTGATGGGGGATGCTCAGATCGGTCTAGACCAGGTTGAGACAGGCATGGAAAGCTTGCAAACAGCATTAGCCATGCGTCGTGAGGTGGCAGATCGACAAGGGGAAGGCTGGACTTTGGGTTTAGTCGGAATTGGCCAGGTGCGCCAAGGGGAATTGCAAACAGGTCTAGAAACGTTACAGGGATCGCTGGCGATCCTCAAAGAGCCGGTTGAATCTGGTCAGCAATTGCAGCAGCACTATCGCCAAGGTGTGATTTTGGCATGGATCGGTAATGCTTATCGACAACAGGAGGAGTATGAAAAAGCAGATCAATCCTTGCAGGAAGCTTTAAGGCTGAGTCGATCGATCGGTAATCGATCGGTGGAGATGTTGAGCCAGTTTATTTTGGGAGTGCTGCTAACCAATCAAGAGCAGATGGATGCAGCTATTCAAGCTTATCAACAGGCAGAGAAGCTAGCAGAAGCAACCGGGAATCGATCGTCTCAAGCGGCTGCGTTGGCGGAAATTGGGGTCGTTTATCTGGAGCGATCGAACTATGCTGAAGCGATCGAGTATTATCAGCAGGCTTTAGCGATTTATCAGGAGAAGGGCGATCGTTACAACGAGGCTGAGACGCTGTATAAGCTGGGGGGTATTTACCGAAAACTAGAACAATATCCGCAGGCATTGGAGAACTATCAACAAGCACTT
>JALOOM010000125.1 GCA_025454395.1 Elainella sp. Prado103
GCGAGGGGCTTTCGAACCAGGATTTGATTGCAAGTCCCTTCGCCCCTAGTGGGAGAAGGGATTGAGGGATGAGGGGAAAAGATTTGTCAGTCAATCAGGATCAAAGGTGTGTGTGGGCATAGCCCTTGCACCCCATACAGTCCCAGTAGGATCGCCATATCCTAGATGGCAGGATTTGATGGATCGAGCCAATTTGGGCAGCATTTTTCTCAAGCGAGTTCCTAAAATACTCTAATTGCCAAAAAACTTGGATCGGCTGAATAATGGCAGTTCGGCAGCTTATCACTGCCTCGTCACTATTGGTTGTCCGTGAGGGTGTCAACGCTTCAACCCAACTTGACATCTGTTTAATCCTGAAGTTCGTCCTGGGTTGTTCTCAGACCCGGTTCCTGTCTGTCTTTTCTTTTGAGGTTAGCTGCCGGCCGATTTCATGATCTGGGCTTCTGTTTTGACTCGATGGATGGAGTCGAAGCACCGTCCTATGGTTCAGCCATACGAGTCGATGGGTTTAAGCAACCGATCAAATTAGAGCCATCGGTTCCATAACTGCCCTCCCGGATTGACTGACCCATCTTTTCCCCTCCTCCCTCAATCCCTTCTCCCACTAAAAGCTACTGTGTACACACATCGCTGAGTTGCTGCTAAATCGCTGATTGATCCCCCTAAATCCCCCTTTTTTAGGGGGACTTTGAAGACTTTGGGTTCGGTTCTCTCCTGGTTAAGGAGGGTTAGGGAGGATCGGAACGACTTGTGTGTACAAGATAGCCCACTAAAAGCGAAGGGACTTCTAAGCAAATCCTGGTTCGAAAGTCTTTGCCCACCCTGGGAGAGGGGTTGGGGTGTCGCTTGCTTCTGCGTAGCAGTGGGCAGGTTGAGTTTTGTCAGCCAATCATCTGCCCTCCTGCCCTGAAGGGTTCACTCATGGTTCTGATTTAAACTGGCTGAAACCAGACTGGCTGAAATCAATAGGGACTCACATACCTTGTGCAGCTAAAAATAACTGCTGTGTTAAGCCAGCAGCTTAGCAAATGAGCCGATGAACTCTAGGGGGCAACCACCTCGGTTAATCCCATTTGTTAAGGCAATTTAAACCAAAACCCAGAACCTTGAAAATTTTCACCCATGATGAACTGATTGACTGTGCCCAGTCCGATCTAACCAATGGGGGCTCCTCAGTATTTTGTGAGGTTAATTTGGTTATATTTTATATCTTGGTTATTACTGAAAATAAGTATAAATACGGCGAAGAGGGAGTTCACTCCGTTGAAGAAGACTATTTTCCGATCGGTTAAGCCGTATTTGTACGGTTGAATTGCCCGCAACTGTGATCGCTTTGCTAAGGCTACTGAGAACTTATGAAACAACGATTGAATGGTTACTAGCTGGCATTGAATTCAGTTAAATTACGGTTGTCCGATCGATTATGTCAGGAAATTTTGACGATCTGCATACTCTGAGATCGATCAGAACCGTAATTTCCCATGACATTGCAATCACAAATGAACTTTGACTACCAGCTTGAACTGCCGTGGTGAGTGTAATAGATTAAATTCACCCTGTCAGACTATTTTCAAAAGACTAAATCGCTACATGACTATTGATGAAGCTCTAACGGCAGTAGAGCAAATGTTGCTGTCGCGATCACTCAACCCGATCGAACGATTTATCTTTCAGCAGTCATGGCTAGGTCGTAACTATCACGACATGGCCCAGGATTGCAGTTACGGCACCACTTATATCAAGGAGGTTGGCTCTCAACTTTGGCAAGATCTGTCCAAAAGCTTAGGAGTTAAAGTCACTAAAAAGAATTTGCACCTTGTCTTGAGACAATACAAGCGACATTTGGCCGAAGACGAATGGCTTAAGCCCAATGTTGCAACCATCGGATCTTCAGTACCAGCGCTGCAACCTACCACTCCGCAACCGACGACGATCGATTTTCCTTCCGGCCCTTTACCCTTTCAATCGGCACTCTATATCGAACGTCCTCCCATTGAAACCCTAGCGTTGGCTGAAATCGCGCAGCCAGGTTGTGCCATTCGGGTGCGGGCACCACGCAAAATGGGCAAAAGCTCTCTGCTGAATCGGATGCTCTCTTATGCGACTCAGCAAGGCTATAGCACGGTTTACATTGACTTTCAGGAAGCCGATGAAAGTATTTTTGAGTCGCTCGATCGCCTCCTTCGTTGGTTTTGCTTAAACGTTAGCCGCCAATTGGAAGTAAATGCCCTACTTTCAGTCTATTGGAACGAAAGTATGGGAAGTAAAGTGAGCTGTAAGGTTTACTTTGAAACTTACTTGCTTGAGCAGGCCTATGCCCCCATCCTGCTGGTTTTGAATGAGGTCAATCGTTTGTTTGATCATCCAGCGATCGCAGATGGTTTTTTATCTATGTTGCGATTTTGGCATGAGCAAATGAAACAGGAGCCCAACTGGCGCAAGTTGCGGATTGTGACGGCTCAAAACACAGAAACCTATGTGGATCTGCTGGTCAATCAGGCCAAACAGTCTCCCTTTGATGTCGGACTGTTACTGACCTTGCCACCGTTTACCTTAGAGCAAGTGCAAACTCTGGCGTTGCGCTACCAGTTGACTTGGGCAGCAGGTGAAGTGGGCAAGCAGGCCCTCGTTCCCCTCTATTCTCTAGTCGGAGGCGATCCGCACTTTGTGAATCTAGCCCTTTACCATCTCTATCGAGGGAGTCTCAGTTTAGAAGAATTGCTAGCGACCGCAACAGAGCATAGTGGTATCTATGGGCAAGAGTTGCGGGCTCAGTTAGCGATCGTGCAAGATGAACCAACCTTGAGTGCGTCCGTGCATCAACTCCTGACCCATGAAGGTGGCTTGCGATTGGATCCTCGGACAGCGCATCGTCTGGAAAGTTTGGGAATTATCCAGTTAAATGGCACCCTGTCTCAGTTTAGCTGCGAGCTTTACCGTTGCTATTTTCATAAGCAATTGCTGGAAGAGCCCGGTTCTCCAGTGTTAACCAGCCTCACGGTTGAACCGATTCATAGCGCCTTTTCTCGCTCGCCTGGGGTACCAGAGCCCTTAGTGAGCTAGGTAGGTACGTCTTGAGTCGCGATCGTTTAGGGTGTTTGCGGCTCAGCCTGGTAGCAGCCCTGAGTCTTCAGTCTCTTGCCCCCGAGACTGCTTCTCTAGCTTGATGAGAGGCTTGATTGGAGACTTGATGAGAGCAACGGGTGTGTTGACGGGTTTACTAGAAGAATGGATCGGCAGATCAAGTTGCCAATTGCGAGCTTTAGCCTAAATCGAGTGTGCAGTTTCAGGGTTCGTAAGTCAGCGGCATCCTTGCTAGGAAAACGCTCAATTTAGTTTAAGTTAATAGTTCAAAAGCTTAATAGTTCAAAATAGTTAAAAATTAATAGTTCAACATAATCAGTTCAATCGAATCAGTCCAACCGAATCAGTTCAATCTAGTAAGTCCAATCTAGTAAGTCCAATCTAGTAAGTCCAATCTAAGTTCAAGTGCAATAGGTTAGGGCTGTGCAATGGGTTAGGGGTTGAATCATCACTTCACGGGATTAACCCGATCGATCGCCTCAGTAGCCGTGCAACCCAAACAGTGCAACCCAAACAGTACAACCCAAACAGTGCAACCCAAACAGTGCAATCCAAACGGTGCAACCCAAACAGTGCAATCCAAACAGTGACCTTATGAACCAGCGACTTGGAGGCTGAGTACCGCCAGAGGAGATTGTCCAAAGGATTGGAAATCTTTCGGAAGGCTCACTGTTGTCTCAAGTTTTATCCTTTAAAATCAGAGTGACTTGGTTAGTCAATCAATTAAACGAGAGCATGAGCTAGAGCGACTGCTCGATCAAATATTACAACTATACATACGGAAACTCCCTTGATGCTCATAGCTGGAGAAGTGATAGGGATATTTTTATGGTGTCTGATTCAAATCATATTGAGAATGCTGAACTCGATCAGTACACGAAAGAGCAGCTATTGAAAGAATTAAATTTGCTCCGCCAATATGTAGCGGAACTTGAGCATCAACTGGGTTATTCTGCCAGACGAACATCGACCCATCTCCGAACGGTCAGGTCTGATCAGGTTCTTCATCCTCAAGCAGAATCGGATTTATTACTCTACTCAAAACAGGCGACCGACCTTGCAGAGACGGCTTATCGGATTAAGAATGAGTTTCTGGCTGTGTTGTCCCATGAGTTACGCTCCCCTCTCAATCCAATTTTGGGTTGGACGCAAATGCTCCGATCGCATCATCTCAGCCCAGAAATGACGAGCCGGGCGCTGGAAGCGATTGAACGCAATGCCAAGCTGCAAGTTCAGCTCATTGAGGATCTGCTGGATGTATCACAAATTCTCCAGGGTAAGCTCAAGCTGAATGTGGACTTAGTGAATTTGAATGCAGTCATTGAAGCTGCCATTGCGACAGTCCATTACGCGGCTGAAAATAAGGCAATTGATCTAAAATTCATCTCAGAACCGATCGCTGAACCGCCGCAACCGATTAAGATCATGGGCGATCCGGATCGACTGCAACAAATCGCCTGGAATTTGCTGTCTAATGCGGTGAAATTTACTCCCAGTGGGGGACAGATTACAGTGCGTTTAACCACGCAAGCCCCCGATGTTAATCCATACTCTGGGGCGGTAATCCAACCTCATGCCATGTTGCAAGTGGCAGATACTGGACAGGGGATCGATCCAGCATTTCTGCCGCACATTTTCGAATATTTTCGCCAAGGCGATAGCACCATCACGCGCCAATTTGGTGGACTGGGGCTAGGGTTAACGATCGTTCGTCATTTAGTTGAATTACATGGTGGCCGGATTGAAGCTGAGAGTCGTGGCGAAAACCAGGGAGCGACATTTCGGGTTTGGTTGCCATTGCTAGTTCCAACTGAACCACAGACCGATCGACAACGGCGTGATTTTCCCCTCACACCTGATTTGACGAATGTCTTACAGCACTGCCGGGTATTAGTGGTTGATCACAATACCGATATGCGCGAGTATTTGGAGTTTGTGCTGGCGCAAGCTAATGCTACCGTTGCGATCGCCAGTTCTGCTGGTGAAGTTTTAACTAAATTACCGCGCTTCAAGCCTGATGTGTTGGTTAGTGCCATTAACCTACCGGGGGTAGATGGCTGTCGGCTGTTGCGACAAATCCGCAGCTTAGTGCCTGAACTAGGCGGCACCGTACCTGCTATTGCGTTGACCGACTATCCGGGAGAATATGATCAACAGCAAATTATCGCTGCTGGATTTCAGCATCACTTCCCAAAACCGATCCATCCTCTGACTCTGGTTACAACCATAGCACAATTAATCTCCCCCCCAACCGGAGATGGCTCTAGCAAAGCCGCCAATGAGGACTCGTGAAGCCAGGATAGACCTTAAACCTGAGATGTAACCGGAACTATGTCCGCGTCCTGCATCCCGCATTATGAATCCTGTATTCAATATGATACACCCCGTATTCTGCATCACATATCCTATGCCATCCACCCCGCAATGTTACTGGGCAATTTTTATCTGGGCAATTTTTATCTGGGCAATTTTTATCTGGGCAATTAACGCCACTCTTGCCAGTCTAAATTGAAGATGGAAGTCCCAGGAAAGGCAGTTGGGTTTTGGGTTGCCCACAATCGCCGCTGCAAAGACTCTAGTTCTGGTTCTAGGCGGGGAATATCATCGACCCATTGGTAAGGAGCAGTGCCGCGATCGAGGGCAAAATCGACCAATACTCCGGCCGCCGCCCCCGCCGACCACTCAAAGGAATGTACCCGGTAGGCAGCCGCCGCGACGTAGCTTGTAGCAATACTTTTACCCGCGATCAAAAAATTATCAATCCGTTGAGGAATCATTGCTCGCAGGGGGATCTGAAAGGGATAGGTTTCGCCTTGGGCTTGCCGCACGCCAGGATATTCGTAATTGCCTGGTAATTCTGGCGGACTGAGAGCCATACAAGGGTGAAAGTCAATGTTGTAATGCCCAATCCCGACTGAATCAGGGTAAATCCGCGATCGAGTTCTCAACCGCACTGGATCGGGAATTTCATTGCTGCGAATGCGATCGATCGCCTCTAGTCCGCTCAAAGAGATGCCTAGATTGCGATAGGTTTCTGGGGGGAGGCTTTGATAGTACTCATCCGTAAAATCGCTCCGGCTGACATCCGTTTCGTCGATCGTAAACCCGGTGGCATACCCTGGACTCGATCGGCCAATGATCCGCCGCACTTCTCGCATGTAGGGATATTTGGATAACCCGTGCATAGTGCCCATTGGCGAGTCTAAACCCGTTAAAAGGCGGTGATTAGGATATTGCTGTTTTACTCCATCCCCCAACTGAGAATCGGTTGTGCCTGCCACTAACCAATAGTAAAAGCCCAAGGCTGACTCTTCTGCCCGTCGCAAGCTTTCTATCCGTAACCCTCCGGCCCAACCATAGGGCGCGAGTTGACCAGACTCTTGAAGCTGATCATGGGTCAAAATCAAGTTATCAGTGGCTGTACCTGGACGATAATCGTTTCCCCAAGTCCAGTTCTGCATGGAAATATCACCGGGATGGGGCCGGGAAACCCCAAAAATTTGCGCTGTTGGGCGTGGTTCTGGGCTAAAAATGCGGCGATAGGTAAACAAAATATCGAACTGAGCTAAGTTTTCTCGTTCATAGCTGTAATAAGGAGCATACTGGGGATAAAACTCTGGCATGACTTGAGGCTGAGGCTCCTCAGTTGCTTCCATGGCAAAGGTGTAGGTGTAGCCTTGGGTGCAGTAAGGGTTGCCATTCGCTTCGGGGGAGGAGGGATCAAAATGGCTCAGGGGATCGATCCCGACTCGATAGGGGATATCGGCTAGAGCAACCAGTTCTCCCGTTTCAGTGGCATCAACCACATACCAGGGATGAGGCTGCTCTGAAGCGGCATGGGGCGGAGGTACGAACTCAATGACCGTTTTGGTGAAGCGATCACTATCGGCGAAGTGGTAAGCCTCTTCGATCGTCCGGGAGAGGGGCTCCGTGTTCAGCGGTGGGGCTCCGGGGGCAGGGGTATGCTGAATCGCGATCGCGCTAACAATTTGTGATTTGTCAGCATTGAACTGAAGGTGTTTGATCACCGTGTTGGGCAACCAGTGCAAAGTGCCCTGACCCGATTGCCCTGCCTCTTGCAGCATGTCAAACAAAATAGCGTGCCCATCCCGGGGAAGGAAACAAAACACACTTACCCAGCAGTCGCCCGGATCCGCTTGAGGATAAACTTGCCGTAAACGCTGCGTAAACTCACGATAGCCTCTGGGAAAAAAATCTCGCTCTCGCTGAGTTGTGCGTTCATCGAGAGCTGAAGTGCCCTGGGCAGAAATTTGCCCACCCACCCAATCGGTGATTTCCGTCAGACAAACCGTTCGTCCTGCTAGCAAACTTTCGTAGGCTGCTGCTGCTCCTGCCAAACCACCACCTGCCACCAGCAGATCACAGAAGAGAGTGCGATCAGGAGAAACAGGCAGCGGTGGCTCAGCGAGCGGAATTGGCTGCGCGAGGGCTGCGATCGGCATGACCAGATTAGTACCGACCAGGATCGCCAGCGCTAAATTGCGGTTGCACAGCATGGTTTACTTAGGACTCAATTCGGCCCAAACATCATAACGCTTGAGACAGAGACTAGCGAGAGGGACTCCTTACATATAGCTGCACATATAGCTGCCTAATTCTGTCCAGACTATTGTTAAATACAAGATGGCCATTGCCTAGAAAACCATGATGCATAGCTACATTCCACCCGATCGATTTTTTGCCTATCTGACCTGGACAGAAATTGAGCGGATGCCCAACAAAGAAAATGTGGTAATTTTGCAACCGATCGGTGCGATCGAACAGCATGGGCCCCATTTGCCATTGATTGTCGATGCAGCCATCAGTACGGCAGTGATTGGCCAAGCGCTCGAACAGTTAGAGCCAGAAGTGCCCGTCTACGTGCTGCCAACGCTGTATTATGGCAAATCCAACGAACACTGGCACTTTCCAGGCACCATTACCCTCAGCGCTCAAACCCTCATGTCAGTTTTGAGAGAAGTGGGAGAAAGTCTTTATCGGGCCGGATTCCGGAAACTCGCCTTTGTGAATGGGCATGGGGGACAGCCGCAAGTGCTAGAAATCGTCGCTCGCGACCTCCATCAGCAGCAATCCGATTTCATGGTTTTTCCCTTATTCATCTGGCGTGTACCCAATGTTGCGGCTGAACTGCTCACTGCCAAAGAACTGGAGTTGGGGATTCATGCGGGAGATGCAGAAACAAGCTTGATGCTCTCGATTTTGCCCGATCGAGTGCAAATGTCGGAGGCAATCACGGAATACCCACAGCAGTTACCGCAAGCCAGTTGGCTTAGCATGGAAGGCAATCTACCTTTTGCATGGACAACCAGAGACTTGACACAAAGCGGCGTACTGGGCGATCCAACGCAAGCCACGTTAGATAAGGGCGATCGAATTTTGCAATCCCTGGCTGCAAGCTGGGCCCAAGTGATTCGGGATCTGGTTCAATTTCAGCAACCTCAAGCCTGGTAACTTCAAGCCTGGTAACTTCAAGCCTGGTAACTTCAAGCCTGACAAACATAAATTGGCAAACATAAATCCAATCGGAGCACTTGAGCGTATATCAGTAAGTCAATCGAGGTTGAGCAATGGGGGCGCATTTTCCTGATCTCGCATCAGGATCGATCGCTGAAGTCACTTGCTCCTGATCCAATCCACTCAATATCAATCCTTTGTGAAGCTGAACTTAACAAAGGGCTTAAGCTCCTTGCCCCATAAAGGTTTATTCTGTACAGCTTCATATTGAATGGGTGTAACTTGCAATCCTGCTTGACTGACCCATCTTTTCCCCTCCTCCCTCAATCCCTTCTCCCACTAGGGGCGAAGGAACTTCCAATCCAATCCTGGGTCGAAAGCCCCTCGCCCGCTCTGGGAGAGAGGTTGGGGTGTCGCTTGCTTCTGCGTAGCAGTGGGCGGTTTGAGTTTTGTCAGTCAATCAGCTTGCAATCATCTCGTTTGTGATCATCTTATTAGCCATCATCTTATTGGCAACCCAAGATGATCAAACCTGCTGGCGATCCAACTCGCCTGTGCTCAAACCTGTTTGCAATCAACCTCGGCGCTGTTTCTCTAAAGCACATGAATTTGGATTCCTCTGCGCTGCAATTAGCCCCATCGGCAATGACTGACCTTGAGATTCTGGCTGCCATGGCGGAGGGTCAGGTGAATGCTTTAGGCATCCTCTATGACCGTTATGCTCGACTCATTTATAGTATTGCCTACCGAATTTTGGAGAATTCAGAAGAAGCAGAGGATATTACTCAGGATGTCTTTTTAACCCTGTGGCGACGCAATACCTATGATTCTCAGCGCGGCTCTTTGAGCAGTTTCCTCACCACGATGACCCGATCGCGATCGATCGACAAACTCCGATCTCGTAGTACCCGCTTGCGCGTGATCCAGCGATTGCAAGGCATCGTACGAACAGAACATATCCCTTCCCCTTTAGAACAGGCAGCAATCAGTGAACGCTCTCAACTTATTCAAGTTGCCCTGTCCCAACTCTCTGAAAATGAGCGTCAAGTTTTAGAAATTGCCTATTACGAGGGACTGAGTCAATCGGAGATCGCTGAACGCTTAAATATTCCCTTGGGAACGGTGAAAACTCGATCGCGCCAAGGTTTATTGAAACTCCGTCAAACATTACAGGATTATCTTTAAGGTGTTGCTTAAATTGTGTAGTGATTGATTAGGGGGTGATTGTTAGATAGTGATTGTTAGATAGTGATTGTTAATTGATCGTTTGCTTTGCTTGTCAACCCGTTTTTGTGATCCGTGACCTTCCTATGAGCCGTGCTGCCCGACCTGACAACTGGCAAGATTTAATTGCAGGTTATGCCTTGGGAGATCTTTCTCTCGAAGAAGCAGAGGACTTGCAGCAGACTTTGATTGATCACCCTGAGCTGACCAGCGAAATCGATCGCCTTCAGGAGGTGCTTGCTTTAATGCCCTATGCCTTACCTGAACATGAACCACCGGATCGACTCCGAGAAGCGATCCTGTCTAGCGCAGCCCTGTCTAGCGCAGCCATTGAGCAGTCAGAGATCCGCTCTCAATCAACTGTTGGCACAG
>JALOOM010000126.1 GCA_025454395.1 Elainella sp. Prado103
ACTGGCTTACTTACTGGCTTACTTACTGGCAGCGATCGGTATGGTTGTGTTTCAAACATCTTTGCTTACCCAAACATCATTCAAAATGGCTGAATTTCAGCAACGCTTTTCTCCCCGAAATCCGTTGGTTATTGCAATTACAAATCTGAAAGGTGGAGTTGCAAAGACCACCACAGCAGTGCATTTTGCTGAGTATTTAGGACAATTAGGCGAAACCGTTTTAGTGGATAGCGATCCCAACCGTAGTGCGATCGCTTGGGCAGGACGTACCGCCCCAGAAGATAGTCAGTTCCGGGTGATCAACGAAATTCAACTAGCTCGCTACAGCGGCAAAGCCTGTTGTTACATCATTGATACCAAAGCTCGTCCAGATGCGGATGATTTGAAGGCTTTAATTGAAACTGCCACTTTAATCGTCTTACCAACCACCACGAGCGGGGATGACTTAAGGGTCACGGCCCAAACAGCTCAACTTTTAAAGCAGGTGGGTAGCAAAATTCATAAAGCGCTGATCACCAAGGCTCCTACTCAGGCTGGATCAAGCGAGGTGATCGAGGCTAAAAAATTTCTGCAAGCGGAAGGGGTGGCTGTCTTTAAAAGCTGGGTTAGACAGTACAAAGCTTATCAACATGCTTTTCTGGAAGGTGTACCTGTCTATCGGGTCAAAAATCCCAAAGCGAAAGAAGCCTGGAAAGATTACGAATCGGTGATACAGGAGGTCTTGAATGGCGATTAAATTAAGTGATGCATTGCAGCGGGTCAAAGCTGGAATTGCCGATTTTGAGTCCGATTTTCAAGCCGACTATGCCTCTAGTCTCGATCCGACTGAGGTATCATCTTCTGCTTCAGTGGCAGCCCCTCTCACCTCGATCGATCAGCCCTCGGTTACCCGTCTCAAGCTCCAAGAGATTGTGGTGCCGGAAGCCAGAATCCGCAAATATTTTGATGCCGAGAAAACTGCCTCTCTGGTTCGATCGATCAGTCGGTATGGGTTCCGAGGCGTGCTGTGGGTTCGTCCAGTGTCTGGACAGTATCACTTAGTCGCAGGTGGTAGACGGTATGTCGCTTGTCAGCAGGCAGGCATTGAAGAAGTTACGGTCGAAATCTGGGATATCACAGATGCTGAAGCCATTCAATTAGAACTGCTAGAAAACTTCCAGCGGGAAGACCTCAATCCGGTCGAGGAAACGGAGGGAGTGCTGCGCATGTTAGAAGTGACTCTGGGACTCAATCGCTCAGAAGTCATCACCCTACTGAACTGGAAAGCACGGCAGCAGCGCGAGCAAATAGCCTCAGACAAAACAGCTCAGTCTAGACCCAGCGCGGATCAACCAGACACGGATAACGTTATCCGCAAGGAAGCAGATGTTAACGATGAGCGGTGGGAAATTGTTGAGTCGGTCTTTAAGGTGATCGGCAAGTTTAGTCCGGAAAGTTTTCGCACCAATCGCTTACCCCTATTGAATTTGCCTGAACCAATTTTGGATGCGATCTGCACCGGCAAGATCGAATACACCAAAGCTCGTTTGATCGGTCGCATTAAAGATGAGCAACAGCGAGATGTCCTGTTAACTGAAGCGATCGAGCAAGGGCTCTCCCATGAGGAAATTACGCGCCAAGTGCGGCAACTCCAATCCGATCAGCCTACATTAGAACAACGAGCCTTTCGCACCCGGGCCAGTCGGATATTAAAGCGGCTCAATACCACCGCCTTAACGGGACGATCGCTCAAGAAAGCAGAAACACTGTTAAGCGAATTGGAAGCCCTCTTGTCCAGTAAAGAATAGCTGATGAATTAAATTAGATCTTTATTTATTTCTCCTTAAAGTCTTGATTGATCGCAGAGTTTTTCTGGGGATCAGGGGATTTATAATAGGTGTCCTCTGAATCAGTAGTGAATGTTCCCGAACCATTTCAGCAGCGACTTTAATTCATTCTTGTTCCTTAGGGATTAGATGGTTGCCCAATCGTTCTGCTTAAAATTGATTCACGACTGAACAGAATAGGTTCTATGGGCAATCTATGGGCGATGGGCAGATAACCCATTGCTCGTGTTCCTATTAACACAATGCTTCAAGGAAAGAATCTCCATGCCCGATCTGGCTAGCTTGATTAAAACATCACATGTCTTAGCTGGAATAGTAGAACGAGAGAGTTTAATTCGAGAAATTCTGTCGCTGGCAATGCTGAACTGTACAGCCGAATGGGGCAGTTTGGCTTTAGTTACAGCAGAGGGGCTACAGCTTGTTGGGGTTGCTCAAAGACGAGGAGATGGCTTAAATACTGGCTTAAATACTGGCTTAAATACTGGCTTAAATACTGGCAGCGAATCGATCGCCGCAGATTCGATTCAAATTCAACTTTTGCAGCAACCATTCCCGCCACTGAGTCAGTTGCCGCAACCCAGCCAACTGTTAGATCAAGCCTCCTTTTTCCTGGATTCGCTATCTGATCCTGATCAGCATCATGACTCAACCCAGCATCTGACTGAGTCCGCAACCCAACGATCCCTTTCCTCTCCTGTACTGCCGTTCGCTCTCCCGCTAACGGTACTGACCTGGGTTGCGGAAACGGGTACACCCATGCAACTTCACTTTCCTGATCAGTTGAGTGATCTCACCCTTCCAGCTTCCGTTCGGGCTGATCCCAGTCTGCAAGCTCAAGGGTCTCGATCGATCCTCTGCCAACCTATCCAAGGGGCAGATCAGTTATTAGGCATTTTGTATTTAGAACATTCGCAACGCCCTGCCCAATTTACTGCTGCTCTAGAGTGCTTTCTCCCCTTTTTCAGCACACAAGCTGCCATTGCGTTAGCAGCCGCTCAACACTACGAGGACTTGCAATCTACCAATCAACACCTTACTCAAAAACTGATCGAGCAACATCATTTTTCCCAGCGCGTCGCTGAGGATCGCCAGCAAACCGAGCTGCAACTTCAGCATAGTCGCGATCTAATGGATGCCATTTTCAATGAGTCTACCGATGCCTTATTTTTAGTCAATCCCAATTCACTCCTCGTTTTTAATTGCAATCAAAAAGCAACTGAGTTATTTCAAGCCCGCAGCAAAGATGAACTGCTAGGAATTGAGGGGCATATGCTTCAGCGGTATCAATTTACTGCCGAAGAAATCGATGAGATTGTGTTTGAAATGGAGCAAACCGGCAGTTGGAGCCGGGAACTCGAGTATGTCACCTTACAAGGAGAGATTTTTTGGGGAAATTTAGTTGCCAAGCCAATCACTGTCCAAGGAGAGAGGCTTAACTTGGTGCGGGTCACCGACATCACCGCTCGTAAACAAGCTGAGGCAGAACTATTAGCCAGTGAAGAACGCTATCGCCAGATTGTGGAAACAGCCAGTGAAGGAATCTGGTTGATTGATGCGGATAACGTTACCCGTTTTGTCAATCCGAGAATGGCCGAGATGCTGGGCTACCTGCCGGAAGAGATGTTGCAAAAGTCTTTTTTCGACTTCATGGATGACTCAGCGAAAAAGTTCTGTGCCCAATATTTGGAGCGCCGTCGCCAAGGATTAGAGGAGCAACTCGATTTCAAGTTTCAACATCGGCATGGTTCTGATGTTTGGATGTTGCTCTCCACCAATCCAATTTTTGATACGGCAGGGAATTATACTGGTGCCCTAGCCATGATGACCAATATCACCGAGCGCAAACGAATTGAGGTTGCTCTTCAAGATAGTGAAGCCCGCCTCTCAATGGCACTATCAGCAGCGAAAGCGGGAACTTGGCAATGGAATATGGACACCAATCAGACTATTTGGTCTGATGAAAATTATCGTCTCCTCGGCTATGAACCAGGCAACTGCGAATCGACCTACGAAAATTGGTTGAAGGCGGTTCATCCGGACGATCGAGAATCCATGAGTCGGTATGTTGCCGAGACCTTAGCCAATCAGACTGCCCTGTATTGTGAATACCGGGTTGCCCTGCCGGATCAGACATCGCGCTGGTTGGCAGATATTGGGCAAATTACCTATGATGCTGCCGGGAAGCTCACAGGAATGGTGGGGATCCAGATCGATATTACCGCCCGCAAACAAGCTGAACTTGCCCTCCAAGAACTGAATGAAAAACTAGAACATCGGGTTCGACAGCGCACCCAAGAACTAGAACAACAAACCCAACTATTGCGAGAAAGCGAAACCCGGTTTCGAGCGATTTTTGAACAGGCTGCCGCTGGGATCGTGCAATGCGATCTAGCAGGGTATTTTCTCAAGATCAACGATCGATTTTGCGAAATCACTGGCTACACTGAGGCTGAACTTCTACAGCTTGATTTTACGCACATTACCTATCCGGCTGATCTAGATAGTGATTTGCAGCTCTGTATGTCCGTCTTGCGGGGCGAGTTGCAAACTTACACGATCGAAAAGCGCTACGTTCGTAAAGATGGGCAAATTATTTGGGTTAGTCTGACAACTTCCCTACTCCGAAAAGCCAATGGAGAACCGGATTACTTTATTGGCGTGATCAGTGATATTAACGATCGTAAGCAAGCGGAGGCTGCTCTGCGAGAGAGTGAGGAACGCTTTCAGTTAGCCCTCGAAAGCTCAGGAGATGGCTTATGGGACTGGGATCTCACCACCCAGGAAATGTTCATGGATGCACGCTGGTTCAGTATGTTGGGCTATGCGCCGAACACCTTTCCCCACCACTTTAATACCTGGAAGCGCCTGATTCACCCAGATGATTTTGCCCCCACCTGGGCAGTTCTGCAAGCCCATCTGGCGGATAGTTCGGTACCTTATACCATGGAATATCGTCTCCGCACTCAAACTGGAGACTGGCATTGGGTCTCTGATTACGGCAGAGTGGTACAGCGGGATTCAGCCGATCGAGCCTTACGGATGGTGGGAATGCATCGCGATATTAATAATCTGAAGGTGGCAGAAGCCGCTTTACGGCAATCCAATGCAGAACTAGAAACCAGAGTTAAGCTGCGAACCACAGAGCTACAACAAGCCAAGGAAGCGGCGGAAGCGGCTAATCGGGCTAAAAGTATTTTTCTGGCTAACATGAGCCATGAACTGCGCACGCCGCTGAACGCTATTCTCGGATTCAGCCAACTCTTGAATCGTAGCAATGACCTACCAGAGGAGCAGCAAGAACAGATTGCTATCATCAACCGAAGTAGCGAGCACCTGCTGAATCTGATCAATGACATTTTAGAAATGTCGAAAATCGAAGCCGGACGAATTGCCCTTAATGTGCAAACCCTTGACCTCTATGCGCTGCTGGATCATCTGGAAGATTTATTTTATCTGCGGGCAAACGCTAAGGGCTTAACTTTAACCCTTCAACCCGATCGGGCTCACCTGCCCCAATATATCCAGGCCGACGAAGGGAAACTGCGCCAAGTCCTGATTAATCTCCTCAGTAACGCCGTCAAGTTCACCGCTGCGGGTCATGTTTCTCTCCGCATCTCAACCGTATCCCCCGTCGCCGATCCAGTATCATCCCCTCCATCGTTGCCCCTCGCTCAACCGCCGATCGCTCAACCGCCGATCGCTCAACCCATGGTTGCCTCAGCCGATCTGCCCCCCATCGTCATGCTTTGTTTCACCATCCAAGATACCGGCTTTGGAATTGACCCAGCCGAACAATCATTACTCTTTGAACCCTTCGTCCAAGCCAAAGCTGGAGTACAGTCTCAAGAGGGCACAGGTTTAGGATTGCCCATCAGTCGGCAGTTTATCCAACTGATGGGTGGAGAGCTGCATGTTCAGAGCAATTTGAGCGAAGGAGCCACCTTTTACTTCACCATTCCAGTCCAACTGGGACAACCGGACTCCCTCCCTACTCTTACCCTCAACCATAAAGTCATTGGGTTGGCAGAGCATCAACCTCGGTTTCGGTTGTTAGTCGTCGAAGATAATCCTGAAAATCGGCAGTTCCTGGTTTATCTGTTGCGGTCGATCGGGTTTGAGGTGCAAGAAGCTGAAAACGGGCAGCAAGCGATTACACAATGGCAAACCTGGCAGCCTGACCTGATTTGGATGGATATGCGAATGCCCATCATGGATGGATATCAAGCCACCCAACAAATTCGGGCCTTAGAAAAAGCCCAGTCTAAAGGGGATGTCTCTAACAGTCCCACCCGTATCCTGGCACTTACTGCAAGTGCCTTTGAAGATGAACGCGCCGGTATTCTTGAAGCTGGATGCGATGACTTTGTCTGTAAGCCAGTCACAGAAACTATCCTATTTGAAAAACTGGCTGAACACTTGCAGGTGGAATATCAATACGCCCTACCCCTTGAGCCTTCTGCCTTACCTCAAAAATCCTACAGTTTATCCCCGACCGACCTGCGGGATATGCCCACAGACTGGATCGCTCAAGTCCATCGGGCAGCCCGCATCGCTGACGAAGAGGTCATTCTGAACCTGTTGGAGAAAATTCCCGATCAGCAAACCCATTTATCCACGACCCTCAGACAATTGGTTGAGCAACTCCGCCTAGATATTTTGATTGAGCTGACAGCACCGCAAGAATAGCGGTCTAGAGCACTGAAGCAACGCCATTTTCAGTCATCAGAAATAACCATCATAGATTTAGTGTAATTTTTGGTGTAACAAACAAGTTAGGGTGAAGTAATGTATTCGATCGCAGGATCGCACTTGATCGCAGGATCGCGCACCTCGTAGCAACCTCCCGCTGGAACACCCCCAGTGGCACATCTGATTTATGTATAGAGGGCAATTTCCTGACTCGGATTCCTAACTCAGATTCCTGACTCGGATTCCTGACTCGGATTCCTAACTCAGATTCCTAACTCGGATTCCTGACTCAAAAAGGAGGATGAGCCATCTAGCAAAATTCAATCTTTGATCTAATTACACTAAGAATTACTCTAAAAAATTTCCATATTAGCAAAGGGCTCAAAACTACAGACACCAGCCAATTAGAGTCAGCCAATTAGAGTCAGCCAATTAGAGCCAGTCAATTAGAGTCAGCCAATTAGAGCCAGTTTCAGATCTAGCTTCAGTAGCTTTCGAGCTAGATTCAGCCCGCTGCTTTGGCAAGCTAGAATCAGAGAGACACCTAGCCCATCTCCTCACCCATCTCAAAAGAACCGCAAAGTTATCTAGCTCCTTTGTCGATACCCAGCCAGAACCATGACTCAGTCAGACGACTCCCTTACTGGAGCAGCATTAATCAAAGAAGTTTGTCGGCGGATTCGGGTCGCCCGCAGCTATTGGGATGCCCATAACAATGCTGCCTGTCGGCGAGAGCGCGATCGAGCTTTGGCACTCTACAGTCGTTTGACCCCTGAACAGAAAGAACAAATTCCACAAGTGCTCCGGGTCTGGCTCCGCTACCGGAGTGAAAAGTATTTTGGAGCCCATCGTACCCCCCCTCAACAGAATCGGCGGACACGGAGTTAGCAAGGTTTCAACGATGGATTGGAGGACAGAGGCTGGTATAATCACTCGCATCCTCAGTTTGCTCCGCTATGAAATTGAATCTCCTGAAAACAGTAGTTCTGGTTGTCGCTGGGTTGATTACCCTGATCGCGATCGTGCAATTTGGGACTCAGGCATCCGCTCAACTGCCAAGGAACACGCCGGCCCCAGCACCTTCTGCAATTCCTTCTGTAATTTCGCCAGCAGACTCGACTCAGGTTAATCCTCTTAATTCTCCGTTGAACTCCGGAAACCTGAATGCAGAAGTGCCATTTGGTTGCGCGATTCAGCCGAACCCGAACCCGACCGGGCGCACGGAAATCAGGCCGCGACCGAGCCAAGTACCGCTTTCTCGCTTTCGGCAAATTAGCCCTAAAGCCGATCTCCAGAGCGCGTTACAAACTTCTGCTTATACACCGCGTGAAGTCGTGGAGCTAGCCGATCCAACCAACTTTGGCGAGCGGTTTATGAAAGATCTCAATGGACAAGTTGTTGAGCATCAACCCATCATTGTCATTCATGAAACCGTGGGTTCCGCTCGTAGTGCCATTAACTATTTTCAGACTCCCCACCCTTTAGATGCCGATCAGGTCAGCTACCACAGTTTGGTCGGACTAGATGGCACCATTTACTATTTAGTTCCTCCCGATAAGCGTGCCTTCGGAGCAGGGAACTCGGTTTTTCTAGGAACAGCAGGCACAGAAGCTGTCAAAACCCATCCAAACTTCCCCCCCTCAGTGAACAATTTTGCTTACCACATCTCGCTGGAAACCCCCGCTGATGGCGATAATAATAATACCAGTCATAGCGGTTATACCAATGCCCAGTATCAATCTTTAGCTTGGCTGGCAGCAAAAACCGCTGTACCCAACGATCGGATTACCTTCCATAAAACGGTTGATCGATCGGGCTCACGAATGGATCCAAGAAGTTTTAACAGTGATACCTTTTTCAGGGTGTTAGAGACCTTTCCGAAAACGCGAGAAATTGTCATTGGCTGCTCCCTGCCTCTGGAAAACAATCCACCTGTAAGTCGCTGATCTCTGACATTTTCATCTCTGCTGAGGAGAATTCAATCCAGAGATTATGCCAGATCGTCTGTCAGATTAAGGGAACCTGGCTCGATCACCGTGCCCCCTCGCAATAGGATTTGTCCCGGTTGTAAGGAAATTTCTTTTAGCCGCAGAGATATGTTGCCTAAATTGAAGTTGCGCAAATCTAACAGTTCCTCTACCTGATTCAGAAGCACTGTCACAAAATCCAAAGTCAATCCTTCGCCTTCAACAGCTATAACCTCTAGATTCAGGCAATAGCCAGCTTCTGCCAGTAAAGGTTTAACCATTGCTGAGAATTGCTTGTACTCATTTTGTTCGACCAACTTCAATCTCACCTCCAACCATAAGGCTTGATCATCAGGAAGTTTGAGCGTGATTTGCTCAATCTGCAAAGAGGTCGGTCTACCCTGCATCTGAATTTGAAGGTTTTGCATCTTAGCTTTCAGAAAATCTGAGGCTAATGCCTGATTGATATCACGTTCTGTTAAAACTACATGAGCATTGGCACTCAAAGACTCTGTTAAAACGATCTCCCCCAACATCACCTTGAGTGGATCGATCGCGATCGAATTGGCTTCAATGCCGACAGCCGTAGCCCGTAAATCTGGCTTGACCACCATTCCCTCTGCTGCAACCGTCACTGTCTCCACTTTACCTTGCATCAACTGAAGCGGATCGGTTTTGACGACCACATCCAATTGATCAGTTTGCTCAAGTTGACTGCTAATCGCTAACTCAGCCACTTTATCGATCGCCTGTTCTCCTAAATTGGGTTGTTGAGACATCACTAAAACTCCACACTGCGCTAATCCTCTCTGACCTTGACCCACCGGACTACCTAAAACATCCTTCTAAAAGTTGATTCAGGAGTTTACCTGATCTCGTTAGGCTCAACTTAGATCGGGTAATTACCAATCCAAGGATCCCGATTTGCACTCCGCCTATTGCATCAGGACAACCTATCATGACCTTTGTTAATCAAACTAAGCAAACCATTCATGCCGTCGCTACTTTCTGCCGTCAAATTAAACTCGATCGCTATTTGGCGATACTTCTAGCCAGCTTCTGGCTCCTAGTTACTCCGGCTTACGCCAATCCAGTTGATGCAAATTCCAATCACAACACGGATGCCCGTGCTCTGGGTCAGCAAATTCACAACCGTTTAGAACAGACCGATCGGGGATCGGATCGGCCCAAGACCACCGGAGAATTTCTGGATGAAGCCCGTGGTGATGTGCCCTTAGATGAACGATTCCACAATATTGTGCGGGATTCAGCAGAATCATTGAAACAATTAGGACAAGAGTACTCAGGCGGAGTTCAGGAAAATATCCGTGCAGCTCAAGGGAAGATAAACGAAAGTGGAAAGAACCTAATAGAAAACGATCGAGGATAAGTTATTTAAACAGCTACTGTGTATATAAAAGTTAGTCTAATCTCTCTCAATTTCTTCCACCCGAAAGGAACCTGCGCCGCCTATACGAGCCTAGCCAAAAGCAGCTTTCATCCTTCCCATAAAGAGGATTTGAGGGAGATCAAGCTAGAACCTGCCAGATTCAAAAGACAGGCATACACCTGATTGACTGACAAAACTCAAACTACCCACTGCTACGCAGAAGCAAGCTACACCCCAACCCCTCTCCCAGAGCGGGCGAGGGGCTTTCAAACCAGG
>JALOOM010000127.1 GCA_025454395.1 Elainella sp. Prado103
TCGTTGCATTTGGAGGAATATGAGGACTAAAGTCCTCACTACAAACTGAGTTCATACTTCTACCTCTACGGTAATGGAGGTGTCGCAGCCGAACGACTTTAGTCGTTGCATTTGGAGGAATATGAGGACTAAAGTCCTCACTACAAACTGAGTTCATACTTCTACCTCTACTGCCCATACTCGTCATACTTGCCTTCCCACACCAGTTCTGTGCGTAGCGTCGAGAGCGGGTGCGGGTTGTGGGATCCGTAGATGGGCGGATGGGACATAAAAGGCACTGAGGATCGAACATCTGCCCTCAATTCCCTCAATTATAGTCACTACCCCAACTGCCGCCAAATCAAGCGTTTTGCCGGATGGGATAGGTGCGGTGGGTAGGGTGGTAGGGACGATCGTCCTAGTAAACGGGACAGGGGCGATCGGAGGGATTCTTAACTTTGGATGAGTGGCTTAAAGCACTGCCCTAACTCAGGACTAAAGCGAGATAACACGGAAGAATTTAACTTGTTTCTTCAGCGTTCTTTCCCTACTACTTTCCCTTTATTATTTCTATTTAGATGATTGTTTTCTAGCTTCCGGCGTAATCAGCATAGCATCCCCAAACGAATAAAATCGATAGTTGCTGTCGATCGCAACCTGATACAGATCTAGTAATCGCTGTCTGCCGATTAATGCACTCACCAACATCATCAAGCTAGATTTTGGCAGGTGGAAATTGGTGATCAAACCATCTACAACTTGCCATTGAAACCCCGGATAAATATAAAGATTGGTTTTACCGCAGTAGGGTTGTAGCTTGCCATGAATCGCCGCAGTGCCTTCAAGGGATCGGACTGAAGTGGTACCAACCGCGATCACCCGACCGCCACGGGATTTTGTTTGTGCAATTTTCTCAACGGTTTCCGGTGGTACTTCCACCCACTCACCATGCATTTGGTGCTGCGTAATGTCAGTCGCTTCCACCGGACGAAACGTACCGACACCGACATGCAAAGTCAGAAAAGTGCGATCGATCCCTCGTTGCTCTAACCGTTCTAGCAGTTCTGGCGTAAAGTGCAGTCCAGCCGTGGGGGCAGCAGCCGAGCCAGGTCGATCGGCATAAACCGTCTGGTATTGCTCTGGGTCGGCTTGCGAATCGGTAATGTAGGGTGGCAGAGGCACCTGGCCAAGCTGAGCAAGTAATGGCAAAACAGACTGTTGAACAGGAAGATCAAATTGCAACACCCGCCCTCCAGTCGGTGCGTCGATCGCGACTACGGTAGCAGTGAGCAGTAACGTGCTTGCCGCATCTCTGAATTCGATCGTGGCTCCTAGCTTGAGGCGTTTGCCAGGTTTGACCAGAGCCAACCACTGATGAGCAGTTTGCTCCTCCAGCAGCAGTACCTCGATCAAGGTGCCATTCGGCTTCTGTCCATACAGGCGGGCTGGAATTACCCTGGTGTTATTCATCACTAGCAGATCGCCAGGGCGCAGCAACTCTGGTAATTCATGAAAGATGCGGTGCTGATAGTTGGGAGCGGGATCCACGACCAGCAAGCGGGCATGATCACGAGGAACTACGGGATTTTGGGCGATCCGTTCCTCTGGTAACTGGTAATTGTAGGATTCCAGCAGTCGATCGGGATCGATCGATTGATCCGGTTGGGTCAAATCCTCGGTGGAGCAATCCTGGATAAATTCGGTGGCGGCGATCGATTCAGACGAAGACATACTCAAACGAAGCCATCCTTCAGCGTAGTCGGGTGAGTTAATGGGTAAGTGAATTGGGTTGCCAGGTGAAAGCAGGGACATTCTGTAGGGTCTGCTGCCAGATCTCAGGCAGATCTGAGGGCATTCCAATCAGCAGCCCTCCCAGAATTGGGGAATGTTCCCCATATCCGATCGGGGAGGTTTCCCCTATTCGTTTCAGGGAATCTGCATCAAGATGAAAGTGTAGCATTTGCCAGGATGGTTCCTCATGGAGTATCTCTATTACCTCGCGAATGCCAGCCTGACGCTGAGGATCGTTGAACACTTCCATGCGATGCCCTGGCTGCCCATTCGATTCATAACGGTGATTCACCAAATTGACGGCTGGCTGGTCAAGGTTAAACTCTCAAGAATGCTGGATCCTCAAGAGGATGGCGACTTTCGCGCATTTTTGAATGAGTTAGGAATTGCCTACGAACCAGAGATTCGCGTTCAGATGGCATTATGGGGGCTCGAAACCGGTCAATCTCCGATCGATGTCATGCGTCGTTATCAGGTGGCAGTGGTTTCCCATGGTTTGCCCGATCGAACAGAAATTGAAGAATTTCGCAAGCAGTTTGTCCAGGGACTAGGGTATTGTCCTGAAACCTTAGCCTAGGACTCGCGATACAAGTTTGGGTGGTGAACGGAGGGCGCAGTTATTGCGCCCTTTTCTCATGCAGATTTCTGCCCTGATCATTTCTGCCCTGATCATTATTTGCCCTGATCATTTTTGCCCTGATCATTTTTGCCCTGATCATTTCGATTGCCCGGGAGTTAGATAACTCTGCTATCACCCAGATCAAAGGCCGCCGGAATGTAGTGGTGTAGAGTCAGAATATGAGAGCCATAATGGATTGGTTGCCCCAATTCCACTCGATCGGGCAGGTTTAAAGGATTTGATGATGAAGTTTGGGTCATAGAATCTTGAGTCATAGAATCTTGAGTCACAGAATCTTGAGCCATAGAATCTTGAGTCATAGAATCTTGAGCCATAGAATTTCGTCGAGTTACAGAATTTCGTCGAGTTACAGAGACACGCTGAACTCTTACAGTTGCGACATCAAACCGACAAGGTAGAGCCGCTAAATCAGGTCGATCGGATAAAAAGAGCTGAGCGGTGTGAAGGAGTTTGCGTTGTTTGGCTGCATCGATCGCCAATAGTCCATCCGCATCCCAGTTACCGCGACTGCGAGCTTTCACTTCTACAAACACCAGGCTAGCGAGGGGAGCTGGATCGATCGCTACAATATCTAACTCGCCCCATCGACAATGCCAGCGCTGGGCCATAATCTGCCAGGCTTTCTCCTGTAGCCAATGAACGACAAGCATTTCGGCCAGTTGTCCGACTGTAGTGGTGGAGGCGCGAGGGTGGGAGAAAGGCATGAATCTCGAACTGGCGTGAATCTCGAACCGAAAGCCGGAGAAGGACAAATTTTTGCTGCCTTCACACGGAACTGAGTATTCCCCTTTCGGGTAGGATTTAGATAGGGAAAACCTGTAAATTTGACCTCGTTCAGGTTGAGCTACACTTTTCAAACATCTTTCCCAATTCCAAGTCGCTACCTCGCTTTTTGTGATTCTCAGCGTGATGTTCAGATGATGTATCAGTGGGTTGATCGCTCCGTTCGCTGGTTGATGAGTTGGCGCTCAGGCGCAGTTTTGCAGCTTCACCTGCCCAGGATGTTGGCTTGGGTGGTTGTCTGGATCGCTTTGAGTATGCTGAGCTGGATCGCGCAGCCTGCTCTGGCCGCAGACTATAACCGCGAATTTCTAGTAGGAGCTGATTTTTCCGACCAAGTGCTGATCGACGATAGCTTTACAAAAGCCAATTTACGGGGGGCTAATTTTAGTGGATCAAATTTGCAGGGAGTGAGCTTTTTTGGAGCCAATCTCGAAGATGCCAATTTGGCGGGTGCAAATTTAACAAACGCTACGCTAGACTCTGCTCGTTTTGTGAACACCGACTTGAGCAACGCGGTTTTGGAAGGTGCCTTTGCCTTCAACACCAAGTTTAATGGTGCTGAAATTGAGGGTGCAGATTTCACAGATGTGCTGCTGCGAGATGACATGCAGCAAATTCTCTGCACAACTGCCCATGGCACAAACCCCACTACAGGACGGGATACCCGTGAATCACTGGGTTGTGATTAGGGTATCTTATCCGCCCGATCCCAACTTATGATTTTTTGTGATCACTGGGTGAGGGGGTATACCCGCCTGGTGGATGCAGCAGATCAGGATCGAGTTCCACAGAAGGAGTCCAACCTCTTGGAGGAGTTAGAGGATAGGCAGGTGGAGTAGAACCGATCGGCGAACGGATCGGGTAGGGATTTGAGTCAGTGTGCTGTCCTGTGGATACGGGTGGAGTAGCCCCAAACGGCCGATCGGCCGGAATGTGGGAGAGCGGCGATTCGGCAGATGCATAAAAAGATGCTGGCAACTCGGTTTCCGGTGACCAGTAATGAGCGGGAGTTAAGGGTTCGGGTTCGGCAGCCCAGTAATGGGGTGGGGGTAAAGGATCGCCAACCGGATGCGATCCAATCGGGGGTGGAATCACCTGCTGATCAGGGTTAACCGGAGGCGACCAGCCGCGTGGGGGCGGAATAGAATAGGGATCGATCATCATAGGATGTGCTCCTGAAGGATCGTCAACGGCTCATGCAGCGAAGCGAGCCATTGAGCGAATCTGGAATTTCTACATCATCTAACGAAACCTGGGAGCTGGCGAGGGATGGCAATAAACGGCAATAAAGGGCAATCAATAGTGATAAACGGCAATAAATCGTACCGTAGCCGGCTTTAAGAAAGCGTAGCCTATTTATGGATCAGAGATCGATCCCTGAAATTCTCCGACCCAGGGCAATTGGGCCAAATCGCTGAAAGTCACTTGGCGTTGATCGCGATCGATTTCTTCAATTCTCTGGGTTTCAGCATAAATTTGCTGCTGGTAATACTGGGCTAAATCGGGGGCGGCGCTGTAGTCGGTCTGTTTCCACAGATCCAAAAAATGCCGCCTGCGTTTTTCGCACATCACCCGCTCCATACTGGCGATCGCCGTTCGAACTACTAAGGGAGCCCGTAACAAATCACGCTGAGATTTCTCATCCAACTGAAACAAAGGTTGTACCCAACCCAATCGATCGGCCGCTTCCACGCAGCGATCTTGCAAGGGCTGAATCAGATCAGACAAGGCTGGGGCGGTTTTTTCAACTTCTAAAATGAGCTGCCACAACAGCCGATGATGCGCCAAGCTGAAGTCTAAATCCCTTTCTTCCAACGAATCCTGGATCAACTGGCGGTATTCTGGGACATGCAGATACAGCCGCAACAGTTGGGTTTCTGATTCTTCCAGCAACGATCGATCGGCTGGGCGCTGCCATTTTTGCGATCGACCATGCCAACGCTGACCGCGAACCTGGGTGCGCAAATCCCACTCTAGCTGCACGGTGAACCGCGCATTGCCCTGGCTCAGCAGTTCGGCACAGTGGTGAATGTAGTGGGTGCGTAGAGCAGCATTCGGTAAGTTACCTAACAGTTTGACCATTTCCTGAGTGCAGTGCTGAAACTGATCGGACTGATCCAGATCAGCGCCTACCAAAATTTGTTGCAGTTGCCAATCGAGCCAGAGGGGAGCCCGATCGAGTAGGGTCTGATAGTGATCGGCGCTATGGGATTGCAGATATTCATCCGGATCTTTGCCCTGCGGCAAATTCAGGACTCGGAGCTGCACTTCGCCCTGATAAACCAAGTCAGTGACTTCGCCGATCGCCCGTTCGGCAGCCTTAGTTCCGGCGGCATCGGCATCAAAGTTGAGGACAATCTGCTTCGATTCGGTATAGCGGAGGAGCTGACGTACCTGCACAAGGCTGAGGGCAGTGCCCAGAGCAGCAACGGCATTGGTTATCCCAGCCGCATGGAGGGCAATCACATCAAAATAACCTTCCACCACCACAGCTCGATCCTGTTTGGCGATCGTGGCTCTGGCTTTATCGAGGGCAAAGAGGGTTTTGCCTTTGTCAAATAACTCGGTTTCAGGAGAGTTGAGGTATTTGGGCTGTTCCTCTCCTAGGGTGCGCCCCCCAAACCCAATCACCCGACCCTGCAAGTCATGAATGGGAATCATCAGCCGATCGCGAAATCGATCGTAATAGCCGCGCCCTTCCTGGCGAGGTACGATCAGCCCTGCCTGTTCCACCAATTCGACGGGATATTGCTTTTGCTCGACTAGATAGCCAAACAGGGTCTGCCAGCCACCCGGAGCATAGCCGAGTTGAAATTGCTGGATCGTCTCCAGGTGTAATCCTCGGGTTTGGGTCAGATAATCCAGTGCTACCTTGCCATCGGTCTGCTGCAACGCATGTTCATAAAATTTGGCAGTCAAGGCCAGGACTTCATGGAGCTGTTCTCGCAGGGAGATCTGGCGCTGCAATTCTTGCTTTTGGGCCGGTTCCAGGGTTTTGATCGGCACCTGATAGCGTTTGGCCAAATCCAGCACCACATCCGCAAAGGAATGTTTGCCGATCTCCATCAAGAATTTGATCGCGTTGCCCCCGGCTCCACAACTGAAGCAGTAATAAAACTGTTTGGAGGGGCTGACACTGAAGCTGGGTGACTTATCGTCATGAAAAGGGCAAAGCCCGGTATAGTCCTTGCCGCGCTTCCGCAACACCACATGCTCGGAAACCACATCGACAATATCGACGCGCTGCTTGACCTCTTCAATTGTGTCGGGGTGCAGACGGGGAACTTCCATAGCCAATCGATCGCACTTCCTGAGCCAGCACTCTGACTATAGCGAGTTATGACCGCAATGAATCGTTAATGCATCGTTTGTTTGGAATCACGCTGCAATGGCATTGCGATTCCCCTGAGTCATTTCTCTGGGTCATTTCTCTGGGTCATTTCTCTGGGTCATTTCTCTGGGTCATTTCTCTGGGTCATTTCTCTGGGTCATTTCTCTGGGTCATTTCCTGAGTCATTTCTCTGGGTCATCTTTCTGAGCAAGCTTTCTGAGTCATTTCTCTGGGTCATCTTTCTGAGCAAGCTTTCTGAGCAAGCTTTCTGAGTCATTTCTCTGGGTCATCTTGCTGTCCGAGCCGAAGTCAGAAAGATCTGGCATGATAGACGACGGAATTGCTCCATTTTGCCGGAAAGCTGCTATCTCTTTAGGGAATGAATGGAGTAACGATCGACGGGATCGGAGCCAATCGTAATCGGAGCTAGTATTTAGGGAGAGGGAACCTCAGATGGGACGAGTGTTTGTTGCGGTAGGACATGGTGCGATCGAAGCCGAACTCAATCCCGTTCTCGAGGGTGGGGTCGCTGCCCAAACGGCTAGCTTGCTGCAAGATTTAGTCGTGAATTATCTGCGCTCCAATCAGTACGAGGTTGCGGCTGTACCCGACTATCTGACCGAGGATCAAATGATCCGGTGGATTAACCATCACGCTCAATCAGGAGATGTGGCAGCGCAACTCCATGTCAGCAGTGCAGTGAATCCAACCCAACGGGGCACCCGCTTTTACCATATTGCTGCCAACGAGCAACGGCGCACTCAAGCCGATCAGGTCTTGCAAATTCTGCTGCGGCGAACCCCTCAACTCCTCAGTCAAGGCATTCACCCGGATACCCAATGTCCGATCGGCCATTCTCGCTTTTGTCGGCAACTGGTAATTCCATCGCTTTTGTTAAACCTGGGTTTTATCACCAATATCGAGGATCGGCAGGTGTTACAAGCCCAGCGCCAAGATCTGGGGCTCGGTCTGGCCGAAGGATTAGCCTACTGGAGTCGCTCGATCGAGAGTGCAGCCTCCCTGTCTCCGGTGCCGACCTATCCCGCTGTCAATGTCAATTTGAACGGAGCCCTGATCTATGGGGAGGGAATTTTAGCCCACGGCAATTTTTATGTGCCGATCGATCTCGTCGATCAATTGGGCATTGAGCTACCGCTCACTTCAGAAATGCGGCGGCTTAGCTATCGAAATGTAGTTTATGTTCGGGCGATCGACCTCAGTCGTTTCCAGTTGTCCATCCATCCTGACAAGGAAAATCACACCTTGATTCTGCGTTCGATGCCCTTCTATCCGGGTCAGTTTGAGCAAATTATGGGGCGGGGGATGGCTTCGGAAGTGCAGATGATCATGTTTTTGAAGAGCCATCATCCGGAAGGGTTCTCGACTTTTGCGGAGTTGCCGAAGCTCTATCGAGAAGAAAGTGCGATCGAAGGAGTGAATGCGGATATCGCCTTTGCCCAAATGTGTGTGGAAACAGATTTCTTGCGATTTGGCGGAACTATTCAACCCGAACAAAATAACTTTGCCGGTTTAGGGGGATTGGGAGATGCACCCGAAGGTGCTACATTCCGTGATCTGCGCATTGGAGTACGTGCCCAAATCCAGCATCTGAAAGCCTATGCCAGCCCCGAACCCTTGGTGCAAGAAAGTGTCGATCCCCGGTTTCGCTTCGTTCGGCGTGGGATTGCCCCGACAATCGATCAACTCAGTGGTCGTTGGTCAGCCGATCTACAGTATGGTCAAAAACTAAAAGCTGTGCTGCGTGCGCTCTACGAATCGGCTGGCTTTTTCTAGCGGCTGACTCTGGAGGGATAGGGAACCGCTTGCCCAGGGCTGACCACCTGCATTGGATTGCGGCATTGAAGGAGCACTGCTTATTCGCCCCGATGACGTTTGCAGGCTCTTGCAACCGAGATTTGAACAATATCTTCTATACGACTAAACTACAACTCGCTTCAGAGAGGTTGAGGTATACTAAACGAAAACCCTTCCACTGCGGGAGTTTCACGGATGCCATCGCCCTTCCCTGGCATGAACCCCTATCTGGAATTGCCTGCGCTGTGGCACGAGTTTCACAATCGATTGATTGTGGCTATTTCGGATGCGCTCACCCCCTATCTGCAACCCAGGTATTATGTAGCCGTCGAAACCCGCACCTACATGGATGACGATAATCCAGAATTGCTAGTGGGAATCCCTGATGCGATCGTGCTGACAGCCTCAAAAGCTCCTGTGGTACCTCCTGCAACGACCGCCACACAAACCCGTCTCAAACAAATCCGCCTTCCCATGCCAGTTGAAGTCAAAGAGCGTTACCTAGAAGTACGGGAGGTGGGAACTCATCAGGTGATTACCGTGATTGAGGTGCTATCACCCAAGAATAAACGCAAGGGCGAAGGACGAACGGCTTATGAGAAGAAACGACAGCGGGTGCTGGGCAGTTCTTCTCACCTGGTTGAAAGTTCTTCTCACCTGGTTGAAATCGATTTACTCCGAGAAAATCTACCCATGCCCATGATTGGAGTAGAGGAAACGAGCGACTATCGCATTGTGGTAAGTCGAGCGACTCACCGTCCAATGGCAGATCTGTATGAATTTCAGTTGAAAGAGGCAATCCCCAGCTTCTCGCTACCCTTCAAACCTAATGATCCAGAATTAGCCGTCGATTTACAAGCCATTGTGCTTGGTGTTTATGATCGCGGTAGTTACCAATTTCGCATTGATTATCATCAGCCCGTTCCCCCGCCCAAACTCTCTGAAGCCGATCAGTTGTGGGTGGATGAGTTATTGGCTCCGATTCGAGGTGCATGATGGCACGTCCCGATCAGGAAAAATGTTGGCTGTGCTCGAAGCTGGATTCCCAGGAAGCCCAACAGCGTCATGGATCGGACGGGGACGGATGCTGGAATCCGAAGGTTTGCCACAATCGCCGTTCCTACTATCGTCATCGGGGAGTCCGGAACCATGTCCGTAAACAGCGACGACGGGAACAGCCAGACGCATCTGGGTTATCTGAATCTGGAGCTTCCTCATCTGAACGGGTTGCGACCCTAGAGGTGTTGGCTCCTGCCGTTCCTGCTGCGATCGTTCACTGGTATCGCATCACCCAGGATTCACCGCTTCATGCCTTGGGTGCAGAACTTTGGATGGGCAACGATCGGGTTACGAAAATTGAACCCGTTCACTGCCTCGGATTGACCGAACTGCAAGTCAAAACACTCTTGGTTCGGATTGAAGTCTGGTTAGGATTATTACTAAGCAGCCAAAACTATGATTTCTATCCAGTGAGTGAACACTTCTACGAGGTGCGAGGAATCAGCGTAAGTTTAGCTAAATAATTGGAGATCTGATCAATACAAAGTCAGTAGGACTTTTTTAGAGCCTCAAATCCAGACACAATATCGAGTAGTTCTCCGGTAATCAAATTTTGGCGTTGTTGACGATATTCAGTATTTAGAACTGCCAGCCGTTCTTCAATGTTTTTTTCAGCCGCCTGCATCGCTGCCAGTCGGGCTGCGTTTTCACTCGCCAAAGATTCAACGGTGGCTCGATACAGTGAAATAAACAAGTACTGACGAATCAACCTGGAAAATAATGGCTCCCAATCCATGCTCAAGCTGGGTTGTGCAGCAGAGTTCCAGGGGCATTGTTCGAGTTGATGAAGCCAAGAGAGATCAAGCGGTAAAAGTTGCAGGCTAAACGGTTGATAGGCAGTCGTGGACAGATGTTGGTTGTAGAACAAGAGGATATGTTCCACATATGGGCGGGGGATTTCCGTCATCTCATCGGATGGAGATGTGACTGGGTGGGAAGGCTGGCGAAAGCGCCACTGCTCAATGGTCAACAATAGCTTTTGGATGAGCTGAAGACTACCCGATAGGGAACTGGGGAGAGAAAATGTTGCTTGGAGCGGCTGGTGTGCCGCTTCCAGGTGAGAGATAAGCCGTGCCCCCACCGCTGCCACCAGACAGCGATCGGGCGGAATTTGGCAGTGATGGAGTTGCCCCAGGGCATAGGTGACAATTTGCTCGTTAAACGGCCCACATAAGCCATGGTCGGAGCCAAATAAAATGACTCCAACCAACTCATGATGTTTGGGCATCGTGGTGAGGGGAAGACCCCTCTGGGTTTCAGAAAAATGGCGGTGACGCAGCAGTGCTTGCAGTCCCAGTTCAACCGTATGGTTGTAGTCAGTGAGCGATGTTCTTGCTTGTTCATACTGGCGAATGTACACCATTGACAGAGCTTTCATCGTTCTGACAACAGCGCGTAAATCTTCAATCCTATGGATTTGGGTTTGAAGGGTTTCAAGGGTTTGCATGGGAGAGGAGATAGGGTTTAGGATGGGGCGTTGGCGTAGCTTCCCAGGGTAGGAATCGTCCTTGAGAGGGTGTGCATGAGGGTATCGCGATCGCTCTGGGTCAACGGACTACCGCTGTAGATGCGATCGCACACCTCCGGTAATTGCTGAGTCACGGTCTGAGCAATGTGGTGTTCTACTTCCTTCAGTTGCTCAATCGGAACAGAATCGAATAGCCCGTTGGTGACGGCAAAGAGAATGGCGATTTGTTCAGCAGCAGCCAGAGGTTGGGATTGGCGTTGCTTCAATACTTCCCGGATACGGCGACCGCGATCGAGTATCTGTTGGGTTTGCTCATCAAGTTGGGTGCCAAAGCGGGCAAAGACTTCAACTTCTTGAAATTGAGCATAGGAGAGGCGGAGATCGCCCGCAACCGCCTGGTAAGCCGGAAGTTGGGTTTTGCCCCCCACCCGCGAAACCGACTTCCCCACATCAACCGCTGGAAAAATACTCTTCTGAAACAGATCGGGCGAGAGATAGATTTGACCATCGGTGATGGAGATCAAATTCGTGGGAATGTAGGCGGACATATTCTGGGCTTGGGTTTCGATAATGGGCAGTGCCGTCAGAGACCCACCTCCCAAATCCGGACACAGGTGAGTGGCGCGTTCCAATAACCGAGAGTGGAGGTAGAAAATATCACCAGGATAGGCTTCACGACCGGGCGGGCGACGCAGCAGCAGCGAGAGTTCGCGGTAGGTGCGGGCATGGTGAGTGAGGTCGTCGTAGACAATCAGCACATCGCGCCCTTGCTCCATGAAGTACTCGGCCATCGTGGTCGCGCTATAGGGGGTGATATATTGCAGCCCCAGGGGATCCTGTCCAGCGGCAACCACCACAATGGTGTACGCCATTGCGTCCTGTTCTCGCAGCGTAGCAATCACTTTGGCGATCGCCGCTGATCGTTGTCCGATCGCACAATAAATGCAAATCACATCCTGATCTTTCTGGTTGAGGATGGTATCAATCGCGATCGCAGTTTTCCCGGTTTGGCGATCGCCAATAATCAATTCCCGCTGTCCACGACCAATGGGAATCAGGGCATCCACCACCTTGAGTCCCGTTTGCAGCGGCACCGTGACGGGAGCGCGATCGAGAATGGCGGGGGCTTCCCGCTCCACCGGACGACGCTCTGCGATATCGAGGGCACCCCGACCATCCAAGGGTTGCCCCATAACAGTGACGACGCGCCCCAGCAGGGCTTCCCCCACAGGAACATCCATCACTCGTCCAGTGCGGTAGACTTCATCTCCGGCTTGCAGGTATTGACTATCTCCCAGCAGAATCACACCGACCTCCTCTGGGTCGAGGTTAAAAGCAATGCCTAACAAGGGTGAGACCCCTGCTCCAATTCCTGCTTTCGGGAAGCACACCAGTTCATCCGCTTGCACTCCAGGTAAACCTGTGACGCGGGCAATTCCCGGTCTGACAGACTTCACTACACCCGTCTCACGAAGCGTCAGGTTCGCTTGATATTGACTGAGAACTTGAGCAATCAGGTCACAAGCATCAGAGCAAGCAGCCTGCACCTGCTGAGAAATGTGGTTCATGGTGGGATGTCTCTTCTTGCGCTAAAGCGTGGGATAGTCGTTGTTCTAGCGTTTGCAAATAGGTATCCAAACTCCAAACAATTTCCTGTCCAGCGAGTTTGATTTCAATGCCGCAGAACAGGTCAGATGTGATGACAAATTCAATTGGCTGAGGGATCGCGAACTGAGCGCGAAGGGCTTCTGTTACCTGCTGACATCGATCGGGATGAAGTTCAAAACTGCTCCGGATCAGGATGGGTTGATTGGTTTGAGAGAGTGCTTGGGCGATCGCCTGCTGTTGCGAACTATCTAAATGGTGCAGGCGATCGCAAAAAACCTGCACCAGTTGCGCTTCCAAATCCGCATTTGCCAGATCTTTTAATGCTTGACGGGCAATTGCGTAGGTTTGGTGAATCACGTTTTGGCGCAGGGTTCGCAGAAAGGCTTCCTGTTCCTGCTGCAAGTCTGCCTGCCATGCCGTGCGTTGCTCGGCGATCGCTTGCCGCACCTGGGCTAACAGCCGCTGCCGTTCCTGATCCGCCGCGAGGCGTGCCTCTGCCTGCCATGTTGCCTGGTTCTGTTGCAGTTCCTGCTGCTGTTGTTGATAGGTCGCCAGAGCTTGTTGTGCCTCTGCATGCAAGCGTTCTGCTTCTTGCCACCGCTCCGCAATCAGGGTTTGGCGTTTCTGCATCACCTTGAGAATCGGTTGATAGAGAAACCACCGCAGCAGGGCAACGAGAATCAGAAAGTTCAGCACCTGGGCAAAGACAGTAAACCAGTTCATTAACACGTGAGTTTCCCAAATTATTTTCCCAAAAAATGATTCCAGAATGGATTAACAAACAGCAAAATCATTGATACGACTAAGCAATAAATCGCGGTCGATTCCACCATTGCTAACCCGACAAATAGAGTGCGGGTAATGACATTTGCTTTGTCCGGTTGCTGGGCGATCGCCCCCAGTGCCCGCGCCACCGCCCAACCTTCTCCGAGCGCTGGGCCAATTGAGCCAATGGCAATCGTCAGTCCAGCCATTACCATCGCCACTGCACCCATGACGGCTAAGTCACTCATAAATTATTCTCCTGTGTAGAACCATAGTGATTTTTTTGTTGCACACTACTCGCTGAAGCGATATACACCAGTGCCAGCACTGAAAAAACATAGGCTTGAATCACACCAAACACCAGTCCCAACAATTGCATGGCGATCGGGACAAACAGCGGCACGAGCGATAGCAAAATGGCTGCTAATAAATTGCCGCTCATAATATTGCCAAACAGTCGCACGGCTAATGCTAACGTGCGAGACAATTCGCCAATAATCTGAAAGGGCAGCATGATCGGCGTGGGTTCCAGATAGCTCTTCAAGTAGCGTCCTAACCCCTGCTGGCGGATGCCAAAAATCGGCACCGCTACAAAGACACAGAGTGCTAAGGCTGCTGTCGTTGAAAGAGACCCCGTAGGGGCATGATAACCCGGAACCACTGTGAGCAAATTGCAGGTGACAATGAAGAGAAACAGGGTGCCAACAAAGGATAAATAGGGTTCTGGGTCTTGCTGGGTAATCTCTCGAATTTGGTTGCAAATGCCATCAACCACTAGCTCTAACCCGTTTTGCCAGGGAGGGAGTTGAGGATGAACCGATAACTGCCGCGTCACCCAGCCCGATACCCCCACCAGCAACCCCATCGTGATCCAGGTAAATAACAACGTGGCATTGATCACGATCGGCTCTCGCGCATAAATCACAATGTTGTCAGGACTGACTTCCATCTCAATCCTCCACCATCCGATCGGTCAGGGAGGAATGGGGTCGCCAGCGAGCAATGAGCAGGGTTCGGGCTAATAAAAATCCCAAAAGAGCAATTATTAACCGCTCCCAGTGCCCCCCAATAATGAAATAAAATGCCAGAAGTGCCACACTCAGCCGTGCGACACCACTGCCCACCATGAGCAATACGGGATGTTGAGTGCGCGTCAGGTGTTGCACTGTGAACCACAAACAACTGAAATAAAAGATTCCTAAAACAAAGCCAAGGGGGAATACGAATAAATCAGGTAATAGGGTATGAATAAAAAGATTCATGGTGATGCTCCGTAAAAAAAATTGCAATTTAGATCATGGTTTTTAATCGATTCAAAATCTGTAAAACATCCTGAAGTTCATTTCGTCGTCGGTTTAAAGAAAAGTCTTCGGAGAAACCATATTGTTGATGTTGCAGTTTCACAAACATAGAATATGCACCATTGCTCACCAGCCCAAACGTTGGCAGTTCTGGACTGGGATTGGCGGACATATACGCTAAGGCTTGGGGCAGAGCTACATCAATGCTAAAGGATGTTCGTTTTGCTTCTACCAGAACGATCCACAGGTGTTCTTGCACAATCAAACTATCAATTCGTCCTTGATAGATTTTGTCCTCCTCGTCAGCAATTTCAATTCGGATTGAAGCTTCTGAGCGCAAGCGAAAGGGGGGATCATAAAAACCTGCCAGTTCCAGTAGTGGAGCGATAACAATGAAATTTACGGCTCCTTCGAGTAAATGCCCCAACTGTCGATGATAGAGATAGCGTTGTTTAATTAAATCGAGGCGGTGTTGTTCTGCGGTTGTCAAGGGAGGCAGATCCAATGTCCATTCTGTGAAAAAATCTGGGTCTGGACGGAAAGACAATTCAAACCGAGCCTCTACTTCTGCAAGGCTGTCAATATAATCGGTAATTGCCAGAAATTGGGTCATCCTATCTCACTCAACTAGTGTCGTCTCATTCTAAGGGGCATCATCACTTTTGCTCCTTCTGAATCCAGTACCAGGCATTCCAGCAGCCCAGCACAACACCCACAAAGAGTAACATCAGCGTCCAAGAGTAAGGGCTAGGAAAGCGCTTGTCGATCCAAATTCCGAGGGCAATCCCCAACAATGTTGGGATCATCACCGACCAGCCCACCATGCCAAACAAGCCCAGCCCAGCCCAAATGCTGCGATCGCCCTCCTGCCGTGCCTGGACTTTTCGCTTTGACTTTTGGCTCACCTGCTGTTCAAACGCAGTGGGACGAGAATTGAGTGGCTGCGGGTCTAACGGATCAGGTGATTTCATGAGAGCCTCCCAGTTCCATAAACTCGCGCATAAAGCTGGTTTCCAACCGTGCTAGCGTACTGCGTGCCCGTTGCTCCTGCTCATCCAGTTGGCGAAACTGTTGCTGCACCGTTTGTTGTAGGGTTTCGAGATCGACCCCTCGCACCGCCTTTCTGACGGAAACCCAGACCATTGCTCCTTGCTTGACCAGAATCCCTTCATCGATCGCCAAAAAAATTTCTTCCCCAGTCTCTGACTCGAAGGACAAAATGCCAGGGACTAAAGCCGCGATCCAATCCACATGTTGAGGCAAGAGACAAAAAGAACCCCCTTCGCCCTCAGCAGTCACTTTCGTAACCCGCTCGTCGATCAACACATTCGTCGGTTGCATGACCTTGAGATGCATCATCGGCTTGCCTCCTCGATGTTGCCAATCATGTAGAGGGCGCTTTCGGGATAGTCCGCAAAGTCATCGTTGAGGATGCGATCGCACCCCTCCAATGCTGCTTCTAGCCGTACCAATCGCCCGGGTTTGCTGGTAAATTGCTCGGTGGAAAAGAAGGGCTGGGTCAAAAATCGTTCCAGACGACGGGCGCGGTAGACAATCTGGCGATCGCGGGCTGAGAGTTCCGCCATTCCCAGCATGGCAATCATGTCTTTTAACTCTTCGTAGGTCGCCAGGGTTTGTCGTACCGCCAGGGCAATTTCATAATGGCGCGTTCCGGCGATCGCGGGCATTAACATTTTTGAACTCGATCGGAGGGGATCAACCGCTGGATAAAAGCCCTCACTGGCGCGTTTGCGGGAGAGCACGATCGAAGCGGAAAGATGCCCGAAGGTATGCACCGCTGCCGGATCGGTAAAGTCATCCGCAGGGACATACACCGCCTGCACCGAGGTGATCGCTCCGGTGGTGGTACTGGTAATGCGTTCTTGTAATGCCGCCAATTCCGTTGCCAAAGTCGGCTGATAGCCCACCCGTGACGGTAATTCCCCCATCAAGCCCGA
>JALOOM010000128.1 GCA_025454395.1 Elainella sp. Prado103
CGCATTCTCTTTCGCCTTTTTGAACAGGTCTCGCACCCGAGAGGCCCCCACCCCGACAAACATTTCCACAAATTCGGAACCGGAGATGCTGAAGAAGGGAACACCAGCCTCACCGGCGATCGCCTTAGCCAGGAGGGTTTTGCCGGTACCGGGCGGGCCGACCAGCAGCACCCCTTTGGGGATTTTGGCTCCTACAGCGGTGAAGCGTTCTGGCTTTTTCAGGAAGGTGACCACTTCTTGCAGTTCTTCCTTCGCTTCTTCTACCCCGGCCACATCATCAAACATGACACCAGTTTTGGCTTCCATCATGAAGCGAGCCTTCGACTTACCGAAGTTCATCGCTTGACCAGGGCCACCGGGCACATTGCTGGAGCGGCGGAACAAAAAGAACAAACCACCAATCAACAGGATCGGGAAGATTAGATTGCCCAATAATCCCCAAATGGCCCCATCGTTACGGGGCGGATGTACATCAAAGCTGATGCGGTTTTCCCGCAACTTGGAGATCAACTCTGGAGCGTTGCCAGGCAGATCGACCCGCAGCCGTTGCATCCGACCATCTAGCTCTGGATCGGTGGCTTCCACGATCGCCGTCCGCCCATTCTCATAGAAATCGACGCTGACGATCCGGTCTTGAGCCAAATAGTCTAGAAAGCGACCATAGGTCATCCGCGTGCTGGCGGTATTGCTGCCCATCGTCATCGGCGCAGTAGAGAATGCTCCCTGCCAGATGAAGAAGCCTACCACCAGAAGTGGCAATGTCCAAAGGAGCACGATTCTCCAAGGAAGTTTCATAGTTTTAGCTGCCTCTAATCGTTAAGTACGTTAGATCTAAAGTCACAAGGAAGAAACAACCAGTCTCTAGCATCCAATTAAAGATCAACTCGCTGCTTAGCCTCGCCTTTAGCCATCGATTTGGCCCAGGATTGAACACAGAATTGGGATCGAAACTCACCCAGTCTGATTCACCTGTAAATCAGGAAAGCCATATATGGATTTTTTTAACTGAGAACCAATCTTAACTAAATTTAACCTAATTTAGAAAAACCGGGCAACCAACTTCAGCAGTGGAATTGGACAAGATACGATTTGCAACGACTTTTCAGATCAAGTTTTGCATAAATAGAGAACATTTGTATTATATTTATAAGCTGAAAGTCTAGTCTTAGCCTCCACCCTAGAGTTAAGCCAGTAGGTGTAATTTAGGTGTGATTAAGGTCGGTGTGATTAAGGTCGGTGTAATTGAAAGATAGGGGTAATTGAAAGATAGGGGTAATTCATTATTGGATTATAGAGATTGGTAACCGTGCGATCGTTCCGTCTCCCCGTCCGGAGGGGCTGCACCAGTGCCGTTCAGATGCTTGGGGTGGGTTTTAGAGCAGTTTTGGGGTTTATCTCCCTCTTACGCCCTCTAGCACATTTTGTAACGAAATTACTGTATTCCGCTCCGCTTGACATTTCAGCCGTTTTCCAACAGTCTCTTATGCATAGTTGATAGCGACGGTGAGCCTCATGGCAGCAAGATCGGGTTCGGCTTCGGCTCTTAAGGCTTCTAGTACGGTGTCTGATCAGGTTTCTAATCGGGTTTCTAGCGCAGTAACCATGTCCAATTCAGGATCAAGCCACGCAGTGTTAAGTGTTGACTTGGGCAGAACTTCTACAAAAGCTTGCATCAGTCGCAATCCAGATCAGGTCGTACTCATTCCTGCGAATGTGGCTCATTTAACCGTTGAACAGGTGCGGCGGGGCGGCTTTGAGTCTCAGCCTACCGATCCCTTACTGGATATGTGGTTAGAGTGGCAAGGGAGCGGGTTTGCGATCGGTCATCTAGCTGCCGATTTTGGAGCCAAACTGGGGCTAGGTCAATCTAAAGTGGATGATGCACTGGTGAAAGTACTGGCCTGCATCGGCTATTTCGGACTCAAAGATCAAGTGTCGATCGTGCTGGGGCTGCCTTACTATTCGCAAGATCAGTTTGACCGGGAGAAAGAGCAGGTCACCAGTCTGTTGCGATCACCCCATGTCATGAGCTATCGGGGCGAGCTGACGACGATTGAAATCGATCGGGTTTGGGTGATGCCAGAGGGATATGGCAGTCTGATCTGGTGTGAAGCACAAGAGAAAAAAGGAACCGGCCCCAGTTTTCCGAATCTGTCGGTAGCAGTAGTGGATATCGGCCATCAGACTACCGATTTTTTGATGGTCGATCGGTTTCGATTTGCTCGCGGGGCTTCTAAAAGTGAACCCTTTGCCATGAGTCAGTTTTATGAGCAAGTGGCCGCCCAAATTGCCGGAGCAGACAGCCAGTCACTTTCATTAATTGAAGCGGTTAACTTGCCCGAAGGAGAACGGTTTTTCCGCCCTCGGGGTACTACCAAACCCACTAATCTGGATGAAATTCTGCCCAGCTTACGACGTAGCTTTGCTCAAGAGCTATCGGCCCGATTCGTGAATTGGTTGCCGGAGCGGGTCACGGATGTAGTGGTGAGCGGTGGCGGTGGGGAGTTTTTCTGGAATGAACTGCGCCCTCTCCTGAAGGAAGCTCAGCTCAAGGGGCATCTTGCGAAACCTTCCCGTCGCGCCAATGCTTTGGGGCAATATATTTATGGCGAAACTCAGATGGCGATCATACAGCAAAAAATGGTGGTGAAGTAGCCAATCTTCGGGTGCACCGACTGTTTAACTGCTCTTTTACTGGATTCACGAGCATGACTGCGGGCAAATCTCGATCGAGCTATCACGTTAAATTTCAGTCTAGCGAGGCTGATCAAGCTCTGCTGCAAGCCATCGAACAAGCCCTATCTGCCGCCCCGGATCAGATTGGCTTAAAGCCTAACTCCACAACCGAACAGTCCCGCTTCAGCGATCTCTGTAAGCAAGCTCTCCGGCAGATGTTGCTGGATCAACCGATCGATCTGGCTCAGCCTATTGATTTAGATCAATCCATTCATGCATCTGGCAATCCATCGATCGAGCCATCTGCCCATCAAATAGTCGAACCATCCATCGATGTCCCAATTCATGTCCCGATCGATCGATCGGCCGATCGGGGAGCTGAGCCATCAACTGGTCAGTTTAGTCATCAACCTAGTCATCCATTTAGTCGTCAACCCAACTATCAACCCGGCTATCAATCCGGCTATCAATCCGGCTATCAACCCAATCATTCAGAAGATACTCAACACCCAACTGCACCGATTTCCGACCCCTCAACCTTATCCATGACCATGTTGCTGGAACAGCAGGTGATGTTGCTTCAGCTCCAAGTGATGCAGATGGAACAGCGACTACGAGAATTGATTCCCACTGCTGTTTCCACCACAGTGACGACCCAGTTGCAAGAGCAGTTACAGCAATTGAACGATCGCCTGACCCGCCTGGAATCCTCACCTGACTTGGATACGATCGATGAGATGCCTGCCGAACAGCCACCTGTTGATCCCCTCTTGACCCGCCTGGCTCCTCTCCTGGAAGATTTTTAACCTGCATCCCCAGCTAGAATCTGGATTTTCAATTGGTAGTGAAGTTGAGATTGCACCCCTTTCGTTTTGCGGCTCCCAACGATCGGGGCAGTATCTCTCGGAGTCGGAGCTGCAAAGAGGGTAATGTAATTATCAGCAACAGCAACACCGTGTGCTGGATCATAGCCGCGCCACCCTGCACCAGGCAGGTAAACCTCGCACCAAGCATGAAGATGTAAATTCTCCTGGAGGGTCTGATCCCCTTCACTGTTGACATGGTAGCCACTGACAAAGCGAGAGGCCAGTCCCATCGCTCGACAGGTTTCCATAAACAGCACCGCATAGTCACGGCAGGAGCCTGCTTTTTGTTGCCAGGTGATGCCAGGAGGATAGGGGCTCCCTGTATCGCGCACGCTATATTCACACTGATGATAAATCTGCTGATTTAGCTCGCTGAGAAACCCCACCAGATCACCCTGGGTACTCAACCAGATCTCTTGGGCTAATTGCATCGCTGTGGGATCGATCGCCTGCAATCCTCCACCTGACACTAAGCCCGTCAGATAGGGATGGAGGGAGTGGGCTAGTGAGGCAGGATAGTCGATCGGTAAGGTTACGGCTCTTGGATCCAGGCGATAGAGAAAGGGATTGCTGCGATAAGTTTCCACTTCGGCGATCATTTGGATGCTGAGTGCTTGCGTCGGCTGTTCCGAAAACCAGGACTGCAGAACAGCATTACCATCCAACTCCACATTTTCGACCAGCAATTCGGGCATGGGGCTAATTTGCAGAGAAAATTGCCGCAGGGATTGGGCGACATTACTCACTGGTCGCATTTGGATGCGATGCAGATCTAAAACAGTAGGGCGATCGTACTGGTAAATAATCTGGTGAAAAATTTGATACCGCACAAAGATTTTAGGACGACCTCATCAGGAACAATAGAAGGAATTAGGAGCTGGATTTAACTAGCTCAACTGCAAAGAAAGTCTCTGAGATTTGATGCCCCACATGGTTGAGTTCAGTTTGGATGTGATCGAGAAATTCATGCAGTCCCATCTGGATGATCTCTTCTACCGTAATAAAATCTAACTCCGATCGTAATCGACCTAAGGTACGCTCTGCTAAGTTTGTCCAGGTGCCAGGGCTGGACTGGGTAATTTGATAGAGCGAATGTTCAGCCTGTAACAAGCAGAACTGGATCGATCGAGGAAATTCGCGATCGAGGATAAGAAACTTGGCGACATCAGTTGGGCTAATGCGGCGCTGGCGTTTGCGATACATTTCGTAGCCACTGGCTGATTTGAGCAGGGCAATCCATTGCAGTTCATCGATGGCAGTCCCCACGTAGTTAACTTCTGGCAGCAAAATAAAATACTTCACATCCAAAATGCGAGCCGTTTTATCGGCCCGTTCGATCAATCGCCCCAACCGACCAAAGTGCCATCCCTCGTTATGGGACATGGTAGCATCGGTGACTCCAACAAACAGATGGCTGGCCATTTTCACTTCTGCAAAAAAGCTAGGCAATTGGGCAAAAGGCTGAGCTTGGGAAGCATCTTTCACCATCAGATAGAAGGTATTTACCTGCTCCCACATCTCTGAAGAAATGATTTCTCGGATCGATCGAGCGTTTTCTCGGGCTGCCTGCAAACAAGAGATGATCGAGTTGGAATAGCTGGGATCAAAGGTCAAGAAATGAATTACTTTATCAGCGTTGGGTTCGCCATAGCGCTGCTTGAACAAGTCTAAATCACCTGTTGTCATCACCAGAGGAGCCCATTGCTGAGTCATCACCACGGGAGAATCTAACAGCAAATTCAAATTGACATCTACAAAGCGAGCAATGTTTTCTGCCCGTTCCACATAGCGATTCAGCCAGTAGATCGAGTCCGCAACGCGACTAAGCATAGGAAGGTGCCCTGAGAGTTAATCCACAATCCAAGTATCTTTACTGCCGCCACCTTGAGAGGAATTCACGACCAGAGAACCTCGCCGCAAGGCCACCCGCGTTAATCCACCCGGATTCACATAAATTTCTTTGCCGTAGAGAATATAGGGGCGCAGATCGACATGACAGCCCTCAAACCGATCGCCAAACAGAGTCGGCACTCGTGAGAGACAAAGGGTGGGTTGAGCAATGTAATTACGCGGATTGGTCTGAATTTTTCCAGCAAACTCTGCTCGCTGTTCTGGTGTGGCATGGGGCCCCACCAGCATTCCGTAACCGCCCGACTCACCGGCTGCCTTCACCACCAACTGATCAAGGTTGTTCAATACATGCTTCTGCTGCTCCGACTCCCAACACAAAAAGGTGGGCACATTCGGCAAAATTTGATCCTCACCCAGGTAATAGCGGATCATTTGCGGCACATAGGAATAGATCACTTTATCGTCGGCCACGCCGGTTCCTGGTGCATTGGCGATCGCTAACCGTCCCGCCCGATAAACATCCATTAACCCCGGCACTCCTAACATGGAATCGGCACGAAAGGTGAGGGGATCGATAAAATCATCATCAATGCGGCGATAGATCACATCCACCCGCTTCAGCCCCTTGGTAGTGCGCATTTGCAGGTAGCCATCCGCCACCACCAGATCACGCCCTTCCACCAACTCTACCCCCATCTGCTGGGCTAAAAACGAATGCTCAAAGTAGGCAGAGTTATACATACCGGGAGTCAGCACCACCACCGTTGGTTCTGGCAAACCTGGAGGAGCCAGATTCAGCAAGGCATCCAGTAACTGACTGGCGTAATCATCGACCGGAGCAATGTTCATCCGCCCGAATACCTGCGGGAAGGTAGTTTTCATCACCCGCCGATTTTCCAGCACATAGGAAACCCCTGACGGACAGCGCAGATTATCCTCCAGAACATACCATTGCCCATTTCGATCGCGCACCAGATCCGTGCCAGTTACATGACACCAAATGCCTTGAGGGGGAGTCAGCCCAATACAAGCCTTCAAAAAACCGCTGGCGGATTCGATTAATGCTCGTGGAATGATGCTATCTTTAAGGATTTTTTGATCGCTGTAAATGTCAGTCAAGAACAGGTTGAGGGCATGAATTCGCTGCTTTAAACCTCGTTCTAGCCAGGCCCATTCCTGATTGGAAAGAATGCGAGGAATGATGTCAAAGGGCAAGATTCGCTCGGTTCCCTGGTTGTCGCTGTAGACATTGAAGGTAACACCAAGCTTGAATAGAGCATTTTGAGCGGCCTGCTGGCGTTGCTGTAACTCTTCGATCGACAGAGAATTAATCCGTTCGATGAGCAATGCGGCTTCAGGACGAGGTTGCCCTTTGGTCACAAATAGCTCGTCATAAAAATCGCCGGGGTTGTACTGGTCAAACTGCACGTCGAAACTGCACCGATGAAGTAGGAGATCAAGATCAAGCAGAGTATCCAAGCGACAGAATCGCCTGCGAAAACCGGGGTTTGATGGGCAATTCTGGGATGCTTGATGATGAATAGAACCTAGTCGCTCTCTTCCTTTCCTATCTGTAGCTCAAGATACCGTTTTGCAGCCGGTTTGTTAGAATTCTTCTGAATCAAAGTCTGCATTGACCTGGGCTGATCAAAAACTTGATATAAATTCAAATAAATTATTAATTAATTTGCATACCTTTTCATTTATTCCCTAGTCTTCTCAAGCGATCGGAACCAATGAGCAAAACCAGTGCAAGATTCAGCCAGCAAAGTTAAACAGCGAAGTTAAACAGCAAAGTTAAACAGGGGGCATCATGGGATACCTGCTCAACAATGGGAATATTGTCTGGAATCTGCTGTTGCAACATCTCGCCATTACGGTTCAGGCTCTTGTATTTGCAGTATTTTTGGCTCTACCGATCGCTCTATTTGTCACCCGTCACCGCGCCTGGACGATCCCCATTGTTGGCTTCCTGGGCATTTTGTATACCATTCCCAGCCTGGCACTCCTGATCTTTTTGCTGCCAATTTTTGGTTTAAATGCCCGATCGGTGATCGTTGCCCTGGTGATGTATGCTCAAGTTATTTTGGTGCGCAGTTTAATGGTAGGGTTACAGTCAATCCAGCCGGCCGTCTTGGAGGCAGCTCGTGGCATGGGGATGAATCTGTGGCAGCGCTGGTGGCAGGTACAGGTGCCCCTCATTTTGCCAATTTTTCTGGCAGGATTGAGAATTGCAGCGATCGTGACGATCGGTGTAGCCACCATTGGAGCTAAATTTGGCTCTGGCGGACTGGGTACGTTGTTATTTGATGGAGTTGCCCAAAATCGCCAAGACAAAATTGTCGCCGGTGCTATGGCTGTCACCCTGCTGGCCCTCACCATCAACGGCGCATTTCTGGCGTTAGAGTGGGTGAGTAGCCCAGCCCGACGCATTCAACAAGCCCAAAAGCAAGTTTTGTCTATGACTCGATCGGCTCCACTGCGTTCGTGAGATCGATACAACGCTACAGTTCAGCCTGCACCATTGATCACCCATTGATCACCCATTGATCACCCATGATTAATCACCCCTTTAGGAGTGAGAACTGGATGGATCCGCAGCAGTCACTGAGATGGCAGCAACAGACTCAGGCTGGGTATCCGTAGTGACTTGAGTCAATGGGTGTTCCAAATTTTCCCCAGGTTCAGGAAAGAGGGTGGCTTCATCCCAAGGGTCATCGGCCACAATCTCGTGACGAATCCAACACCGGAATTGACGGAATAGCGATTTCACCCTAGCCATGGGGCTTGCTTCAGACCAATCGGCAGGCAGCATACTCAACTCCTGTGACTCTAGTCGAACAACCAATTGAACACGACGCGCTTTCATTATGTCGTTTCAATCACAGGTGCGGCAAGACGAGTAACGGCAAGACTAATATTTCTGCTGATTTATTTTCTGCTGGCTTATTTTCTGCTGATTTATTGAGGGGGCTGGAGCCAGCGTTGCAAGAGGCTTAACCCAATTTCAGCCGAGATGGCTAAGAGGGCAACTGGGATCGCTCCAACCAGGAGAATGGCATTGTCATACAACGAAAAGCCACGCACAATAAAGGCACCCAGCCCTCCCACCCCAATGAAGGCAGCTAGAGTGGCGCTGGCGACCACCTCAACGGTAGCGGTTTTAACTCCAGAAACCACCACGGGTAAAGCCAACGGAATCTCGATCGTTCGCAAAACTTGGCGGCTATTCATGCCCATACCATAGGCGGCTTCACGGATCATCGGATCGATGCTGCGGAATGCCACATCCGTATTGATCAGAATAGGTGGCATCACTAGCAGAGTCAGAGCCACTACTGCGGATTGAAAGGTGAGACCCAGGTAGGGAATCGCGACAAATAAAATCGCTAAACTGGGAATCACCCGCAATCCATTAAAGCTATTGATTAGCACGGTAGCCGCCCACCGCGATCGAGCACTCCAGAGTCCCAACGGTAGCCCAACAATCAACCCGATTGCCAGTGGAATCAGTACCAACCGGCAATGTTGCTGGAGGGCATCCATCAGGTCGGCCCAGTTGTCGATCGCGTAGGCATACGCCCGAACAAAAATATCCATGGAATGTTTCAGCAGCCTCAAGCCGCATCTTCAAACTTATACCCGACCCCGATCACTGTCTTCACAAAGCTAGGATTGGCTGGATCGGGTTCAATTTTTTTGCGTAGTCGGGCCACATGGGTATCCACGACCCGTTCATCACCGTAAAAATCGCTGCCCCACAAGCGCTCGATCAATTGGCTCCGGTTCCAAACCCGTCCCGGATAGCTGAGGAAGGTGGTGAGCAGATCAAATTCCAGTGTGGTTAGATCAAGGGCTTCACTTTGATTCGCCTCAAGCTGACGATGGGCAACGCGCTGTTCCACATCAACCGAGAAATGAGGGGTTTGATAAACTCGGCTCTGTCCGCCCTGCCGTAAGGTGCGCCGCAGCAAAGCTCGGACGCGCGCCACCAATTCTCTGGGGCTAAAGGGCTTCACCATGTAGTCATCGGCACCTGTAGACAGCCCGATAATCCGATCGAGTTCTTCCCCTTTGGCCGTCAACATCAAAATGAATGGATCTTTACTACCTGGCTTTTGGCGAATGCGTGCACAAACCTCCAGCCCATCTAAGCCAGGGATCATGAGATCTAAAATAATTAGATCGGGCTGTTGCTCCTGAAAAACCTGAATTGCGGTAATGCCATCTCGACAGATCCGGCAGGCAAACCCTTCTTTTTCGAGGTAAATCTGAATCAACTGGGCAATTTCAGCCTCATCTTCCACAATCAGAATTTGCATTGATTCTTCAACTCTATAACGCTACCAGACAAGCCCCCAGACGAGCCCCCAGACCCCACCGAAATAGAGGCTGAGGACGGCACCACCCAGCAAACTTTGGGTGACTGGATCGGTTGAAGGCGTGAGGACAGCACCGAGCACCGCCGCACCGAGCACAACAAACCGCCAGCCATTCAGCATTTGTCCGGAAGAAACCAACCCCAATGCCCCTAACAGAAGCTGGATGATCGGAATTTGAAACGCGAGCCCGGTACTGAACAGCAGCAGCAACACAAACTCAAAGTAGCGTTCGATCGACCACATTTGTTCGACCACGCCTTCACCATAAGTAATAAAGAAATTGAGAGCCGCTGGCACCAGTGCATAGTAGGCAAAAGCAAGACCAATGGCAAACAACACCGTTGAACCTAATACGATTGGGCCCAAAAGCCGCCGCTCTCGCCGAGTTAAACCAGGCAGGACAAATTGAATGATTTGATAAAGTACAAAGGGACTAGAAACCAAAAGCCCGCTGTAGCCCGCAACCTTGATCGAGACAAAGAAGTATTCTCCAGGTGCAAGCTGCAAAAACTTGGCCCCTTGGGCAGGTACTTCCAAGAGCTGAACGATCGGATTGACGAAAATAAAGCAGAGGATTACGCCTAGAACCACCGCAATCAGCCCGTAAAAGATGCGCATCCGCAGCTCTTCGAGATGATCAAACAGCGACATTTCCACATCATCTGGCAGCGCATCCAGGTAAGTGTCGTCATCCGCCTCTTGGGCTGACACCTTAGCAGGATCGGGCAATCCATTCGACTGGATATCCGCATTAGAGACAGTTTCAAGGTCTGAAGGAACGGTCATGGGTTCAACGATCGGCAAAATTAATGGCTTTGCCTCATTCTATCTAGATTGGGAGGGGGAGAGAATCGGCAGCACAGATTCTCCTTCGGGCTGCGGGTAAATGGAGTGGAGTACCTCAATCACAATATCCATGCGTAGCTCGTTGATCCATTGGGTAAGCGATTGGGCTAAGGCTTGGTGGGAGTCAGGCAGTTGAGCAATGAGCTGAAGCAGATGGGTATCGTCTAGACGGATCGCAGCCTGGTAAAACTGGCTCAGTTGCTCAGTTGGAAGATGGGTCAGCAGATCGATGCAGTGTTCTAAGTCTCGGGGAGAGGGCAGAGTACAGGAATTTTCGTAGGCGTTTGATTCATAGATGTACTCCAGGTTTAAATACTGCGCCATTTTGGCAAACAAAATATCTTCGCGGAAGGGTTTTGTGATCCAGTCATCACAGCCAACGGACATCACCACCTCATAATCTTCTTCAAACGCATGGGCGGTTAAGGCAATAATGATGGTATGTAGGCGAGCTTCAGCAGGAGGATTGTCCCAGTGCTGAGAATTCTGCAAAGCTTCTGGAGTCTCTGAAGTTTCTGCTCGATGAAGCTGAGATCGTTCGCGTTGTCGAATCTGGCGGGTGGCCGAATATCCGTCCATGATCGGCATCTGCATATCCATCCAGATTAAGTCGGGTTGCCAACTTTCCCAGAGGGCGATGGCTTCGGCCCCGTTGGTGGCCTCCCGCACGAGGAAGCCAATCCCAGAGAGCAGCCGAACCAGAAGTTGGCGATTTTCGCGTTTATCCTCGACGACCAAAATACGGTAGTTAGACTGAGGGTGTAATAGCCCTACTACCCGTTGGGATCGTTGTTGAGGTGGCAACGATCCAGAACTGAGCCCTTCCTGCACTGAGATCACAAACCGAAAGGTAGAGCCCTTGCCTAAGGTGCTGGTGACGGTGATATCTCCTCCCATTAACTGCACAAATTGGCGGCTAATCGGCAATCCTAACCCTGTGCCTTCGTGAGACTTCCGCCCCGACTCAGCCTGCACAAAAGCTTCAAACAATCCATTGATCTCCTCTTCGGCAATGCCTGAACCAGTATCTTCTACTTCAAATTGCAGGAGATGGAGCGGGGCAGCCAAATTCAGAGATTGAGCTTCAGGATCACGCCGCACTCGCAGCACCACGCCACCGATCTCCGTAAATTTGATCGCATTATTGAGCAAGTTAATCAGCACTTGGCGGAGCTTGTTGGCATCGGTTTGGATATACTGGGGCACATCCGGTGATAGATCGAAAATCAGCCGTAATCCTTTCGATCGAGACTTTAACTGAAGCATTTCTTCCAGGCTATCGAGCAAACTATAGAGGTCGAAGGTTGATTCGTTGAGGGTGACCTGGCCTGCTTCAATTTTGGAAACCTCCAGCACATCGTTGATTAAATTCAGCAAATGTTCGCCGCTGCCATTAATAATTTCCAGATATTCTCGCTGTTCAGCCGTGAGGGAGTTATCGCGGGTGAGAAGTTGGGTAAATCCCAAGATGGCATTCAGGGGAGTCCGTAACTCGTGGCTAATTTTGGCCAGAAAATCACTTTTGGCTCGATTCGCTGCGTCGGCTGTTTCTTTCGCCTGCTGAAGTTCGGCAGACTGATGTTGTGCCTGAGATAACAGTTCTGCTTGCTGGAGGGCTACCCCCAACTGGGCAGCGATGTGAGTAATAAATTCAATATCTTGTTCTTGCCAATGCCGAGGAGCAGAACATTGATGAATACACAGTAAGCCCCACAATTGATCACCCTTCAGCAAGGGAGCAACCAAATTGGATCGCACCTCAAATTGGGACAGGGTTTGCAGATAGCAGTCTTGGAGATTGGCAGTGTAAATATCATCGATCGCCCAAACCCGCCCCTGCTGGTAGTAACGCGCATGATTTTGCCCAAAACAGTGATCTTCGATTTGGCTGGTGAGGGCGGCGCGATAACCCGATAAAACGGCTTCTGAGACAATCTCGCCTGACTTGTAGCCAGAGTTAGGATGAAATTGAAACATTGCGACCCGATCGGCATTGAGGAGTTGACGCACCTCTGTTGCCGTCGTCTGAAAAATCGTTTGAATATCGAGCGTTTGGCGAATTTTCTCAATCACCTGTATACTAGCGCGTTGCCCTGCTTTCTCTAGCAATTCTGCCTGCTGGATCGCAATGCCCAAATGAACGGCCATTTGAGAAACAAATTCGACTTCGCTATTCTGCCAGTTTCGGGGTGCATTACATTGATGCACACAAAGGAGCCCCCACAGTCTGCCAGAAGCCAACAGGGGGACGACGAGATTAGCAACTACTTGAAATTGCTGGAGCAGATGCAAATGACAAGCTGCTAAATTGGCTGTTTGCAGGTTACCTTTAACCCAAATCCGACCTTTAGCATACTGGGCAGCATAATGTTTGCCAAAACAGTGATCTTCAATTTGGACGGCTAGGATGGCAGGAAAACCGGATCGGACATCTTCTGCCACAATGCGACCACGCGGATAACTCGGATCTGGATCGAACTGCAATATAGCTACCCGATCGGCATTGAGGAGTTGACGCATGTCCGCCACCGTGGCTTGCAAGATGACATCTAAGCTCAATGATTCATGAATTTTAGTGACGACACCGAATAAGGCTGTTTGACGAGCTAGCTGCAAAGACTCTGCCGTTGCCTGTTCTAAGACGGCTAAGCGGTGCTGTAATTGCTCCACCTGTTGATTCACAGCTTCTAATTCATGGATAACGCTCTGTTTCCTGCGAATTTGCTGCTTCTGACGGCTCATCTTCTTCAATTGCACAACCAATTATTAAAGTGAACAAGGCAATGTTCTTGCCAAGGCAGGGGGTCAAGCCTGTCTAGATGCACCATAGGGCACAAAATAATGCAGTGCAACTGCCAAAATACCTGACCTCAAGAGTTCCCAGCTTATCTGTGATTTTCCAATGATTGGGATGGATAAATCTCGATTTTAGTCAGGCTGTGAATCAGAAATTGAGCATTGATGATTTGCAAATTTGCGCCAATTCGATCGATCAAATCAAATTAGAGGGAACGTTTTAGAGGAAACGCTACGATCAAACCGATCGATTGAGGTTGGGTGCCTTTGAATAATCTAACTTAGTAATCTAGTTTAGTAATCTAACCTAAATCTTGTGATGACTTCGGCAGTTTGGACAAATAAGTTGATACTTTGGATAGTTTGATGGCTGTCATAAGGGGCTTAAACCCCTTGCCTGCTCAAGTTATTTTGACAAGTCTCTTTAAGGACGCAATCCTGAGATTTTAGCCTGACTGGCAGTTGCAAGGGCAGGATGAAAAAGGAACAGGTGTGAGGAAATTGCCATGTCGCTGGTTTATTGCAGTCAAGGGCACGCCAATGTCTCAACTCATCGCTTTTGTTCAACTTGTGGGGAAAAACTGGCCGTATCAACTTTGTTGGGTAACCGCTATCAGATCATCCAGGAGTTGGGTCGGGGTGGATTTGGTCGCACTTATTTAGCCAAAGATCGGAATCGCTTTGATGAGACTTGTGTTCTGAAAGAATTTGCCCCTCAAGTTCAGGGCAGTGAGGCGTTGCAAAAGGCTGAGGAATTGTTTGCGCGGGAAGCCGGGGTTCTCTACAGTCTGTACCATCCCCAGATTCCGCGCTTTCGGGAATTGTTTCGAGCAACCTGGGAGGGGCGCGATCGTCTGTTTTTGGTGCAAGACTACGTCGAAGGGCTCACCTACCGGCAGCTACTAGACGCGAGAAAGCTAGAGGATCGGCTGTTTTCAGAACAAGAAGGGCGACAACTGTTAGCGCAACTTTTGCCAGTACTTGACTATATCCATCGCATGGGCGTGATTCACCGCGATATTTCGCCCGAAAATCTGATCCACCGATCGAACGATCAGATCCCCGTATTGATTGATTTTGGCGGAGTCAAGCAAGTTGCAGCCACAGCTACGAAGAAATATGTTCAGCAATCAAAACCGCCAGTATCAGAGTCAACCCTACAGGCAGCAGCGGTGACGCGGTTGGGAAAAGTGGGTTATGCGCCAATTGAGCAGATCGAGTCTGGTACGGTTTCTCCCCAGAGTGACCTATATGCGCTGGCTGTAACGGTTCTTGTCTTGTGCTCTGGCCAAGAACCTCCAGTGTTAATCGATCCCACTGGGCGATCGACTCCTTGGCTCTCTCAGCTTTCCTTGAGCCCAGACTTCACCACTGTCCTGGGACGAATGCTGACGGATCAGCCCGATCGCTTCTCCAGTGCGGCTGAAGTCTGGCAAGCGCTCCAGCCGTTCTCTCCGAAATTACCGGATGCTCGGATGGGTTATGGAGCAGGTCAACCGATCGCAGGTCAACCGATCGCAGGTCAACCGATCGCCCCTGCCACAAACCACTCACCTCCAGGTTTTGCTTCCCCTGTGTCTGCTGCTCCCGTTTTTACCAATCCCCAGGCAACCTATCCAGTGGCTCAGCCGGGTAACTCTTTTGCGGTTGGGCAATTAAATACTGGGCAATTAAATACTGGGCAATTAAATACTGGGCAATCTGGACAACCCAGCCATTCAATCCCGATCCGACCCGTCCGATTCCAGGGCTGGAAGACAGTACTATGGTTCCTTTTACCGATTAGTTTGGGCGTTGGGTTGGCTTTGACAGCAGGATGGTGGCTACAGCAGGCAGGATGGTTCCCTGACTTCACGCTACAGCCAGACTCTTCTCCCAATTCTCCCTCTCCCGATTCTTCCTCTCCTGATTCTCTCTCCCCTTTAGAACAAGCCGCCCAAACTGCTGGAATTGACTATGGGTTTCTGGTGCAACTCACCGATG
>JALOOM010000052.1 GCA_025454395.1 Elainella sp. Prado103
CGCTCAATCGCATGATTCAACTTGCTAAGCCGGACAGCTATGTCATTGAAGCTTAGTCGCAAACCCTCGCCAATCGGTCTCCATGACCTTCTCTAATCAGCCGCAGAAACGTTTTACCTGCTCAGCCTGAGTCAGTTTTTGCCATCGCTGCTGTTATTTTGGCGCGATCGTCACCAACCTATTGCCTATGCTCCAGCCATTGGGGTCGTTTGTGTGCTCCTGTTTCAAGCGATCTTGAGCCAATTCCCCTGGATGAATTCGCTCTTTGAAGCCCAGCCCCTGAGCTGGCGGCAAGCAATCGTCTGTCTGGCTGTAGGAGCCCCAGTGGTGCTACCAACCCTGTTGCTTCGTCGATTTGCCCCACTGACCTGATCCAGGTTTACCGGAAGCCAGCCCCATTTCGACTTCCCTGGTTTTTGGGGTTGCCAATCCATGTAAAGATGGCTCAATCCGGGTCTTCCATCAGCGAAAGGGCTTCTGCCGTAGCCTCACAGGCCTCATCCAGCACCTCTGCCATGACTGGATCGTAGTAGCGGACTGTGTTCGTGAGTCTACATAATTCTTCTGAGAGCTGAGTGAGTTTGGCTTGGGCAATCTGCCGCAGTTTCAGGCGATTTTGGGTAAAGTCTGAACTGTGCTTTTTGGACAGGGCAGGTGGCACTGCTTCCGGATATAACTCTGAAGCGGGTAGATCTTCGCTAAACAGGATTTCCGGTAGCCCAATCCCAGATGGAGCGGCGGGATGCATCCCCACCAGTGGCAGTGGTTTTTCAAACGATCGATGGGAACTCATAAAACCTATTCCTCAAAATGCAGTCCTAACGGTATGACTTGGGATTGGGTGGGGCAGGGCAAGGTGAGGAGAAAGTCGCTGCTGACAAATGGCCGGTTTGAAGTCATGAGTCTTAAGTCGTGGATTGCAGATAGCTTAAGCTGGCTGAAAACTGGCTGAAAACTGGCTTAAACTCACTTAAACGGGGCTGTATTTTCTAGCTGATTTCTAACTGATTTCTGATTGGTGTTCAGTTGCCCTGACGAAGAAACCTTTAAAAGGTTCTTTGTTTTGTAGCTTCATATACTACTACAATTCATATTATCTGCATTACGCACAATCTCGGATTTATTTGCTGATTCGTAAAGGCAACTCGTAGTTTCACGGAGTCTTCATATTGGCTCTATCTTGCCAGGAAAGCCTTTGTTCACAATCGCAGTACAATTGAGCGGCAAAGCGCAGAAAGCAAAGTGCAGAAAGTAAAGTGCAGAACCATGACAGGGCGCGATCGCCATCCATCAGAAACGCTTTATACCCCTGAGAGCCGCATTCGGTATCCGCGACAACTCTGGGCTGATATGAAGCATGATTTATTGGCCTCTCGTGACCTGGCTTGGCGGTTAATGGTGCGAGATATCAGTGCGCGGTATCGGCAGTCTTTTTTAGGGGTGTTTTGGGCCTTTGTGCCGCCGATCGTAGCGGCGATTGGGTTGACCCTGGCCAGTAATGCGGAAGTGCTCAATGTCGGTGAAACAAGTATTCCCTACCCGGCCTACGTGATGTTCAGTATGGCCCTGTGGCAGACTTTTGTGGAAGCCTTGAATGGGCCAGTGCAAGCGGTGATTGCGGCTAAACCGATGCTGGCTCGCATTAATTTTCCTCGGGAGGCGATCATTCTGTCTCAGATTGGGCAAGTTGGGTTCAATTTTGGCATCAAGTTGGTTTTGATCGTTGCGCTTTTCATCATCTTTCGCATTCCAGTGAGTTGGCCAATCATCTTTGCACCGATCGCGCTCATTCATCTGATTGCGCTGGGAACTGCGTTTGGGTTGCTATTGGCTCCGATCGGCACCTTATACGAAGATGTCCCCCGTGGGTTGTCCTTGGCCGTTAGTGCTTGGCTATTTATCACGCCGGTGATTTTTCCACCCCCTCAAACCGGATTATTTGCTGTCCTGGTTCAGTGGAATCCCGTGACACCGCTGTTAGTCACTGTCCGTGATTTGGCTACGGGTGGGGTCATGTCGCAACCACTGGCCTTCTGGATCGCCAGTGGGGTGGCAGTGGGGGGCTTGTTCCTCAGTTGGGTGGTTTACCGTATTGCCATGCCGTTTGTAATTGAGCGAATTAGCGCATGACCTATCTGTATCAAGATCAAGATGCTGCTTGGGATGCTGATCAAAGTCCGGATCAAGATACCGTCTTAACAGTACAGCAAGTCTCTAAAAAGTTTTGCCGTAGCCTGAGGCGATCGTTGTTTTACGGGGTGCAGGATATTGCGACTGAGCTGATCGGCGGACGAACAGGACAGCCAGATCTACGGTATCAAGAATTTTGGGCCCTGCAACAGGTGAGTCTGAAGCTCAAGCGAGGCGAAGCACTGGGGCTCATCGGGGCGAATGGCAGTGGCAAAACCACCTTACTAAGAATTATTAGCGGCTTGATTAAGCCGGATACAGGCTGGGTGCGAGTACGAGGCAAAATTGCGCCCCTGATTGCATTGGGCGCGGGGTTTAGCCCAGTGTTAACGGGTCGAGAAAATATCTATGCCAATATGTCGATTTTGGGGCTTTCCACCCAACAGATCACTCAACGGTTTGAGCAGGTGGTTGAATTTGCGGAGATTGGTGAGGCGATCGATGCGCCTGTCTACAGCTACAGTTCCGGCATGGCGGCTCGACTGGGGTTTTCCTGTGCGATTCACACCGACCCAGAAATTTTGTTGATCGATGAAGTGCTGGCCGTGGGCGACATCAAGTTTTTGGCTCGCTGCCATCGACGGCTCCACCAACTGCGACAGAATGGCACAGCTTTTGTGCTGGTTTCCCACAATCCTCAAGCGATCTTATCGATGTGTCAGCAGTCGGTCTATCTGCAAAAGGGCATTGTGCGGATGGCAGGCGAAACAGAAGCGGTGATGGCGCAGTATGAGGAAGATCTGTTTCTTGGGGGTGCCCGTAAGGTTTCCAGTGTGCTGCATTTGCCGCCCCGACCTGCCTGCGAATCCTTGGGGTTAGATATCGCCAGCATTTGTTTTCGCAACCCAGCGGGAGAGGTGTTACCGGACTTGACCAGTGGTGAGCCAGTCGTGCTCTGTGTGAGGCTACAAGCCCATCAGTCTCTATCGCAGGTGAATCTCCGCCTTTCCTTTATGGAGATGTCTAAAGACGGGCAAACAACTCTTTATCTGGGAGGTTCAAATGATAAGGAAGTCTTTCAGGTTGCAGCAGGTTGGCATGAACTGCAAGTTGAATTTCCCTATTTAGGATTAGCGCCGGGTGCCTATCTATTGCGGGTTGATATCCGTCGAGAAGCTTTATTTATTCTGGATATCGTCGAATCGTTTAGCTTTACAGTACAGTCAAATGGCAGGATGAGTAAATCCAGTTTTTATCAACCTCGATCGTGGCGATTAGTACCTCAGCCCGATCGATTAGATCAGGAGCGATCTGCCAGCGATATCCTAAATTACACTCACCCTAACATTTGAACTCGATCTAGATTGGTATTGAGGAGGGCATGATGGGCTTTGCCAAAACTCGATTCTGGCTTCATCCTAAAACCCGCCTGCTGGGAAGTTTGATTGTGCCAGGTTTGCTATTGCTGTTTTACTGGGGACAACCGAGTTTAGGCGATCGAGGCTGGTTAGCAATGGGGATAGGGCTGAGCATCGTGATCCTGATGCAGTTGGAAAGCTACTATCGATCGCTCGAAGCCCTTTATCATCAAGATGAGAAATTTCAGGCTATTTTGCAGCAACAGTTCGATCAACAGGCTCGCAGTAGCCATGATTACTATCAAATTGAAGCACTGTTTTCAATTTTTTCCTTGCTCCGGCTTCGGCATCCTTTGCCCCCTATGCGAGAATGGGCGATTTCACCTGATTTTGCGAAACAGTTGATTGCCTTGATCGATCAACATCAGCCACAGCTTATTCTAGAGGTTAGCAGCGGTATCTCAACCGTAATCATGGGTTACTGTTTACAGATGGCTGGACAAGGTAAAATTCTATCCTTAGAACATGATCAGCGCTATACTCAAGTTTCTCAATCCCATGTTCAAAATCATGGTTTGCAAGATATTGCCACTGTGATTCATGCCCCCCTAATTCCAATTCAATTAGATGGGCAGTCTTGGCATTGGTATGACCTCACGGTAGTTCCACCTTTGCCCCGATCGATCGATCTACTGGTGATTGATGGCCCGCCGGGTGACTTGCAACGGTTGTCTCGTTATCCCGCCCTACCGTTGTTATTCCAGTTCTTAAGCGAGCAGGCAGTGGTGATCATTGATGATGGGGCGCGTGCAGATGAACAAGAAATCGTCTCCCGTTGGCAGCAAGAATTTGGTTTAGAGGTGGATCGAATTGCAAATGAGAAAGGGGCGTTTGTGTTACGTCGATCGGCTTAAGCAATGTGCAGAAATGTGCCCTATTTTCCAGGTCGTTTGATCTTGAACCTGCAAATGTTGAAATCATGTCATGTAGTCTAGGCTTGAATTGGCATAATTCAGAGAATTAATCAGAGAATTAACTATAGAATCAACTAGAGAGTAGTTTGGCTGTAGTTTTGCTAATGACCCAGTCCAGCTTAGAGCCACCTGAGACGATCGACTATTCACCCATGGATCTGGCTCGTCATCGCCCCAAGGATGTAGCCTGCCTGATCGACGAGTCAGCCCCAGAGCTGTTTGCACTCATGTTTGGCTCTCACTCTGTTCCATGTCTGACTGAACTGATAAAACGATCGCACAATCGTTTCAGTCATCAATATATTCAGATTGCCGAATCTAACCATCAGGTGGTGGGAATTGCCACCTTGGTGCCAGCAGAGATGCTGAATCACAATCCTGATTATCAGACTGTGCTCAACCTGGGTCAAAAAGTCTGGCTCAACCTGGTGCAACGTCTACTGCTGCGATACTTACTCCAGGAGGTTTATCCAGCAGGTGCTTTCTATATCGGCAATCTTGCGGTAGCACCTGAGTATCGCAACCAAGGCATTGGCCGTCAGTTGCTTTTACATTGCATTGCCACGGCAACTGCCCTTTCAGATGCCCCCGATCCTATTTTTATTAGTGTTGATGTCAAGAATGGACGGGCCCAAAAACTCTATGAATCTCTGGGGTTTCGAGTCGTTGCAACCAAGACGATCCAAGTATTGGGTTGGTCGATCGGTTCTCGGATTTTATCGCTATCGATTTGAGCTGGGTATCGTCTGTTTAAAGACGAGGCTCAATAGCAGAAACATGATAGGAGCCACCCCACCATAACCGATGATACCGATATTGCGGATTTGCATATTTGCCAGGGGTACACCGATCAGCCCAATGAGGCTTAAAACACCACTGACAATCATCAAACTCCGGACTGCGATCTCCCATCTACTACGCTTAAATACAACGGCTGCACTGAACATGGAAAGGGCAAAGAACCAGTCCCATGCCAGAATATCTAATGCATAAACGACGGAGGGCCACTGGAATGAAAAGAACAAAGGATGCCAGATCAATTCGTCAGATTCGATCGATCGACCAACCGTTAAGACGATAAAGTGAACACTAGAGGTTATGCCTGCTACCAGTAACATGAACATCAGGGCGATCAAGCTATAGGCTTTATCCTCAGGAGCAGCATATAAATGAACGACGACCATCACTATTACCATCAGCGGAACTATCAGAATGATCAGGAGTTCCATGATCAAGAAAAATGGATCGCCGATTGGCTCAGAGGGTGACTGGAGGGCGAGCAATCCCAGCACCGTTGTGATCGCATAGGCGACTTCAAGCCAGCATACGGCGCAAGCAGCCACTCGTCCGATCGCACGATACTGGGATGTGAAACCTGCGTGAGGCATGCAGTTCTTGTCGGTATTGGGATAATTGTCGCAGCATGAGTGTCAGGTTAGCCTACAATAGCTTGAAAAAGTTGTAATCCCGGTAAAAACAATTGAGTGGTTTCGTTGCTCCCTGTGCCTTGCCGCCATGGCAGGAGTTGCCTCTTAAACAGCAAATTGCCCAACTCCTGGTGGTGCGTGCCTCTGGACACCTCTTTGATCACGAAAGGCGCTATCCCCAATGGGAAACCCCAACCGCAGAACTGCAACATTGGATTCAAGATCTGGGAATCGGTGGTGTCATTTTGCTGGGTGGCAGTACGGCTGAGCTAATGACTCGCATTCAGCAAATGCAAGCCTGGAGTCGGGTTCCCCTCTTGATGGCTGCCGACATTGAGCAAGGTGTGGGGCAACGATTTTCAGGGGCGACTTGGATGCCGCCGCCCATGGCGCTGGGAGCAATTGCACAATCCAATTTGTCACAAGCTTGTGCCTATGCCAGAGCGATGGGAGCGATCACTGCTCAGGAGGCTGAAGCCGTCGGGCTAAACTGGCTGCTGGCTCCGCTGGTGGATGTTAATAATAACCCGGATAATCCGGCAATCAGTTTGAGAGCGTTTGGGGAAACACCAGAAATCGTCATTCCTTTAGCCACCGCCTTTATTCAGGGGGCTCAAAACTATCGGGTTCTCACCACTGCCAAGCACTTTCCAGGACATGGCGATACCTCGGTTGATCCGCACCTCGATCTACCCATTATTCCGCACGATCGCCATCACCTCGATCAGACCGAGTTAGCTCCCTTTCGAGCCGCCATTGCAACTGGAGTGAATGCGGTGATGACGGCCCATCTGAAAGTACCTGCTTTAGACCCAGAATATCCTGCCACCTTTTCATCCGCCATTTTGACCCAGCTATTACGCCAAGAGATGGGGTTTGGTGGGTTAATTGTCACTGATGCATTAGTGATGCAAGCCATTACTCGTCACTATGGGGCTGAAGAGGCTGCGATCCTGGCATTGGCAGCAGGGGCAGATATTCTCTTGATGCCCGTTGACCCTCATCGAACGATCGCGGCAATTGATCAAGCCATCCAAACAGGACGGTTGAGTCAAGCTAGAGTTCATGCTGCTTTGGAGCGAATTTGGCAAGCCAAACAGTATCTTTTCAATCCTGTTCCTGACTCAGAGTTACTTTCCCCGGAGTTACTTTCCCCGGAGTTACTTTCCCCAGAATTACCTTCCCCAGAATTACCTTCCCCAGAATTACCTTCCCACCAGTCATCCCAAACCAGCAGTCAGTTCAGTTCTGCCTGGATCGAGCAGATTGCCCAACCAGCAGCCCTCGATCTTTGCCATCTCATTCTCGAGCAATCCTTAACCGTTCAGACTCCGTCACTCCCAGCTCAGACTTCGTCACCACCCTGCTCCTCTACACCGTTACCCGCCAACTCCATCACCGCTTCTGGCTCTATGGCTGGTACGATCCCCGTTAACTTGATTGTGGTAGACAACTTGTTGCAGGCAAACTTCTTGGGTCTTCATACACCAGCGATCAAAACACCACAAGCCTGGGGCTACCGCTTGCAATGGATAGATAGTCAAGCTCCCTCGATGACACCGATCCTTCCTTTCCAACCTACCCTATTACAACTGTTTATTCAGGCAAATCCTTTTCAGGATACAACTGGTCTGGTGCAGATCGCTCGCTGCTGGTTAGAAGCGTTACTGGCGGCAGGACAGCTACAGGCGCTGATTTTGTACGGCAGCCCCTATGTTTGGCAACAACTCTTGCCGCTTCTGCCAGCCGAAATTCCAGCCGTGTTTAGCTATGGTCAAATTCCCATGGCTCAGATGATCGCCCTGGAAAAGCTATCAGCCTGGGGATGGGGAATGCCAACTTCAGCACTAACTAACCCGCAGTTTACCACCTAGAAGTTTAGGCTGACTGGGAGTTGGGGCTACGGTTTGGGATTGGGTCAGTTCAGGTGCGGGCTCTCGTGATTTTGAGACGGCGGGAGCGCAAGCAAGCAGCCCTGCGTTAATTTTTTTGCTAGAAACCCCTTTCTAGGTCGATCGATTTGGGCAGACTGCGCTATTATTCCATTCACTTGTTGTCTGAGTCATCCCTGATCCGCCATGTCTCAATCTGTCAGCGATCGTCAAGCTTCTCTAGATTCAACTCAATCACCCGTTGAATCACCCGTGACGGAACGGCTGGAAAATGACCTGTTGCGCTTTGATCTCCATGCCCCGATTACAGATGAGGTGATGGCAGAGAATGCTGATCACCTGATGAGTAGTTTGTTCATTGAGGTCGATCGGTTGTTGGAACGAGGGATACTCACGGAACCGCTATCCGAGCCTCTGCCAGATGAAGTACCTGCAACGTTTGCCTTGCCGGTAATACCGCTTGAAACCATATTGCCGCCTAAGGTTTCGCCGCGTGATCTCATTCCTCGAGAGCCAGAATTACCGTTTGAAGCTCCTACCGATCAATCGGAAATCGAACCCCTCATTGAGACCGCTACACCGGCGAGGAAATCTGGCTGGAATCCACTTTGGTTGGCGGTTCTGTTCAGTTCCTTGCTGCTGAGTGCGGGGATTGTCTCATTTCTGTTTCGGGCTCAACTGACCCGTCTCGTGCTGGATTGGATCAACTTATCTCAGCCTGCTGCTACTCCGGTTGCATCACCGCATCCGCATGCTGATTTCTTACAGTATATCCAGCGCTCCCTCGATCGGCTGTCCCAACAACAAGAACTGCCACCTTCTCCACCCGTGGCGAGTGTGCCCAGTCCTAGCCCAGCAGCTCCAACGGTGATTGAGCGGGTTTATGTGCCGATTTATCCGTCTCCTTCTCCGATCGCAGTTGCCCCTGCGGCCAATTCAGCGAATCCATCTGCGAATCGGGCACCGTCGCCTGCGACCAATCCTTCTCAACCTGCTCCTTCTCAATCGCTTTCTACCCTGAATTCAGCCGCCCCTACTGCACCCACGGCTCCTAGTCCGGCAGCGGTGCCGAATATTGCCACGGCTGCTAGCCATACCCTGGTAGGTATTTTAGAATTGGGAGAGCGATCGGCAGCACTGTTTGAAATTAACGGCATTCCCCAGCGGATTGAAATCGGTGCCCCGATCGGTCGGAGCGGTTGGATCCTCGTTTCGATTAGTAATCAGGAAGCGATCGTTCGACGCAATGGGGAAGTTCGCTCGATCTATGTAGGACAGAAGTTCTGATGCTGAAGCGATTGATCCGACGACGAAAGCCTGATATTGCCTCGGTGGCTCTGAGTGATCTGATTCAGCAAACCGATCGGCTATCCCAGCGGATTAAGGATCTCGAAACAGCAGTGCGCAATCTCAAGCGAGAAGTGCAGGTGCGCACAGTCCTTTCTCAACAGAAACTGGCAGCTTTATCGATAGAAGAACTGCGATCGATCAGTCGGGCGGCTTGCCAGACGGCCTATTTAGGGAACGATCGAATTCTTTGTCGGGTTCTAGGCAAATATCTGGTCTATGCCAATGCCCAAGATACGGATCTGGTGCCTCACCTCTGCCTGAATGGATTCTGGGAACCCCGCTTGACGATCGCCTTATTGAAAATTTTGCAGCCGAATTGGTATTGCCTGGATGTGGGTGCCAACCATGGCTACTATACACTGGTGATGGCGGATGCAGTCGGGAGCGCGGGGCGGGTATTGGCATTGGAGCCGAATTACCATGTGGCGGATCTGGTACAGCAGTCGATCGAAGTGAATGGATTCATCGATCGAGCCCATGTCCAGTCTGTTGCGGCGGCGGCTCAACCGGGTGAAACTGTACATTTAGTTGTGCCGAGTGGCAAAACCGGGCGGGCATCGATCAAGATGCAAGCCACGGGAGCGGATGAAGTGATTGCTGTTGAAACGGTAACGATCGATCAGCTCACCGCCGATTGGGAACGTCTAGATTTAATTAAAGTGGATGCAGAAGGAGCAGAATTGGAGATCTGGCAGGGGATGCAACATACACTGCAACGTCATCCTACTCTGACACTGATCCTGGAATTTGCAGCTAGTCGTTATGCCGATGCAAAAGGCTTCCTAGACGAAATTCAAGCAGTTGGATTCGCGCTGCGTCACGTCGATCAAGGAGGCGAAATTAAAGCGCTTTCGATCGATGAATGTCTGCATGAACGTCCAAATGGATATTGGGACTTATTTTTGACCCGCCAAGTTTGATCCACTGGGGGCTAGTTCAAATTCGCAGGATGATGCTGAATCAGGAACGATGGGGAGAAGCAAGATTGCGAAACCGGGTAAACTGGGGCTCAAATAGCAGCTTGATTGTTCCGACAGGGCCATTGCGGTGCTTGGTGATGATCACTTCAGCGATCCCCCGATCGGGCGTGTCAGGATTGTAGTATTCGTCGCGGTAGAGCATCATGACGAGGTCGGCATCTTGTTCGATCGAGCCACTCTCCCGTAGGTCAGACATCATGGGGCGTTTGTTAGTGCGAGATTCGACCCCGCGACTGAGCTGAGATAGGGCAATCACCGGAACTTGCAATTCTCGCGATAACCCTTTCAGGGCCCGCGTCACTTTTGATAGTTCTTGCACCCGGTTGTCGCTACCACTGCCTTCCATCAACTGCAAATAGTCAACCAAGACTAGCCCCAGAGCACCTCCCTGTTCGGCTTGTAAGCGGCGGCATTTCGATCGCATTTCTGTGACTGAAATATTGGGCGTATCGTCAATAAATACTGGCAATTGGGAAAGCACACTAATCGCATGACCCAGGGGTTCCCATTCCGTTTGGCTGATGCGCCCAGAGCGTAGCCGTCCACTTTCAATTTGAGCTTCACTGGAGAGCAGACGATACACTAACTGCTCCTTTGACATTTCTAAACTAAAGACAGCGATCGGAAATTTGTGAAAAGCGGCAATGTTACGAGCAATATTGAGTACAAAGCTCGTGTTATGAACACAGATATCATTCGCAACAAAGTTGTGAGTATTGGGAATCGTTAAGTCATAGACCTGTTTGTAGCCTGTGAGTTCGATCGAAACAATCGGATCCCAGAGAATTGCTTCAGGGGTTGAGGGAGGCAGATCCACCGTCAGGAGAGTCGGCAGGGCTACTGTGGAAATTCCCTGGGCATCCAGGGACGAATCACGGGTTCCATTGCGATGGATCGAGGGTGGACTGAGCGGCTGGGTTGTCATGTAATGCTCCGGATCGCCAGTAGGCTGCGATGAACTGATCGGAGATGCCCCAGCGGTCAATGCTGCCAATGCTCCGGTTGGGTTGGATATTTCGATCGCCGTAATTGGGTGTGCCAGAGCTGCAACGATCGGCTGTAGCCAGGTAGGATCCGTGATCTCAAGTTGCCAGCGGTTTTTTTGGACTTGTTCAGCTTGATTTTGTTCAGCTTGATTTTGTTCAGCTTGATTTTGTTCAGCTTGATTTTGTAGGGCAGCGACCACGCCAAACCGTAAAAGGAGATGTTGCAGTTGTCGCGTTATGGTTTCTTGCGGACTCATCCACAGGATGATCCGATCTGGGCTCTGGTACTCCCGAATGGTTTCATTCTCTAAAACTTGGCTCAGATCCAATAGGTCATATAGGAATAGGGCAAGCTGGGATCGCTGTAACTGGAAGATGAAGGTGGGAATCGTTGTGGGGATCGATCGATCGACTCCCATCTGATCGCTCATCTCGCCAGTAATCTGATCGGTCATCCGGATAGTTTGCCGCAGATGCTCAGCGATCTGCCGAATTTGTGTCGTGGGTAAGGTAGCCTGTCCGAACACGGCAAGCTGGCGCGGTACCGCAATTAAGTCACCCGGTTGCAATGCAGCAAGCGGTTGCCAGCCCTGGGGCGTTAAATAAGGATGGGTTAAGGTTGTTTCGATCGATCGCCCCAGTTGAGTGACTACCCGGAACACAGGTTTGATACCATCATCCACAAAGGCAGCCGGTTGAACCCAGTGGAATTGGCGATCAGAACCCAAAGTCAACAATGTGGCTTGCTGGCGCTGATAGAGTTGCTGCATCGTGGCGATCGACCCATCTGCCAGTACCAACTCGGCATCATAGGCCAGACATTTCCCCATCGAAGGGCGACCAGCGGCAATGATCAGATCCGAGCGTTGGAAGCCCTGGGTCATGGCATCCAGGTCATAAAAACCACAGGAGATTCCAGGTAAGACTAAGCCCAGCGATCGACTCTCAATATCCGAGAAGGTGCTAGTTAAAATGTCGGCGGTGGCAATGAGGCTTTGTTGGGGACGGGCTTGGGTGATTCCAAAGATTTTTTGCTCAGACTGATCGAGAACTTTTTCTAAGGGCAGGTTGGTTTCATAACCCAGTTGAGCCACCTCGTTTCCCGCCTGGATCAGCTTCCGTCGCAGATATTTCTCCATCACCAACTGGGCATACTGGTCGATGTTGACGGCACTGATGGTTCGATCGACCAACTCAGCTAGCCGTCCCTGCCCGCCCAATTTGTCTAGCAAGCCGTGATCATGGAGCCAACTGGTGAGGCTCATCAAATCCGTAGGTCGCCCTTGGGACTGCAATGCCACTGCGGCTCGATAGATCTCCTGATGGTTACTGATGTAAAAGGCTTCCGGCCGCAAAATCTCCAGCACTCGCCCGATCGCTTCCGGGTCGAGCAGAATCCCCCCTAAAATGGCCTCCTCCGCATCAATATTCTGGGGCGGCAACCGATCGTTATATCCTTGAAAGCTAACTTCTTGAACCATAGGTGAGGCAATAGTGAGGATCCGAGTCGCAAGGGGAGAGCAAGATGGTATTAATGTACTATAAATATCATGGTGCTGAGTATTTTGATACCCCCGCTCTACAGAGCAGAGATGCTTGGTTTAGCGAGCTGACTTGTCTGTGCCAGTTGCCCGATGCAGATAGCGGTCGTTCTCTCCCCAAGCGTTGATTCCCCTCTGCCCCACGGTATTGAGTCCCTTCTTTAAGATAAAGCTCTCAGGCTTCGGTTGAAGGATCAACAGAATCGTGAGAGCAATCATCGATCGAATTTCCGGTTAGGTTGCGCCACCATGACATGGAAGAGCATTACCCAAGTTGAAGCAATTCTCTTGATGGCTTTTTGTGGTTTCCGTGGCTTTGAGTTGTATTACTTGAGGGGAACCACCTGGATATCGACGGTAGCTGAAACTTCCGGATGCAGCTTGATTTCCACTTTGTAGGAACCTAGCTGATGGATTTCGGGCACGCTGATGCTGCGACGATCGAGTTCCATGCCTGTAGCCGCTTGGATTGCATCGGCGACATCCTGGTTGGTGACGGTACCGAAGATCGCTTCGTTTTCGCCCACCTGCTTGGAGATCGCTAGACGTGCTGCTTTCTCCAGAGCTGCCTTTTGAGTTTCTGCTTCTTTCTTCAGCTCCAACAAGCGTTGCCGTTCTGCTTCCCGACGGCGCTCCACTTGTTTCAGAATCCCTGGGGTGGTATGAACAGCCATGCCTCGCGGCAACAGGTAATTGCGAGCATAGCCCGGTGCCACCTCTACCAAGTCGCCGGAACGCCCCAATTTGCTGACATCTTGACTTAACACTAACTGAACTCGTTTTGCCATGATCCCTAACTTCTTCTGTTCCCTAAATTGCCAACAAACACTAAATTGCCAACAAACACTAAATTGCCAATCAACTTGCCAACAAGCTGCTAATCAACAAGCTACCAATCAACTTAAGTCAGCTATCAACCGCAGGGTCGAGCCATCCACCGGCACAACCGATCGCGGGCAATGGCAGGCGATTACCGATTAAAAGCCCAGCAAACTATAGTAGCGAACTCGGTGCCCTGATCGCAACTGATGGTTGATCCTGAATCTCTGGGTTGTGCCCTTGCGATCCTTTTACAGGCTTTGGAGAATTTGATCATCCACCGAAAAATCAACTGCTGCGGTGTCACGTCCGGAGGGGAGGTAATCAGTCTGAAATGAATCTTTTAAGCCTGAAACCAGGTCATATTCTGGCTGCCAATAGAGATCTTTTTGGGCTTTGTGAATATCAGCAAAGAAGTGCTGCACGCGCATTGGGAAAGCTTTCCGTTTGCCAAAATCAAATTTTTTCGGATCGTAATGGACGATCTTCAGCTCCTCAGGAGACTTGCCTGCTGCTACGGCACAAGCCTTGGCTAAGCCGTTAAATGTGACATAGCGATCCCCCGATATATTGTAGATTTGCCCGATCGCTCGCGGATTGCCTAAAACATTCACCATGGCACTGGCCAGATCTTTGACATGCCCAAACTGAGTCATACTCATGCCGTCGCCCGGAATGGGAACGGGTCGATCACGAACAATTCGATCGAAAAACCAGGCTTCCAGATCATTGTAATTTTGCGGCCCGTAGATATAAACCGGCCGGATCGAGGTGAAGGGAATGCCCTGTTCCTGCAAATAGGTTTCTGTCTCAAATTTGCCCTTATGACGGCTTTTGGGATCAACGGGATCACCTTCCACATGGGGCATCTGATCGGACTTGAGATACACTCCTGCCGAACTGACATAGACAAAATGTTTGACCCGATCCTTGAACAGGTCTACCAACGGTTGCGTATCACTGAGTTCGCGCCCATTGTTATCAAAAATCGCATCAAACTCCTCATCGGCCAGCTTTTCCTGTAACTGGGCTGCAATGGTACGATCGCCCTGGATTTGCTTTTCGATGCCCAGGGGAGCTGTTTGGTTGCCCCGATTAAAGAGCACCACATCATGCTCTTGAGCGGTTAACAGCCGAGTCAGATAAACCCCAATAAAGCGAGTCCCACCCATAATCAGGATGCGCATTCCACCATACCCCCTAACAGCTAGCGATTTCGAGCATTTCCCTGATCCTAAGCTGGAATGGTACCTAACTCGCTTCTCGTTGGGGAGAAGGACTGGGGATGAGGGAAATCGCCTGCATTCAGCAACACCCAGATCTTCGTGAAATCCGTCAAATCGTTGTCAAAGGGACTATGCATCGGGGCGATCCAGGCGTAGGATATTACAGATTTAAAAACGATCGCTGAGGCAATCTATGCTCTTCTCTAACGCGAAACCGGCACTTCTAGTTTTAGCTGATGGATCGGCCTACCGGGGCTGGTCATTTGGTGCTTCCGGGACTTCGTTTGGTGAAGTGGTATTCAACACTGGTATGACAGGCTATCAGGAAGTCTTGACCGATCCCAGCTATCGTGGCCAAATTATTACGTTTACCTATCCTGAACTGGGTAATACGGGGGTCAATGATGCAGATGAAGAGTCTGTCCGTCCCCATGTGAAAGGTGCAATTGCTCGCAACGTTTGTTTCCGGCCGAGTAATTGGCGCTCAACGGAGTCTTTACCAAATTATCTGAAGCGCCACGGCATTATTGGCATTTACGGCATTGATACACGCGCCCTCACTCGGAAGATTCGATCGGTTGGGGCAATGAATGGGGCGATTTCGACTGAAATTTTAGATGCAGGGGATCTGTTGCTGAAGGTGCAAGAGGCTCCCAGCATGGCAGGTCTAAATTTGGTGCGAGAGGTCACAACCCCGACGATTTATGAATGGTCTGATCCCACTGATTCCAACTGGGAATTTGCGGATCCGGCTGCAGCTCCAGAACCTTTGACGGTTGTGGCTCTGGACTTTGGCATCAAGCGTAATATTTTGCGACGGTTAGCCAGCTATGGCTGTCGAGTGATTGTCGTGCCAGCCCATACCCCGGCTGAAGAGATTTTGAAATATAACCCCGATGGCATTTTCCTCTCCAATGGGCCAGGAGATCCGGCTGTGGTCACTGAAGGAATTGCAACCACCAAGGCCTTATTAGAATCTTATGCCAAGCCGATGTTTGGCATTTGTATGGGACACCAAATTTTGGGCTTATCGCTCGGTGCTGAAACCTTCAAGCTCAAGTTTGGACATCGGGGGCTCAATCAGCCTTGTGGTTTGAACCAGCAGGTGGAAATTACCAGCCAGAACCATGGTTTTGCGATTATGGCTGAGTCGTTACCCGATGCCGATGTGGAGATTACCCATTTGAATTTGAACGATCGGACTGTAGCGGGATTGCGCCATAAGTCGTTGCCCCTGTTTTCAGTGCAGTATCACCCGGAAGCGAGTCCTGGGCCCCACGATGCAGATTATCTATTTGAGCAATTTGTGCAAGCAATGCAGACACACCGTCAGATGGCGGTTTAAATCACCCGACTGAGGCAAGTCCACGGCTATTCTGAACTTTTGTTTAGAATTGGGGCAGCAATGGCAAGCTTGATCGGTTACCGGAAGGCTGAGTAAAGCCAGTCTGAGTAAAGCCAGTCTGAGTCAGACCAGTCTGACGGGGATCAGAAAGATGTTGCTGAATTGCTGCTCAACTCATTGAGGTGCTCATGCGCAAAAGAAGCTTGATCAGCCAATCCTGGTTTCGAAGTGCCTTCCGGATTCGTGGTTCAGTGATTCCATCCATTTGGGGACGCACAATCATTTGTGGCATGTTTGGGGCGATCGTTTCTGTCCTTTATGTGATGGGGATGCCAGTGTCACTGCCCGTTCTGGCAGGCATCATTCCTAATATTGTTTTGGGATTGATGCTGGTCTTTCGCACCAATACCGCCTATGAACGCTTCTGGGAGGGGCGAAAGCTCTGGGGTGGACTGGTGAATACGGTACGCAATTTAGCACGCCACATCTGGGTCTCTGTGCTGGAAGAAAATGAGCAGGATCGTCGGGAAAAACGATCGATCTTATATTTATTGGTGGCATTTTCAGTTGCAACTAAGTTGCATCTTCGTCAACAGTCGGTCAATACGGAACTGCAACCGTTGCTGTCTTCGCCCCGCTATAACCAACTGAAGACGATGAATAATCCACCGTTGGAGATCGCCTTTTGGATTCAAGACTACTTGCAGCGTCAATACCAGCGCCAGTGCTTGAGTGCCTATCAACTGGCAACCATCCAAAATTTACTGAATTTACTGGTCGATTACTTGGGGGGCTGTGAGCGCATTCTCAAAACACCGATCCCAATGGCTTATGCAATCCATCTCAAGCAATTGTTGCTGCTGTATTGTCTGACCTTGCCGTTCCAATATGTCAGTCAATTGGGTTGGTGGACGGCACCCATGGTGGCTTTGATGAGCTTTATATTGTTTGGCATTGAAGCGATCGGTCTCGAAATTGAGAATCCATTTGGATGTGATAGCAACGATTTACCGTTGGATCAAATCTGCGAAACGATGCAGCGCAATATTGAGGATTTAATGACCTTGGAACCTGAAGCTGCTCGCAGTCAGGAGCAGTCACTCATGCCTAAGATAAACCCTGAAAATTCATCCCTTTTGAGTCAGCCTTCCACCTTGATCTAGCTTTGCTCCAGGGTAAAAAATTCATCGCTCCAATCGATCGTTGAATAGAGCAATCAAGCTTCATATTCTGCTGTATCATTCGCTGCTATTTATTTGAATTTAAGCCCGCATCTCTTAACATTACACCCCGAAAAGCAGGGGATTAATTTGAGCTTCTGGCAGGATATTTCGATCGATTGAGCAGCTATCGAGAACCGATCAGTGGAGTCTAGAGCAGGGGGGAATTCCTGTCTGGGTGGCAGCTAGCGACTTGGCATTCCCTGTTATTGCAGCTATTTTTGCGGAGAGTTGATATTAACTATTTTCGACTATGTAGGTTAAATTAAGATATTTTTCTAGAAGCTATTTCTTCATATTGAGAATTACTTCTAGTAACTCAAAATAGACAGGTTGACTCATAGATTCTCCATCGATACAGTAAGAATGAAATTGGCAACCTGAAAGATGATTTCATGATGCTTAAGAAAGGATTGATGTTTTAGAAGGATCGCAGTTTGAACCATTGCAGCAAAAGGTTGCCGTCCTGAGCGGTGGGTGAGTCGGTTAAACGATGGTTAGCTCAATAAGCTATCTGAAATGAGCTATCGCTCAACCATCAATCTCAACCATCAATCTCAACCATCAATCTCAACCATCAATAAGCCGTTCGTGTAGGGTGGCATCCTACTTCATGCATCCTGATCTGTACATTCGTTTGTACATTCAATTTGGCGGCGAATTTGGCGCTATCGCTCAAGTCTATTCACTGCTAACTGCGATCGAGTTTGGTATCGAATTGAGCTGACAATGGTGAGGGACTAAATCGGCGGGATTGCTGGCTCAGGGCGGCGTATAGCTACTAACACTTGCATTGAGAGGAAAAATCATGTCTACCACTGAAACAGTTTTGCAGCCTTTTGATCAAATGCGTGACAATCCAATCATGTTGGATCTGAGTGTTACCACTCCCATCTGTGAAGGATTGAATGTGGCGCTGGCCAGTTTTCAAGCACTGTACTTGCAGTATCAAAAGCACCATTTTGTAGTGGAAGGCTCAGAATTCTACTCACTGCATGAGTTTTTCAACGACAGCTATGACAAAGTTCAAGGCTATGTTCATGAGATCGGTGAGCGGTTAAATGGTCTGGGTGGTGTGCCAGCAGCGAGTTTCACAAAACTGGCAGAATTGTGTTGTTTTACGCCTGAATCAGATGGCGTTTATGCTTGTCGGCAGATGCTAGAGCATGATCTACAGGCAGAACAAGCAATTATTCCCGTACTGCGTCGGCAAGCTAGCCAGGCCGAGAGTTTGGGCGATCGGGCCACTCGTTATCTGTATGAAAAAATCCTACTGGAAACAGAGGATCGGGCTTTCCATCTAAGCCACTTCCTAGCCCATGACAGCCTGACGACTGCTTTTGTCGGCATGGCAAATAACTGAGCATAGCGAATTACTAAGCAAGGCGAATAATGAGGGCGAGCTAAACGGTTCTGCCCCTCCGTTCTCAATCGAGTGGACTCTGGATGACCTGATCCGGAGTCCATTATTTGTTAGATTAAGGATTATGTATACGATAGCTTCGTCAGGGGAATTGAGGCGAATCAGAGGTGATATCTGCGCCTTTGATCGAGTTGGTGATCCTGTTGGAATGCTATCTATTGGAGTGTAAGGAGGTTGCTGTGCTGGGTTCTTCTGCCTACTTGTTGGTTTCCCACGGCAGCCGCGATCCTCGCCCTCAAATTGCCATGGAGCATCTGGCGCAGTTGATCGCCGATCGACAAACAAGGGCTGGAGGCTGGCATGGCTCAATAAAATCTCCCTTAGTGGGGACAGCCGTTTTAGAACTGGCTCCTTTCCCCCTCCATCAACAAATTCAACAGTTTGCCGATCGAGCGATCGAGCAGGGTTACGAAATCCTGGAGATTGTACCGATTTTTCTGTTGCCGGGTGTGCATGTCATGGAAGACATTCCGGCAGAAGTGCAGCAGGCTCAACAGAGCTTGCAGACAAAAATTACGCTTGTGATTCGACCTCATTTAGGAGCTGACCCTAACTTAGGCAAAAACTTAGGCAAACTGTTGCTGAATCCAGTTACACCGGAAGTGACAGCAATCACCACGGGTAGAATTTTGCTCTCCCATGGTAGTCGTCGTCCTAACAGTCATCAAGCAGTCGAGTCGATCGCGGATGCCTTAGGAGCGCTTCCTGCCTATTGGTCAGTGCCACCTAATTTAGAAACTCAGGTGATTGCGCAAGTGAAGCAAGGCTATCAGCACATTGCGATTCTGCCCTATTTTTTGTTTGAAGGTGGAATTACCGACGCGATTGGGCAGGAAGTTGAGCGTCTCAAACAACAGTTTCCCTATGTGCAGTTTCACCTGGCCCGATCGATCGGTGCTACTCCTGCTTTGGCGGATCTGTTGCTGGCCCGGTTGATGCCGATCCCGCATTAGATTCCCAATTTCTGGTGTTTAGCAGGTAGTTTTGAGGGTTCAGCAATGTTTAATTATGATGCGCTTGGCATTGGCTGGTCGATTTGATGCGCTGCGGCAAGCTGGTCTTTAAGGGGGCTCGATCAAACCGGCTCGATCGAAGTAGCTCGATCAAACTGGCTCGATCGAACGGAATCCATTTATTGGAATTTTGATCAATTGAAGTGAATTTTGATCGAACTCAACGCAGAAAGATCGAGATAGTATTAAGAAATTATTAAATCGCTGTTTGTCATACGGTTTGCTAAGCTGACAAGGTCGATGCTGGAGTTCAGTATGAGTGGCTTAGCATTTGGCTTAGCATTTGGCTTAGGTTGATTCTTTACACCCCTCTAGCTATTTCAGGTCGCATTTCATGTCTGCTAATTCATCACATTCATTGGATCCCAGTTGTGGCAAGGTTTATTTGGTGGGAGCTGGGCCAGGTGATCCAGGATTGATGACGCTGAAAGGGAAAACTCTATTGGAATGTGCGGATGTGGTGGTGTACGATGCCTTGATCAGCCCACCCATCTTGGCAATGATCAATCCCCAGGCTGAGCAAATTGATGCCGGAAAACGGCGGGGCCGACATTCCATGCTGCAAGCAGAGATTACGGCTCTCCTGATCGAAAAGGCTCAATCTCATCCGATCGTCGTACGATTGAAAGGGGGCGATCCATTTATGTTTGGGCGGGGCGGCGAGGAAATGGCTGATTTGCTTGCGGCTGGGGTGCCGGTTGAGGTCGTGCCCGGTATTACCTCTGGAATTGCCGCACCTGCTTATGCTGGAATTCCCCTGACACACCGATCCCACAGCTCCTCTGTAACTTTTGTGACGGGTCATGAATCGGCAGGCAAATATCGACCAGCCGTTAATTGGCAAGCGATCGCCCAGGGTTCTGAAACGATTGTCATTTATATGGGCATTCACAATTTGTCCTACATCATTGCGCAACTCAGTCTGGCTGGATTATCCCCTGAAACCTCGATCGCGCTGGTGCAGTGGGGGACTCGCCCGGAACAGGAAATTTTAATTGGCACGCTGAACACGATTGAACAGCAAATTGAAGCAACAGGTTTTCAGGCTCCTGCGATTGCCGTGATTGGCTCGGTGGTTGCACTTCAGTCTGTGCTGTCGGCTGGTGTCGTCTCTTGAAGGTCGTTCAGGGTGTTCAGGGTGTTACAGATCCATCACCTTGCGACGATCCTCACGGCTACTCCCCAGCAACGCATTCACCAGAGATCCACTGTCTAAGGTAGGGTAATCCAGTAAATCCAGAATCCGTCGAACGCGAGTCACGGCTCCACTGACTAATCGATCGCGCTGAAACCGGGGAAACAGTTCTGCTGCACCTTGAAAGATCGCCCACTGCCGCTCAGAGGGCCCAACCTCTTTTTGGGCCCCATTCACCAGCACAATCTTGATTTCAGGATAATAATCGCGACACCAACGGCAAAGAGAATAGGCATTCAGGGTTTGGATTCTCGTATCCAGCAGCAACAAATCAGGCAATGGCACTTTGGCATTTTTCAAGTGCTGGAAACTCTCTGCTAAATTGACATCCGGATGTTCCCAGAGGACTGAGATGTTTTGAGAACGCAAAATTACCTGCCAAATTGCGCCTTGGCGGCTCATGGGCTGAATCATCAACACAAATTTAGGACTGTCAGCCATGGGTAAAGATCAGGCTCAAAAACATGCGGTAACAAAAAATTTATACAGAGAGTCCTAGCTCTCATCCTGGTAGAACCGACGGTTGTTGCAAGTGTCCTCAGAGTACCCAGACGGCGGCTCAAGTAAGCAAGCTTACCGATTTTTGGTTTAACGTAGCAAACATAATAGACATGGCAAATATGGCGAGCATGGCAAACATGGCAAACATGGCAAACATGGCAAACATGGTGACCCCTTCTGATGGTGCTGGGATCTTCGGTGCTGCTGTTCCTTCTGACCTTAATCCTGGTTATGAGTCTGATGACGCAGAGTTGGATGACGCAGAGTTGGATGAAGCAGAGTTAGATGATCTGGCAGAGTTGGATAATGCAGAGTTGAATGGCTCCGATTTGCCCAATCCGGTAGATTTGCCCCAGGTCGTTAGAGCCCGTGACTTTGAGATTGACCAGTCTAGTGCTGAACTCCAATCATCTGGACTCCAGTCCTCTGTGCTCCAATCATCTGAACTTCAATCATCTGAACTCCAATTAACAGTAGCCATAGCTGGAGCCCGCCTCGATCGATGGCTAGCGGATCAACTGCCTACCCTCTCTCGATCGCGTGTGCAGAAGCTGATTGAACAGGGTCAAATTCAAATCAATGGCCAGGTTTGCCGAATTTGTAAAACTACGGTTCAGCAAAATGATCAGATTCAGGTGACGATTCCGGCGGCTGCACCGCTGGATCTAGCCGCAGAGCCCATACCGCTGGATATTCTCTATGAAGATGATGAGTTGTTGATTGTCAATAAACCGACGGGTCTGGTCGTGCATCCTGCCCCAGGACATCAGGAGGGCACACTGGTGAACGCACTGTTAGCCCACTGTGAAAATTTGGCTGGTATTGGAGGGGTGCAGCGCCCAGGCATTGTTCATCGATTAGACAAAGACACGAGTGGAGCTTTAGCAATCGCCAAAACCGATCGAGCCCATCAACACTTGCAAGCTCAGTTCAAAGCGAAGACAGCTCGACGAGAATATTTGGCGGTGGTTTATGGTGCGCCGACTGCTATGAATGGCACGATCGAGGCTCCGATTGGCCGACATTTGGTGGATCGCAAAAAGCAGGCGGTGATCCCAGAAGCAAAGGGTGGACGACGAGCCGTAACCCATTGGCAAGTACGAGAGCGACTCGGCAACTATACCTTGATGCAATTTCAACTGGAAACAGGACGGACTCATCAGATTCGGGTGCATAGTGCTCACATTGGACATCCGGTAGTTGGTGATCCAGTCTATAGTTCGGGTCGATCGATCGGGGTGAATTTGCCAGGACAGGCGCTTCATGCATGGCGACTCCGGCTACAACATCCGATCACTGAAGCTTGGATCGAAGCAGTAGCCCCTTTACCAGAAGGCTTTGTCACTTTGTTGGAGGTCTTACGCCGACGGGCTGGTGTGCAAAATGATCTTGGTTCTTCCACGGTTTGCCGCGTTTTGCCGTAATGGGGATCGAAATTGCGATTAAGGCTGTGATTGAGTCCGTAATTGGTCGATGTGATTGGTTAATGTGATTGGTTGATGTGATTGGTGAGACGAATCGCGTGAAGAAAATTTTGATGATCACCCATCAGGCAACTTCTGAGGCAGGTCTGGTGGGGCACTTACTGCAAGCCGAGGGTTGCTGCCTGGATCTCTGCTGTCCGGCGATCGGGGCAAAGCTCCCTGAAACGCTAGAACATCACGATGGTGTGGTCGTGTTTGGCGGGCCGATGAGTGCCAATGACGATGACAGCTTGCCCTATATTCGCGATGAACTAAATTGGCTGCCGCTGGTACTAGAAGCAGAAAAGCCGTTCCTGGGCATTTGTTTGGGGGCTCAGATGCTAGCCCGCATTCTGGGCGCTAAAATTGCACCTCATCCGGAAGCCTGGAAGGAAATTGGCTATATGCCGATCTTCCCGGTTACAGAACCTGATAATCCCCTGGTGGGGTTGGAGTATGTTTACCATTGGCATGGTGAGGGGTTTGAAATTCCGCGAGATGCCACACTGCTGGCCACTGGTGAACGGTTTGAAAATCAGGCTTTTCGCTATGGACAGAGATCCTATGGGCTACAGTTTCATCCCGAAATTACCCGCCCAATGATTGAGCGATGGACAACTGAAGCGGCTGCTCAACTCAGTCTCCCTGGAGCCCAACCCTATGAGCTGCAACTTGACCAACACGATCGCCACAGCGCTGCGGTCACCGATTGGTTAACTCAGTTTCTACTGCAATGGCTTGATGGCTCCTATCACCGTTCTGCGTTGCCCGATCCTAACTCGCCTCATCGATCGTGATGTGGATCATCAAGCCATCGTGACTGATAGGCTGTCCTTGCGCGATCGCCGGTTCAAACTGCCAATTTTTCACCAGGCAAGTGGCGAGCTGATCATAGGCAAAACTCTGACTCGACTCCTGCGTGATCGTATGCACCACCTGTCCTTCTTCGTCAGTGATCACCTGCATTGCCACCGTTTTGCCTAGAAAAGGCACCGCTTCAGGTGCAACAGGACAGGGAGTTGTTGCCGATCGGGCGGAAAAAGTTTGAACTGCGGTCGTGGGTTGGGCCACTTCATCCAGAGATTGGCTGGGTTCGGGGGGCATGGGAGTGGCAGTGAGGCTGGCAGTGAGCTGACTCGGAATAATCACCTGCTCACTTACAGGCGTTGGATTAGCTGCACTGATCGGTAATTCACCAGACACATCGGGAACAGGAACATCGATCGCTTGAGTGATCAGGCTGGCAGATGGAGGGGCAGGGATGGGTTCTATCTGGGGAGTCGCTTGGGATTCAGCTTGGGATTCAGCTTGGGATTCAGCTTGGGATTCAGTCAGCTCTGGGGAGGAATTTTGTGCTGCAATCTCGGTTGGAACTGTAGCAGAGTCTTGATCAGGGTTATTGTCTTGATCGTGACCAGATCCTCGATCGGTAACAGGCGTTGGGATAGACTCAGGGGGTTGGAGAGCCGTTGAATCGTTCGATCGAGAGAGAGCAGAGGATGATTCAGGGGGCTGAGCCGACTGATCGGTCGTTTCTTCAGGGGGCTGGCTTTGATCTGGAAACTCAGAGAACTGCTCGGTTGAGGATGGTGTTGAAGGAGTGACCCAACTCAAGGCAGAGGTTGTGGTTGGTTCTAGTTCGGCAGCATTAACGATCGCTCCCGCAGAATTGCTCGCTGGCACTGATGCAGATGGGTTTTCATTCGATTGGTCGGGCTGACCCACCTGATCCCAACTTTCCCCTGGCTGGGTACTGGGATCGGTTTCTGGTGATCTAGCTTCTGGTGATCTAGCTTCTGAGCCAGTTTCTGGTGCTCCAACTTCTGGCAACACGACCCAATCAATGGGCATGGAACCGATCGATTCAAACTGCTGTAACGATCGAGACTGAGTCAGGGCTAGACCCAGAGCAGCAAGATGAAGCAACAGTGAACTGCTACCCAAAATGCACCAAAACAAAATCGACTGCTTTGGATGTCGCATGATAGAATCAGTTTTGGTATCAGTCTGACGAAGGTCAGGTATCATTCCGAATACCGTGAAGACGCATTAGCCTACTTAGTCGCAACTATCATATTTAATCCCAAAATCCTAAGGCCAAATTGGGATCAATGCCAACTGTCTCAACATGAGCAATTGAGACAATGGGATCAGGATGTTCTCCGAAGTTGAGGAGTTGGAATCGAATTTTTCCAACCCAGACTTTTCTAATTGATCGGCGCTAAATGGGTTTCAAGAGGCTTCTGGATGGGTAGAAGAGCTATCTGATCGAGCGGCCAGCCCTTGTTGAATCCACCGGGTCAGAATATGCGATAACAGACCGATCGGGCCAGCAAAAAGACAGAGGATCAGGGAGTGTCTTGTCCAGGTGCCGTTACGCTGCCCTTCCCAGTAGATCCAGCGGCCGACAAATAAGTCCATGACTAGGAAATGGATCCAACCCGTTGCGGTGACGCGCTCATCAGCAAATAGCTGGGCGAGATCAGTCAGAGTTGGGTTCGCAAACGATTGTGCTGAATCGGGATCAACACTATTGACGAATAAATAAACATACAGCCCGGCCAGAAGCACAAAAGGCAACAGAGAATCCATGATTTTACGGGTGAATTGCCAATTGGGTAGTCCGATCATGAGTAACCAAAAGGGCAAGACAAACAAATTGGCGCTATCAAATAGAAAATCGAGCGTCATAGGTTAATCGTTAGTTAATCGTTGCAAAAAAGCACGCAGCGTGTAGAGCGGACTCAAGCCCAGCATAGCAGAACTGCTGTGGGCAACCGGATCGCAATTGGCTAGAGTAAAAGGGCAAGCAGGGGCTTTCCTAGATTGTCTGCTTGCGGCGGCTCCGACTTGCTCCGATCCGCTCAACCGGATGCTTCGTTCCTGATTCGTTTTTGCTGACTGGCTTCTGAATGGCTATGGTGCTTGAATTCGTCGTGACTCTCCTCCTCAGTGTTTTGGCTGTAATGGCAGGCGTGCGATGGGGGCGGTTACTCGTGCGACGAGGCGCAACCGCAAATAATTTTTTTACGGGCAAAAATATTGAGTCGATCGCATTTTTAGGGCTCTACATCCTGCTGCTGCTATTGGCTCTGTATCTGCCACAACTGCAAATTTTGCCCCTGGAATGGCGCGTTTCAGGAATGCGAGTCACCTGGTCGATCATGCGAATTCTGCTTGTCGGCTTTTGTGGGGCAGCGTTTTGGGTGAGTTATCAGACCGATCGACGACAGATGATCGCAGTAGTGCTGCTAGGGGTCATTGGGTGGGGTGGGTTCACCAGTGCAGAGGCTTATTTTCTCGCCCCTATTTACCCCAGCTTGCGGGATCACCTGATGCCGAATGGGGTTTATCGGCAAACCTCGAATAGCAGTTGTGCTCCAGCCGCCATGGCAACGATTTTGCGACAGTGGGATCTGGATATTCCAGAATCGCGGGTGGCTCAGCTTGCGGGCACCAGCCGGTTAGGAACCTCAATGCCCCAGTTAATTATGGCTGCTCGATCGCTCGGTCTGGATGCTGTGGAACTTTCCCCGACTTGGGAGCAAATGCGACAAATGAATCGTCCAGGTGTGTTGGCAACCTGGCTCTACTCACGATCGGGGCGCGATCCTCATGCTGTGGGCTTAGTGGCGATGACGGCTGATACTGTGACGATCGCCGATCCGGCCTTTGGTAAACTTTACGAACTCAATCGCGCCAGTTTCGATCGAATTTGGCGCAAAGAATATGTCCCGATTTTCCGCCCCGAAGACCTCCAACTTACTCGTTCAGAAGCAGCAAACTACCTCCGCCGCCTAGGCTACCTTCAGCCGACTGCGACTTCTGGTGTATCCCAAGCGCTCCAAAGCTTTCAGAGGGAGATGGGACTATCGGTCACAGGACGGCTCGATCCTCAGACTATTCTGCTTCTGACAGGCAGTTTCTTAAGTGATGTGCCTACTCTGAGTCAGCCCTTATCGGCTAAAACTACTGCATCTAGTTTGAATGGATCTCCAGGAGTTGAACCTAGACGAGTTAAAGTTGCCTACCGCCAAATGCCCCCAGACAGGCTCCTAGCCCAGTAGGATAAAAACGGGTCATTTCTGGTCGTAGGAGATACCGATGAAACAGTGGATTGGGCGGTTTAGGCGATTTGGAATTTGGTTGGGGATTTGGATTTTTCTATTCACAGCACTGGCCACAACGGCCCAGGCCCATTCACAATTGACTCAATTGACTCAATTGACTGGGTCGGTTGCCTTATCTATTCAGATGGCTGATATTCAGATGGCTGATATTCAGATGGCTGAGGCTCCTGTCACTTCGGTGCAAGCTGCGGAGTCAGAAGCCACAGGGGCAGAGATTTTTGCGATCCACTGTGCGGGTTGTCACATCAATGGTGGCAACATTATTCGACGCGGCAAGACTCTGAAACTGAAAGCCCTGCAGAAATATGGCATGGACTCGATCGCCGCCATTACTGAAATTGTCACTAACGGTAAAGCCAATATGTCGGCTTATCGCGATCGATTAACCCCAGCAGAAATCGAAACAGTCGCTACCTATGTGCTTCAGCAAGCCGAAACAGGTTGGTAAGTAGAATTACGATTGCCTGAGGATTACCTGAGGATTGCTTAAAGATTGCTTGAGTGAATTGAACTTGAGGTGAATTGGGCTATCTTGAACCGGGCTGTCTTGAATTGGGCTATCCTAAATCGAGATATCTTGAACCGAAATATCTTAAACCCAGATGTCTTGAACCGAGATGGACTAACTAATCTGCAAAGGACTCAAAAGCTGATCCAACCAGGATTCAACCTGGAGGTAAAGACGCAGGGCTGAGTTTTCCAGATCAAGGCTAGGCTGGGTCAACAATTCTAGGGCGCGATGGTAGTCTCCAACCGCACAGTTCCAATCCCCTCGCAGGTGATAGGTGCGGCCCCGCTCTGCATAAATGTGCCCTTCGAGCTTACCTAAACAGAGGGCTAGCTCAAAGCTCTCTAAGGCCCGATCGTACATTTCCAGTTCGCGGAACGTGATGCCTTGATTGATCCAGGCCCGCACATTGGCCGGATTGAGATCCAGGGCAACATCGTAGTCTAGGATGGCCTCCAAAAATTGACCCTGGGCAGCATAATAATTAGCCCGATTATTGTAAGCACTATCCAAGCGCGGATTCAGCGTGATCGCTCGGTTATAGTCATCGATCGCTGCGGTCGATTGCCCCTTTTGAAAATAGATTAAGCCTCGATTACTGTAATGATTGGCATTATGAGGATTACGAGCAATCAGTTCATCAAAAATAGCAATAGCTTCTGTGTGATTGCCCTGCTGAGCCTCTAGTAGGGCACGTTGACGCAGGATAGTTTCTTGTTCGGTTGGGCTGAGAAGTAACACCGGTGATCCCTGGTAGCGTTTTAACTCAATGGGCTTGTTCTGCTTGGGGGGCCAGCGCTTTTGCAAATGGCTGGGAGTTAATTTCTTCGCCTTAACAAAAAACCTGGCGGTGCGGCTGGTAGATTTTGCCCGCTTGTTCTGACCTACAGAAGAGCTGATGTCCATGTCATTTCCTGCTGATAATCAAACTGCCTCACAGTTCTGAAGGTTGAAAACCGCTTTGATTTCCAGTGTCTTGGGTAAAAACCCAAAATGCATCCTTCTATAGGTCACTTAATAAGCTGTCTGCCAGGCAGGAGTTAAGGTTGAAATTACGGAAATGTCAGCTCATTAACAGTTGGGACATAACGCCCAAAAGGCTAATTAGCAAGGATTCGCTCAAGTCTGTCAGGCAAAACCGCGATTTTACCCCTGGCAGTAGTATCACGGAGAAATCGTTGAAATTTGGTGAAATTTTCTGTAACAATGCTGGGCCGATCGATTAAGGAGCGATGAATTTTATTCAATTGCCTTCAGCGATCCCATTGGATGAGCAGTCTAAGTGAGCCAGGAATTCGACAGATTGGGTTAGAAAGGAGAAAAATTGCAGTAAACTGCTCACCAGGAATTTGAGGGATTTTACCGGAACGATTAGAAATCATGCAGGGTCAAGTCATCGTTTGATTAAATCCCCTGATTTCACAAAACTTTATTCTTGAACCCTTCGTATCCTATACTACGCAAGGATGAATGACTGTTAAGGAGAGGAAATACAATGTCGGAGGCAGTGAAGCCCCTGACTGTGCCAAAGGAATTTTTGGGTCCACCGGGTGCTTGGAACCCTACTCTATTGATGTTCTTGGTGGCAGTTACGTTGGCAACGCTCTCTACCATTGGTTACTGGTGTTGGGAGTTGCCAGGTTGGGTTTGCTTTTTTACCAATACGACTGCCCTGCATCTTGTGGGAACAGTCATTCATGATGCTTCGCACAATGTTGCGCATCGTAACCGAATTGTGAATTCAATTCTGGGGCATGGCAGTGCTTTAATGTTGGGCTTTGCCTTCCCCGTCTTTACCAGAGTTCACATGCAGCATCATGCAAATGTAAACGATCCAGACAATGATCCCGATCACTTTGTTTCCACTGGCGGGCCCCTGTGGCTGATCGCGGCTCGTTTCTTCTACCACGAGATTTTCTTCTTCAAGCGGAAACTCTGGCGGAAGTTTGAGCTGCTGGAATGGTTCCTCAGTCGGCTCGTAGTGGCGATCGTCGTTTACTTGGCAGTGCAGTATGACTTTTTGCCCTACATCATGAACTTCTGGTTTTCGCCAGCCTTGGTGGTTGGGTTAGCGCTGGGACTATTCTTCGACTATTTGCCCCATCGTCCTTTTCAGGAGCGCAATCGCTGGAAGAACGCCCGCGTCTATCCCAGCCCCATTTTGAATCTGCTGATTATGGGGCAGAACTATCATCTCATTCACCATCTTTGGCCTTCCATCCCCTGGTACAAGTATCAGGGAGCCTACCACGCTACACGCCCTCTGCTGGATGCCAAAGGCTGTCACCAATCCTTGGGATTGTTGGAAGGTAAAAGTTTTTGGAGTTTTATCTACGATGTCTTTTTAGGCATTCGCCTCCATCATCGCCCTTCTACCCATGAGTCGGTGATTCCTCCAGCAGAATCTCAAGTGGACTCCTCCCATGAGGTGGCGACGGAGTCAGGCAATTTAGGCGCAAATCCTACCCAACCTCTAGTAGAGGAGCGATCGACGAGTAGCTTACTGCCGACTTCATCTCGATAGCAACTTGCGGGTCAGCCATTTTGCGGGTCAGCTAATTTCGACTAATTAGCAGTCGAAATGTGGATTGGAGAGGAACCAACGGCTGCTATGGACGGCTCAGGATGAGTGGTACCCAGACTGTGATCAGTCCATGGTTGTCCCAAGCTAAGGGGTTCCTCGCAATTTTTGCGTGTTTTCAATCAGACTGTGGGCAAAATCATCAAATCGCTGCGAGAGTTTTTCATCTAGCAATTTGCCATTAGAGTTAAATGCCTGATAAGCCTGAGGAATCGCGATCTGCTCTGGGATGACCCAGCCATGCACCCAGCGTAGAATCACTCTCAAATCGTTGAGGGCATTGCTATTAGACTGTCCACCCAGAACGCTGATCAAGCCCGCCACCTTACCAGACAGGTGCTTAAAGCTCATTAAATCCAGCGCATTTTTGAGGACACCGCTCACACTACCGTGATACTCCGGGGTGGCCAAGATCAAACCATCCGCCGCCTCAAATGCCTGTTGTAAGCGCAGTACATCTGGATAGTCGGTATAGTCATCTCCCCCATCACAAAAGGGAAGGTGCAGGGTTCGTAGATCTAAAAGCTCGACTTCTGCGCCCAGAGCAGTCAGGCGTTGAGCGGCGATCTCTAAGGCGATCTGACTATAGGAACCCGATCGCAGACTACCTGCAATGCCAACAATCTTAACCATAGGAAAAGTGCCAAATTCATCAAGGTATAGTTTGATTCTAAACAAAATGAAGTCGATATGACTACGTCTAAGGAGTAATCTGGATCGGGTCTGCAGGGGCTCATTCTTGAGGCTGCCCCGATGGGTGATTCGGTAAGACCCATCATTTGCCTGGAAGAGTCACCTGGAAGAGTCGCAAAGATCGGGCTGCCATTTCGGGTTATCAATCGTTAGGATGGGGGGAACGTTACACTATTCTTTAGGGTTGCAATTGCTCGCAGATGAGTTCCGATCGTTTCGATGGAACATCTGGTCAAGAGGAGCGCAGCCATCAGCGACGACAACACGAAAGATCTATGAAGCAAACTGAAAACAGGAAATTTGCTCATCCCCCGGTTGGCCATCGTCAGACCAACCCCAAGAAAGGGACGATGCTGACGGGTACTCTCACTGCAATCTGGCTGGTGTTGCAAGGAAGCACTGGGGCGCTGCCAGGGTTGGCTCAAACCAGTAATCGTGGCGAGCAACTTTCCTATAGTGAATTGCTACAAAAGATCGATGCTGGGGAAGTGACCCGAATTGAAATTGACCCCGCCCGGGGGGTAGCCCAGGTTCAACTCAAGGGCGAGACTGAGCAAAATGCTCGCAACGAAGTCACTTTATTTGCTGGAGAGCGCAATCCTGAGCTAATTGAAGCTGCTCGCAAAAATAATGTGGAGTTGGATGTGCAACGATCGCCTGATGGCAATGCGATCGCCTGGCTGATCATGCATGGGTTAGTCGTGTTTGTCTTAATCATGGTTTTGTTGACGGTGATTCGCCGCACCACTAATTCCTCGGGGCAAGCGATGAATTTTGGCAAGTCAAGAGCCCGGTTTCAGATGGAAGCCAAAACCGGCGTGCTCTTCGATGATGTGGCCGGAATTGAAGAAGCGAAGGAAGAACTGCAAGAAGTGGTCACCTTCCTGAAAAAGCCAGAACGCTTCACTGCTGTAGGAGCCAAAATCCCCAAAGGGGTGCTGCTGGTCGGCCCGCCCGGTACCGGCAAAACCCTCCTGGCTAAGGCGATCGCCGGTGAGGCTGGTGTCCCCTTCTTCAGCATCTCCGGTTCCGAATTTGTGGAAATGTTTGTCGGGGTGGGGGCCTCTCGGGTGCGAGACCTGTTCAAAAAGGCGAAAGAGAATGCG
>JALOOM010000053.1 GCA_025454395.1 Elainella sp. Prado103
AATTTTCATCACAGCCTCCGAGTTTTTTGAGGATTGAATTGAACTACCTCCAAAATATCGGAGGTTTCTTTTCTCCCCTCACGGCTTGCATAGATTCTCTTAACTCTTAGTGGTGTCATGTTGAAAGGTTACCTGCTTACAGTTGAATAATAAATCCAGAATCGCTTGCAAGACGTTGGCTTTGAATCTAGAAGATCTATAAAGCAAGTCGTAAATACTATTCACAGAAACCTTGACAACCTTGTGAATGTTGATTGGTCAGGTTTTACCCAGATTTATAGAAGATTGGGAACAAGGAAAAACTCGTTATCTTCAATCGAACTCTTATGATCAGGTGATACCCATGAAGGGGCAACCCAAATTTGGAGGTTGGATTTTCAACGGCTTTGATACTAGAAAGAAACCTGATACTAAAGAGGTTGTTAAAACAGGTGCAGACCAAGCTCAATTTGGTAAGATTAAGCAGTCTATTCAAAGTGAATTAATTCCAAGATTGAGAGATATTAAGTCTTACACTGCAATTCCAGATTTCATCACTACTGATCCTGTTGCAAGCATCGAGGATCTAAACGTAATGGCACCCGATAGCATTGTGCAAAATAAACCAATTAAATACTTAAGAAAAGCTAGACCAACACGCGAGAATGTTGGCTCTGGATCATGGTCAGTGTACCAAGCTGCTCTAATGGATAAGATGGATGGAGAGTACAACAGTCTAGCAAAGTTTATAGTTGATAAATTTTGATGTGGCTTCATATCACAGCACAACATAGCCTCTGAGGTGAATCATGAATGCACGACTAATGATCCAACCTTCCTCTTTTATTGATGCTGGTATTCAAATCAAGCCAGTTCGAGGATTATTCTTATTCAAATTTAGTGAAGACTTGCAAGAACGGCTAGAGAGGCTGAACGAGAAACAACGAGAATTAGCATTGTCACCAGATGAAGAAGTAGAACTGACTGGGATTTTAGAACTCGATCGAATTTTCACACTGCTTAACGCAAAAATTATTGCTGAGTCTGCGTAGGTATGGCGATTTCAAGAGAGATTCGGCAACAGGTTCGAGAGCGGGCTAAGTCTCTGTGTGAATATTGCCATTCTTCTGAAGAAGCCAGTGCAGCCCGGTTTGAAATTGATCACATCCAGCCGCGATCACGTGGAGGGGCAGATACGTTTGAAAATTTGGCTCTGGACTGTCAGCGATGTAATAGCTACCGTTACAACTTCACAGAGGGGACTGACCCAGAATCTCAAGTTTCTACTCAGTTATTTAACCCACGACTGCATCAGTGGAATGAGCATTTTGTTTGGGAGAAAGGCGGTTTAGTCATTCGAGGCAAGACTTCAATTGGGCGTGCAACGTGCGATCGTCTGGATTTGAATGACCAAGAGCATAATGAGGGAGCAATTGTTAAAGCCCGTCGTCTTTGGATTCAGGGTGGTTGGCATCCACCATCCAATGATGCTATTAACTCCTAATAACTAGTAAATCCAGATGAGAGGGCGATCGCGGCGGCATAACACTGCGTGGCAGCGGACGGCCGAAAGCTACTGGTGTGGAGTTCGAGTTTATCTGCCGCCGCTGCACTTTACCGTTAGCAGGCTCCGCAACAGGTCATTCCACTCGTTCACCCAGTCATTCACTGAGGTGGCAAAGCACCGTGGAGTCACATTGCGGTGATATCAACTGATCAGTCAACTGATCAGTCAAACGATAACCATCACTCTTTCCAATAGAATGTCACTATTTTTCGCTTGAACCTCAAAGACGGTATAGTTTATCTCAACAATCCGATCGCTAACAAAATCACCCTATAAATCAGCCAGAATTTGCCCCTTTGGTTCAGCTTCAAGACTTCAGCAGGTTTTCCTAAACTTCCAGAGGCACTAATATCCCTGTAGGCATTTGTCACATACTGAACCTGTTGCTGGAGGTCAGTGGTTGCCATGTCCTGACCCGATCATGCCTCTCTAGAAAATGCTTCAGTCTCCGAGCGATCGCCATTCATCTAACCTAAATCGATTGCTCAGAGACCTATTCACGTCAACGTTCACTAAGCCTTTGCAGCAGGTGGCATGACGATCTTGCGGGCCCAACCCAATCGTTTCAACAGTAAGATCGCCCACCAAGTCATATCGAGCTCCCACCATTTCCAACCTGCTTTAGCGACATTCGGATAGGCATGGTGGTTATTGTGCCAGCCTTCTCCATAGGTCAGGATCGCTGCCCACCAGAGGTTACGCGAGTTGTCATCCGACAGGTGGCTGCGATAGCCAAACATATGAGTGGCTGAATTGATTAGCCAGGTACTATGCCAGAGCACTACGATCCGCACAAACATGCCATAGACCACAAATGACCAGCCGCCCAGCGAGTAGAGCAACACTCCTAACGGTAATTGCAGCAGCAGAAAATAGCGATCCAACCAGCGGTAAAACGGTTGTCGATCGAGGTCAGGGGCAAATTGGCGGTAGGAATCGCGGTTAAAAAATTCTGAACGTTTGTAGAACAACCACAGCATGTGGCTCCACCAAAACCCACGCTTTGCTGAGTAAGGATCTTTGTCCACATCTTCTGTGTAGAGATGGTGCATTCGGTGACCCGCCACCCAGAAGATCGGCCCACCCTGGAGAGCCAGTGCCCCAATGATTGCGATCGTATATTCCACCAGCTTTGGCACCTGAAAGCTGCGATGGGTCAGCAGACGATGATAGCCTAAACAAATACCAATGCTGCCCAACAGCCAGTGCAGAAAGATGGTGATCCCTAGCGCCGACCAGGAGAAAAACCAGGGGGCCAGTAAAGCCAGGGCATGAATCACCCCAAAGAAGATGGCATTTGTCCAATTAAATGCGATCGGTTCACCACCTTCCGAGGCTGTAGAAATCGATTTAGAAGTCATGCAAGTCCTTAAAATTGAAGAATCAGGAAAAACCAGGTTGATGAACCCTGGTTCTCTGGATGAATCGGTGAGGTGATCGGTAGGGGGATCAGAGGGTTGAACGATCGGTAGCACGGACAGTTTGACCGCCAATCGGCCAGCTACCTGCCTGACCTCTGCAATATTGAGATATTGGATCCACCTCGCAATTAAAACCCCATTTGGGTGAGAAAACGTTAAAGTAAGAGTGTAAGTGTCACTTACATCTTGAGCCTAACAGCTCTTTGGTTTTTCTGCAAGTGTCACTTGCATCTATCTATGTCAGTCTCTCCTATTTCAACTCGCCAGCGGATCATTCAGGCAGCGCTTCAGCTCTTTGCGGCTCAGGGTGTGACGGAGACCACCACAAAACAGATTGCCGAAACCGCAGGAGTGAATGAGGTCACGCTCTTCCGTCACTTTGGTAACAAGCATGGGCTGCTGCTCGCTGTAATCGAAGAAGCCGCCGTGTTTACCCAACTCGGACAAACTTTAATTCAGAAAGCCAATCCCGCTAGCAGTATTTATCAAGCTCTCAATGATTACGCTACCGCCTGTCTGCAAGCTTTGGAGCGAGTGCCAGAGGTGGTGCGATCGGTCGTGGGTGAGGCGGGCCAGTTTCCGTCTGAAAATCGGGCCGCCTTGGGGCGAGGCTTCACACAGGCCAACCGTTATGTGGCCGATTACTTTCAGACGGTGATCGATCAGGGGCAGTTACAAACCCATCTGACCGCAGAAAAACTAGCCAGTTTACTGAATGGCATGTTGCTGGGCTATGCCGTGATCGAATTTACTAGCGAATTTCATAACCTCTGGCAGGATCGCAAAGATTTCTTGGAAAACCTCGTAACTCTGTTTTTGCATGGAGCGGTTTCTGCTGGGTCGCCCATCCTGCAAGTACCCATTGAGCCAGCTATGAATCACGCTGATTTATCTTCCGATCCAGCACCTGCGATTGTCGCTGATCTTTCGGCCGATCAGGCAACTGAGTTACTCCGAGCCGTCAAAAAAATTGGCTTGCAGGAATATGCCTTAGTCTATGTGTTGTTAGGCTCTGGAGTAACCCCAACGGAGATTGTGCAGCTACACCGATCGCACTATGAAAATGATGCTCATCATCAGGTTTTGAGAATTGCGACTGGCACTGCTACATCACCTCTCCGCCCCATGCCAATCAACCAATGGATTTTGGGTAAGCGCTATGGTTCCTATACGCGCAATCCCCTCACTCAATGGTTGAAAAGCCGTAAAGATAGCCAGCCATCATTATTCTTAAATGCAGCAGGAGAACCTTTGGCTGAATCTGAATTACGGCAACAGTGGCAGGATTGGACAGTTGGATTGACCACACCTACCGGAGAGCCGATCGCGATCGAGCAAACTCAGCAAACTTGGTGTGTGGAAATGTTAGGGCGAGGTATGACCCCAGCAGACCTGTCAATTTTGATGGGCTGGGATATTAGCCAATTACAGCCTTATGTGACTAGAGCACGAGAGAAAGCGGCTCTAGAACAGGCGATGCGACTTGACCAAAGGCGGCTCGACCCAAAAGGGTAAATCCACTCTGGGAAGATCGTGAGTGAATAAATTGCAACATTACTGTAAGACGAACAGACGAACGCTACGAAATCCCGGATGCGATCGTTTTGGGTGGTTAATTAATCAAGAGCGGGATGGATATTTCGGTAATGTGGTCGCCAGCAGAAAACAGAATCCAGTAAACAGGAGAGCAATCAACAGAGAGGTTTGCATCCCCGATCGAGCTGCTTCCAGACCGATCGGGCGAATTATCTCAACCACTGAAGACGGCAGTTTCTCCGACAAAGTTTCTCTCAATTCAGGTTTCGATAATGTTTGAATCATTTCTTGTAACTCCATAATCGCCCTATTCCGATCGATTGGGGTGAGGGTGCGTCCCAATTTCTGGAGAATGCCATCGACAATATCGCGAGAGGTAAAGAAGATTAAGGTTGTGCCCAGGATTGCCCGCCCCAAGGAGCTACCCAAATTCTGTACCGGGTTGTAAATCCCAGAGCCTTCTGGTTTTTCATGGGGCGCTGCTGTCGCATAGGTTAGCCGACTCACATAGGATAGGAATAATCCCGATCCCACTCCCATGGCGATCAATCCAGGCAGGAGTTGCAGCGAGGTAAATTGGAAATTCAAATTGAGATAAAGCATCCCAATTCCACTTGCCAAGAAAATAATACCGCTAAACACAATATATTTAGGACAAATACGATCGCTTAGCTTTAAATACTTGAGATTGGAGACTACGGTAATAATTACAGTTAAGTTATAGGGGATAACTGCTAATGCAGTTTGAAAGGGATTTAGTGACAGAGCAGTGGGAAGATACTGAAACAAATTAAATTGGACACCTGTAGTGATAATTGTATGTATCATCGCTGTGAACATCCCCAGCACAAAGCCACGTTTTCGTAACAGCCCCGCTCGCCACAGAGATATCTGAAATCGAGTTGCCTGTCGTCGCTGCCAAAATAGAAATAGCCCCATGAGAATCAACCCTGCTGCAATCAGCGTAGGCACGATCGATAGCCGGAAGGGGGGCAAAACATAACCCGCGATCGTGAAGAGCCGTTTGGGTTGCCACCAGCCAAAGTCTCCCGCCAGACTGATACCCGAAAGGATCGAGCCTAACCCCAGCAGTGACAGCAAGCCACCTACCCAATCGATCGATTGCTGACTACGAATCACCAATTGGGGCAACAGTCGCTGTAACCGCCAGACGAGAATCAGCACCAGCAGCGAAGGGGCAAAAGCCCACCGCCAACCTAGCTGAGAAGCTAAGTACCCACCCAGTAATGCGCCAGAGATTGCCCCTAGAGCGGAAGTGACAATCAAAATCACCATGGCTTGCTCTTCCGATTTGCCATCATACACCAGATCCACGATCGTCCAGGGGGTACTGACCAGCGGACTGGCGGCCAAGCCTGCCAGCAGCGAAAAAGTCAGTGTCATCATTGGTAAAGAAGGGCTAAGGGCAGTCAGGCTAATGCCCAGACCATAGCAAATCAAGCCCGTCAGAAACACAGGTGTCCGGCCATAAAAACGACAGAGATTTTCTGCTGTAGGGGCAAAGGCAGCAGTGACTAACGAGAACAGGACGAGAATGCTTTGAATGTAGCCCATGCTCGCACCAAAATCAGATACGATCGCAGGCATGATTGCAGGCATGACACTGACATTGTAAGACACCATGAATACAGTCAAACTAATTGTCCATAATCCTTTAGTTTGGAACTGGATGGTCGATGAAGAAGCCATGGAAAACCTGGAGAATTAGATGAGAAACGAACTAGAACAATAATCAAAAATGATTTAAGGATGGGTGTGATCTGAATTTAGATGATGGTGGCGGCGGCTACCAAACAAATGGGCAAACACATAGGAGAAAACGCAGCCTAGCAAGAAGATTTGGCAAGTGAGGAAAATCCAGAGCAACAAGATCATTACACTGCCAATGACACCATAGGATAGGAACCGACCACCGATCGAAATCACGCTATTACTGACTAATTGTTGTAACCCGATCAACAACAGAGAGGTTAGTAGCGCCCCCAGCCAGACATCCCACCAGGCCACATAAACCGTTGGCAGGATTTTGAATAAAATACAGGCTACTAAAGCCAGGATCAAAAAAGATGAGCCAGTTTCAAGTCCCTCTGTAAGCTGTAACTCGTCAATTTCAATAAAAGCAAAAGCATCTTGAAAATTGGCGACCAATTTCAGAATGGCACGAATAGCAATATTTGAGATTAATGAGGTTACCAACAGCAATGCAGTTCCAAGCACTAACACAAACGAGAATAATTTGTTCGCCACAAAGAACCAGATCATCTTAGATACCGATCCACTTTCAGAAACACGACTGGGCGATCGCCAAATTTTATTGACCGAGGTTCGTAAGATGGCAAATACTGAGCTGGCGGCCCAGAGCAACACGCTGAACCCCACAATTCCGGCCCCCACACTATTTTCACTCAAGGAGATGATGGTGTCTTTGACCAGCCCATGCACGTCTGGCGGTAAAAATCGTTCGATCACCTCCTGGATCTGTTGAAATGCCTCTGTGTTGGGGCCAATGAATGAGCCCAAAATGCTTAAAAGTACCAGGAACAGTGGAAACAGTGAAAATAATGCAAAGTAGGACAGCGAAGCCGCCATGCCAGGACAATTATCTTGATCCCACTTCAATCCAGTTTGAATCAGTAACTGAGCTGGTTTGGAAGGTAGGAGAGTAGAGCGAATATATTGAAGCATGATGAATTCTCTCTCATTCACTGAGTCAAGCAGATAGGGATTTTTTCATATCAGTTTCATATCTTTGAATTCTAAACTCAAAATGCATGATTTTAGTAACGTTCAAATTTACACCATTGATTGGAATTACGCTGGTTGTTCAACGATACCCTTTGAACTCACGTAATCGCTTGGTCTAGTGTAATTCAGACAACGTTATTGATGAAATCGCTCTTTCACCGATCTGCCTCGATCGCCGGCAATTTAGACGCAACTAGATGCTATCTTTCAGCCCACTATCCAGCAGGTCAAGCAGGAGGATGGCTCAAGCGATCACAAATTTTATGATTCCTGTTGCTGGGCAACCTTTTGCTGTTGGGCAACCTTTTGCTGCTGGGCAACCTTTTGCTGCTGGGCAACCACTCAGGCGACTGAGTACTGCTGCTATGAACAGGCTGCCCCTAAACAGGCTGCCCCTAAACAGGCTGCCTCTAAACTGGCTATTCCTGAACTGGGTGCCCCTGAGTACCACGTATAAGGCTGAGCGCCATATATAAGCATGAACAAGCCAAGAATGAGCCCTTGAATGTCCTGCCCATCTTGAACAGCCCAAACTATCCAACTGACGGAGAAAACTACATCTATGAAAAAGCACACCACTGCTGTGTTAGGTTTTCTACTGGCTTTCACAGCGACGATCAGTTTTACCGCCTGTGGTTCAACCGATCGACCTCAACCGACCGTCGAAATCAATCTACCATTTGAGCAGACCATTAGAGCCAACGGGGCAGGTGCATCATTCCCCGCGCCACTCTATCAAAATTGGTTCCGGAACTTGAATGCTAAAGAACCTCAGCTTCAATTTAACTTCCAATCTACTGGGAGTGGCACCGGAATCGAACGGTTTACGCAGGGGGTGGTCGATTTTGCTGCGAGTGACATTGCCATGACCGACGAACAGATCGCCCAAGTGAAGCGGGGAGTGGTGCTGTTACCCATGACTGCTGGGAGTATTGTTCTGGCTTATAACCTCCCTGAAGTTAAAGATTTAAAGTTGACTCGAGAGGCTTATATCGACATTTTTATGGGGAAAATTACCAATTGGAATGACCCGAAAATTGCGCAAGCTAATCCGGATATCAGTTTGCCCAACCAAAATATCAGTGTGATTCACCGCTCCGATGGCAGTGGCACCACCGCAGTGTTCACCCAGCATCTCAGTGAGATCAGTCCGGAATGGAAACAGAGCATCGGCTCCGCCACGACTGTGCAATGGCCCAGTGGCAGTGGTAAGACTTTCCTGGGAGGCAGGGGCAATGAAGGGGTAACGGCGATCGTTTCCCAAACTCCGGGGGCGATCGGCTTCATGGAGTACAGTTTTGCATCCAAGGCCAACTTAAGTATGGCAGCTTTAGAAAATCAGTCCGGTCAGTTTATTACTCCCAGTAATGAATCCGGCAGCCAGGCTTTAGCCGCGTTTGAATTACCCGAAAATCTCAGAGCATTCATTACCGATCCACCTGGGGATAGTTCCTATCCAATTGTCACCTATACCTGGATGTTGTTGTATAAACAATATGATGATCCGAATAAAGCCATTGCGATGGAAGCGATGGTGCAATATGGTCTGACTGATGGACAGAAACAGGCACCACCCTTGGGCTATATTGAATTACCTCCCAATGTCGTGAAGGCAGTTGCCACTGCGGCCGATCAAATTAGCCCTGATTTCAATATCACGATTCCTGAGTAATCTCATTCGCATTCTCAAGTTGGTTTATTGTACTATACCGTACTAGAATCGCACTAGGGGGATTTGGAGGGCTCGATCCCATCCTGTGGTTCAGGCGTTAAATTGGCGGCATCCACCTGCCGATCGTCCCGAATCGCCTGCATCCAGGCTGCAATCATGCCTGCAATTGGGATCGCCAGAAAAATCCCCAATAGACCCGCTACCCGCTGACCAATAAACAGCGAGAGGAACAGCACCACGGGATTCAGTTCCAGTGCATCACCCATCACCTTCGGACGCACATAGTTTTCTTGAATTTGTTCCAACAAAATACTCACAGCCAGTACTTTGAGGGTCAGAACCCCCCCTTGAGACGCAAACACAAGCACTGTCACCACCAACACTCCCAGAACTGCACCGATCCCCGGAATGGCATCCAAGAGCCCTACAATCACGGCGAGCACCAACGCATATTTGACTCCCAAAATCGAGAACAACACCAGTGTGGCAGTAGACAGAAACACCATCAGCAGAAGTTGCCCCCGCAAAAAGCCCAGGAAGCTCTGCTGAAAAATAGTCGCGAATCGATCGCGGGAAGGGGTTGGAATCAATTTCAGGCAGCCTTGCCAGAGCTTTTCTCCATCAATCAGCATATATAAACTGATCACTGCACCAAAAATGGCGGTGAACACACTAGAGAAAATATTTTGCACAATGCTCAGACCTGAAATCAAGCCCGCTTGCAAGGTGCTAATCACCTTACTAATTTCGAGTTGCTCAAGAAAATCTGGAATCGGCAGGGTATCTTGTTGACTCAAGGTTTCTCTTAACTGACCAATCAAACCTTGTCCTTGGGTTAACACTTGTAACCCCACAAATGTTAGCAAGGCTAACACAATGGTGATTGCCCCTAAAAAGGTGAAAGTAATTGCCCATCCTCTGGGCAGATAGCGGCAGAGCCAGACCACTGGATAATTTAACAGGGCGGCAAAGAGCCCAGCCGCCGTGAACATAGCGATCGTGCCATAGAAATAATTGATCAATAAGACCACAATCCAGGCACAAGCAAACAGTAAAATAAACCGCAGTAGGGTGGAGTTATTCAGGGCTTGCCCCAGTTTGGGGGAAGAAAAGAGGGGGGACATGGGTAACACCTGTCGCGTGATTTGATTAAAGCGTGATCGGTGCGATCGGTTCAATCTCTGGATCATAGCCGCCCACCTGATTTGTGCGTAACACCCAGATGGAAGCATCTTGAGTCAGGAATGCTTGCACGATCGTATCACTGGCTTTACGCGGCAGCAGGGTACGCCAACTGCCCAAACCGGCCCAGAGGTTGCGAAATGGATCATCTTCGAGGGTAGTCCCCAGATTGAATTCATTGGTTTCCCAATCGGAGCGCGGCGAGCCAAATGGCTGTAATTTGCGGTATAGCTGGGATTTCACAGCCAACAACTGCTGATAGGCTTGAAATTGGGCTGGATTCTCGCTGAGCCAGGCCTGCAATTGGGGTTGGTAGGAATCGATCGATCGAGATAACGCCCGCATACTAGCAAACAGCGCTTGGTTCGAATCTTGGGCACAGTTATTGGCAGGCCCCACATAGGTTGCTCCGGTACCATCCCCAATCCGATACCGGGCGGTCATCGCTTCCAGTTGGCTCAGCATACTGTTGAGAGCCGATCGCCGTTGACCATTCACTGCAAAATCGCTGGTAAAGGGGGCAAATTTCACCAAAATATCGCATACTGGCCGATTCCCCAACCAGCCAAACTGCCGATCGCCCATGTAGCGCGACCAGTGCAGTGTGCCCGAGGTTAACCCATCGGTATTATGACTATATACCTGGTAATACTGGATCTCAAATCGCCGTTCATCACTAACGGGATCATGAATTACTGTCGCCAATCCATAGGAAAAGTGGCCAAAAAAGATGGGGGTTGCCGCCGAGGGTTCTTTCTTGTTGCCGCCAATGCCACCGTAAACATGCAGCAACAAAGCCCGATCGCCTACCTGCCAGGACTCAATTGCAGCTTGGATCGCATTGGGTTGATCACCCTGAACCGCCGATCCGCCGACACAAAGCACCGATGAAATTCGCCCTTTTTGCTCCACCGCCTTGGCCCAGGACTCCTGACGCACGTAGCGATAGGCCGCTTTACTGCCAAAAACGACCCGATCGGGCTGGAGCCGCAACAGCGATCGGGGAGCCAAAGCCTGCACCACGAAATTTCCGGCTGCATCCTTGGCACCATAAATATACCAGCCCAACTCATTCAGGGGAGATTGCTCTAATTGTTGTGTCGTTGAGGGCGAACTACCATAATTGCGAGCGGCCACCACAGGCGGTAACCGCACCACTTCGACATCTCCATCAAACTGGCGGGAAGCCGCATTGAAGTGGCGGATTTGAAACCGATCCGTGTCTGGGATCGGAGCGATAAACTGAGCACACCCATAGTAGCGGCCCGTGACTTCGGTCGGCTGATGGCGGACGGAAAGGATCAGGGGTGCCAGCAGTTCTGAATCTGCCTTGGGAGCGCTTGGGAGATCGCTGGACTGCATCGGGAAGGGATCAACTTGCACCGTACCCGTCAGCATCACGATCAGATCATCCTCAGGATGGGAGCCGGCCAATGACTCTAACGGCCCGACCTGCTGCCAATGGTTGAGACGATCGGGGTGGATCGTGCCACCATACTGACTGGAATATTGGGCATCCACACTAAAGTGAACATCATGGGTTACGGCTCGCACCCATTGTTTTACCCTTGGATCGGCACTCCAGCGTAAAATTACCCGCTGCCCTACGACCGATTCATAGCCCGGAGCGGCATGATGTACTTCAAACCAGACTCCCCGCAATGATCGTCGTTCCGACAGTTGGGGTAAAATTAGCCGACCGATCCAGGGAGCGATCGGTTGATACCAGCGGGAATCCACTGATTGCGTCAATGGATAATAGCTGTAATGATTAAAGTCAGCCTGTTTATAAATTTCGTAATTACTGGTAGGACGCGGGTGGGTTAAGGTTTTAGTTAACAACCGGCCGGCCAAAATCGATTGAATAGTTGCGATCGTATGCTGTAGATGACTCTCACCATCCGGCAAAAAGGCATTGGGATCCATCAGTCCACCGGGCACTTGATGCCCCATCGGCCCTAAAGCAATTTCACTAATCTTCCCTTTGCGTAATGCCCGATTCCAATAGGATAGAGCAAACCAGGAACGGCGACCCGGAAACAGGATGGGGCCCAATCTAGCTACACTATCTTGACTGCCAACGAGATGATAAAGATGTTCTAACTTTAAAAAGTTATTATTGGCACTCATCACCCCTCCCAGGGAGATCACCTCAATATCCGCTCCCAAAGCGCGTTTGAGATACGGAGCAGCCGCCACCGACATTTGGGCTCCACCGCTATAGCCCACCAGCGTGAGAGGCGTTGGCTCATTTGGCTGGTAACCTCGCTGCATCAAGCCGTTATAGAGGATTTGGGCGATCCCCTGGTTATAGATTGGGCCGTAGCGTTTATCCGCAGAGATAGCCACCACCCAGGCATTGCGGAGATTCACCATAAACCCTAACAATGCTGTCGGATTTTCCCAACGCATTCGATCGGCTAATCGCCACACCCAAGCTAGGGGCCGATCCTGCACCAGTGGCTGATTGCGCACCGAATACATCATCATCCCTTGTAACAGGGTCATATCGGCAGGCAAAGCCGGTTCTAGAGCCGCCAAGAAATCGGCCACATCCGGGGTATACGCTTCTCCCGATTGCCCTACCCCATCCAGGTAAATCACATAGCGAGAGATGGCATTTGTCGCACGATCGATCGATACTGGGTTAGCAGAGTTGGTGCGAGTCTCCACTTCATCGCCATACCAACCAGCCCACCAACCTAAGGTTTCTAAGGGGGCCAGCAACCCAGCAAAGATCAAAGCAACGATCCCGATCCAACTGAGATCGAAGACCCAACGCACCAAGCGAGGCAGATTCTCATACCAGCCGAACAAACTGAGGCGGATCGGTCGCAGCAACAGAACCACTAATATAAACAACAGAAGCATACTAAACAGCATCAGCCCGAGCCGCAGCAATTGGGGAATGCGTTGCCACCAATGCTCAAATCGCACGCCCACCCGATCGGTTTCTAGATCCGGTATGGCCAGGGTTGCCCCAGCGGCGGGTTGGCCGATCGGAGCCGTAGAAGAAAAATGAACGGTAGATTGAGCAGTAGGCTGAACGGTAGGTTGAACGGTGGGTTGAACGGTGGGCTGAACCCCAGAGGCCAAAGGCAAATCTGAAACTGGGAGCGTCGCATTCGACCGATCGCCCGTCTCGGTTGTTGTCCGATCGCCGGTTGCCAACCGTGCTTCGCGCCCCGACTGTACCAACTGTTTGAGTTCTGAGCCCTGTCTCACCAAATCCACTCCAGCCACTTGCCGCATCAGGTTCTGACCCAGGCGAGCAATCGGCTGACCGATCGTTGCTTCCAACAGACGCAGGACGATCCAACCCACGACTACATGGACGAATGCCCTCGCACCGCCCACCTGAGCGATCGCACTCACACCTGCCACCATCGCTAACAAGTGCCAGACGGATAACACATTCAAGATTGGCAAGCCAGCATAGGGGAGAGCCCCCAAGAAACTGAAAAGTAAAGGGGCATAGCTTAAGCCCAACCCAATCACTAAACTGCGCCAGGGAATCGGCGTAAATCCGGGTAGCCAGCCGATCGCCCAGGTGCTAAACACTAAGAATAGAAAGCCAAATACCAGTAAGATGGCGTTTAAGATCAAACTGAACCCGAAGCGAATGGGTTTAACCTGATTGATAAATAAAATGATGCTCTGCCCGATCGCCAAGGATATCCCAGCGAATAGCACGACCAATAGCGCCAGGGTTTGCCCTCTGGATAATGCGACAATTTGCTGGAATGCTGCCTGTTCCAAAAACATGGAGCCGCCGATCAGATCAGCAAGTTGTTGCAGCAATGGGTCAGTCATAGTTTAGGGTTCGTTTAACAACATCTGCTCAGCCTATAACTTCAATGGCTCGGCGATCTGAGCAACAGACCCAATGCCAATGTTAAACTCAAATCTAACTATTGAAGTTTACCTCGGTTCTTTTACTCTTCCACAGACTTCTCCTGATCTTCTGCACCTCGGCTGCGGATCACCCGTCCTGCACTGACAAACGAGATCCCTTGATTGCCGCTTGTATTGACCATAATGGACTCGATTACGGGATCCGAGACAGGGATTTGGGTCACCCATTCCACCATGAAAAAGGCTCCCAACCCCCCACTGGCATCTGTTTGCGGCACGACAAAATTTGTGGCAGCCAGTGATCCCAGTTCAACAGACTGTTCTAGATACTTACGAACCAATTGACCGTTCCCATCATAGTAATCGACGGCTGTGAGAATCAGGGGATGGGCAGCATCCGTGTTGCGAATACTCAGGGTCGTGGTTAGATCGATCGTCCGATCTTGAGCCCAGGTATAAATCTGCGAATAAACCGGGACATAAAGGGTTTGTCCTTCGATGATCTGGACGGTTTCATTCAAGACGACTGGCTTGAGGGGAGTCGCCGCCGGCGCAACTGGCGATCGGGAGTCCGTACAGCCAACCAACCCACTGACCAGAATCAAAAGGCTGCTATAGAGAGATCGCTTGATTGATTCGCTGATCATAGGCAGGTGAATTTTACTCAAGCTTTTCGATCGTTCGGAAAATGACAGGCGCATCTTGTAACCGCCGATAGGTGCGATACCGTTGATAGAGTTCCAAATTGGTGAAGAAGAACAAAGAAACAGCTTCCCACAGAAAAACCCAACCTGCAATAAATACTCCTTCAATGAGAGTCGAACTGATCACCCCCTCCTCCACTCGCCGCGTGGCTATCGCCCCAAACCAGAGCAGAAGCAAACCCAGAATCACCAACCGTAGCATTTGGGCATTGGTTTTCTTGAGTTGCTTCCGTAAGAGATACAGCTTAAAAATAAAACTGTTGGCTAAGCCCTGACGCGCCTCCGTTTCAATGCGTTGATTATAATTCTGCAACGGGAGAATAAAGCAGAGTTCGATCCGGTGTTTGCCTGGAATTTCTTGGGAACTCTCTTCTAGATAAGTTGCCAGATCAGGATCGATCTCTCGTCGCTTGAACGGGGCTGGATCCCACTCACTAAAGATATCCGAGTATTGATCTAAGCCAATCTCGATCATATAGTGCTGGGTGGTGGGATCGATAACGTAGATCTCGCTGAAGGGCTTATGATCCGGCATAGCTGAATTAGAGCGATGAACTGGTGACTGCCCGTCGAACCGCCAGCGCTGCCACCAACAGGGAGATACCGCGCATCAATAGCCCGATCCCCACATAGAGCCCGATCAGCCACAGCGCACTAAAGGGAAACCGATTGATCACCATAATCCCCAAAATCAACGTGACAACCCCATTAAACGCCACGAGCCAAGCCATCCGATGACCCGCCCGATTCGTGAAGGCCATAATGATTGTGAAAATGCCTTCTACGATAAATAGAATACCAAAAGCAAAGGTGAGGGCAAGCATCGCTGCTCCCACATTGAATAGAATATAGATGCCAGCAATCACATAAAAAATACCAACGACCAGGTTGAGCCAAAATCCGCGCACTGGTTTTGATTGGAATGATTCAACGATCATGACTACGCCGCTAATAATGGCCAACCAACCCATCACCGAGGTGAAAAAGGCCGAAGCCAAACCGGGCATTAAGATTGCTAACACGCCTAAAATCATTAAGCCAATACTGAGAATGATTACCCAGGTCATGGATTTCTTGACATTAGCCTCTAAGGACAGATCGGAAGTCATAAGATTTACCTCGGTTTTGAAATATGAGTTTGAGTTAAACGACAGGTCTGGAGGCAAATAGATTCAGCCCCAACTGTTCCGACAAAAACTGAGCAACCAACTGACCTTTCACACTATTGCCAGCCTCATCCAGCGGTGGTGCGAAGGTTCCCAGTCCACCTTTTCCAGGAGCTACGGTGACCATGCCACCACTGACTCCGCTTTTTCCTGGCAATCCAGTTTCATAGAGCCAATCTCCTGAATTTTCATACAAGCCAGCCGTTACCATCACCGCCAACACATGTTGACAATGGATCGGTGCGATCACCTGCTCATGCGTAATTGGGTTCATTCCTCCGTTCGCCAGAGTCGCTGCCATAGTGGCAATATCTTTGGCTGTGACATTCAGCGAACATTGTTTAGTGTAGATATCAGTTGCTTCGATCGGGTCAAAGAAGATGCGATCGTAGGCGGTCAGCAACTTAGCCAGTCCTTGATTGCGTTGATTGGTTGCTGCTTCAGATGCATAGACTTCCTGATTCAGGCTCAGGGGTCTACCTGCAAAGCGCGACAATTCAGCTTGAATAAATTGCCACTTGGCTTCAGCCGTTTTGCCCGGAGCTAGACTGGTAGCCGCGATCGCGCCAGCATTCACCATCGGGTTACTGGTGCCTTCCGTGACTCGTTCGATCGCCATGACTGAATTAAACGGCAACCCCGTATTGTTCACTCCCAGTTTCTCCTGGGCCTCATCTTCTCCGATCGCCTGACAGATCAGGGCAAACACGAAGGGTTTAGATAGGCTTTGTAACGAAAAAGTGACATCTACATCACCTGCAATGGTGATCTCGCCATCAACGCTCACAATACAAATGCCAAACAACGCGGCTGATACTTGCGCTAATGCTGGAATATAACTTGCGACCTCACCTGCTTCAACCGATCGAAACCTGGTATAAGCTTCATCCACCAATGCTTGTACATGTTCAGCCGCAGGCAGACGGCCGGTCGATACTGCCAAATTTATTGCTGCTCGATCAGGAGTTCGATCGAGCGGAGTCATCGCATTTAAAAAAGCTCGCAGGTTGATCATAACTCAGGTTAGCGTAAGAAAATATGAAAGCGATATGATCAAATGATGGTTTTCCCTCTGACCCATCAAACCCTGGCAAAACATACTTTATAGGTTTAGGCATTGCGGTGCCGCCCCACTTGATACAGGAGTAGCAACGCCACTATCACCCCGACTAATCCAGCCGCAATCGCATTGATCATGGCTTGAATGGCGATCATATTAGAGGGTGTAATTAAAGCACCTTGAGTCGCCAGTGTAGTACCAACCTGGGTTGGAGCGATCACAGTAGCCCCTGGGGGAAGGGTCAACATTTTGAAAGTTAATTCACCCACTCGGACGAGAGCAATGAGCACTGCGATGGCAATCATACTCAGGTTCGCCAGCAGTCCCAATTGGAGTTCACGGATCACCTGAGTCTTGGCTGGACGCAACTCCCGACCTTCCAATTGATTTGCCAAGCGTGTATATCGAAAGCACCAGTAGATACTAAAAAACAAAATAATTGCACAGAGAATGGCTAACCACAACCCAAAGGAGTTCCCCCCTGCCTGTCGTGCGGGTTTTGTTAAAACATTAGCAATTACCACCAAAATGGGAATAAAGCCCAGAAAAGATTGTAGCCAGCAGCCTATCCAGCCCAACCAACGCAACGATCGGGCAATCTGCGACGGAGTGGGACTGGGGGCTTGTGGATCGAGAAAATCAAACATAGCAGTTCTCTCACGCTTGGGTTACTTGAATCTGGATGGCTTGAATCTGGATGGCTTGAATCTGGATGATCTAGATCTGGATTATTTGCATCAAAGATATCACTCAAAACGGACTGATCTTGATCCCTAAAAATCGATCGAGTAGAGCATTTCGCCAGATCCAGCGCACCACGAAAGCCCAAACACAGGCTACGAACCCAATGCCAAGATAGTCTGTCAGATTGAGGGGATAGAGATCAAAAAATTGTCGTAATGACGGCACTGCCAGAATTGCGATGTAAGCCAGTAGCGCTACTCCCGCCAGAATCAGATACCGCCGATCCCGACTCAGAGAAGCTCCACCGACCCAGACTGAGGTGGGTGGTTTGAGGAAGGGGAGCAGCAGTAAACCACCTAACACCTGCATGGTCAGTAAGGCTGTTTCTGCCACCTGTTGTGCTCTGGCAATTTCGGCAGAACTGATCAGACGATCCAGCTCTTCAAATGCAATGCGGCCGTTTAACCAATTCATGATTGGGCCGATATTTTCCACGAGGAAGTACAGATAAACCAAAATACTGGCAAGGGATAGCATCAGGGTGGCAGGCAAAACAAAATGTAGAAAGGGATTCCCGACTGTGTTTTTATCCTGGCCAGGCCTAGCCCAAAGGGTGATGAAGAAGGGAGGCATCCCCACTGTCAGGAATGTCACAATTGTGCTGGATTTAATACTCAAGGGGAAGGAAAGGGCAATCATTCCGACAGCTACAATCGAGAATATAAACGAGAAACTCCGTACCATGAATAGCTTACTGATATCGGTTACGCCATTGCGAATGCGCTGCCCCTCCAAGAAGATCTTTGGCAAAGCACTAAAGGTATCCTTCAGAAGAACGATATCGGCAACTCCCCGCGTCGCCTGACTACCGCTTTCCATGGCCACTCCCACATTGGCTTGCTTCAGCGACAGCACATCATTCACCCCATCCCCCATCATGGCAACATAGTGACCCTGAGCTTGCAAACACTGCACTAAACGGGCTTTTTGCTCAGGTGTAATTCGACCAAACACCGTACTGTCGATCGCAGTTTGGGTGAATGTGAAATCATCCATCTGGGCCAATTCCTGCCCTGAAACTGCCAGAATGTCATGGCTCAAACCTGCTTGTTTGGCCAGAGCAGCCACTGTGATCGGGTTGTCGCCTGAAATCACCTTCACCTGAATCCCCGCCTGACGAAACTCAGCTAAAGTTGGGCGGGCATCGGGGCGCAGTTCATCCCCAAATCGCAGGATTGCTAGCGGTTGAAGTGGAGTTGGCAAAATCGGATTCCCTCCCCCATCCTGTAGGGCAGGTAGACTGGGGCTATAGGCAAACAACAACACCCGTAGCCCCTGATCAGCTCCCGATCGAATGTAAGCTTGCAAATTGGGTGAGAGCGACATCGCGGTTGCTAGAATCTCTGGGGCTCCTAACACATAAATTCCAGGCTCATCTTGAAAGGCGATCCCACTCCATTTATGGGCAGAACCAAAGGGAACTTCAGTTCTGAGTGGGCGGCGGAGTTCAGGCAGAGCAGCCAGGATTGCCTCATTGGTTTTGTTGCTGGTGGTAGCGCTGGCAGCATATTCACCCAAAATTTTTTCTAATTTCGATCGATTCATCTCAATCGGATATACAGTCTGTAGATCAATCCGATTGGTGGTAAGTGTACCAGTCTTATCCAGACACATTACGTCTACATTGCTGATTGATTCTACCGCATTGGATTGCTGCACTAAGGCACTTTGATCCGCAATGCGGGCTGCCCCCAAAGCATAGGTCAGGGTAATCATAAAGTAGAGTCCGATCGGCACCAAGCCCACAATTACCGCCAGATTCTGAACTCCAGTAGTCATGGAAGTGACCCCCAATGCCATCCGCAAAGCAGTGATCAAGCCTAGGAGGATCGCTACACCCAACAGTAGCCGGATCATCAGATTAATCCGCTCCTGTAAAGGGGTGAGTACTTTGCGAAACTTGCGGGCTTCTGCCGTCATTTTGCTCGCCAAACTATTGGCTCCCACTTGTTCCGCTTCATAGTAAGCAGTGCCACTCACACAAAAGCTACCGGAATAGATCGGATCACCAGACTGTTTAGGGATTAAATCTGATTCACCAGTTAGCAATGATTCATCTACTTTAATTTCGCCTGCTCCGACCACCGATCCATCGACCACAATTTGATCGCCAGGGCGCACTACTAGCACATCACCGACGACAATTTCGCGCGGATCGAACTCCCGCTCTTGCCCCTCCCGAATCACCGTTGCTCTAGGACGGGTAATCAAGGCAATTTTATCGAGTTTTTGTTTGGCCCGAATCTCCTGAATGACATTGATGACTACATTCAGCAAAACCACAAAGGCCAGCACCACCACATCGCTCGCCCGCCCCAACCCAATCAGCACCAAACTCAGGAAGAAATAAACCCCATTGATAAAAGTAAAGAGATTATCCCGCAGGATCTCCCAATAGGTTCGGCTAGTTTGCAACGGCAAATTGTTACCTTGTCCGGCATCTCGACGGTTCGCCGCTTCTCGATCGCTCAGTCCGTGGGGATAGGTTGGTGTAGGCATGGGGGAGACAACAAGATAAATAGCAAGATAAATAGCAAGAGGGGGATATTTCAAACTTCAAACTCAGGCAAGCTACCCAGTTTGCGTAATGTTACATTCACATCCATATCCAGGTAATCTTCCGAGTTGCCAAACCAGGAGCCAGAGAGGGGAATCACCTGCCCTGGATGACGTGCGATCGCTACTCGAATCAGATCAAATCCAGCAGTAATTCGATTCGTCGGATCAATGGATCGCCAACCTGCCCCCGGCAAGTAAACTTGAAGCCAAGCATGGGTTGCGCCTGATCCGGTCATCCCCACATCCCCTCCATCCAGAACCGCATCATAGAGGTAGCCACTGACAAACCGACAGGCAAATCCCAGTCGTCGCAATGCCTCAATCATCAACCAGGCGTAATCGCGACAGGTACCAGACTTTAAACGAAGGGTTTCTGCAGGTGATTGGGTTCCCTCGGTCTCGCGAGCCCGGTAGGTTAGCGTAGCATGGATCTCATTCATCATGCGTTGCAACATATCGAGCGTTTGATCCTGATCACCGGCAACAAAATGCTTGGCCCAAGCCGCCACTTTCCCCTCAGGATCCTCGGTGTGAGGACGCATAAATACAGATAGATCGATCCATTCATCCGGTGTATACTGAACTGGCACCTCCTCGGCGCGAGGATCCAGGGGAAACTCAGCAATCGCTGGAATGCCAAAATGTTCACCTCTGACCTGATAGGTCACAATCAGTTCTTTAGCAGGTTCATGAAAATCGAGCAGCGCCACATTATTAGACAGCGTATCCATCATCCAACGAACTTTTGAGGGGATGTTAGTGGTGAGGGAATAATCTAAAATTCGTCCTCCATGATCGGCACTCGGTAGGAAAATAGCCCGATGTTCGCCAAACCTTACAGGATTACGATAACGATAAACAGTGGTATGTTCCAGATTGTAAATCAGTGTCATGGCTGCTATTCCTGCTAAAATTCGCTAATCTTTCAGTATTGCTAAAATAGCGCTCAAAAGTTTTTATATTCCGTTCCTCTATATGGGGCACACCTTGGGGCACATCTTGGGACACATCTTGATGTTTTGACCAAAGCGCTAATATAGCAGATAGTTTCAGCCTCTTTGAAATTCGCTTGTTTATTTTAATGATGTTGAAAGATTTTGCCGACTCAATCTAATACCAATTTGATATGAGCTTGCGTAGAATAAACTCTTGCCAGCCAGATTATTGAGTATACTCGGCAGTTACTAGCACTCGGCAATCATTGACGAGCTTAAGGAAGAAGATATGTTTCAAGAAAGTAGGATCAAAACTGTAATTTTCGCAATGATCATGGGTTTAGGGCTGCCGTCTGCTGTCCAGGCTCAACTCACTGAGCAGGAATTTCAAATGGGTCGCGCCCGCGAAACCTGTCGTAATCAAGCCGAGCAACAGTTGTTGACGTTCAACCAAGTCATTTCAACGATGCCGATCACAGGAAGTGGGGGACAAATGACAGGTTCGGAAGTCATTATGAACGTGAGTCGGAGTGGATCGAGCTACGATGTTCGGTGTGATTATGATAATGCTACGAGAACTGCTATAATCTCTAACCTGCCTGATGTGGGTAATGGTTCTAGTTCATCCACAACCCGTCCTACTGAAGGTACCTTTGAAGGGCGGGGACTGGCTCAAGGCTCTGTATTTGGTACTGAACGAGAAACAGAAGCGAGGTTAAACTTTAACGGCAGCAACTTCAGTTTTTCGCTAGCCATTCCTCCTGGTACAGATGCCCAAGTCAATTACAGTGGCACGATCCAGCGATTACGGGGCACTGGGTCATCCAATCCCAATACCTTTGTTTTGCAAGGTCGGGTGCGGCGTTTTGCCTCCTCATCTGATAACTTACAAGTGATTAATGCCACAGGCAACTGCCGCATTGAGGTGTTTGATGCTCGGATAACCTCTAGCTCTTGCAATACTCGCGTGAGAGATAGTGGTACTAAGTTTGAAGGGTTACAGCAGTTTTAGGTCGGGCAGTTCGATCGTCTGATTGAGGCGGGTTTTTGAGGGTGATGTAGTCAGCACGATTCAGCTCGGTTAACCCGCTCTTTCTACTTGAGCTAAGCCTGATCGAGCTGATCGAGCTGATCAATCACGATGACAACACTATTTTTAGACCCTGACCATATCTATAAAATATCGACCACGATTGTTACTCTGCGTTGAAATGCTAATTCGGTAAGTACCAGGATTGAGTGTGGTCGTAATTGCATCAATCCGACTGGGTGAGACGGTTACATTTCTGATCGTTCGCAATGTTCTATCATCCAGCAGACTCATTACCATTCTTCTGCTACTCGATCCTGAACTAAATTCATTGCCTAGGTAAAAGCGTATTCTGCGGCGACTATTGAGATCAAATCGGAATACATCAGCAAAATTACGTCTGACACTTCCAGAGCTACTAAAAACCCGATCGAACCGCCCAATTTCCAGCCGCGATCGAGTTCCAAAGCTCGTAGTCCGCTGTAACGAACCTTGCCCCAAAGTATCGTTGAACAACGCAGAGGTACGGGTCGTCACAGAAGCGAGTGTACCCGCATTCAAACTTGCAGTCTTCAAGGACTGACTCATGTCATTCTCCTTAATGAATCACGTAATAAATGGTCAATCAAAGCTGTCAATCTCACTATCCTGATCGCTCCACCCTAACAAAGCCGAGACCTGTGCAGGCACAGCCGCCGGATTAAACGGTTTAGTGATCGCTCCGGCAAATCCCATCTGATGGAATTGGGTGAGAGTGAACCAGTTGGCTCTTGCCGTAATTAACAAGATCGGGATCGATCGACTCATGGAATGATGCTTGAGTTGTTCACTAAATAACAAAGCATCTGTCTCAGAAGTAGAAGTATCCAGCAAAATCACATCAGGACAGGTTTTCATACAAAGATTCAGTCCTTCTTGAACCGTTCTGGCTAGTGACACTTGCCAACCCCCAAACTCGATCAAACAGGTGTGCAAAACTTCTCGAATACTAGCTTCTGGTTCAATCAACAGAATCAACTTATTAAGCATGAAGGATGCCCTCAACCTTCAAGAAGGAAGGGTGTTTTACTGAATTCGGTATTGCCAGTAAGGCTCTCATACCCTGCTTGACTCATTCATCGGTGAAGCTAAAAGTATGGGTGAAACGAATGGAGGTCAAACCAAAGCATGAATGTGTCAAACAGGGCTTACCTTAGAGTGGGTTATACTTCTGCGCCAAAATCTTCTCGTAATTTGGCTTCTTGTTCAACCGACAAGTTGGATTGGATCAACTCTCCTTTTTCTTCAGCCGTAAAAGCTGCTTCTACTTTATCTACAGTCACCTGCCCCGTAAGCAAAAACAGCGCTGAGGTGCCTTCTGTGACTTTGCTTTGCAAATCTTGAATGAAACTGTCATCAATTCCATAGTCGGTAAAGCGTCCAGAAACCGCACCTGCTGTAGCTCCTACAATCAGTCCTAATAAAGGCGTAAAAAAGATGAGCCCAAACAGCATGCCCCAAAAGGCTCCACCCAATGCCCCTGCTCCAGTCGTATTCATCGCCTGATAGGTCTTCGGACGTTTACGTCCTTCGGGCCAGGAGACGATCGCTGCATCAAGCACTTGAATCAGTTGTTGCTTCTGGAGCGCTTCTAACTTAACCAGTGCCTTTTCTGCACCATCCGAAGTTTTAAATTTCCAAACCGTTAATGTTGACATGAGTATCTCCCGGTTGAAGTTGCGATAGATGAACCCAATAAAGTTGCAGATTCACAGCATAGACATTGACCCGACAGGAAAAAGAACCAACAGGAAAAATGTCTATCCGTCATCGGACATTGCATGTCACCTAACGACTTATAGAGCAAGTAGAGCAATACGCTGATCGATCAAAGCAAATTGCTGACAACGCTTGATAATCCAAGCCTAAGATTACATCTTGCATCCTGCATCCTGCTGCATTTTGCCATCTGCCTTATTAGAGTAGAACAGGAAGATATGAAACTGATATGACGACAATGCCAATGATAACGAGCGACTTGGTCTACTTTTTAGCTCGCTTTTTTAAAACAGCTCTTTAGACAGCTCTTTAACCAGTCTGCTGGATCGCCTTCTAGACCGCCCAGCCTAAAATCTCGGCAACCTGCCTCCAAATGGTTACCGGATCAAAAGGCTTCGTGATTACGCCAGCGATCTCTAGGGCGGCAAATTGCAACCGATCGCTCGGTAAAACCTTGGCTGTCAGAACGATCACAGGAACTTGCTGCATCTGTGGATCAGCCTGCAAAGCTGCACAAAGTTTAAACCCATCCATATCGGGCATGGAAATATCCATCAAAATAGCATCTAGAGCTGTTGTTTTGGCGATCTGTAAACCCTCAAACCCAGAATTAGCCGTAATGATTTGCCATCCCCCAAATATCTCTAGAGAGACTCTGACCACATCTCGAATATCTTCTTCATCATCAACTACTAAAATTTGCTTCTTATTTTTCATGGTTTCTTATTACTGGTTCTGACTACTGGTAACGTAAAGTAAAATTCACTCCCCTCGCCTAGCCGACTTTCAGCCCATATCTGCCCACCATGCTGTTGCACAATTCTTTTACAAATTGTCAGCCCTAACCCGGTTCCTCCCTTCTTACGCGAGTCAGAGACATCTACCTGCTGAAATTGCTCAAACACAATCTCCAATTTGTCTGTCGGAATTCCTCGTCCCTGGTCTTTAACTGTAAATCGTACCCACTGGGCGGAGTCTTCCTGAGCTGCTCCAGACTCTATCCACTCAGCCACTAACCAAACCGTTCCTCCCATCATCGAAAACTTGATGGCATTCCCTAGAAGATTGGTCAAGGTCTGGACGATCGCGTCAGGTGCTGCCCACAACTGTGTCATCAACGGAGTCATTGAGAGGGTGATACCTGCTTCGTCAGCTAGGGTCTGAACGCTATCGATCGCTTGCTGCATCAATTCATCTACTTGGCAGGGTTCCATCACCAGATCAACTTTGCCCGATGCCAACCGCTCTAAGCAGAGGATATCATCTACCAGTCGCACTAGCCGATTGCTATTGTTGATGGCAATATGCAGCATATGTCGGGCTTGTTCAGGCTTATGATCAAACACACCTGTTTCTAAAATTCCGAGTGCCCCTCGAATCGAAGTCAATGGTGTGCGCAATTCATGGCTAACGACTGAGATAAACTCATCTTTCATTCGATCCACTTTGAGACGATCGCGAATATCCTGAATATGTCCCACGCTATATAATGGCTGCCCATTTTCATCCCGCACGAGTGCCGCATTTAAATACACCGGCACGATCGCCCCTTGTTTGGTAATATAACGCTTTCGCATTTGAAATGACTGAATTTCACCTGTCAGCAGTTGCCGTAATCCTTCTAAATCCGCTTCTCGATCGGCTGGATCGGTAATGTCCTGAAAATGGAGCTTGAGTAGCTCAGCTTCGCTATATCCCAGCAATTCACAATAACAGGCATTTACCTTGAGAAAGCGCCCAGTCGGTGAAACTAGAGAAATCCCAATCGGAGCATGATCAAACGCTCGACGGAATTGTTCTTCACTGGCACGCAAGGCCGCTTCGATCCGTTTTAGATCGGTAATATCCACTTCAACCCCATCCCAAACCGTGCGTCCGTCGGCTAAGCGCCGTGGTAATGAGCGAATTGAAGACCATTGAATCTCTCCTTGAGCTGTACAATTGCGCATTTGGAGTTCAATCGGAGATAAATTTTTCAGGGATTCCTGCACTGCTCGATCGGCGATTGCTAAATCTTCCGCGAAGCCCACTGTGCGAGTTACTTGTGCATTCGTCAACACTGCCTCTGGTTTGAGCCCAAGTAACCGCTCAATTCCAGCACTGACATAGGCATAGTAAAAGCCTTTACCCGGTTCGTAGACCCGCTGATAAATGTACCCCTTCGGCAGGTTATCGCCGATCGCCCGCAACATTGCCTCCCGTTCTTTCAAGGCCTCTTCAGCCTGTTTTCGTTGAGTCAAATCTCGCACGATCATCAACACTTCATCTGGATTGAGTGGCAGCACCCGTGCCTCTTGCCAAATCTGCTGATCCCGCACCATCAGGGGAAATTCAAAAATCTGGATCTCGCCAGTTTTTAGCGCTGTAGCGGCAGCAGTCAGATACTGTTGGGCTGGTTTTGGCGGTAAAACATTTTGAATATTTTCTCCTACCCTGAAATTAGGCAAGTCTGTTGGAAAGCTAGTGGCCGGTTTAATATCCAGGTAAGTCCCATCGCGATGCATTCGCACAATCAAATCGGGTAAGGCAGCCAGGATGGCGCGATTCAGGATTTCACTCTGTTTCAGGGCTTCCTCAGCCTGTTGCCGTTTTCCTTCCAAGCTCAACTGGCTCACACCTACGCCACCGGGTAGGAGCCGACTGCCCAGCCGACTGATCCTGCCGCCTCCCACCCCAGCCAAAAACACCGCTACACTCCATCCCACCAGGACAGGCCCGATCGGCCAATCATCCGAAGCAGAACCGTCGAAGGTCGGAACAAGCCATAGCCAGTACAAATAGGTGGGTATTCCCATAGTGAATCTTGATTTCAGGAACTGGATTGAGAGATGAAGACAGAGCAAAGTCCCTGTTTTCAGTCAGACAACAGGCAGTATAGAACGGGTACCTGGTTGATCTCAATCCACTGCGACTTATCCAACCTTTAGTGGCTGAGATTGTGGGTGAATGGGGCGTTTGGGGATAGATTGAGTAGATTGAGATTGAGTAGATTGAGATTGAGTAGATTGGGGCGGAGACAGTTCTTGCCGCAATTCGATCAATAATTGAGCAAATTGCTCTGCCACTTGCCCATCCAGATCACACTGCTCGAGCAGACACTCCATGGCTTTGGCAATCTCTGATGCTCTTGGATAGCCAAACGTCCCTAATCCACCTGCCAGTTTATGCACTTCTTCCTGGATAATCTGGGGATCACCATAGCCGGTTTGCAACGATCGCTCCATGGCTGCCAACTCAAGCAGACGTTGCTCTAAGGAGAGGCGAAAGCGATCACGAATGTGTTGGATTGCCGCTAGTCCAAGCCGTTCGGCCTTCTGTAGATCATCAGTACTGAGCAGATTAGTACTGAGCAGGTTAGCACTGAGCAGATTAGCACTGGACAGATTAGCACTGAGCAGGTTAGCACTGGATAGGTTAGCACTGGATAGGTTAGCACTGGATAGGTTAGCACTAGACAAACTTGCCCTGAACTCATCGCTATCACTTGGCGCTAGAGGGGTTTCAGAAGCGAGATCGCTTGTGATCTGGGGGTGCTGCTGCGAAGGATGCTGTAAAGTATTTTGTAAAGTATGCTGTGAAGTATGCCGTCGTGTACTTTCGCTGTTGGACTTTGCTGCCAGAGTTTCAGAAACTTCATCCGGAGCAGGTGCAGTTTTTAGCCGATATCCCAAGCCATACACGGTTTCAATTAAATCTGTCGTCATGCCAGCCGACTTTAATCGCTGCCGCAGGTCTTTGATTAAATTGGTCACGGATCCTTCTACCGGGGTTTCTTCCATTGACCAGAGATGATCAATGATGTTGCTACGGCTCAGAATGCGCTGGGGATAGCGTAAAAATAGTTCCAGTAAGCTGTATTCTTTGGGGCGAAGGGAGAACGGGCGATCATCATAGGTGACTTGAGCACCTGCCGGATCTAATCGTAACCGGCCCCAGCTTAAAACTGGAGCAACTGTCGATCGGCCACTCCGTCGCAGCAAAGCCCGGACTCTAGCCAACAGTTGGGAGGTTTCACAGGATTTTGGCACATAATCATCTGCTCCAGCATCAAGACCGGCGATCACATCTTCATTCGCGTGCTTAGAAGTCAGCATTAAAATCGGGGTTTGATGCCCTTGGGCTCGCAACCGTTGACAAATTTCCAGTCCATTTAAACCTGGCAGCAGCAGATCCAGCAGAATTAAGTCATAACTCCATTGGGTCGCTAACTCTAGCCCCACCGCTCCATCGGCAACGGTATCAACCACATAATGATGGCGAGAAAGAGCCGTTGCAAGCAGTCCACTCGTGTATAGATCATCCTCAATCAGAAGCATTTTCATGATGCACTGTCTCCACGTTTACCCGACTGCACAGTCGCATTGACTCCAAGGAAACTAATCCATGAGGATCATTCCGGATCCTTCTGATTCTCTGACCGGTACACAGCAACTAGCAGAGCTTTCACCTGGGGGCAAAAGACCCCACGCCAAAAGCGCACTAGACTTTGAAGATTGTTTAAAAAGATTAGAACGCCTGTTGAAAAATTATTCAAGCGCAAATTGATGCGCCTGAAATGAATTCCTCAAGATGATTTAACTTTTATCCTGCTCTTCCGACTATCCCCACCTTTACTACTGATGGCTCTAGCTCGACAATGCGGCAGGAGATCCATGAGTTTTTCAGGAGGAATCGGGCAAATAAGATCCTGTGCGAATCATGTTAGAGAAGCACCTGCCTTTACAAGCTGCTGTAGCCTGCGACTTTCCAGTTCCAGAATGCGGCGGGCAAAGTCTGGATCCTGATCGAGTAGATCGTCCAGGGCATCGACCGGAATGGCTAAAATCCGGGTTTTTTTCGTGTCAGCCACGATCGTACTTTCTGAATTACTGTGGGTCAAAACCTCAAGTTCATCTAAGATCTGCCCTGGATGCAGGCGGATCGGTTGACTTTCGAGCGAGGAATTGGAGCGATTCTCAATGCGGGCTTCGCCTTCCAGCAATAGCAACAATTCGCGGCAGGTATCCCCCGCTTCGGTAATGACATCCCCAGTTGTGTAAGTCTTGGCTGCTGCCCGATCGCACAAGGCTATCAGAGTCTCTGGCTGCAAATTCTGGAACAGATCACTATTGAATAGGTAAACCAACTGTTCCAGGCGCGGTAATTGCTCCAGGGCAGGTGCAGGGGGTAGGGTTTGCAGTTGTTCAGCGGTTTCACGCACCAGGCGATGGGGGTGTTCCGGCAATCTTGCTATCATCTGCTGGGTTTGGGCCGAATCGAGTTGGGCGATCAGATACAGTACCGCAGATTGCACCAATGGGCCAGACTGTTCAAATAAATTGTGCAGATGGCCGAACGTTGAAGCCCGATCTGAACTAGAGATTGACTCAGACACCGAGACAGGTTGGGTGAGCACTTGAACCACTTCAGCCGGAAGTTGAGATTGCCAGCCGTTTGTTAGTAAGACGGATACCTGTTGTCCCGCCAACTCATGCAGGGGGTGAGCGATCTTGACCGCATTGGGATGATTTTGGAGATCGACCAAAATTTCCAAGAGCGATCGGATGATCAGGGTTTGTTTGTGATGCACACTGGCTTGCAGCAGATTCACCATTTTAGCCTGTGGCTGTAGCGTTGGATGTTGTAAGGATCGCTGGCAATCGACCCACTCGGCCAGGCGAGCCAGTAAGACATCGGCTTTCTGAATTTGGCTGGCACCTGCCGCTAAACCACTCCGGATCCAACTTTCCTCTTGCGGTGTGATGGCATATTCTCGGCGTAAGCCCCGCATGGGATCTAGCCTAGCCTCAAGGTTCAAATCTGCTTGACTTTGTAGCCGCATTAACCGTTCTAGGGATTTTTGGTAGCCGCTCAGCCGAATCTGATTTTCTAGACTCCGTTGACGGTGTGGATCCAGCAAATCTGGATCTTCGATCCCAAGTTCTTCCAGTACTTCGCGATGTTCGTCATCTGTCATATCTAGCTCTTGGCGCATCTGTTGCAACACAGCTAGACTACTGGAGGTATTGACATAGCCTTCTTCCAGAGCTTCCCGCACGACCTCTTTGTAAGCTTGGTGCCGTTTCTCGCGGGTAAACCCCGGCAAGACTTTCGCCAGCACATACACTTCATTTGCGTTCAGATCATCCAGAGATCGCCGATCCAAAAATTGGGAAATATCGAGTTGTAACTTTTCCAACTGTTTGCGAAATCGACTGGACAGGTTCTCTCGTGAATAGAGATCAGCACTGCGCCTCCAGTTCTTTTGCAACCAGAGCGTACTCAAAAACACTAAACTCACATCGAACCCATACTGCACCCACAACGGTAATAGCTGGATTAACGGCCGACCAGCAAAGAAGAAGAAAAAGTTGAAAATAAAAAAAGTACAAATAACAAAAATGCGATGCCGAATTAGATCGGGACTGGAGTGAGGATTGCGCTGTTGGGCTCTGGCTTTGAGTTGGGCTTCTAGCCATTGCCCGATCCCATAGCCGATCGCCGTAAACCCACCCAATACGAGCGGCACTGCCAATAGCTTCGGAATCGGAATCGGCTGCCCTCCCAAGTAAAGCCCTGGACTCATCAGCGCGGCCAGTTGGTTAGGATCGCGATTCCAAATCCCGGAGAAGTAGTAATCCCAGTTACCGGCATAGAGGTAATAGTAGACAAAATAGCCGATCACCAACCCAACATAGCCATAGCGAATTAGGGTTTCAGAGGGCTGATTTAAGCCATCCCAGTAGGTGCGCTCGGCATCAATATCAATGCAAGGGCTTTGACAAGCCACACAGGCACTCTGCTCATTGCCATCGGGCAGCACAGTCCGACACATGGATTGGGTAATCCGCTGATCGCTTATGTGAGCTTTGCTGCCCAACAGACCCCTAGGCTCACTGAAAATGGTTTGCACTGGAGCCATCGGGCAAAAATATTGACACCAGGATTTGCCCCCATAAAAGTAGCCGACTGCAATGGCTGCTGCGATCGTAAAGAGAAGCCATCCACCCAACACCCATCGATCGGCATTAAAGAAGAGAATGCGGCCGCAGAGCCCTACAAATAACCAACCAAACTGGAGATAGGGATAGTTTCGCCCCAACCAGGACTCTGACTTTACCTTGGCCAATTCATAGCGAATCTTGCCAGTGGTGGGGTTTTCCCGCTTAAATTGGCGTTGCCAGCCCAAAGCTCGCGGAATTTGCGACAAAAACGATAGAGGACAGATCCGCCGCCACAATTCATGCCCAAACACTAGCAAGATGAAAATGCCGGAAGGAACGATCGCTCCCCAAAATAAGGTGGCCCCGATCGGGTAGGGTTGCTCCTCTAGACATCGCCCCTGCACCTGTACACAGTCTCCCGATAATCGCAGCGGACTCCAGGGATGATCGGGCTCAGTCAATGCAGCAGTCCAAGGATCGTAAAATAGGGAGGCAATAACTAAAAGCCACCCGATCGTCAGAATCCAACGCACCCAATGCATTTGACGTTCTGGGACTTGTGAGAGCATAAATCAATCGTTCCAGGATCAGGTTGTAGAGTGTAGGCTGATGCAGACTGGTAGGCTAGTAGACTTGTAGACCTTGAGTCTATGTAGACCTTGAGCCTGCGTAGACCGTTTTCTCGATCAATGATCTTAAATGTTCCGATCTAGCAACTGCCGAAATTTGACATTGTTTTTTTCAGCGGTGATCATTACGATTACTTATGACTTGCTCAATCTGTTGCTGTCTACCAGAGACCTCGCACCGTCTGAGATGTGAAGCGCAATACTCCCGATCCTTGCTCAGTCTGATAAAAAATCGTTAATTGTCCCTGATCATCGATTTCATAGCGCTCTTCCTGATTCATCACGGCAGGTTCGCAAGCCATAAAGGTAGAAGCCAAGGGCCCAATACTGAGTTGATTCCCACTCACTTCATACCCTCCGTTGAAGCGGTTGCAACCTCCAGAACCGAAAATGCGCCCATCGGTGAATTCGGCGGTGGGTTCTACTCCTTGCGGTGGCACCATAGGGGTGGGCATATTTCCTTCAGTCATATTGGCCAAACGCCAACTGCCCGCAAGCGCCTTAGACTGGGCCATGAGGATCAGTCCGGTAGGGTCTGGGGATCGGGTCAGGTCGGAAAGATGCATCACGCCTGCCTGGATTGCCGATCCTTCCAATTCTACACTCTGGGTTGTGCCTGGTTGATCGCTCACCATTTGATCGCTCACCATTTGATCGCTCACCATTGGACGGGCAATTGCTGGCTCCGTTAGTCCACTGCCGATCGCAGCGATCAGTCCAAGAGTGACCGGGAGTAACGATAGATTGAATGATGAATTGAATTTCATGTTGATGAGTTCAAGTAAATTGTTGGAGTTAGAAGGTGATTTTATAATAAATCCGGTATCTCCGGATCTTTGGGGCATCATCGAGTCAAATCACCCATGATCAAGTCACCCAACGAAACCGCTGGGTTGGCATTCCCATCGCCGAGATCGCAACTTGAAATAAATCTCCGGCATAAAATCCCTGCTGAATTTCCTGCTGACTCAACCCGACTGAAGCAGAGGTCACATACAGAGTGGCCAAATTCTCTCCGCCGAAGGTGAGGCTAGTGGGCCGTTGCACCGGCAACACCACCCGCGAGAATTCTTGTCCGGCCGGATCAAACCCCGCAATACCCCAGCCATTCCAGAGCGCCGACCAGAGGTTACCCTGTTGATCGATCGTCAACCCGTCGGGTTCTACTGCTTCTTGGCTCAAATCAACCAGTAAGCGGCGATTGTGAATCGTGCCTGTCTCTGCTTCAAAATCATAGGCATAGATGTAATGGGGAGCCGAGTCTGTCAGATAAAACGTGGATCCATCTGGACTCCAGCCTAAACCATTCGAGATGGTCAACCCGGTTTCCATGACTTGCCAACTGCCATCCGGATCATAGCGGTAAAGCATGGCTTGTCCCACCGCTTCACTGACCGAACCGATCCAAAATCGTCCTTGCGGATCACATTTGCCATCGTTGAATCGGGTTTCCGGATGGGGGAACTGCACTTGATGTAGGGTTGCCAACTCGCCAGTTTGCAGGTTCAGCAATGCCAATCGATTGCCCAAGGCAATTAACAAGGGTTCCCCATCCGTCAGAACGATCGCACTCACCACATCCCCGACATCAAAGTAGCGATCTTGCCCACTGGCAGGATCAAACTGGTGAACGCGATGGTTGTAGACATCAACCCAAAATAACTGCTGACGATCGGCATCCCAAACTGGACATTCACCCAAGCGTGCTCGCGCCGTCAGAACATTTTGAGAAGATTGGTTCATAGACTACTATCCATGCAGCAAAGTTTATCTAAACCTGACATTCATGCAATCTGCCAAACTCGATATCAAACTCGATACTTCGCAAATTCACCTGGAGAAATCGTACTTAATACAGTCTCTGGCGTGAAATAGCCCAAGGCTTGGATAATACGAGCAATACAACCGGTCCATCCAGTCTGATGACTCGCCCCAATTCCGGCTCCATTATCACCATTGAAATATTCATAGAACAGAATTAGATCACGCCAGTAGGGATCGGTCTGAAACTTTTCTATTTCCCCATAAACAGGTCGTCGGCCCGATTCGTCCTGCAAGAAAATACTGACGATCCGTTCACTGATACACCGGGTCACCTCAAATAGCGTCATCAATTGCCCTGAACCCGTTGGATATTCGATCGTAAAGTCATCCCCATAGTAGCTGTAGAGCTGTAGTAATGCCCGGAGTAACAGAAGATTGACGGGCATCCAGATCGGACCGCGCCAATTGGAGTTACCGCCAAACATCCCTGAGGTGGAATCACCGGGCACATATCCGACTTTATACTCCTGCCCAGCATGGTAGAAGGTGTAGGGATGCTCCAGATGATAGCGGGATAACGATCGAATCCCATAATCTGACAGGAACTCAGACTCATCTAGCATTCGACTCAAGACACGCCGCAGTTTATCCTCATTGAGAATTGCCAGCATCAGCCGACCTCGTTCGCCCGGTTGATTGGGCAATTGAATGTTATGGGTTAATTCGGGATGTTGCAAAATGAACTTTTGGGCTGACTCTTTAAAGTAAGGCAGCTTATCTAAAGTTTCCTGCGGAAAAACGCAGACTGCCATCAGCGAGAGCAGCCCTACTAACGATCGCACCTTGAGGCGAGTCGAATTTCCATCGGGTAAACACAGGACATCATAGAAAAAGCCATCTTCTTCATCCCATAGTTCATCGTTATGTTCTCCGATCCGATCCATCGCCCCAGCAATCCACATCGTATGTTCGAAGAACTTAATCACAAAGTCTTCATAGAGTGGATCATGTAATGCCAGCTCGATCGCAATTTGGAACATTTGCTGACTGAAAAAGACCATCCAGGCCGTACCATCGGCTTGCTCCAAATGCCCACCTGTCGGCAGGTTGGAACTGCGATCGAACACTCCGATATTATCTAATCCCAGGAAGCCCCCCTGAAACAGGTTATTGCCCCCCTCATCTTTGCGGTTTACCCACCAGGTAAAGTTAATCAGCAGTTTGGAAAAGGCATACTTCAGGAAATTTATATCTCCCACGCCTTGATTTAAGTCTCGATCGCGTGTGTAAATTTCCCAGGTTGCCCAAGCATGAACCGGCGGATTCACATCCCCAAAGTTCCATTCATAGGCTGGAATTTGCCCATTGGGATGCAGATAATCTTCCCGTAACATGAGCATTAGCTGATTCTTCGCAAAGTCAGGATCGATCAAGCTAATCGGAATCACATGAAATGCCAAATCCCAAGCCGCATACCAGGGATATTCCCACTTATCCGGCATTGAGACAATATCATCATTGTGCATGTGGAACCAATCGCTGTTCCGAATATGTCTTCGTTCAGCCGGAGGAGTCCAAGGTGTGATATTGCGTTCTCGCAACCACTGATCCAGATCGTAGTAAAAGTATTGCTTCGTCCACATCATGCCAGCCAGAGCTTGCCGCATCACATTCGCTCGATCTCGATCGGCAAGCACTTTAGGCGGAATTACTGCGGCATAGAATTCATTTGCCTCTTGCAATCGAGCCGCCAGAGCTTGTTCAAACCCCAAACCAAATGGTTCACCCATGACAGCCGGTTCCTGCTTGGTCAGGCGCAACCGAATGACCTTTGTCTCACCCGGTGCCAGGGTCAGTTGGTAATGGGGAGAGACTTTCGTGCCCAGGTGATCTGGATTAATGGCATCTTCCTGCCCATGCACGAGCCAATTATTGATCCCATCCTTAACGTAAGGACTAGGATTTGCAGTGCCAAAAATGCGTTGATGATTGGTTTCATTCTCCGTAAACAGTAACGGCACCAACTCATCACAGTAGAGATAGTAGTCTTTAATGTATCGATCGAGCAATGTGTCATCAATATGAGCATGAACCAAACTTCGCCCTGTTCCATTAACACGACTGAGCAGCGGCTTGGCTCCACCATTTGGCCAAGACCAGGTGTTTCGGAACCATAGGGTCGGCAAAACATGCAGAGGAGCTGCTTCCTGACCCCGATTGGCAATGCTGATTTGAATGAGAATATCCTCAGCATCCGCCTTGGCATATTCCACAAATACATCGAAATAGCGATCGTCATCAAAGATGCCTGTATCTAGTAATTCATATTCCAATTCATAGCGGTTACGGTTGGCATTCGTTCTGACTAAATCATCATAGGGAAAAGCCGCTTGAGGATATTTATATAAATATTTCATATAAGAATGCGTCGGCGTACTATCGAGGTAAAAGTAGTACTCCTTCACATCCTCGCCGTGGTTGCCCTCGCCATTGGTTAAACCAAACAACCGTTCTTTCACGATTGGATCTTGACCATTCCAAAGTGCCAGCGCAAAACAGAGGAGATTATGGCTATCGGTAATGCCACCTAACCCATCTTCACCCCAACGATAGGCCCGCGATCGAGCATGGTCATGGGGAAAATAGTTCCAGGCATTACCATCATTACTATAGTCTTCTCTTACTGTGCCCCACTGGCGCTCACTCAGATAAGGGCCCCATTTATACCAATCAACTTGCCCTGTACTGTTTTGTTCTAGTCTCTGCGCTTCTGCGGTCATAGATACCTCGTGATTTTTGGGTAGTGCCAAACAGGTTAAAACAAGTCAAAACAGCAAGAACCACTCAAACTCTACATAGAAATCGATATCAAAAATAGACATCCTCTACCGTCAGGCTGCTCGGATCAAACTACCCGAATTAGGCCGACCAGGCTTCTCGGAAGTCAGCATAGAGTGTCAGTCCACCATCAATAAATAAGGTTTGTCCAGTGATATAAGCAGCTTCGTCAGAAGCCAAAAAAGCCACCGCAGCCGCCATTTCATCGGCAGTACCAGCCCGCCCCATCGGAATGAAACCTTCCACCACCTCTTGCTTTTCCGTATCCGAAACCCAGCTCTCATTAATGGGAGTGACAGTAGCACCCGGTGCGATCGCATTCACGCGAATGCCTCGATCGGCATATTCCAGTGCTAAGGTTTTTGTTAAGCTGCCCATTCCCCCTTTACTGATTGCATAGCTAAGATACATCGGTCGAGGAATGATTTCATGTACACTCGATACATTGATAATCACGCCGGATCGTCCTTTGTCCAGCAGATGTTTAATCGTTTCTCTTGCACAGAGATATGCGCCGCGTAAATTCACAGCAATGACTTGATCGAACCGATCGGTCGGAATATCATGGGACGGATATTCACTTTGTATTCCTGCATTGTTAACCAGGATATCTAGCTGTCCAAATGTTTGCAGCGTTGTATTGATCATGCGAAGAATATCAGCTTCCTGAGAGACATCTCCCTGGATCAGCAAGGCTTGTATTTCATGACCGGCATCCTGAGCTTTTTGTAAGGCGATCGCTTCGGTTCGTTTTGCATCTTCTGGTTTGCTGCGATAGTTGATCACCACGTTGCAGCCTTCCTGTGCCAACCGAAAGGTGATCGCCTGCCCGATTCCTGAACTTGCACCTGTGATTAAAGCAGTTTTTCCAGCTAATCCCTTCATGCTGATTGATTCTCCCAATCCCAAACGCATTCCGCCTAATCGCCCTAATCGTCAATGACTAACGATCCGGTTAGTGACCCAATTAGCAACCCGGCTAGTGACCTCGCTAGTGATCTGGTTTGCAGGGTGAGCCGCTTCTGCCTACGCTCCCAATCTACGAACTTGACTGACAAAACTCAACTCAGTCACTTGCCCTCTTTAGAGTAGGGTAAGAAAATATGAAACTGATATGAATGAAAGTGACAATCCAGCAAATTCGGGATCCCAGCAAATCCGGAACGATTCCAACCAGTCAACCACTGCCCCTGCTCCATTACTGCCCCTACTTCATCACTGCCCCTACTTCATCACTGCCCCTACTTCATCACTGCCCCTACTTCATCACTGCCTACACTCCATCACTGATGATGGGCACTGTCCAGCAATCTCTTGAACCACGGTGAGAAAATGATGGAGACGCAGTGCATCAATCGGAACGGGCTGAGCAAGCAGGGGCAGGTCGGCACAACGCCAGATGACAGCAATTTGTCGGGTCAGAGGCACATCTTTGAGTGGACAGTAAATCACGCCTTCGCGCTGGAGAGTTTGTACATTGTCTGGTAAAATTGAAACTCCGGCCCCTGCTGCCACAAGGCTCAGATTAATCACCATCCAGGTCGCTTTGACAGTTTCCAGTAGGATCGGTTTCACCCCCATTTGTTCAAACTGGGCAAAGACGACCTCGTAAGAAGGTGATGCATCCAGCGGCGGCAATATTAAAACCTCATGCTTGAGCGCATCCAACGAAATAGATGGTTGCTTGGCTAAGGGATGGGTGATTGGCAAGGCAACCACAAAGGATTCCTTCACGATCGGTAAAAAATTGAGGCTGGAATCTTCAGAGTAAGGGTTGGGTAGATGTTCAAAGCCAATGTCGATAGAGCCATCCCGAAATCCCTTGATCATATCTTCAATAGTCATGGATCGCAGCTCTAATTCAACTTGAGGATATCGATCGCGAAAGGTTTTGAGGATATCTGGTAATAAGCTATTGGCGATCGCCGTATTCACGACAACTACTAATTTACCAACCTCACCCCGACTGGCTTCTTGAGCACGCTTGACAGCTTGTTCTAGCCCAGACATTGCCCCTTGTAGCTCGTTCAGAAAGACACTGCCCGCTGCCGTTAATACTGGTGGACGACGGCTGCGATCGAATAGCTCAACTCGTAATGTGGCTTCTAACGCTGCAATGGTTTTACTGAGGTAAGATTGCTCAACATTTAAGCGATCGGCGGCTCTACTAAAACTTTTCTTTTCACCTGCTTCAGTTGCTAATTCAATAAAGTACTGAAGCTGTCGCATTTCAAGCTGCCGCCAAGATTCTAAAGACATAAACCTACCCATCGAGAATTAGATGTTAGAGATGCAGTAAGTATCTAATTGATAGCAGTCAAGATATCTTTATTGCAAAGCTTGTACCCAAACTCTTGATCTCACCCTTTGAACAACCAGCAAGATGATGTCGCTCTTGGTACTATCACTCAATTAACATATTATTATGCCTAAGATGACCTTACTAGAATACTAGATATTCCCTAAGCTGACTCTTATCCCAAGTCACAAGAGTCTTCATCTACTTATGAAAGTCACTGTCATTCTGTTCTGGCTCGATTGCGACCTTGATTTGGCTGCCGAACAACTTCCTCCCACCCTGATACCCACCGTGCAGAGGTAAGCATGTCTCAGACCCCTACACCCTCAGACCCCCCTCGCCCCCAGTCCTATGAGTTTCATATACTTTTGCTGTAGGCTAATAATTTGAATATTTTTATCCTCTGTAAGGAAGAACGCTCAACAAATTGCCAAATTGCAAAAATGAACTTTACTGCAAAGATATGTTTTTCAGTCCAAACTTCATTTAATCTACTCGCTTTAGCATTCCCCCAAAAATTAAGTTATTGAAGAAACAAAGTTTGGTTCGAGACAAAATTTAGTCTCTTAAAATCTTCTCCGCTAATTGCTCTGTTCATCTACCCCCATAAAGGCATCTAGCTATGGCTTGTCGTCATCAATATTCTTCCTTCATTGTTGTTGATCCATCAGTCCAGGATTATACAACCCTGATAGATAGTATTCCCACAGAAGCCAAAGTTCTCATTCTTGATCCTGCTCGCGATGGCATTGAACAGATCACACAAGCGTTGTCGAATACATCAATTGATAGTCTTCATATTCTATCTCATGGTTGCTCAGGGATGCTTCAACTCGGCACCACCCGCCTGAGTTGGCAAACGCTGGAGCGGTATACAACCGATCTGCAAGCCTGGGCAAAAGCTCTCCAACAAGGAGCGGAAATCCTGCTCTATGGTTGCGAAGTTGCTGCTGGTACGGTTGGACAGTGGTTTGTGCAGCAGTTGAAAGCCTTGAGTGGAGCTGAGATCGCAGCTTCTACCGATCCCACTGGCAACCCTGTGTTAGGCGGCAACTGGGTATTGGAGTATCAAACTGCTCCGATCCAAACTCCGATCGCCTTTTCATTAGCTGCCCAGGCAACCTATCCCCACCTGCTGCCGATCCTGGTCACGGAAACATTCCGAGAGTCTGAGGTCAGTAATCCCAATTGGCGAGTCGGCACAGGAACGGCGGTGCCCGGTTCGCCAGCTCCCGTGTTGCCCTTCCTGACTGCTCGCAGTACCCCAGATGCCCCCACTGGCGGCATTCCAGGCAATCCAGCCTTTCAATTGGATACCCCTGGACAGGGAGCCCTCCGTCTCACCAATAGCTTGCCCGATCAATCCACCTTTGTGCTGTTCGATCGGGCGATCGGCTCCCGTCAAGGGTTAACCGTCAATTTTGAATTCTATTCCTATGGCGGTACCACAGACCCCTTCCGAGCGGATGGGATTAGCTTCTTTTTGCTCGATGGTCTGGTGTCTCCCACTCAGGCAGGTGCCTTTGGTGGATCGTTGGGGTATGCTCAGAAAAATGCCACAGCGACGGCTCCACTGGTGCCAGGACTGGCCGGAGCATATGTGGGGATTGGTTTTGATGAGTATGGCAATTTCTCGAGTTCCGTTGACTCGATCGCCGATACCACTCCCATCCGCACTGGGGGAGCCGCTGCACGAATTGAAGATTCGATTGCTGTGCGGGCGGGAGAAGTGACGAATTATCAATTTGTCACGGGCACTAATTCCTTACCTTTTGGGATTGATGTTCCGGATGCAACTAACCGCGAGGTGGCGAAACGCAAGGTTCAGATTAACCTCACCCCGACTGGGCTCCTGACGGTACGAATTGATAGCAATAATGATGGTGACTTCCTGGATCCGGGAGAAAGCCCACCGGAACTGGATGAGCTGAATATCGCCAATATTAACGGTGTCACTCCTCCAGAAACGCTGAAGTTTGGATTCGCCTCTGGTACGGGTGCGTTCAACAATATTCATGAAATTCGTAACCTGTTTATTACGACTCTGAATAACCCTCCAACTGCGATCGACTTCACTCAATCTTTGCCGCCCAGTACTGCACGTCGGCTTACGGGCTTTGCAGGAACCGATCCAGACATCGCCGATGGAGATCAGATAGCGTCTTACTCTATTCTCACCCTACCCAGTCCCGAACAGGGTGTTCTGTATCAGGGCGATCCGGCTAACGGTGGTACACCCATTACCTCGTTGCCCCTTGGCGGACTCACCCTCACCCCGGCAGCGATTCAGAACATTTACTTCCAATCCAGTACTGGGTTCGGTGGAGCGACTTTCAATTACACGGTCACGGATGCAAGGGGATCCTCCGATGAAACGGCAGCCCTCGTCACCCTGTTACCCCAAGCGGTGGGTGATGTCGGCGGTGAACCCAAAGTGTGTCTTCCTGTTGATCCGGTGCGGGGAAACAATCGGAACAACAAAATTGATGGTACCCCTAATTTTGATACCCTGTCGGGGTTGGGTGGTAATGATCGACTGCGGGGGTTTGATTGTAATGATCGCCTCAATGGGGGCCGAGGCAACGACAATTTGATCGGTGGTGCTTTTGCCGATCGGCTCCGGGGTCAACAGAATAACGATCGAGCCCGAGGCAATGGAGGTGATGACCGAATTGAGTTGGGCTTAGGACGCGATCGGGGTTTCGGTGGCGCAGGGAACGATCGGCTGGTGGGTAACCGGGGCGATGATCAATTAGAAGGTAGAGCGGGAAATGATACGCTTCTGGGAGGTCGTGGCAAGGATCGTTTGTCGGGTAACAGCAATGATGATTTTCTCGATGGTCAGCAGAATGATGACTTACTGCGGGGTGGCAAAGGCAATGACATCCTCAATGGCGGCTTAGGGAATGACCGCCTGCGGGGCACCGAACGGGCAGATGTGATTTTTGCCCGTCGTGGGTCAGATGTTGCTTGGGGGGGGGTTGGTGCGGATCGTCTGCTCGGACAGGGTGGCAACGATCGCCTATCCGGTAATCCCCAAGCCGATATCTTGAATGGCGGTAGAGGTAATGATGTTCTCAATGGCGGCACTGGCAACGATCGAATTCGCACTGGAGTGGGCAAGGATCGGATCGTTTATCGCTCGGCTCAGCAGGGATTTGATACGATTTTTGGATTCAATGTCAACTCTGATGTGATTGATCTACGGCAGGTTTTCCAGCGCTCTGACTATACCAGTAGTGATCCATTCCAGGACTATGTCAAACTTGCTAACACCACCAATGGTACGATTCTGCGAGTGAGTACAGGTGACGGCGGCGAATTTCTCCGCTTAGCCATTCTGCGGGATGTAGCCGCCAACACCCTGGATCCGATCGCCAACTTCTCACTTTGAGCTTGCGCTAGCCATTCTATTTCCACATATTTTCCCAGACTGCTGAGTATGCCTTAATGCTGCACTGCTCATTCACCCAGGTGATTTGCGATGTACTGTGATTAACCCGAATCCCATTGCGCTAACCGGATTTTACGAATCGCTTTTCAGGTGGATGAGCAGTTTTCGCTATAAGAACAAATCCGCAGCTTGGTCTATTCTTCAAGGCGAAGAACACGCTAGTAAAATTTCATCGGAAGCGGCTCCCCGTAAAATTATTGGAACCCGACATGAGCGATCGCTCCCAGATATTCATAGTAGGTAATTTGCCCATCTCCATCGCGATCCACTTCCCGGATAATTGCTTCTACCTGAGTAGGATTGAGGGGTAAAACTAATCGATCAGCAATGTTGAGTGCTTCCTCTAGCGAGAGCAATCCATTCCGATCGAGGTCTAACTCTTGAAATCGTTTGAGAATCAAAAAACTGGGCTCAGTCACAGCAACGAATTCTTCAAATTCAACGGCTCCATCTTGATTGGCATCAGCCGCTGTAAACTTCTGAGTCAGGCGAGCCTTTTCCTGACCCAACGCAAAGTTGAGATATTCGTCTAACTCAATTCTGCCGTCCCCATTAGAATCTAGCTGGCTAAATGTTGCGCTCAGGGATGCCAGTTTTTCCGCAGGTATCAGCGCTTTCACATCTTCAGAGATTTCAAATTGTAATTGATCGAGATCCATTAAACTAACCCTTGTGATGATGGCTGTGAAATTTGCTCACCTCATTATCCTGCCCGGTTGGACTGGTGACAATAAGATCATTAAGATCATCAAATGAATCTAAAGGTTTAGAGTTAGCCTTGATTGGGATCGGTGTTCTTCCATACATATCTAGTTATTTCCACTGCAACAGGATAGCCAGGTCTTTGCATGTATGAGAGGTGGCGATGGTGAGCGCCGCAGAGTCAATCTTTAACCCTTACTGTGCAAGCTGACTAAACGAGCAATAAATACTGCTGGATACATCACACCCACCATCCCTTCTAAATTCGCTAAAACTCTGGCAATCTCGCTAGCTGGAGAGATGTCGCCATAGCCAACGGTGGTGAGCGTTGTAAAGCTGAAATGGGTGAGATCGGCTCGTGTGAGTGGGACAGATGCCGCATTGAAGGCGTTTGGATCGAAGCTGTAAACGATGCCATAGAGAGCTGCCCAAAAAAAGCCAATCAGGAAATAGATACAAATGCCCCCTTTAACCAGATCGGCCGTTACTTGCTCAGTAATGGTCAATTCCCACTGGATCAAGTAGCTGGATAGCATCAGGAATGCTAAAAGAATCAGAGTACTGAAAACATCAAAAGTGCGGCTGAAAATGATAGGAATAGATGGCACGAAGCTGAGAATTCGAAACGATAAAGCCAGAACGACCAACCCTACATGCAGCTTTAGAGTTCTTTTACTGTGCTGAATTTGATAGACGACGATAATTACGGATCCCAAGAAGAGGAGGAAAATGATTGCACTACCAATTGATCGATCCTCCAAGAAGGGGGAAAAGAGATAAATCACAATCAAGAAAGTCAGGAATCGATTGTATTTATTTTCTACGGCACGAATTAGCTCAGGAAGTCGCATGGGATCAACATTCAAGATAGCTTCCCGGCTACCATAATTCAGGAACTCCTAGTTGGTCAATCAGGCTGATTTTCTTCCCCGATCGATTTCACCGAACCCTGCTGCCCTTAAGAAGTGTAAGATAAACAACCCAAAATCTCCAAAATTATGATAATTAATGTTAGATATTGCAAGAAAATATAGCAGTTTACGCTTAGATCCTAGCCCCAGTCAGTGTTAGAGCTTTTTATGTTGGCTCTGTGTGTTTGGTAGGCTGCTTGACTGACAAAACTTAAACCGCCTTCACTCCAAACCCTCTCTCAGAGCGGACGAGGGGTTTCGAATCAGATTATTTGATTTGAAGTTCCTTCGCTCTTGGTGGGAGAAGGGATTTAGGGATGAGGGGAAAAGATTTGTCAGTTGATCAGAGTTTGGTAGGCTTGACAGATCTGAGCGATTCCAACCCCAACTTTCCAATCCCAACCTTCCAACCCCAACCAAAGGCTCGTTTTGTAGTTTTTGATTTTGTAGTTTTTGATTTTGTAACTTCTGTATTCATTGACGTAACCATATCTCCCATTTTTTCTGATGTTGAATATTCTTACTGCCCGTGACGAGAGGTTCAGAGCTTTTGTCAGTAATCGCCATCAGTTGGTGAAACAAGCAGAGGTGCTGATCTTAGCGAATCTCAATCGTCCTTTAACCATCCATGACCTTTGCGCTCAACTCCATGTTAGCGAACGTACTCTCCGCTATAGTTTTCAAGAATATTTTGGCATGAGTCCGATCGCTTATCTCAAGGTTCAACGCCTCAATGGGCTACGCCGCCAACTCCTAGCATCGACTGCCCACCAAACAACGGTGACAGATGTGGCGATTCAATGGGGATTTTGGCACATGGGACAGCTTGCAAAAGACTATAAGAAAATGTTTGGGGAGTCTCCCTCCGAAACATTGCGGCATCCCCTATAACCTGATTCTGAAGGAAGGATTTTGGTCAGTCGCAACTATTCAACTTGAAGATTAGCTTAAGTCGAAGTTAAATAGGACTCCAGCCCTGTGCTTACGAATCCTGCATTTACGAATCTTAGTTACTCCAGGTATCATTCAATGGGTATAATCTAATGTAGTTCAATGTATTCGTGTGATTGAGTTTGGTAGGTTCAAATCTAGGAGAAACGACGGTGGAAATCTCACGTCCAAATCAACGAGAATTGACAGTTGAAGAGCAGCAGGAATTGGAAAAACTCAAGCAGATTGTTGAACGGGCGATCGCAGATGGCATTCTGACTAAAGCGGAACGGGAGCAGATTGTGACAGCAATTCGAGCAGATGGTCAAGTTACCTATGAAGAGTTGATTTTCGTTCAAACATTCCTACGGGAAAAAGTTGCGAAAGGAGAATTAATTCTAGATTATTCTGTCTAGATTAATTCTGTCTAGATTATGACTGGGCACCATTTTTATTAAACCTTCATCGAACGGTTGGCAAGTCAATCTCGGAGTCAAGCTAAGACTCCTACGAGCCTTACATCTCAACTCGAAATTCGTCTCCGGATTGATATGCTAAAGGTATTCTAAGGTTGCCTGTTAAAGTCACTTGACAACCCATTGGTGATATGGCTTCAGATTTATCAAGGCTAGAATGCTTGTTTAGGAGCCATAGCAATTCGTCATGACTCCTCAAGTTTCACCCTTTGATGCAGATGACCTGCTTCAAGGTAGCTACAACTTCAACTAAGTCACTCTGGTGATCCATCACTTGCTCGATCGGTTTGTATGCTGCTGGAATTTCATCACTTCTCGATTACGCAGCGCGTAGCGCTGGAACCACTGCAAATCCTGCCAATAAGCATCGAATTCGGGTGTACTCTGAACAAAGTAGGATAAATCTGGATCAGGCAGTTTTAAGCAGGCTATAGTGAGAACTGCTTCAGGTCAATTGTTCGTTCCATGGATTCTGAGTTGCTGTCCGATGATTATGAAACATTCCTCCAGGATGTAAAAGAACGCATTCGCAATGCTCAAGTTCGGGCAGCACTGGCAGTTAACCGAGAATTGATCCTGCTCTACTGGCAAATTGGGCAGGAAATCTTAACCCGCCAACAGGCGCAGGGTTGGGGAGCTAAAGTCATCAGTAGATTGGCCAAGGACTTACAAAAAGCATTTTCAGGGATGAAAGGCTTTTCCCGAACTAACCTTCTCTATATGTGCGCCTTCGCTGAAGCTTATCCAGATCAGCAAATTGTCCAGCAGCTTGCTGGACAAATCCCTTGGTTCCATAACTGTATGTTGCTGGACAAAGTAAAAGACTCGAAAGAACGACTATGGTACATCCAGCAAACAATTCAGCATGGTTGGAGCCGTAGCATCCTCACGCAGCGCCTAGAGAGTGGGTTGTACCACCGACAAGGCGAAGGCGCATTGACTAATTTTGAGCAGACGTTGTCTTTACCGCAATCAGAGCTAGCTCAGCAGATCTTACGCGATCCCTACAATTTCGATTTTTTAAGCTTAGGACAGGAAGCACAAGAACGAGAGCTGGAAATGGCTTTAATCCGCCATATTCGAGAATTTTTACTCGAAATGGGGGTTGGTTTTGCCTTTGTAGGAAGCCAGTATCCTATCCACGTCAGCGGTAAGGAATATGAACTTAATCCTCTATTCTATCATTTCCGGTTGCATTGCTTTGTGGTAGTTGATCTGAAAACTGTTGAGTTTGAACCGGAGTTTTCAGGCAAGATGAATTTCTACGTTTCTGCAGTGGATGATATTCTTCGTGGTTCTCTTGATCAGCCGACGATCGGCATCATTTTGTGTAAAACCCAGGATCAAACGGTTGTAGAATATGCGCTGCGGGATGGCAAGAAACCGATCGGTATTTCAACTTACCAGCTTAAACATGCACTACCAGAGCCACTGAAAGGAAATTTGCCAACGATCGAAGAACTAGAAACCCAGCTCAATATTTTATCCGTCGAAGTTGAATAAAGTCGAAGTTGAATAAAACTGCTTATTTTGTAGGCCGATGAGGAAGTTGCTGCCTCAATTAGCTATCTTAATCACAGTCCTAATTACAGCTCTAATTACACCCTTAGTTTATTCTGACCAGCTCCGGGATCAGTGGGGTATGAGCGCTGTGCCCCGGTACTGTAGTGAGTCCGATCGGCATCAGAGAGCACCAGTTTAGGATTAGGGGTTGGGGAGTCAAGTTGTGTTGGAGGGGTTGCCAGTGGGGTTTTGCAGCGAATTTTGGAAAG
>JALOOM010000002.1 GCA_025454395.1 Elainella sp. Prado103
CGGATCAATCGACCTCAAACACTCAATGATTGATCTTGAACAGTCAATGATTGACCTCAAACACTCAACCGTTGACCTCAAAAAATGAACGATCGAGCTAAAAGACAGAACAATTGCTCTTGAACAGTCAACTCTGGGATTTTGGATAGCATCGATCGAGCTAGAAAAGAGCTTCATCGCCTTAAAATACTGGGCTACGCGCTGCTATGAAATGATTGGCTGGGATAGGGACAAAACTTAAAGGATTGAACTCATCTGTGGCGAATTTCCAGCTCGAATATGCTAGAACAACGGTTGAAGGCTGAACTTACCCTGTTTCCTGCTTAAAACCTGGTCATGAACCAACGCTGGATCGATCGTCCGGTTTATCAAGCCAAAGTAGAGCAAGCGGTTGCTCAATTAGGCACTCAGTCCCATAACTTGCTGGTGTTCTACGGTAAATCCGGTATTGGCAAAACCGGACTCAAACATCGGCTGATGCAGATCTGGAGTGAGCGTCATGCCTGTGCCACAGTTAATGGTTCAGGGATTGAGCGACATCAGTTTCCGCCCGTTGAACAAGCCACCCTCGATCTACGGCGCAGTCTCGGCAAAGCGGAGGTGAAATTACTCTGTTTTGATATTGCAGTAGCTTACTATTGGGCGATTGCTCATCCCTCAACTGCTTTTAACGCAACAGGTTTTTCTCAACTGGAGGGTGTGACCGATCATGTCAGCACCTGGGCAGATCTGGTTAGTAGTTTGGCAAGTGATTTACAAAAAACAGTGCCCTATGTGGGAACAGCCAGTAAATTGTTGTGGTTATTGCAGCGCTATTCTCAACCCTTGCTAGAGAGCTATCACCAAAATCATTGCGACCTCAGCCAAATCGAAGAAATCACCGATCCCTATGATCTGCTCGATCGACTCCCCCCTTTGCTGGCATCTCAGCTAGCGTCCGTGTTGCAACAGCAGCATTGCCCCGCCATTGTGATGATTGATGGCTACGAAGGGTTGGTGAAGCCGCAGAATCCAGACTGGCTAGTTGATCTGATGCAGCATCCGAACCCTTGGCTGCTCTGGATTGTGTTTGCAGAGCGTCCGATCGATCGAATTCCGCTGGCTCAACAGATCGAGATGCAGCCGCTCACAGAAGCCGAGAGTTTAGGCTGGCTGCAAGCAATGGGTATTGAAGAGGTAACGTTACGATCGACATTAGCCGACCTTTGTGCTGGATCACCGCTGCATCTCAATACCTGTCGGGAAATTTGCGAAAAAATTGCACCCCGTCTGCCTCAATTTGAGGATTTTGCAGACACAGCCCAGCAACTTTTTAATCAATACCTGACCCTGAGCGGAGAAGCAATACAGTATGCGTTTGAGCTGCTGGCTTGGGTGCGGGTTTGGGATCCGGCGCTGCTCATGGACTTGCTGACCGAATTTCATCCGCAACAGGCGACGCAGGCAGAAGCATTGGCAGCCCATCTCACTGCCAGTCCCTATGTGGAATCCATCCAACCTGGACGATGGCAACTGAACCCGTTAGTGCAGCGTATCCTGCAATCGCAGCAGCAGCCCACCACGCGAAAAAATCAGCAAATCTGGCTCTATCACTACTACCAAGCAGCCTGTCAGAGCGCGATCGAGCAACAGCAGATCCAAGTTGCGATGCAAGTGATGGAAGAAGCACTCTATCACGCTGAGGGAGCAGGATTGCTGGCAGAAGCAGTCGATTGGACAGTGACAATGCTGTCCGGCTGGTTCCGACATCAGCAAGAGCGAGCCGATATTCTTGTGGCTTTAGCCGATCAGCCGATCGACCCATTGCAGCAGGCTCAAGTGAATAGTCTGTTAGGGCGACTCTGGAAGGAATTGGGACAGGGCGATCGAGCCATTCCTGTTCTTGAACAGGCTAGAGCGCAGTGGCAAAGTTTGCAGATGCAGGAAAGTTTGGCAGCGGCAGCAGTCGAGTTTGACTTGGCAGAGGTGTATCTCAGTGTTGATCGCGTGTTTGATGCGGGTAAGGCGGCCGATTGGGCTTTGTCCTATCGCCAAAACCAGCCTGATGTTCCTGCGCTAGACATTGCTGACTGTTTTGATCAGCAGTCTCGTATCGCTGCGGCTCAGGGCAACTACCGAGAAGCTATGCGGTGGAACCAGGAGGCGCTGAAGCAGTATGAATCTATTCCTACCCTTCCTGCGGTGAAGCTGGCAGAACATTGTCTGATCACAGCCGAACTCTATCTGCAAAGCGGTGCCGATTTGGGTCAAGCAGCCCAATTTTGTCTAACCGCTCTAGAAAAACTAGACGCAGCAGCCATTACCACAGCCGCTAGCGACCATCCCTTGACCATTACAGCCCATGGTCTACTGGGCAATATCTACGAAAAGTGGGGAGCCAAAAAGTGGCAATCCGCCTTTGATCACTATCAGCAAGCGCTGCACCTCTCAGAAACCCTACTTGACCTCAGCCATCCCCAAACGCTCCTTTATCTCCGCTTTTTAGCCCGCCTCAGCCGCAAAATGAGCAATGAAACCGCTGCTCAAGGCTTTATTGAGCGACTCAATGCCCAAATTGCCGTAGGAGAAGGGCAGGAAACCGTTGAAACCGCTGCTGCTTTAAGCCGAATTGGCTATGCACTCTACCTGAAGGGTGAATATGGTAAAGCAGAACCGCTGTGGCTCTGGGCATTAAGGATTCGTCGATCGCAATTAGGGCAAGACCATCCCGACACCGCCCCCAGTCTCAACAATTTGGCAGAGTTGTACCAGTCGCAAGGGCGCTATGGTGAAGCAGAACCGCTCCTTCTCCAAGCCCTCGACATCAGACGAACCCAATTAGGGCAAGACCATCCCGACACCGCCACCAGTCTGAACAATTTGGCAGGGTTGTACAAGTCGCAAGGGCGCTATGGAGAAGCAGAACCGCTGTATGTGCAAGCCCTCGACATCATTCGATCGCAATTAGGGCAAGCGCATCCATACACCGCCACCAGTCTGAACAATTTGGCAGAGTTATATCTGTCGCAAGGGCGTTACAGTGAAACAGAGCCGCTGTATGTGCAAGCCCTCGACATCAATCGATCGCAATTAGGGCAAGACCATCCCGACACCGCCCTCAGTCTGAACAATTTGGCAGGGTTGTACAAGTCGCAAGAGCGCTATGGTGAAGCAGAACCGCTCTATTTGCAAGCGCTGACCATTCTTGTGCAGAAATTGGGAGTCGATCACCCCAACACAAAAACCGCTTGGCAAAATTTCTTGTACTGCCTCCAACAAGCCATCGCCACCGGACAGTCCGATCGACTGAGCGATCACCCGATCACTCAAGATCTCCTCAAGCAACTCACCACCGAAGAGCAGCAGGCATAGGGCAATTGTATAGACTCAGATGCGCTGCTGTAGCAGTAGTCCCGATCAGGAGGACATGGCAAAGGCTAGAGCCAACCAGAGACTTCAGCCCCTTGCCTAACCTCAACCATGAAGACGATCAAACGCATGGGAAACCACTTTAGCTGGATTAGCCCCGACAACGTCCCCTTGCCCATCCCCACTCTTCAGCACCCACTGAAACTTCAGAACCAGGCTGCACATTGCCACCCGACAGATCAACCAAAGTCACCTTAGTTGCACTCTGGAACGCCCCTCGATAAATTGGCTGTCCTTGGGCATTCGTTCCACTGCTGGTTAGCGTTGAGGTCTGCGGCGGTTGACCCGATCGCTGCCAGCGAATCAGCGTAAACTGACCACCAGTATGCTCAGCCGTATAAGCCCAACCATTATTCATAGTGCCATCACAGAAAAGCGCTTGGGGAACAGGGGGCGCAGGCGACGGTACATTTCCACCCGTCGAGAGGCCGCAGGTTCCCGTAGAAGTGCCCCACTCTTCAACACTGACCGAAATCTCTGAACCTGAATTAACATTGCCACCCGATAGATCGATCAGAGTCACTGCGGTAGCGGCTTGAAACGCCCCAGTATAAATCGGTTGCCCTTGAGGATTGGTACTGCTGAAGGTCAGCGTTGTGGTTTGTGGCGGTTGACCCGATCGCTGCCAACGAATTTGGGTAAAGCGTCCATCCAAAAACTCGGCCGTGTACGCCCAACCATTGCTCATGCTGCCATTACAGAAAAACTGCTGAGCCGCACTGGCAGACTGTTGACCAGCCAGCGGTAACCCAAGCGTCATGAACCCAGTAACCAAAGCCATGGTGTAGCCTTGCAGCTTCCTCAAACCGATATTCATTACTTTTTTCGCTTTTTACTAAATCGAATTCAGATTGATGTTGACTATAAATATACGCAGCAAATCTATGAAAGTAATAGGATGCGAACGGTAGGAGAAAAGAGCGATTAAGATCGATCAACCTCTTCCGGCAGTTTGGTCATTTCGCAGTGATCGCCACATCCACCCCCACCCCCCCGAATCATCCTATTCCTGTGCGGCATATCACCTCTTACTGCCAGAAATTAGCCGGAAATAGAGTGAAGGACTGAATTAACCCCTCGTGAGAAAGCCCCCCAACGATGGTAATGAATCCTGTTTGTGAATCACGGTTTGCATCTCTCAACTGCCAGATCACACCCGAACTGACCGCTGAACTGACCGCCGAACTGACCGCCGAACTGACCGCCGAAAAACTGCTCGCCTTCGACTGGCGTGAACTCACCGTGCTGGGTATCTCCTGGGAAGAAGCCCGCTCGATCGCCACCAAGCTGATCGCCAAACGTCTCATGCTGATCTACTGGAAACGGCTGATCGGAGCCGGGGTGCCGATCGTGGAAGCTCGCCGGATCGCCCGCGCCATTGCCAAATTTGACACTGCCCAAATCCCCCCCACTTCACACCAGCAAGCCTTGCTGCAACGCTATTGTCCTGCCGTCTGTCGGGCTGCCCTCTGGCGAGTCGAGATGCTGCTGGGATCGCGCAGATCTATGCCGTAGACAAGTTTCCGTAGACAAGTTTCCGTTATTGGGATGTTAATGAGTTGGAGCCAAAACACAGCTTTTTTGAAACTATTAAAATGATTCAATCCCGTTGTCAGTTCTATAACTACGAAAAGCGAAGAACCCAACCACGGAGTCTAACCCATGCAAATCACGATCAACCTTCCCGATGCCCTGCAAATTAGTGAAGCAGATCTCCGTACCGAACTAGCGATCTCACTGTTTCAGCAAGAACGTATTACCCTCGGTACCGCCAGTCAACTCGCTGGCTTGCATCAAATTGAGTTTCAGAAATTAATTGCCAGTCGCGGCATTTGTGTTCACTATGATATTGAAGATTTAGAGCAAGACCTAAAAAGCCTGCGCGAGGAAGGTTGGTAATGCTCATTGTGAGCAACACTTCACCGATTAGCAATCTGATCATCATCGGTGAGATTGCTCTATTGCAGCAAATTTACCCCAAAGTTCTCATTCCTCCCACCGTACATTCAGAACTCACTCGTTTACAGGCTCTTCAACTCACGATAATCTCTTTGCTTGGGGCTGGTTGGCTGGAGATCAAGGCACCAACCAATCTCCAACTTCTGGATACACTTAACCAGACGCTTGATCCAGGTGAAGCTGAAGCGATTGCCCTTGCGATCGAACTCAGTGCCGATCGACTGCTAATTGCCGAACGTCTGGGTAGAAGCGTTGCAGCAAGTTATGGACTGAAACTCAGAGGTCTTCTAGGTATTCTCATTAATGCTAAACAACAGGGACTTATCCCAGTTCTTAAACCAATTCTCGATCGGTTGATCAATCAAGCTGGCTTTCGAGTCAGTGAAATGCTCTACGATCGGACGCTGCAAGAAGTGAGAGAGTAAAGCTCAGGCATTCTGTAAGCGCCAGCAACCCAACAAATCTTGCAGCAGCGGAATTGAGATTGTCGGTTGAGACACCAAATTTACTCACTGCCGCTGAACTTGGTCGATAAGCGCTAAGATAGAGCCGATAGTGATTCGATCGATGCGAAAGAGCAAGTATGACCGCGGCAACCCCTGCAAAGGCAACCAAGACTGAATACGAAGCCATCATTGGTCTGGAAACCCACTGCCAGCTCAGCACGGAAACCAAAATCTTCTCGAATAGCTCGACGCAGTTTGGCTCCGATCCCAACACCCATATCGATCCAGTCTGTATGGGATTGCCCGGAACCCTGCCGGTGCTCAACGAGAAAGTGTTGGAATATGCGGTGAAAGCAGGACTGGCTCTGAATTGCCGCATTGCCCCTTACAGCAAGTTCGATCGTAAACAATATTTCTATCCGGATCTGCCGAAAAACTATCAGATCTCCCAGTATGACTTGCCGATCGCCGAACAGGGCTGGCTGGAAATCGAACTCACCGACGACAAGGGCAAACCCCTGCTGGATGAATCTGGCAAAGCTCGCACCAAAACGATCGGCATCACCCGACTGCACATGGAGGAAGATGCGGGCAAGCTGGTTCATGCAGGTAGCGATCGGTTAGCTGGTTCCACCTATTCACTGGTGGACTACAACCGGGCCGGTGTGCCGCTGGTGGAAATTGTCTCTGAGCCGGATCTGCGCAGCGGTCAGGAGGCAGCCGAATATGCCCAAGAGCTGCGGCGGATCATGCGCTACCTCGGTGTCAGCGACGGCAACATGCAGGAAGGATCGCTGCGCTGCGATGTCAACATTTCTGTGCGTCCGGTGGGCAGCAACAAGTTTGGCACCAAGGTGGAGATCAAAAACATGAACTCCTTCAGCGCTATTCAGAAAGCGATCGACTACGAAATCACCCGCCAGATTGCAGCGATCGAGTCGGGCGAACGGATCATTCAAGAAACCCGGTTGTGGGATGAGTCCAGCCAGCGTACCTTTACAATGCGAGTCAAAGAAGGCTCCAGCGACTACCGCTATTTCCCAGAGCCAGATTTAGGCCCGATCGAAGTCTCCTCCGATCAACTGACCACCTGGAAAAGCGAACTGCCAGAACTGCCCGCCGCTAAGCGCCACCGCTACGAAACTGAGCTGGGGCTGTCGGCCTACGATGCCCGCGTGCTGACGGACGATCGCACCATGGCAGAATACTTCGAAGCTGTGATCGCCGCCGGAGGTAGCGCCAAACCTGCCGCCAACTGGATCATGGGCGACATCAGCGCCTACTTAAACAACGAGAAGCAGAGCATTGCCGATATTCCTCTGAAGCCCGACTCGCTGGCAGAGTTGATTAAGCTGATTGAAGCCAACACGATCAGCAACAAGATCGCCAAAGATGTGCTGCCAGAACTGCTGAGTCAGGGTGGATCAGCAAAGGCATTGATCGAAAAACGCGGTCTGTTGCAGATTTCAGATCCGAAGGTGATCGAAGCGGCGATCGATCAGGTAATTGCCGCCAACCCCAGCGAGTTGGAAAAATATCGCGGCGGTAAGAAAAACCTGCTGGGCTTCTTCGTTGGACAGGTGATGAAGGCAACCGGCGGCAAGGCCGATCCGAAACTGACCAACCAGTTGCTCCAGAAAAAGCTAGAGGGCTAAAGTGTTTTTAGATCATCTGAAAATGCCCATCTTTCTGCTATTTTGTCATCCTTGAATTTCACCATCGCAATACCCGCACTCACAGGTTGTCCACCGATATGGATGATAGTCCGAAAGCACAATACATTATCTTCAAACACCATCTCGCCAAGCTCAATGGTCATATCCAATTCAGCAAACTTCCTAAATATCTCTTTCAATCCGTTTTTATCGGATGACCCGCCAAAGTGAGTGCTGTGATTGACGAAATCCTTAGAAACATGTTCATCAATCCACTGATCTACGGCAACCATGTTTCTTTCATTGAAATATTGAAATAAGCGTCGATCATTTTCCTTTGCTGCTGTTGCGTCCATTGTAGGCTCCTAATTCAAGCGGCTAGCCAACGTTGTTGTTCACTAAGCTTGCTCACCAAGGATGAACGATCGCCTCTTCCCAATCGATCGGCAATTATCCCCTATAGACTGAGCCTCAAACCGACTGCTGAGCTTCTGTCGGAGCTGATTCTGCCGGTTTTGCCGTAACACCCAAGCGAATTTCGGTGCAGAACGCCGCCAGCTCAAACCCGCCCGACCGCTTCACGATGCTGGTTCTCATGCGGAAATTGGGGCTGGCAAACCAGAGACGCTCTTCGGCGTAGAGTTCTGGTGTTTCGGTGATCAGGGTCAGCACTTCATCCGCGCCCAAGCTGTAGCGTCCAACGGTAGACTGACCGGATTGCTGGCTGATCAAGTGCCCCTGATTAGGCTGATCCGGCTCGGACACCACCACGAGAATGCTGCTGCCGGTTTGAGTTTTGGGGTTGCGATCGATGACGCTACTCCAGGTAATTTTCAGACCGCTGACCGCCTGAGCCGGATCGAGCCCAGACTGCTGGCAAAGCTGTCCCACGATTGGATCGCTCTTCTCCAGGAGCGTCATCATCAGTTCGGTCTTGGCGCTCTCGGACTGATTTTGTAGGAGCTGGTGGCTGGTGCGTTGAGAAAGCCACTTGCCAGCGCTTTGCTCAAAAAAGGCTTGGATATTCATGAAGACAGTCGATCGAGTATACCTGCCCTTAATTTTAAGCTAAGTAGGAATGATCTGACGGATGAAACCAGATTCCCGCTGGGCGAAGCACCCCCCATATTTCACCCATCACCCAATCCAGTCATAGGACACCGCCGTTGTCACAGTTCTAATCCCCTTTGCTAGGCTAGACTAAGTTCACTCGCACACCATTCCTGCCTAGAATTCACTCTACATAACCCTGACTCTCAACCATGTCTACGCCCCTTGCTGATATCCAAAACCGCTTAACCGATCTGATCGCTCGCTACCGATCCCAAGTCGATTATCTAGCAATCCGACTGGAAGAAGCCGAAGGCACCGACATCTTGCTGCGGGGCAATCGAGTCGAAACCCTGAGCGAAGGCATCTCGATCGGCGGGCAGGTGCGGGCCTGCTATCGGGGCGGCTGGGGGTTTGCCAGCTTTAACCGGCTCAGTAGCTTAACCGATCGGATTGAAGAAGCGATCGCCGCCGCTCGGCTGGTGGGTGACGAAGAAACCCTCTTAGCTCCGGTCGATCCGATGCAAACTATTTGCCAGCTTCCCCTCACTGGCACCGATCCGCGTCAAATTGCCCTGGCTCAGAAAAAAGCTCTCTGCGAACATTACGCCGATATTCTACGCAGTGTAGACGATCGCATTGCCACCACCTCCGTGCGATATGGCGACAGTGCCCAGCGAATTATCTTAGCCACTTCCGAGGGCAGCCTGATCGAACAGTCCTGGGTCGATTTAGAAATGCGGTTTGCCGCCACTGCCCGCAACGGCGAAACTGTTCAGACCGGACGAGAAACCACCGGATCGCGCAAAGCCTACGAAGATTTGCAAGGATTAGATGTGCAGGTGCGGGAAGCAGCTCAACGGGCCGTTAATGCCCTAGCCCTGCCGCCAGTTAAAGGGAATACTTACACCGTCGTGATCGATCCGATTCTGTCTGGGCTATTCGTGCATGAAGCCTTCGGGCACCTCTCCGAAGCCGATATGTCCTACGAAAACCCCGATCTGATGGAGGTGATGACTCTGGGACGGCGGTTCGGCTGTCCAGAACTGCAAATCCTGGATGGGGCAGCTCCGGGTGGGCATCGCGGCAGTTATTTTTATGATGATGAAGGAGTGCCTGCCACGACCACTCAGTTGATCAAAGATGGTGTGCTGGTGGGGCGGTTGCATTCCCGCGAAACGGCCGGCAAACTCGGCGAAACCCCAACCGGCAATGCTCGCTGCCTCAACTACCACTATCCGCCGATCGTCCGCATGACCAATACCTGGATCGAACGCGGTAATACCCCCGTCGAGCGACTATTGGATGGGATCGAGGAGGGGGTTTATGCCCGCAACTGGCTGGGCGGCATGACCAACGGCGAAATGTTTACCTTCGCAGCCGGAGAAGCCTGGATGATCCGGGATGGCAAAATCGCCGAGCCGGTGCGGGATGTCAACCTGTCGGGCAATGTGTTCACGACGCTAGCGGACATCGAAGCGATCGGGGATGACTTCTACTGGGATGAGTCGGGCGGCTGCGGCAAGGGCGGGCAAAATGGGCTACCGGTCGGCTGTGGTGGGCCTAGTCTGCGTATTCGCGATGTCGTGGTCGGCGGCGAAGCTGAGATGGACGAGGACTAGATCGGGCTGGAGATTTTTGAGCCGTTCTGGGGATTACTGAAGGAAAGCGAACAAAGCGAACTGTGCCGATTGCATTCCCAAGGATCGCCCTGATGTCTGAGTCTCCTCTTGTTTCCGCACCATTTCCTCCTCAACCAGTCCTCTGTTTCTGTACGGCTGCGTTTGGATCAACCTACGTTGATTTAGCCAAGCTTCTGGCGGCTGATCTGCAACAGTTCGCGCCTGATCGTCCCTGCCTGATTTTGACCGATCGCCCGGACGATTTTGCGGGTTTCCCAAATGTGCAGGCTATTCAGCATCGCTGTCGCGGAGTCATGTCCTATCATGAGCGGCGGTTTGCCATTCAGCGGGGGCTCCAGATCGCTCAATCAGTCATGTATCTAGATGCTGATGTGCGCATTTGTGCGCCAATACCGCCTGATTTGAGCTTTAGTCCAGGTTTGACGGCTCGGAGCTGTGGGCCGATGCAGCGTCATTTGCAAGAGCAGTTTGATCGACCAACGCGATCGATCGCCAGCTACCGCAAACAGTGGATCATCGATCAGATGGCTGCCAAAGTCGGAATGAACATGACCGATCCAGCCATTAAGTTCATTAATGAGTTCCTGTTTGTCGTGACTGCCGATCAGGGGCGTGAGCAAGCGTTCTTGCAGCAATGGGGTGAATTGGCGATCTATGCTGATACGCTGGGCATGCACAAACATCCGACCTATGCGATGGCCCTGGCTGCTGTGAAAGTTGGCTTCCCGATCCAGCACAGTGAAATGATCGGGCTAGATTTCTTTGACGATCGAATCGAGCAGATCCGGATTCGCAATGGTCAGTCTACCCCAGAAGCAAAAGCGTCCTATTTTCAAGCCCAGGCTCAAATTGAACGCCGATCGCGATCGGGGATGCAGTCTCTGTGGCAGCGCATGATTCAACCCATTCGGCTGGTTTACCACCGGCAGCGGGTGCGCAGGATGGCAGCAATTGCGATCGATCGGTTGGTGGATGGGTGATGGACTGCATCACCGATGTGCTCAAGGGCTACTTATCCACAAGGATTAGAATGGCTTAGAGACCAGGAAACCCTGGTATTTTGCGATTTTCTCATGCCTAAATCCTCAACCTTTTACCGGTCGATGTGCATGAGCGTTATTAGATTGCGATCGCTTGAAAGTATAAACCGCGAATGTTCATCAAAGTTGGACTTTGCCTTTTTAATGGGAATGGCACGCCACTTTTTCGTGGGGCAACCCCTCAGGCAAATTCCCATCTAGGTAAGCAGCAATCGCCTTCTCTGGATTTTCCTCACTGGTGGTCAGTAGCATTGTGTTTCGCTGCTGTAGTTTTTGGCGTACACCTTCGCCTGCAGATGCCGCGATGGCAATATCGACAAAATGTAGGGGATGACGATTTCCGTCACCTCGCACATGCCATTCGTGTAGGCAGCCAAAGCCAGTTAAATCTAATGTCCAGGCTAGACATGGAACTGCTTTGTCTGAAACAGTATAAACTTGCCACTGCAAGGCTCTGCCTGCATGAGCTGCTATACTTCCATCGTTTGTTACAGCTACAGCTATTAATTGTTCTGCCATTTGATTAACCCCACTATAGTCGCGGCCTTTTGGGCTGTTTCTAGATGTTTGTAACTAAACTTTTGCAACCAAACTATGAGCAGCTTGTTTATGCTGTGGGAGTGTCCTGTGCCGCCGCACAACAACATAATAGGTTTTAGGCGCTTGTTCAATCTTTTGTTCTGCGGATTCTAGACGAAGGAACAAGGCTTCTAAAAAACATCTCACAGACCGACTGTCAGGATAGCCCATATTGTAAGGGATGGGAAGTGCTGGATGACCGATGCTATTAAGTCTGTACTCAGAAGCTGAAAGTGCCGCGTAGCCCTGATTGACTCAACAAATTGGGGCAACGTACAGATATTTTCAATCGATCCCCCTTGGCGTGGCAATAAAATGGTGGTCTGGAAAACACATGCCATTTAAATTGCCATTCAATAGCGCGCCACAAAGGGATGGATCGCCTGCACAAATTCCCTAGCCGACTCGTAGGGCAACACATTTCGGCCAGTAATGGTCACGCCGGTCGCGTTGGGAAACTGCTGCAAATAGTCCGCCATGCGCTGCTGGGGCGTTTCCGTTTTGCCCGATCGACTGATGCTAGAGGCCGTTTTACCCAGCACAATTAGCCCAGAAACCCGCTAAAAAGGAGAAGACAGCATGACGACTGGCTTGATTTTGGGCATCCCCGGACAGCCGATCGAGCCATTCTGCATCCACCTGTTCTGGACGATCGAACAATTGCCGCGCCGAAAACCTCTGGATAAACTGACGACGCTTGGCGTACTGGTAGAACCCCAATCCTAACAGCGAGTTAAACAAATTCCAGCTCAGATTCTGCTGCCAAGCTGTCGCCGGTTTTGACATCACTGCCCAGGCCGGTGGCCCAGACAACACGACGGCTCGAATCAGGGCTGAATCCGCCTGCTGACAGAGTTCGATCGCCACCGGACTCAGCGCCCCTTGAGCGATCACCATCACTGGCTGCTGCACCACCGTTTGTAAAAAGCCCAACAGTTGAGCTGCCCAATCTTCTGGACGGCAAGCTACTGGCGGCATATCACTTTCACCACAACCGAGTAGATCGACGTTGTAAATGGTCTGGGTTTGCCCTGCTGATCGCCAAGCCTGAATAAACCGATCCCAAAACCGGCGCGATAGCCCGACCCCGATCGGATGAATCAACAGCAGTGGTATCCCTGTTCCGGCATCGGGTGACCACACTTCATAGGCACAGCGGTAGTTCTGCCAAGTGTAAAACGCAGTTGGGGGGCGATCAACGATCAAAGCGTGAGACATGGGTGAGAATGAGATCAAGACAGCAAATGCAGCACAAGGGTTACTTTCAACGTACCTTTATCAACTTACCTTAAAACAACGGCGGCACGGTGAGTCCTTTCGGCAGATCCGCAGCGGTCAGATGCTTGCTCTGAATTAACACTCCAAAGTTACCTAGCCCGTTCGGATCGATCAGGGCATGGAGGGTTTCACGGCGTTGCAGAATGGTTTGCACCGTCAGATCCGGATCGGGTTGAGATAGAGCAGTGAGCCGATCGCCCAACCCCAAAGCCATCAAAAATAAGCCCTGCTGCGTCAAGCCCACCGTTTGCAGACCACACTGCTCCCCCCACTGCTTCAAGGCTGTGAAGTTGACATGGGCCGTGATATCTTGTCGCCCGATCGCCTGATAGGGGTCGGAATGGTGCTGATGCTGGTAGTAACATTGCAGCGTCCCTTGATTACGGGTCGGGCTGTAGTAGCGATGAGCTGGATAACCATAGTCGATCGTCAGCAAATAGCCGCGCTGCAACCGATCGGCCACCGTTCGTAGCCAATCTTTGGCGGCCAAATTCACTTCAGTTCGGTAAGGCTTGAGATAGCGATCGGACAACAGATCAATCCCTAACCCATCAAAATACGCCTTTAACTTTGGTGATGAGGGTTCCCCCAGAACCTCGGAGAACTTCACCATTGATGGGTCATCAGAATCACCTTCATCATCCTTACAATTGGGCTCCGATCCACCATCAGCAACAGTCACATAAACTTCTTGTAGCTGATCGCTCATCTGTTCCCGCCAATTATCCTGTTCCCCAATTTGATCCTCATCCGCTCCAACCTGGATCCAATGCACCGGAAAGGCATCCACCAGCTCATTAGAAAAACAGCAACCCACGATCGACTCTGGCAGAATCTCGTCCCAACTGCGCCAATACAGCTTGCCCCAGCGATCGATCAGCGGTTGCAACCGTTCTTGTTGAGCGGCAATCAGTCCAGCAGATTTTTCAATAATGATGTACTGCAACGCCTCAAAACAAGCAAAATGGTGGCGATGCAAATAACGCACGATGTCTTGTACAAGTAACCCCTGTCCGGCTCCCATTTCGACCAGAGTGAACGGGTTGGGGCGATCGAGGGTTTGCCAAAAATCCACAAACTGCACCGCTAACAGTTCGCCAAAATCGTGGCTGAGGTGGGGTGAGGTCAAAAAGTCGGTCTGAATCCCTGCCTGATCGCGATTGGTAGCGTAATAGCCTTGCTGCGGATGGTAGAGTGCCAACTCCATGAATTCTACGAATGGGATGCGCCGATCAGGAGCAGCGAAGATCCGATCGCGGATCATCTGGCAGAGAATCGGGTTGCTGGCAGCGATCGGAGGGGAAACCATGACTTACCCCAAATATTTGTTTAAAAACGGTAAAATCCCATCTGCGAGCTGATCGCCATATTCGTCATGCAAACCAAGAGAACCGGGCATGCGTAGAATTTGGATGCCGACTCCGGAAAAGTGAGCCAGAATTTCCATTTCTTCTAGAGATTTGACAGGTGTTTGTTCCCCAATCACCATCATGACGGGTGCGGGCAGCGGTGGCTGAAAATACTCGAAAAATTGCCTCCGCTTTTGGGTAGGATCAAGACCACCCGTTACAAAGGCGGCTGAGGCAAACCGGGCTCCCCGTCTCTGGGTAGTGTGCCACTTCTCGCTCATACAGTCTTTAGTGAGGTGGGTGCGATCGGCATAGACATGTCGCCCCATCATCCAACGCAAAAACATTGGGGTTGTATTGAGCCAGTAGAGAAACTGTCCGAGGATGGGCAGATTAATCAAAAAGCGTAGCGTGTTATAAAACCAGCGGTTTTCACCCATGGCGGTGGGGAGTGGGCCGCGCCAAGTGGGAGCAACCAGCACAATCCACGACCAAGTTTCTCGGGATTTTTGGGCTAATTGCATCACATAGCCCGCCGCATGACCCGCCGCGATCACGACGACCGGCTCGGTGAAGACTCCTCGCACAAAGTCCTTCAGCATGGCGTGATAAACTGTTGGACTGTAGCGGATCGCCGGTCGCGATGAGTCACCAAACCCCACCCAGTCGAGGGTGATCACCTGAAACTGCCCCGCCAGTCGTTCTGCCAATTGCCGCATCTCACCCCGCGTTGAAACACTGCTGAACGCAGGCAGTAAGAGGATCGGTTTGCCTGAGCCAAGCACTTCATAAACGATCGTGATCGGCTTTTTCTGCCAATTCCAGTAAAACTCGCGGAGGCTGCCGCCGATCGCAGGGCTAACATGAGATTGCATGACTTACGTAGTCTAACAGGGTCAGTAGGGTGTAGATGCAACTGCTATTATCACCTACCTTGACACCTATCCGGCGGAATCTCTCAACGGGATTGGAAGATTGCGGAGCGGGAAAATGCCTATCGCTTGATGAAGCGGGTAAGGATACCCTGACTGGGACTGAACAGTAAGGCTGCCAGAAATAAAACGAAAACGGTGAGGGCAATGGTTGGCCCAGATGGCAAGTCTAAATGATAGCTGAGATACATGCCAGTGACACTTGCTAATACGCCTAACCCTGCCCCGACAATCATCATTTGATGCAACTCTTGAACTAATAAATAGGCCGTGATCGCAGGCCCAACCATCAGGGAAACGACGAGAATGACCCCGACAATCTTCATACCCACAATCAGAGTCAGGGTAATGCCTGCCATTAAGCCCAGGTTAAGCCCCTGAACCGGCAACCCAACCGCCTCGGCACCCGTGCGATCGAAGGTATAGAACAGCAGCTCTTTATAAAGCAGTTTGATCAGCCCTAACACGCCCATGGTAATGATGCTCGTGCGCCACACATCGGCGATCGAAACACTCAGGATGTCACCAAACAGTAACTCTTCTAGATTGAGACGACTATTGAGCACGGTCAGTAACATCACGCCCAGAGCAAAAAAGGTGGCGAAGGTGAGAGCCATGGCTGCATCCACCTTAACGCGAGATTGGGCGCGAATCCAGGCGATCACAAAGGTGCTGAGCATCCCAAACGCAAACGCCCCGAACAGTAGCTCAATCCCCAAAAAGTTGGCAATGGCTAAACCTGGTAAGACCGCATGGGCGATCACATCTCCCAACAAAGCCATTCGTTGTACGACCAAGTAGGTACCTACAACTGGGCAGAGGATCCCAACCAGGAAGCCTGCTGCTAAGGCGTTTCGCATAAATTCGTAAGACAGCGGTTCCAGAAACCAGTTCAACATAGGGTGAGACAGCAGAAATCCCCGAACAGAAATCCCCTAACAGAAAAACGATACCTCAGTCGGTTGGGTGATCGATTGGCGATTTTCGCCATAGGCCCGCTGAATGTTGTCAAAGGTCATCACGGCTTCGGGCCGATCGTTGGCCAGTAGCGATCGATTCAGCAACAGCAACCGATCGTAGCGGTTTAAGGCCTCTCCCCATTCATGGCTGCATATCAAAAGCGTTTTATGGTGAGATCGCAGTTCCGAAAATACATCCAGCATGATCGATTCGGTTTGTTGATCAATGCCGGTAAAGGGTTCATCAAACAGGAAGAGATCGGCCTGTTGTGCCAATGCTCTGGCTAAAAAGACTCGTTGTTGTTGCCCCCCTGAAAGTTGACCAATTTGGCGATGGCGTAACCTCAACATACCTACCCGTTCAAGCGCGGTTTGAGCAACTTGTTCGGACAATTGACCCGGACGGCGAAACCATCCAGCCTTGGCCGTACTGGACATCATCACCACATTCCAGGCAGTGATGGGATAATCCCAGTCGATTTGGGATCGTTGGGGTACATAGGCAATATGGCGACGCTGTTGTTTGAGTGGTTTGTTGCCTAATGTGGCGCTTCCTTGCATGGGCAACAGACCAAGCAACGCTTGAATCAGCGTACTCTTACCCGCTCCGTTGGGCCCAATCAGCCCGACTAACTCCCCTGGGGCGATCGAAAAGTTGATGTTTTCCAGTGCTCTCAAACCTCGGTAATTGACAGAGAGCCGCTCTACTTTTAGCATGACAAAATCAAAAGACTTTCTGAATGATAATCGTTTTCATCCTCCATCCACGGCATCATAACAAAAGGTTGTCTTCAGTGAAATAGGAGAATCCAAATGGTAAGACGCTTGCAGCAGGGTCAAGTCAGGCTACCGCAGCAGAGAAACCGTCTTCAAACAGAATGTTTGGTGGCGATCGGGGTTGTAACATTGGGGTTAGCTAGTTGTACACCCCCTCAAACCCGCTCTGCGGACACTGCTCCAGCCGAGCAAGCCTCGAACAATTTACCGCAGGTAGTCGCTACAACCACAGTTTTGTGCGATCTGACTCGTCAAATTGCTCAGGAAACAGTAGCACTCACTTGTTTAATGCAGCCTGCTCAAGACCCCCATGTTTACACGCCAACCCCGTCCGATCGAAAAGCCCTGGAGGATGCTGATCTGGTGTTGTATGGAGGCTATGACTATGAACCAGGCGTGATCAAAATTATTGATTCCACCAGTTCAAGTGTGCCTAAAATTGCCGTATTCGAGGCGGCTGTGCCAAAGCCATTGTTGGGCGAGGAGCATCACCATGGCGAGGAGGAGCACAGTCAGGAGGAACACAGTCAGGAGGAGCACAGTCAGGAGGAACACGCTCACAACGAGGCTGATCACTCCCATGGGGAGACCGCTGACGAACTGGTGCCCGATCCCCATATCTGGCATAACGCTCAAAATGGGGCCGCGATCGTCGAAGTGGTACGATCCCAACTGGCCCAACTGGTGCCTGATCAGGCCAACCTGTACCAGGCAAATGCCGCTCAACTGACCCAGCAATTGGCTGAGTTGGATCGCTGGATTAAAACCCAGGTAGCTACAGTGCCAGACACGAATCGTAAACTGGTGACGACCCATGAGGCATTAGGCTACTATGCGGAAGCCTATGGGTTCGAGCTGGAAGGGACGATCGAAGGAGTGAGCACGGAAGAAAAACCGTCGGCTGCTCGGATGTCTGAACTGGTTTCCCAGCTCAAAACTTCGCAGGTACCGACGATTTTTGTGGAAACGACCACCAATCCTAAGCAATTGGAAACGGTTGCCAGGGAAGCCAACGTCAAAATTGCTGACCAACCGCTGTTTATTGAAGGTCCAGGAGCATCCGATAGTATGGCCCCGACCTATCAGCAAATGTTGGTTACCAATACTTGCACGATCGTCAATGGCTTAGGGGGACAGTGCGATCGGACAACTGCTCCTGGTCAGTCAGGCTGAATTCTACCGCAGTTCACCCGCATGTCCGGGGATCTCTCCCGTGGGTTCGCAGCGTCCGCCCAAATACTTGGCTAAGAAGGCTTCGGCGATCGCATAAAAGTGCAGGCGATTTTCCGGTCGGGCAAAGCCATGCCCTTCATCCGGATAGAGCACATACTCGACGGGCTTGCCTGCTTGTCGCATTGCGGCCACGATCTGATCGCTCTCAGCCTGCTTGACGCGCGGATCGTTGGCTCCTTGCCCAATCAGCAAGGGTTTTTGAATCCGATCGATCAAAAATAGTGGTGAGCGAGAATCTAGAAATTCCGGCTCGGTTTCCAGATTGCCGATGCGGTGATACATCTGGGCTTTGATCGGTTCCCAGTAGGGCGGAATGCTTTTGAGTAAAGTGGAAATATTGCTGGGGCCGACAATATCCACTCCAGCCGCAAACACTTCCGGGGTAAAGGTGAGCCCCACTAATGTGGCATAGCCACCGTAGGAGCCTCCCATAATCGCTACTTTGTCGCGATCAGCAATTCCCTGACTGACCAACCAATCAACTGCATCTAATAAATCATCATGCATTTTGGCGGCCCATTCCCGGTTGCCTGCATTCAGGAAGGCTTTGCCGTAGCCCGTGGAGCCTCGGAAGTTGACCTGGAGCACGGCATATCCGCGATTGGCTAACCATTGTGCTTCTGGATCGTAACCCCAAGTATCGCGAGCCCAAGGCCCACCATGCACGAGCAAGACTGTGGGTAGATTCTCGGTGGGAATGCCGATCGGGGTGGTCAGATAGCCATGAATTGTCAAACCATCGCGAGATTCGTAGCGGATCGGCTGCATGGGCACCAGAGCCACCTGTTCGAGAGCAGGTTGGTTGCTGAACAGTAAATTGGCTGTTTTGCTAGCTCGATCGTAGAGGTAATAGTAGACCGGCCCATCATCTGTGGTGTAAGCGACCAGCCAGCGATCATCGGCCAAGGTGCGGCTGCCGATGCCAAACTCGCCCGATCGCACCTGTCCAATCGCGGCAAAATCTGCGGCCACACTGGGATCCAGGATTTGCCAGCTCAGCTTATCACGGTAAAACGCCACGGCCTGTAGGGTATATTCGGTGGGGTGAGCCACAACACCGCCGACATCATATTGCGGATCTTCGGCGATCGGGGTTTCTTTCCCGGTGGCCAGATCGAGACTTAAGAGTCGCTGAGCATTGACCTCATGACTGCCCACAATGTAGAGCGTTTGAGCATCTTTGGAAAACCCAACTGGATAGCCTTCATCATCAGGGCCCCAATGCCGCAACAGTGACCAGTCTTGCTCGACAGTAGGACGATAGAGCAGATCGGAGCCGCCATCAGGGGTTGCGGCCACTGCCACGCGAATCTGAAAGGCTGGATCGGCCATCCAACTGACGATATTACCAGGATTCTGGGTATCAAATTCGACGGCACCCGTCTTCAGGTTAATCCGGAAGACATCAAAAATTTGGGGATCGTTCAGGTTCATCCCCACCAACATCTGATCGGGATGATCCGGATCTAAGTCGATCGGCTCTGCCTTCACCCCTTGAAAAGGAGTCAGATCGCGAACAATGTTCGTATGGATATTCACAGAATAGCAGTGGAAGTTTTCATCCCCATCTGCATCTTGCATATAAATTAGATGCTCGCCATCATAAGTCCAGAAATAGACTCGGATCCCTCGCTTCTTGTCGGCTGTGATCTGGTGATCGCCCGCCTCTGGGGTCACTTCCGTAGATTCCTCTAGGTGCCGCAGCCAAACTTGCAACACATTGTTAGCATCAGGGGCAATAAAAGCCAGATATTTCCCGTCGGGTGAGAGTTGTGGCCTGGCCCGTTCAGGATTACCAAATAAGGTATCCCTGGGAATCAGCGGGGGGAGCAGGGCGATCGAAGGATGTTCTGCGGTGGTTTGCATGATTGCGTTCGTGAAGATACACTGCTACCAGGCTAACAAGTTTCCTGCTCGCTTGCTTGGTTCCCATCCTGCATAAAGCATCCTGAACAAAGGCGCTGGATTTTGAGCTTCAATGCTAAAGAGGCTAATTCCGTAAATGTGCTTCTGATTAATGGAATGCTTAAGAAATGAAAAGAAACGGAGTGTTTCTTGGTAAACGATCAGGATTATGGATAAGAGTGGCTGTAGTTTGTTTTTGTCAATTCAATCTCGCTGAATTCTGGCTGAATTCTGTTTGTTAGATTGAGCATTGTAGTTAAGACTGTTCTGACCTGACTTGTTTTTGCCCGTTTTGATGAGTGCGCCAGTCTGATGAATGATCGCGATCGATTGTCCCTAGATGCAATTAGCCTGCTGTATCTGCTGCGTCTTTGGCGTTGACAATGGGTCGGGAAAATTGACGAAGTTGACTGAACTTGAGAACCTATTTAGTTAAAGTACTATTTAGATTTTGGAGTCAGCAAGAGCATCAATTTCCTGATCTAAGCGCTTCCTCCTTTGATTGAACCTTAAATAGGGTATGAGGTTCAGTTAAGCAGCAGTGGAATTTGATCTTCAGCCCCCATGAAGGACACTGTGATGAATACTGTATACTCTAATGTTCCTGAGTCTGTTTTTCAAGTTGTTGTTGAAAGTCTAATTGATGGTGCAATGATCCTTACCAAAACCGGGGAATTAGTTGTATCCAATAATAGTGCCAGTCAAATTTGTCATCAATTCACCCAAAATTTGTCTCGTGTACCGCAGCAAGTCTGGCATTGTTGCCAAACCCTGATGGAAAATCAACTGAAGTTTATTGAAGACGAGATCAAAACCGACGAGGCAGGCGCGATCCGAATCCGCGCTTGGTGGTTGGCTTCGAGCTTGGGTGCCCAATCTCATTTGCTGGTGACTCTAGAAGATCAACACCAAGTAGCTGAAAATCGAGCCCGCCTGGAAGCCCATAAGTATGGATTAACCGATCGCGAAGCCCAGGTTTGGCTCTTGCGACGGGCAGGTTATTCCTATAAGGCGATCGCGGCAGAATTGTATATTGCGGAAGATACCGTAAAAAAGCATATCAAAAGCATCCATGCCAAACGAGATGCCAATGCAGCCGCCTAGTTTTTCGTCCGGGATGCCTACCTGGCAGGAAGTTCAATGCCGAAGACAATCGATTAAACTTGGTTGAATGCAAATTGAATATTTTTTGAATGTTCAATTTAATGCTCAGTTCAGCTTTCAGTTTAATGTTCAACTCTTACCGTGGTTCCCAGCTTAACATGATCATACATATTCACGATGTCTTCGTTGCGCATTCGTACACAACCATGGGAGGCAGCCTGTCCGATCGATCGGAGATTGGGGGTGCCATGAAAGCCAATGACTCCACCTGGGGTGGCGGTAAATCCGATCCACCGGAGCCCTAGGGATCCATCTGCCCCAGGGGCTTCTACTTCTCCCGTCCAGGGGTTTTGCCAGGATGGATTGACGATCATTTCGTTGACCTGAAATTCGCCGGTCGGGGTGGGAAACTCCGGCCGCCCAATCGCAACTGGGTAACTGGCCAAAAGCTTCTGTCCTTGATAGACGTAAACGGTGCGGTGGCTCAGTTTCAGTAACAAATAGATAGTGCGATTTTCCGGCAGGTAGCGGGCTGGATCGCGCAGAGGCGGCAATTCGGGAATCGCGAGACTAGGGGGCAGGATAGTCGCGATCGGCATGGGATCAGGATAGTTCCAATCATCCTGAGCTGGCTCTAAGGAATTCAGCTCAAGTCTGGCTGGTACTGGATCTGGTAGTGGATTGGGAGTGAAATCAGCAGTTGGACTGGCGGTTGAACCCGGTTGCCATCTGGGTGGGATGTCGGTTGAGGGCTGCGGCAGTAAAGGTTGGGGGGGCTGCGGTTCAAGCGCACGATAGGGCTGACTCTGGGCGGCTGGGGCTACGAGCGCGACGAGTAAACCAACGATGAGTGGATGAGATAAGGGAAGCAACGGCAGTCGGGTCATGGCAGGGGAGAAGGATGGCGCTCCATGTCAATGCACTTGATGCTAATGCACTTGATGCTAATGCACTTGATGCTAATGCACTTGATGGGGCAAATCGGATCGGCAAATTTTCTGACTGAGGGTTTCTCTCTTAATTAAGGCTCTATTGAACTATTAAGGCTTTATTGAACATAACGCAAGATCCCCTGGACAATACCATTGGCAATCTGGCGACGCGCATTACTATCCCTCAACTTCACCACATCTTCCTGTCCGGTGACAAATCCAACCTCCACTAAAACAGCGGGCATGGAAGTACGGGTTAGCACATAAAAGCGGGCTTGGCGGGTGCCTCGATCGTTCATGCCGGTTGCATTGACCAAGCTATTGTGGATAGAAGCGGCTAGAGCAGAACCAGAATCATAATAGTAGGTTTCGATCCCGTTCACATCCGGTCGGCTGAGGCTGATGGCATTGGCGTGAATGCTGACAAACAGATCGGCATTGAGTGATTCGGCCAGGCTGACCCTGGGTTCCAGATCAATTTCGCGATCGTCCTGTCGAGTTAAAACCGCCTGTAGCCCTGCTTCATTCAGTTGTGCGGCTACCTCTGAGGCGATATCGAGCACAATATCGGCTTCGTGAATCCCGCCAATGCCAACGGCTCCTGGATCGGCTCCACCATGACCGGGATCGACCACGACCACAACCCGTCCATTCAGACGAGCTGGAATCGGTAACCTGGCGGTTGTTGAGGGACGAGTCACAGCGGTAATGTTGCCCTCATGGATATCGAACACCCGACTGGGAGTATCGATGCGCCTGAGTTGCTGTTGGATGGCTTCGGCTTCAGTGCGATCTTCAAATAATCCGGCTTGGATCACCTGATCGCCATCCAGCACGATCCGAAAGGCATCGGGCACCACCTGCCGCACTTGCCGCAGTAGATTGTCGCTACTCCCCTGCACCACTAATCGATATTGAAAATTTCTGGAGCCCGATCGAACAGGGTTAGTGCGGCTGGAGCGGGTGCGATCGGTTCCGACTCGATCGGGTTGGGTGCGATCGGGTTGGGTGCGATCGGGTTGGGTACGATTGGCAAGGAGGGACGATCGGTCAATCGAAAGAATCTCAGCATTCAAATTTAGTCGAGCAAGGCGACGCTGCACAGACTCTGCTTCCTGCGCTTCGACAAATAGCCCCGCTTGAATCACCCGTTCTCCATCCACGGTGGCTCGGAAGGCATCGGGCACCACTTGGCGAACTCGTCGTAAGAGGCTGTCACTGCTGCCTGGCACAATCAGTCGATAGCGAAATTCTTCAGGATGAGAAACGGCATTTCTCGATCGATCGGGTGCTGAAGTTTCATCTGTGGTGTCTCGATCGGGACGCAGGCGTAAGCTGGGCTCAGCCTGAAGTGGAGCTGCCGAGCCAAAGATTACCGCTACTGCGATTGCCCCTAGAAACACAAGCCGCATTTTGTCTTAAAACCCCGCAAAATCCTGTTGATTAGTCTGTCTGCTCGATCGGTTTGTTCCCCGTCCTGGCTGAACTTTTCAGTGTAAGCCTAAATTGATCTCACTGGGGATCGGTCGCCTGCTTGGCTGCGCGATTTGAGCTTCTGGCTGCGCGATCGATCGGCAAGTTGGGATAACTAGAAATTGAAATTATTGGATCCAACATAACCTAGCCCTATCGCAGCGACAGATTGAAACCATGAGTGAGCTATTTCGAGGATTTGAGCAGCTTTTAGAGTTGGCAAAAACGCTCGAGGAAAAAATAGAAAGTGGCGAGCTGAAGACAGATGTGCAAATTAATGCTCGTCCCCTGAGTGGCATTCCTCGATCGGGCAACATTCCTCGGGGCTCCAATCCTGTCAATGTGGGCACGAGCCGCATCCGTCCGAATTCACCGCACCCATCCCCATCCCCTGAGCCACCGGCGGCTGGATCTGATTCCGCACCCATGCCCGATTCGAGTGAAATCTCCCTCCGAGATGTCGGCGGCTTATCAAGCACCCTACAAGAATTGCGGGAACAGGTGGAACTGCCGTTGAAGCGTCCTGATTTATTGAAAAAGCTGGGCTTGGAGCCGCCGCGCGGTGTCCTCCTGGTGGGGCCGCCGGGAACAGGAAAAACCCTGACTGCAAGGGCATTGGCAGAAGAACTGGAGGTAAACTACATTGCCCTGGTGGGGCCAGAGGTGATGGGTAAATATTATGGGGAGGCGGAGGCAAAGCTCAGAGGGATTTTTGAGAAAGCAGCCCGATCGGCTCCTTGCCTAGTGTTTATTGACGAAATTGACAGTTTGGCTCCCGATCGCGCCAAGGTGGAAGGCGAAGTCGAAAAACGTCTGGTGGCTCAACTGCTGAGTTTGATGGATGGGTTTGCCAAACTGAGTGGTGTGATGGTGCTGGCTGCCACCAATCGCCCTGATCATCTCGATCCAGCTTTGCGACGACCGGGGCGCTTCGATCGAGAAGTCAAATTTCGGGTGCCCGATCGGGATGGACGGCTAGAAATTCTCACCATTCAAACCCAGGCAATGCCGCTGGATAGCTCCGTGGATTTAGGCATGATCGCAGACTTGGCGGTGGGCATGGTAGGGGCAGATCTAAAAGCCCTCTGCCAAACAGCGGCCTATCTGGCCTTGCGACGACAGGTGCCCGATCTCCAGTCTGCTATTCCCGAAACCCTCGCCCTTAGCCAAACAGACTTTCTGCAAGCCCTGAAAACAATTAAACCTTCTGTGTTGCGATCGGTGGAAGTGGAGTCACCTCAGGTATCCTGGTCAGAAATTGGCGGCTTAGAGTCGGTGAAGCAAACCCTCCAGGAATCGGTAGAAGGCGCTTTGCTCTACCCCGAACTCTATGAGAAAACGGGAGCTAAAGCCCCCCGTGGCATTTTACTCTGGGGCCCACCTGGCACTGGCAAAACACTGCTGGCAAAAGCGATCGCGTCTCAAGCACAGGCTAATTTTATTGCCGTCAACGGCCCAGAATTGTTGAGTCGTTGGGTGGGGGCGGCTGAACAATCGGTACGAGAGCTATTTAGCAAGGCCAGGCAGGCGGCTCCTTGTGTGGTGTTTATTGACGAAATTGATACTCTAGCTCCCGCTCGAGGTCGGTTTCAGGGGGACTCTGGAGTCAGCGATCGAGTCGTAGGACAGCTTTTGACGGAACTTGATGGGCTACAGGGCTGTGCCAATGTGCTGCTGGTTGGGGCCACCAATCGCCCTGATGCGATCGATTCGGCCCTGCTCCGCTCCGGCCGGTTAGATCTGCAACTGAAGATCGACCTGCCCGATGCCGCCAGCCGTCAGTCCATTTTGCAGGTTCACAATGGCGATCGGCCGCTGTTTGAAGTGAATCTCACTCGTTGGGCAGCACAGACAGAAGGCTGGAATGGGGCTGATTTGGCACTCTTGAGTAATCAGGCCGCATTGGAGTCGATCCGGCGTTATCGAAACCAGGCACAGACCGATCCGAGTGCCATTCAAATTACCGAATCCGACTTCGTAGCCGCTTATGACTCGCTCATGCACCAACGCCAAATGCGGCAAGGAACTGAGGCAGGAAAGTAAAGGTTTCATGTCATCCGTCCTCAGAGTCGTATTAGTTTGCCCCTGTTTATTCTTAACAAACTTCACAAAACTGGAGAAAAGCAGATGATGAACCCAACGATTGATGAAGTGAAGCAAGCAGCACTGAAAATGCTGATCGCCAATTTTATGTCTCAGGGGCACCCAGCCGAATATGCACAGCACATGGCTACAGCAACGATCTTTCAAACCGATCTGGAACTGCGCAATGCCCAACTCCTGAGTTTACTGGGTTGGTTGCAACAGAACTATCCTGAAGTTCATGTGGAGGCAGTGCAGTTACTGGAGACGACTCGGGCAGAATTTGAACGCCGAGTGCAGGGCTGAGTCGCTAGGACTGGTTAGGAGTCGCTAGGACTGAGTCGATAGCCATAATCCAGAATGTCTCGCCAAGCCCGATCGAGCGTAGGATAGGGATTGAACTGAGCTTAAGCGACTATCTTAGGCAATTTCAGGCAATTATCTTAGGCAATTATCTTAGGCAATTACTGAGACATGGACTGGTTAGAAATCGGCAAGATTGTAGCAGCACAAGGGTTACGGGGCGAGGTGCGGGTATATCCCAACACTGATTTTCCAGAACGGTTTGAGCAGCCAGGTACCCGCTGGATCTGGTATCCCAATGCCCCTGCCCCAGAGCCGATCGAGCTCCTGTCAGGGCGTTATCTAGCAGGCAAGGGACTGTATGTCGTCCAGTTTGCGGGGATTAGTAACCGCGATCAGGCTGAGGGCTTACGGAATTGTCGGGTACTGGTGCCGGAAACGGATCGCCCCATCCTGGAAGCAGGCGAATTTCATGTGGCCGATTTGCTGGAGTTGGCGGTGATCGATCAGGTGACACAGCAGCAAATTGGGGTCGTCAAGGATGTGATTTCGGCAGGCAATGATCTGTTGGAAGTGGAACTGACGAGTGGCAAAAAGGTGTTGATTCCTTTTGTGGAACCGATCGTGCCCGTTGTTGATCTGGAGCAGCGCCGAATCGAAATTACGCCTCCGACGGGGTTGATCGAAGCGTAGCCTGTTCTTGTATTTGATGCCAGGATTTTGCTTGCTGACGGATTTCGGCGAGTTCCTCCGGTGGCATTTTATCGAGGTTTTTGAGAATGAAACTCATGCGCCCCTGACCGGACAGTTTGTGACGATGGCGATCTAGAAAATCCCAATAGAAGAAGTTAAACGGACAAGCTCGATCGCCTGTGCGGCTTGTGGGGTTGTAGACACATTGCTTGCAGTAATTACTCATCTTATTGATGTAATTGGCTGAAGCAGCATAGGGCTTGGAGGCGAGGATGCCACCATCGGCAAACAACCCCATGCCAATCACATTGGTTTGCATCACCCAATCATAGGCATCGATAAACACGGCATGGAACCAGTTTTCGACTGCTTGGGGCGAAATCCCAGCAATGAGTGCAAAATTACTCAAAACCATGAGCCGCTGAATGTGATGAGCATAGCCGATCGATTCAATTTGGTGTAAGCTCTGGTGTAAACAATTCATTTTCGTTTGCTTAGCATTCCAGAAAAAATCAGGCAGTGGCTCTGTGTGATTAAACCAATTTTTCTCAGGATAATCTTCGTCTACATAATGATATAAACCATGCATATATTCACGCCAGCCCAATATTTGCCGAATGAACCCTTCCACACTATTGAGGGGTAAGTCGCGATCGAAATAAGCTTGCTCGGCAGCCTTGATAACTTCGAGAGGATGCAACAAGCCGAGATTTAGATAGGGAGACAAAAGCGCGTGCCAGAGAGTGGGTTCGCCCATCACCATGGCATCTTGATAAGTGCCAAAGTTGGGTAAACACTCAGTTATAAAATGATCTAGCACTTGCAATGCTTGCGATCGAGTCACTCCCCAACGAAACGGCTCGATTGCTCCGTAGCTGGAAAATGAGCCGGACTGCACATGGGTAATCACCTCCTGGGTGAGGGGATCGGGTTCAAACCATAGCGGTGGGGGGGTGTCCAAGTTTGCCTTCGGGGGCTTACGGTTTTCCGGGTCAAAATTCCATTGCCCACCGACTGGCTGCTGACCCGTCATCAAGATCTGATACCGCTTGCGCCCCTCCCGATAAAAATATTCCATTAGCAGATTTTTACGACCCTGAGCCCATTGAGTAAATTCAGCCGCCGTCCAGAGAAAGTGATTGTTGGGTAAAATTTTGACCTGGCAGTCTAGCTCTGGGATCAACCGATTCAGCAAGCGAGCAAAGGGGCGATCGTTCGGTTCCATCATCCGCAGTTCTCGAATGCCCTGCTGACGAATCCAGGTTTGCAACGGCGCGATAAAATCAGCCGCAATCTCATAGGTGACAGACCAGCCTGCTTGCCGCAACTCTTCAGCAAAATGTCGCATGGCTGACCACACCAGCACTAGCTTCTGGCGATGATAAGGGCGTACCCGAACATGCTGAGCGGACTCAATCAAAATGATCTGGGTTTGGGATTTGAGGTCAGTTAGATGTGTTTCGGTCAGTTGGGAGCCTGCCCGATCGGAAACGCTCAACTGGCGATCGGCGATCGAGACATCGACTAAACTTTGCAAAGCAGCCTGCTCCATCCAGAGCTGATCACCCAGAATCCAAACACCGATTGTCATGCTAAAGCCTGCTCAAACAGTCAGGTTGAGAAAACCTTTATACTTTAGCGAAGCTCATGCGACTGAGAAAAGTTTGTAGGCGCTCGCTCTTGGGTGAGGTTAAGACTTGGCGAGCCGGCCCTTGCTCTTCCACTTGCCCCTGATTGAGAAACAGGACTCGATTGGCCACTTCGCGGGCAAACTGCATTTCGTGAGTGACAATTACCATCGTCATGCCCTCCTCAGCTAACTGCTGCATGACTGCCAAGACTTCCCCCACCAGCTCTGGATCAAGGGCACTGGTCGGCTCATCGAAGAGCATAATCTTTGGACGCATACAGAGCGATCGGGCAATGGCCACACGCTGCTTTTGCCCCCCCGATAGTTGATCGGGATAAGCATTGGCTTTTTCCAGGAGCCCTACTTTGTCGAGGTAGAATTTAGCCGTATGGGCGCTCTCTTTGGCAGGTTGACCTAAAACTTTACGGGGAGCTAAACAAAGATTATCCAGTACCGTCATGTGGGGAAATAAATTGAACTGCTGAAACACCATCCCTACCTCAGTGCGCAGTTGCCGCAATTGTTGCGATCCTAAATCAGGCTGGGAGATATCAATGCCGTTAACGATCAACTGACCGCCATTGATGGTTTCCAACCGATTGAAGCACCGCAGCAACGTACTCTTACCACAGCCGGAAGAGCCAATGATAGCCACCACTTCACCCCCATCAATCTGACCACTGATCCCCTTGAGAACCTTCAGCGATCCAAAGCTCTTTTCTACTTGGTTGAAGTCGATGGCAGTCGTACTATTCATGGCGGTATCAAATGTAAGTATTCAATGTGGGTATTAAGCGTCGATATCAAGTATCAGTATTCAGTATCGGTATTCAGTATCGGTATTCAGTATGGATGTTCAGTGTGGGTACTAACCCTAGCCCCAACCCTCTCTCAGAGCGGGCGAGAAGCTTTTGATCCAAAGTCTCGGTTTGAAGATCCTTCGCCCCTGGTTGGAAAAGATTTGTCAGTTAACCCGGTCTCAACGCTCAGATGTCTCAACACTCAGATGTCTCAACACTCAGATGTCTCAACACTCAGATGTCTCAACACTCAGATGTCTCAACACTCAGATGTCTCAACAGCCGATCGGAAACAGTCGGTGCAGGACAGAGCCCCCATGCAGACCAATGCTCAATGCAGACCAATGCTCAATGCAGACCAATGCTCAATGCAAGACTGTCGAGCGTTAGAAACCATGGGCAGAAATAACATAGGCATTTGGACTGAACAGCATTATGGGCTACCAACCGAGTAACTTTTTCTGCTGTAGGATGCCAGAGCGCTGCTTTGGGAACTTCCCAAGGATAGAACTTTAGCCTTGAGCTGATTTGTTACCCTAAATTGCTCAGTGCCCCTAGCCCGATGCCTCCAGCAGTGTGATCCCCTAACCCCGTATCGCAATTGTTACGACATTATTGCACTTGATCGCGAATGTGGGATCGTCTTTTAATCTAGAGCAACAGAACGATCGGTCATCGGCTCGTTTTCTTTCCTGAGAGGTTGGTTTAGGGATTCTTACCCGTGAATTTCCAGTGAATTTGCAACATTTTGCAACAGGTTCTGATTTTTCTGATTCTATTGCTGAGTGATTGTCCATTCGTGCCTAACTAGGAGACATTTCTTTCACATGATTCGACTTTCTCGGTTTCGATTTTTACGACAATTTTTACTGGGCGTACTCAGCTTGGTTTGTGTCCTCACCTTTGCAGCCTGTGGTAGCACGCCTTCGGCAGATTCGGGAGCCAGTAATGTATTGAAAGTAGCCACCGAGCCAGCGTTTCCCCCATTTGAATCTCAAGCTGCCGGGGGTGGCTTAGAGGGGTTTGATATTGATCTGATGAATGCGATCGGAGAAGCGGCCGGGCTGACCATTGAGTTTGAAAGCTTACCCTTTGATGGCATCATTCCTGCCCTCCAAGCGGGAACAGTGGATGCAGCTATCAGTGCGATGACCATTACGGCAGAGCGCTCCCAGACTGTTTCGTTCTCGCGACCCTACTTTAAAGCGGGGTTGGCGATCGCTGTGCGGGAAAATGAAACTGGGTTGACTTCGCTGGATAGCTTGAAGGGCAAGAGAATTGCTGTGCAAATCGGTACAACTGGGGCAGAAACTGCCAAGCAGGTGGAAGGAGCGCAAGTTCGAACCTTTGACTCAGCACCCTTAGCGCTGCAAGAACTGGCTAACGGTAACGTAGATGCTGTGATCAATGATGCTCCGGTCACGCTGTATGCGATCAACAGTGGCAACATCGCCGGGCTGAAAGTGGCGGACGATCAACTGTTAACTGAAGAGTTTTATGGGATCGCCCTGCCCAAAGATTCGCCGAATGTTGAGAAAGTGAATACGGCCCTTGGCACCATTATCAGCAATGGTAAATATGCTGAGATCTACAAGAAGTGGTTTAACGCTGCACCACCCACCTTGCCTGAGGCAGCACCGCTGTAGTCATCTGTAGCTGATTGACTGCATGATTAATTGCATGATTAACTGCATTGCATGATTAATTGTGCAATTGATTAAAACGGAAACCTCAGGTGATTTGATCAGAACAATAACGATCGAGTTTGTTTTCAGTCGTAAAAGTTCTGTTAGGGGTGAGTTAGCGCTCAGTTGGCAGCTCTGGTCAAACATCTGAGCGTTGCCTGAGGTTTCTGTTCTATAGAGATTCTGGTTATCGATCTGCCTAGATTCCTTGGGCTAGACTACTTGGGATTGGCGCAATCCCGCTCAACGTTTCCTCAATCGAATTTTTGATATGCAAGTTATTCTCGATGCTCTGCCTAATTTATTGGCAGGCGCTCTTGTTACCCTTCAATTGACTGCGATCACCGTATTCCTCGGGATGATTTTGGGATCGTTGATCGGCATTGCCCGTTTGTCTGCGAACCCATTTCTGAGAATTGCCGCCCGTATCTACATTGACTTTTTGCGAGGCACTCCCTTACTGGTTCAAATTTTCATGATCTATTTCGGTTTGCCTGCCTTGATTAAAGCAACAGGTTCTACTTTCACCTTCAATCAGTGGACTGCGGCCGTGCTTGCCCTCACTTTGAATAGTGCTGCCTATATTGCTGAAATCGTGCGGGGTGCAATTCAATCGATCGAACTCGGACAACATGAGGCTTCTGAATCCCTCGGACTCGGATCTGTGCAAACCATGCGCTATGTGATCTTCCCGCAAGCCTTTCGTCGTATGATTCCACCGTTGGGCAATGAGTTTATCAGCTTATTGAAGGACACCAGCTTGACTGCTGTGATCGGGTTTGAAGAGCTATTTCGCAAAGGACAATTGATTGTCGCCCAGAACTATCGGGCATTTGAAATCTACTTTGCAGTTGCACTGATTTACCTATTGTTAACCTTACTGTCTTCCCAAGTCTTTGGTGGGCTAGAGCGGCGATTCAGCCCGGTTGAGCAGGCTAGGCGGCGAGCCAGACTCCGATCGGTCAGTTAGTCGATGCATTAGTTGGCGCATATGCTGGCCGATAGCAACGGTGATCTAGGTGATCTATCCGCAGGTGCAGCGCTTCCTCGTAAAATAGAGAGAATTGTTTAAGAACTCGCTGTTTGCAAAGACCGGGATATCCATGACTCATTCAACTGATGTTGCCACGCTCCTGCGCTGGATGGCAGCCGATTTTAGTAACCAGGCCCAAGCCTTTGAAAATCCGCCTTTTTATGCCCATATTCGGGTCTGTATGCGACCCTTGCCCTATTCTTTGCTTTCTGGGGCTAGCCTGTTCCTGGAGCAAGCCTATGATTATCTGCTGAGTTCTCCTTATCGTCTGCGAGTGCTGAAGTTTACGCCCCAGGACGATCGCATCCTTTTAGAAAACTACTTGGTGCAAGAAGAACAACACTTCTATGGCGCATCGCGTAATCTAGAGTTGCTGAGCCAATTGCAACCCCATCAAGTTGAAAAGATGCCGGGTTGCAACATGATTGTGGAATGGACTGGGCAGAGTTTCAAGGGGCGAGTGGATGGCAAAGGCTGTATTGTCAATCGGAAAGGGCAGTCTACCTATCTAGATAACGAGTTTGAGGTGGATGGTGAACAACTGCTGAGCCTCGATCGGGGGCGAGATCTGGAAACAGATGAACTGGTGTGGGGATCGATCGCCGGCCCCTTCCAATTTTTGCGACGCACGAGTTTTGCGGATGAGGTGCAATTGGCGTAACGGTTTCCTACTCCCATTGCCGATCGCGCCTAAAAATTAATATCGCGCCTAAAAATTGCGATCGATTCGGTTAGTCATTTATCCCTGATTGACTGACAAATCTTTTCCCCTCATCCCTAAATCCCTTCTCCCACTAGGGGCGAAGGGACTTGCAATCAAATCCTGGTTCGAAAGCCCCTCTCCCAGAGCGGGCGAGGGGTTGGGGTGTAGCTTGCTTCTGCGTAGCAGTGGGTAGTTTGAGTTTTGTCAGTCAATCATTGTCAGTCAATCAGCATTTATCCTGTAATCGGGCGGCAGGTTTGGCGGTTAGATCTGGCGGTTAGATCTGGCGGCAAGGTCTGGCAGCAAGGTTTGGCGGTTAGATCTGGCGGCAAGGTCTGACGGCAAGGTCTGGCAGTCAGGTCTGACGAACCATTGCAAGTAATTGCGTCCGGTTGGTAATTGAATTATTATCTGTACTGAGATTTCGTAAGCTGCCATAGCCAGAACTGTATCGAGGGATGCGATTTGAGAGTTCCTCAACCCCCTGACCAGGTCTTGAGTGCTGGTGATCGCAGACTCTTGGTTTCAGTTCTTATGGTTTGAGGTCATTCTTACCATCTCATATCTTGCTGTTTTCCCGTTGATTGGGCTCCCGGTTGATTTGAAAGTGTGTGTCAGCTCTGATGTCTATTTTTGCTTTGACCCAGCAGGGCTCGGAGTCAAATCTGGAAGGAAGATCAGGACTGTTGTGAGCTGAGTGGATTCCAGGCTAGTGAACGTTAAATGAACGGGCAAATTTAACTGCGCCTTAAAAAGAACTGCGTAGCATTGCAGCGCTTTGCCCAGGAGGACTGAACACCTATGGATTCTTGGTCAGATTACTATAACCGTCGCATCACCAACTGCCAGACCACCTTTCTGGAAGAGCAAACTCTGTATGATCACTTGCTCGATCGAGTCAGAGTAGAGACTCCAGAGGAGTTATTGGCTCGATTTCAAGCGCTGTTTGTCAACGGTAATAACTACTCTGACCATGAAATTTGGCAAGCCCTGAAGCAGATTGTCGATGCGCCCTATGTGGAGAAGGATTTCAAATTCATCCTCAATCGTAGCTCTCACATTTTCATTAATCACTGGTTGATGCAGCCGAAACTCCATGGTGCGATCCCCCAATTGGTCGCCCTGTTTGATCAGCCTAGTAATGGTCAAGCTCGATCGCGCACGACTCAACGCATTCGAGAACTGCTGCAAGACTTTCGAGACACGGAACAATACTTGGCCCTGAAACGGTTAGCCAATGTTGTCAGTCAGAGCCCCGATCTAGGCAATGAAGGGCAAAAACCATTAGGTTCTTTGATCCGTCGCTACCCCTGTCTCTACAATTACAATCTACTGACGACTGACAGCACGGATGAGCAGCGTCGTACCGTCCGGCAAATCAAGCGCCATGTTCAGCGGCAATTTGAACGGGATCTCGCCCGCTATGCGACCTTTAAGCTGCTCGATAGCCATGTGTTGGAAGGCAAGACTTTGCTGAGTGTATCGCCCTCGCGGGAGGTGCGTACCCCTCGAAACCCAACCCTGCTGAGTGATCGCCATTTAGATCGGGCTTTACAGCAATTTGGCGGCAAAATTGACGGAGCGAACACCTATCGGGATTTGGCGCAGCGATTTTTAACCTATAGTAGCCATGCTGGTTGCTATCGCGACTTTAAGCACGATCTGTATGAGTATCTTGTTAGCTCTGTGGATTCAAAATATGGTAGATCCCAGTTCAATCAACGGCTCTATGGCTATCTGCAAGACATTCTGGCAGAACATGATGGGCAGATGGTCAATGATGTTTTGATGATTGGGACTTGCTGTCGGCTGTTAAATTTCCTGGTAGTAGAGAATACGCAGAACCCCAATCATGCAGTATTTGTTGATTTAACTGGAAATTTGGGCATTACCACTACGATCGGGCTACTACTGAAAATTGTGTTAATCTGCCGTAAAGTTAAACCTTATCTAGAAAAGCAGTTTTCGATCTTGTTCAAACACTACGAAACCTGTGCTCGTGAGAGTGTTACCTGGTTAATCGACTCATTAGAGAATCTAAATGTGGCCTTTAGTATCAATTTTGGTAGTCTCAGCTTGTAGTTGTCCTGGCTACTCTAATCTTCTTCAACCGAAGTTGAGTTGACGCAAGGGTTGATGTAAGGGTCGATGTAAGGGTCGATATAAGGGTTCATGAAATCAGACGTAATTATAGTTGGCAGTGGCATTGGCGGCTTATGCTGCGGCTCTCTGTTGGCAAAATATGGCTTTGAGGTGATTGTTTGCGAGAGTCACACCATTGCCGGTGGTGCGGCCCATGGTTTCGCCCAACAGGGATTCCAGTTCGACTCTGGGCCTTCCCTCTATTCCGGTTTATCCATCTCTCCTTCTGCCAATCCCCTGAAGCAAGTACTGGACGCGATCGAGGTTGAGTTGCCTTGTCTTCAGTATGAAACTTGGGGCTGTTGCTTACCAGAAGGATCGTTTGAGACCTCGGTGGGTGGGGATCAATTTTGTCAAGTGTTGTCCGGGTTGCGGGGCGATCGGGCAGTGCAAGAATGGCGCACCTTGCAACAGGTGATGGCACCGCTCAAAGATGCAGCGATTGCTTTACCGCCGGCTGCCCTCCGTTGGGACTGGGGAGCCATACGGACGGTGGGTCGGTTTGCTCCAAACCTCCTGCGGCATGGCGGCCAGATGCGGCGATTAAGCGGCGCTTTTCAGCCGATCATTGCTGACAACATTACTGATCCATTCATTCAAAATTGGCTTAATCTTCTCTGCTTCTTACTTTCGGGTTTACCAGCCACCGATACCAGTGCGGCCGAAGTAGCATTTATGTTTGCGGATTGGTATCGTCCCCATGTTAAGTTAGATTACCCGGTTGGTGGCAGTGCGGGGTTGGTAGCAGCTTTGGTGCAAGGGTTGCAACAGCAAGGGGGGCAACTCTGGCTCAACGCGCATGTCGAGCAGATTTTAGTAGAAGGGCAGCGGGCGATCGGGGTACAGCTACGAGATGGACGAACAATCACAGCCCGCAAAGCCGTAGTTTCCAATGCTTCGATCTGGGATACATTGCGGTTGCTCTCCCCTGCTGCCGTGCCTGCTGCATTTCGGTACCAGCGGCAAAACACGCCCCCATGCGACAGTTTTATGCATTTGCATCTGGGGATTGAGGCAACTGGGCTGCCTCCCAATTTGGCTTGTCACTACATTGTGGTGAATGATTGGGCAAGCGGTATTACGGCTCCCCAAAATGTGGTGCTGATTTCAATTCCCTCTGTCTTGGATCCGTCTCTTGCCCCCCCTGGACGGCATGTGATTCATGTGTATACACCAGGTAACGAGCCCTATGCACTTTGGGAAGGATTCGATCGGCGTAGTGCAGCTTATCTTCAACAAAAACAGCTCCGATCGCAGGTAATGTGGCAGGCATTAGAACGGATCATCCCCGACATCCGCCAACGTTGCCAACTCACCCTCATTGGCACGCCCCTAACCCACGAGCGGTTTCTCCGTCGCCACCGAGGTTCCTATGGGCCGGCCCTTTCCGCCGCCACTAGCCTATTTCCTACCGGCAAAACACCTCTGGCAGGTCTATTTTGCTGTGGCGATTCCACTTTTCCCGGTATTGGCTTACCGGCCGTCGCAGCCAGTGGCATGATTGTCGCCAACACGATCGCCCCAATCGATCGACATTTGGCGATGTTGCGGCAGATTGGGCTATAGGTTGGGCTGTGCAGCAGCCAGGTAACAACCGGGTAGAACACCTATATAGCCATAGCCCTGGATTTAGGACGGGATGCAGGATGCAATGCAGGATGTAACGATGCAGTTAGAGATGGGGTTGCTAATTGTGGTTTCTAGCGGCTTTTTCTAGTCTGAGTAAGATTGGCCAAACCGATCGACAAACACCGTGGCAGACAGGGGCAAGCGACCTGGATTTTTGCGGGGCTCGGCAGCATAGCCAACTGGCACTAGCAAGGCGATCACAAGATTAGGTTGATCGGCGATTCCAACGACTGATTTAACTTGCTCCTCGACCCAACCATTCATCGGACAGGTAGCCAGCCCTAAGCTTTGAGCTGCCAACATCAGGTGAGTAGCAGCGATCATGGCATCTTTGATCGCGTATTCTCGATTTTTGTCCCCTAATGCAGTCTGAAATTGGGGGATGGCAGTGTTAAAGTAATCAACGGTTTGTTGACTCCAGGCTCCAGTTTCTAAAGCAATTTGGTTGATGGCAGCTCGATCTTGCCAGCCATCTGCATCGGCGACGAACACAAAAGTGACTGGTGCCTGCACGATTTGCGGTTGTCCCCAAGCCGCCTCAGAGAGAGCTTTCTTTTGGGCTTCTTCCTGAACCAGGACAATCCGCCATTGTTGCAAATTGAAACTACTGGGTGCGGCAATGGTCAGCTCTACTAAGCGGTGGAGCAGATCAGGTGCGATCGGGTCAGCCTGGAAGGTTTTGATCGCCCGCCGTTCTAGAATCGCTGTTGGAACATCCAGGGCAGGGGTTTGTAAACTGGATGGTGATGTAGAAGGCTGTGATGTAGAAGAGGGTGAAGTGGATGTCATCTCAAGCAACTCCTGAAAAAATGAAGCTGCGAGACCTAATGGCAACTGGAATAGGGGCATACCATTAAGCTCGCAACTTAAATGCTGGCAGCGACCCGGTGCAGCAACTCGTTACAGCAATCCGGTGCAGCAAACCATTGCGACAACCCATTGCAATAAAACTTGTAATAAAACTTGCAATAAAACAAATTGCAGTAGATTACAGCAGTAGATTGCAACTGTCCGGCTGAGGTTTGGGACTCAACCCAAGGAAATAGTTAGATGTACTTTTCCAAAGTGGAGACGATCGTTGATTTGGGAACCGCTCCCACGACCATGTCAACCTTTTGTCCACCTTTGAAAATCATTAAAGTGGGGATACTGCGGATGCCATACTGGCTAGCAACTCCAGGATTCTGATCGGTGTCCAACTTCACAACTTTGATCTGCTCACCCATCTGGGTAGCAACTTCTTCAACCACAGGCGCAACCATCCGACAAGGGCCGCACCAGGGTGCCCAGAAATCGACTAGAACGGGAACTTCACTCTGGAGCACTTCTTGCTCAAATGTTGTATCAGTTACAGCGGCTACGGATGACATCACTGCCTCCTCGTTATAGTTTTATATTTCGAAAAATTCGAATGATTAAAATATAGTCTAGCTTATGCAATAATGCAACTAAGGCAGAGTGGCTGCCTCATCTTCTGAATCTGGAGCCTTAATTCTGGGCAGTCTGGGGGCTGAGTCCAGGAGATTAATCAATCTGGATGCGCTGTAATGCGCTGGGTAACAAACTGCTGATGAAGCCCAGGGTGGACAGGGTCTAGGCAGGATCGGTTTGGGTGAGAGAGTGAGGTTTTCCGGCGAGCAGAAAGACCAAATTGTTGGTGTCGGGATTCTGGATGATGGGATGGGTCGGATGTGTCCAAATTGTCTAATTGGGTGACTCCATTTTTTTATTGCATCCGCTTTGTGTAATAGAAATTCAAAATATCAGCTCAGAATATCAACTCAAAATATCAATTGAAGTGCAGCTATGAGACTGTTCTATCATCCCGATCTTAAAGATATTTCGTTGGCAGGTATCCTGTACGCGCTGGGTGATCCGGTACGGCTGGAGATTGTGCAACGATTAGCAGAACAGGGGGAATTACCTTGTGCTGCCTTGGATTGCGATGTGCCTCGATCGACCATGTCTCATCACTTACGGGTATTGCGCGAGTCGGGTGTACTCTACTGTCGCAAGGAGGGCACACAACACTTTAATTCTCTCCGACGCACCGATCTCGATCGGTTATTTCCAGGACTGCTGGAAGTGATTTTACGCTCAGGGCAACCATCAACCTCGTCGGTTTCCCATGCTGCTCCTACTTCCTGGGTGCGATCCAGCTCTTAAGCGGTTAGCTCTGGAGGTAAGGTACGGTCAGGATCAGTTGCGCTGAGCTAGAAGCTGCCGTTTACGAATTAATGCTGAGGTAATATTGACCGGAGCAAGATTGAGTGAATTGATCGAAATAAGACTTATCGTCATTGATCACCACCTACCGTCGAACCTTACCTGTAAACCCTGCTGCCTTAAACTGTTCTAACTTTAAAGGGGTCGGTTGGTTGACGGGTACGGAAATGCGAAATTCAAACTCGCTGATGCCCGGTGGCACTTCATCGATCGAGCCCAAGCGCGTCCGATTTTGCAACAGAGGGTTGTCATTGGCATCATAGATCCGCCCAAAAATGTCGGCATTCACAATCGGTTTGCCGCTGGGGTTTTCTGCTTTGCCTGTAATGATGAAACAATTAGCAGCCATAGCAGTTCCGCCAGAAGTGATGGCTCCTTCAGCCAGATCGGCAGGGCATTCGTGATAGGACAACTCGCTGAGTTTAATCTGGATTAATGCGAGTGCGCCCGGTGTCACCAGCCAAGTGGCTAACCAAAACCCAAAGGTGAGGAGAACCAGCACCATCGATCGGAATTTCATTACGACTGTCCTGCATAGTTTGCGATGAACACTCTTCAGCTTACCGTAATCTCCAGCGCTGGTCATGGAGTTCATTTCAACCAGCAAACCGGGGAACCGATTTAAAATGGAGATCATGATGAGCAGCTAGTTTAACTGCAACAGGCAAATTGCAACAGGTAACAAGCATATAAGTGTAACGCTGAGGCCCTCAACCTATGAAACTTAACCGCATTGGTCATGTGGCCATTTGTGTCGAAGATCTCGATCGTGCCACTCAGTTTTATCAAAACCTGGGAATGGAGCTAGTTTGGAAAGATCCGGACTGGGCATATTTGAAGGCTGGTCAGGATGGGCTAGCGCTTCTCAGTCCCCAATATGCTCAGTCTGGGCCCCACTTTGGCTTTATCTTTCACGATCGGGCGGACGTTGATGCAGCCTATGAGAAGCTGAAAGGCGAGGGTGTGCATTTGACCGAAATTCATCAACATCGAGATGGTACGGCTTCGTTTTATGGGCGTGATCCAGACGGCAACTGGTTTGAATATCTTTATGAGCCACTACCCGTTGGAGCAGCAGTATAGCTCTGGTCTCTATGCTCTATAAATGCGATCGAAATCAATGCGATCGAAATCAATGCGATCGAAATCAATGCGATCGAAATCAATGCGATCGATCAATCTTGAGAAACAAGCATGAATGAACATTGCTGCCTGAAATGGTTTGGGGCATAGCATATTTCTGATTGCCAGCCTATTTCTGACTGCCAGCATATTCTGACTGCACAGAAGCTGGAATCCGCAGGGAGGGAGGTGGAATAGTTCTACCCCCCTTGTAGCAGCAAAATTCAGGCGGCTAGCCATCGAACCGTCAAAGCAGTGAGCACAAAGTCTGCCCTGACCGAGCGACAACTCCCGCCTGAATCTAATTTTCTGAATCGATGGGGTCACTGGGCGACGTGATGAACGAACTTGGGTGAGGAACGATCGTCCGGCTTCGCATTAGTGGAGACGAATCATCAGGCTAGCAGGTTGGCTCAGATCCCCAGAGAGCTGAACAGTGGACTGATTGGCGCTGAGATGCCGCACGATCTTGTAAATTGCTTCGATTTGCTCGATCGCGCCTGCTTTAGAAGCTAGATCGATGAGCGAAATAGGCGCATTGGCTTCTTGCAGCACTTGCATTGTCCGTTTTTGCAGATCCAGGATAGCGGCGGCGGCTTTTTTCCCTGCTTCCACACCGGGCTGGTGATAGGCATTGATGTTAATCAACGAAGCATACAGAGAAACAGTGCGTTCATACAGAGCGATCAAGGCACCGACAATCCGAGCATCGACCCTCGGCACTGTCACTGTGATCGAATCGCGCTGATTTTCATAGAGTGCCTGCCGCGTGCCTTGCAGTAAGCCCGACAGATAATCACCAGAAGTGACACCAGGTTCTACCTCGATCGATTGACCAGTCCGATCTTCCAGCACCTCAATGAAGGTCACAAAGAAATTGGCAACTCCTTCTCGCAGTTGTTGCACATAAGCATGTTGATCGGTAGTGCCCTTATTGCCGTAGACCGCGATCCCCTGATGAACCACGTTGCCATCTAGATCCATTTCTTTGCCCAAAGATTCCATGATCAACTGCTGCAAATAGCGCGAAAACAGCAGCAAACTGTCTTTATAGGGCAACATCACCAGGTCTTTTTCCCCTTTGCCGTTACCTGCGTAATACCAGCTCAGAGCCATCATTGCTGCCGGATTACCTTTAATCTGGGGAATCCGGGTGACCGCATCCATCTCTTTGGCTCCAGCCAGCATGGCTCCAATGTCGATTCCTTGGAGGGCGGCGGGCAAGAGTCCGACTGCCGACATTTCTGAAGTACGCCCACCCACCCAATCATGCATGGGGAAAATATCCAACCAGCCTTCGGTTTTGGCAAGCTTTTCAAAATTACTGCCCACTCCAGTCACGGCCACTGCTTGCTTGGCAAAACTTAAGCCCATTTGCTCATAGGTTGCCTTCACTTCCAACATGCCATTGCGAGTTTCAGGCGTGCCACCAGATTTGGTCATCACGATCACTAAAGTGGAGGCTAGCCGATCCTTCAGTTTGGCAAGTACGCGATCGATCCCAGCCGGATCGGTGTTGTCAATAAAGTGAATCTGTAATGGTGCCTCTACGGATCCCAACGCTTCTGCCACAAATTGGGGCCCCAAAGCCGATCCACCAATTCCGATCGACAGCACATCTGTAAATTGAGCTGCATCTGGGGGATGGATTTCACCCTTGTGAACTTTTTGAGCGAACCGCTGGATTTTATTAAGAGTAGTAACAATATCTTCTTGTAATTCCGGACTGGGTGCTCGCTCTGGATCCCGTAGCCAGTAATGCCCCACCATCCGGTTTTCATCGGGATTGGCGATCGCGCCACCTTCCAGGGCTTCAAGCGCCTGAAAAGCCTGATCAAACTTAGGTTGAAGCATCATGACCAGATCGTCACTAAACCGCATGCGGCTAATGTCAAGATATAGTCCTAGCCCTTCATGGTAGTACAGCCAATCTTGGTAACGTTGCCAGAGTGTAGCGGCATCCATGGGTCTTGACTCCTGTAGAAGATCACCATCAGTGTATCGAACCAAGATAACCTGTCCATCTCTACCGAGGGAGTGGTGGTGCAAACAATCAAAAATCTAGAAAATCGGTCGTGGGTTGGTTGCGATTCCTGAGGCGGTATGGTGCGATCGAATCAGCCCGGTATCAAATTAGTCATGCTCTCATCTTTATTGTTTCCCCTTTTGCGATATAAGTTGTTGTGAAGTGAGAATTGCAGATATGACAAGTCCTGTTTCTGCTCAAGCCAATAAGCTCTGGCAATTGCTGACTGCTCCTAGCACAGCAACTGCTTATCAGCAAGCTTTTCAAGTAACTAAAACGATCCTTTCTGAAACGTTGCAGCTCCTGTGGCTCTTGCTCTGCCTAGTGTTAGTAGCAGGCGAGTGGTTTTGGCAAAAGTCGATCGCAACGGGCAAGGCCACCCGCACCTGGGTGAATGATTTGACCGAGCCGAAAACGAGCATGGAATCTGGACAAACCTTGGGTCAGATGTGGGAAAGTTTTGCTGCCTCCAGCCGAACCAATGCCACCGCCCTCCTGGCTAAGGCGAAACAACAGCTCGATTTGCCGGTTGAAGAACCTGCTCCTCCCTCAGTGCCGGTGGCTACCCGTGTAAAGCCTACCCCTGCTGCCCCACCTGCTGCGCCATCAGTGGAAGTTACTGCGGTTGAGCCCGTCAAGCCGACTGAGCCAACCAAACCGACCGCTTCTTCCAGTGCCACAGTTGAAGAATAAGAAGAATCAAAGGTTTTAATTTTGCTGAAGCCCTCCCAGATCAACCGGATCGGAGGGCTTTTGTCAAAATTACAGGCTGGCCAGTCCTTTCAGATCAAATTTGCTCAACCAAGCCGATCGATCGGCAGCAGTGAAAGCGGGATCGCGAGATTGCACTTTCACTTGATAGCGATTGTTAACCAGGATCGCCGTAATGTTTTGCCCTTGCTGCACGGCTGGATAGCCCGCAACCTGGGTTGAGCTATTCTGAAACTTGGCGGCGGCATCAGTGCCGGTTGTATCGTTGATCGAAAGAACTGCGACATTTTTGCCACCCTGATTCACCTTATATTCAGCAAAGCCTTTCTTCTCCTGAGCGGGGACGATTTCATATCCACTCACCGATCGGGGAAAGAATTTGTTAAATTGGCTGCCTTGAGTTGCCTCTTGAGCAACGGCTCCTGGAGCATTGCGTTGGCTAGTTTCTTGTTGAACCTGCTCATAGCGAGAAGGAGGTTGGGAGCCACAAGCCGTAGTCAGGAGCAATAGACTGAGCAAAAATGGGGCAAAAATTTTGGAATATTTTCCAGCAACCATACACCAAACTCCTGTTTTAAATGCTGAATCTTGAACGCTAAATTTTAAACATTGTCGCTACAAAATTGTTGCTACAAAAATTAGCCATGCAATGACATTAAATGCCACCTTGCCTTTTTGAAAGGGGTAATCAAAAGAATTAACCCAAAGGCGTAGATGGCATTAAGGTTTTTGCTCGTCGCTTTTGGCTTGATGGTCGCTTTTGGCTCAATGCTAGGATGGCCTGACCCGATCGAATAAGGTTGATCGATCGAGTGGAATTTAAGGAAGCGGCATTAAGGGTTCTTCTTCCTGCTGTGCTCCGATGCCTGTTGTGGCTTCTAGATCGGCTTCTGGATCAGCGATCGGTTCAATCATCACGACATCGATCGAATCAGAGGATCGGTCATCGACTAAACCTTCTGATTCCTCAATATCTTCATCTTCTTCCAGATCGATCGTCTCAGGATAGGTTGAGCGAGCAGTATTGGCTGGATCTTCAGTATTGGCTGGGCTAGTAGATGGATCTGCTGATTCAGGGATATCCAGCGCATTGTCTTCTCGCTGAGCGACTGGTTCGTCTTCATCCTCAAGTTCGTCGCCGGACTGGCGATCGTCATCTAAATCATCATCGAATTCGTCATCCAGATCGTCATCTCCGTCTGATTCACCATCTAGCTCATCATCGAATTCATCATCTGATTCATCGTCTGATTCATCGTCTAGCTCATCATCTTCGCCTGACTCTTCATCTAAATCATCATCGAATTCGTCATCTAATCCATCATCTAGATCATTATCTTCATCCCGATTCTCTTCGTCTAGCTCGTCTAGTTGATCATTTAGCTCGCTATCCGGTAAATCTTTGTCCAGCTCGGATGCATCAAGAGCACTATTCAGGCTATTTACTGAATTGTTATCTTCTAGTCCTTCTGCTGCTTCCAGTTCTCGATCATCTACTAATTCATTAGTAACTTCGTCACGGCGATCGATCGCTTCATCTGCTTCGGTCAGAGAATCTAAGGGCAAGGTTGTTTCAACAGGTGTGTTTTCTGGCAGATCTTGGATTTCAGGCTCTTCAGTGGCTGATGGGGTGGGATCGGTTGCTGTCAATTGAGCGAGCGGCACAGAAGGTGATTGAACGACCTTGGTGACTGGTGTGGTTGGCAGCACTGGTGGATCGATTGTGGTGTACTCAGACGGGTTGGGTAATTGTTTCAGGCGTATCAGTTGCCGAATCACAGCCTGATCGAGGTTTTGCCGTTTTGTCTCCTGAGATAGAGTAACAATTTTTCGTCCCAACGCTTCTCCAAATTCGTGGGCGGCTGTCAGACTCTTCAATTGGCTAGATACCCGCTTGATGAGGTGATTTAACTCTTTGCTACCACTGCGCGTTGAAGTGTAGATGCCATTGGCAGCAATAACTGTTTTGGCGCTTTTTTCGATCGCTTTCTCAATCTGCTTGAGAGAAATGGAGGAACCGTTCATGGCAAAGACCTACCGCGCTGCATTTTTTCTCAGCCTACAGCACCCGATTTTGATTCCCTTGCTGCCTCCAACACATTCACCTTAACCTGAGTTTGAGTTTAACTTTGAAACCAAGCCGTTAAGCCCAGCGCTAAGGCATCAGCCGCATCATCAGGGCGAGGAATGCGATCGAGCTTCAGTTCTCGGGCCACTGCTTCTTGCACAGCGTGCTTGTCTGCATTGCCATACCCTGTGAGGGCTTGTTTCACTTGCGCTGGTGTAAATTCGATAAATGGTACCTTGGCTTGAGCCAGCACCAGCATAATGACACCACGAGCCTGAGCGACGGGAATCGTGTTACCCATACGGTAAAAAAACAACTTTTCGATCGAAACGAGATCGGGCTGGATGTAGTTGATCAGACTGTGCAAATCATCATAAATGACACAAAGCCGATCGCCAATTTCCTGATTGGCTGTGGTCTGAATGATACCAAAATCAACGATTGAAACCGCTTCTGTAGGGGCGAGAGTGGCATTGCAGATGATTGCTCCAAAGCCCAAGGTGGCCAATCCTGGATCGATCCCTAGAATGCGTTTCTCCATGCAGCTTGTTGCCTACAGTGTTGGTTGTGAAAAACAGGTTCTCAAACCATAGCTTAGATTGAACGATACAACTGCATGATTCTCACTGCATCGAATCGCTCAAACCCAATGTAAGGTAGGTAAAGGAATTGGGTTAGGCGATCGATTATGCCAAGTCTCTATACTGAGATCGAAATTAATGCCGCGCCTACGGTTGTTTGGCAGAGCTTGATTTGTAAAGAAAACTGGCTCAAATGGAATACGTTTTTATACGATCGCAACCCAGCGATCCCATTTGTGCAAGGTAAAGTCGTCTATCTTTCACTCAAACGACTGCGGGAAGAAACTGAGACAGAGTTTGAACCGAGGATTTTACAATTGCAGCCGCCGGTTTGTCTACGATGGGTTTACTCGGCTCCTGGTTTTCGCAGCGAGCATTGGTTTGAATTACAACAGGTCGATCGAAATCGCACCAAATACTTGCATCGAGAAGAACTCTCAGGCATCCTATCCCCCTTCTTTTTATCGTTTCTCCGCAAAGATGAACAGCAGGGGTTACGGCGGATGGCACATGAGTTGAAATATTATGTGGAAAGCGGCTAGCCAATCACCACATCTAAAAACATCATCAGCACAAACCCAACCAATAAACCGATCGTACCGGCCTTTTCGTAGCCTAGCCGATTCGATTCGGGGATAATTTCATCGCTGATCACAAACAACATGGCTCCGGCCGCAAATCCCATGGCAATGGGCAAGATAGTACCTGAAACTGACACGGTAGCTGCCCCGATTAGCCCACCGATCGGTTCAGCTAGCCCGGTGAGAAACCCAATCAGGATCGCCTGCCGCTTCGTGTAGTTTTCAGCCACCAAAGACAGCGCGACTACCAGACCTTCCGGAATATTCTGCAAGGCAATCCCGATCGCTAGGGCAATGCCGTTTGAGATATCCTCACCACCCAACCCAACACCGACAGCCAAACCTTCGGGAAAGTTGTGGATGGTAATTGCCAAAATAAACAGCCAAACCCGCTTGAGATTACTGATATCGGCTCCTTCCCGCCCCTTGAAAAAGTGTTCGTGGGGGAAAAAATTGTGGCTACTCCAGAGAAAAACGGATCCCAAGAAAATCCCAAAGGTAACGGAAACTCCACCATAGAGCGGGCTGGGATTCAGAATCGCTGCTGATTCCAGTCCAGGAATGATCAGGGAAAAACTGGTAGCTGCCAACATCACACCAGCACCAAACCCCAGCATAACTCCTTGCACATTCGGTGTAATCCGCCGAATAAACAGCACTGGTAACGCACCCAAGCCGGTCGCGAGTCCAGCGATCGAGCTGCCGATCAAACCGAGGTAGAGACTGGAGAGATCTTGCGCCATCAGGGCTGCGCCATCCCGAGAGAGAGAACCATAAACTCGAAACCGATCCTAGTGTGAGAGAGGATATTGCCGACCCCGCCACTGAGTGGGAGTACGCGACGAGGATAGGAAGATTCGATAGACTGCCAATGGATCAGCGAGGGGAGACAGCCAAAATGTCCAACTTGCTTTGGCTTGACTGAAATCATAGGATGGTTTGATCGCCAGGAGCAAGGCAAACCGCATCAGCAGCAATCCGGCATTCAGCCCTAGAAGCATCCGAATAGTCCAGGTGTCATAGCCTAGCCCGATCGCCCAACCACTAAGCAACACCAACAGCCACGGTAATCCTTGTACTGCCAATAGAAAGCAGACATCACCCCACTTTTGCCCGATCGAAGCAGCATCTTTGAGATCCAGAGAACGCCCCCACTCGCGCCAAGTTTCCAGGGCTCCTTCATACATCCGTACCCTGAGCACTTCAGCACCATCTAGAAAACCAACTTTGGCACCCCGTTGGGCAGCATTGCGAGCCAGGGTGACATCATCACAAAAAGAACTCCGAGCACTACTGTAGCCTTCCAGATCGATCAGAAGGGAACGCCGACACAGAAAGCATTGACCATTTGCCATCACGCGATCGGCGGCCACCGTTTGATCGCCGGCGGCACCAAATCGGTAAACCAGCGTCATGAGCAGGGCGGGCTGAAGCCAGAATTCATCCAATGTTTTGAGAATAAACCGAGGTGAAAGGGAGATCAGATCGTAGCCTGCTTGATTCGCAGTGTGGATCAAACTAGCGACTAAACCGGGCTGGGGCGAGGTATCAGCATCGATTCCTAAGATCCATTCGCTCTGCTCTGAGCTATTGAGAAAGCCGGTATGCAAAGCCCAAGGACGACCAACCCAACCGGGTGGTAATGGATCATCGGTGATCACTCGAAAGCGTGGATCTCTGGATTGAACTGCTTTGACAAGATCGACGGTGCCATCTGTGGATCGGCTATCGACCACAATCACTTCTCGAACTTCATAGCCTTGACGTGATAACCCGGTAAGGCATGGCTGAATGCGGGTTGCCTCGTTCAAAGTGGGCACTACGACGCTGACCTGCGCCAAGTCTTCTGGATTGGCGAACTGAGAACGCAGCGCCGGATAGCGCCGAGGGGCCTGAAGTAGGCGTGATAGGAGCAGCGCCACGGCTGGAACTTGAAACAAAAGCAGCACCAAACTGATGCCGCTTAAACTCACTGCAATATGGGATAAATCTGGCACGATCGTCACGACTGAAGCTAAAACACAAAACAGGAGGGGATTGAAAGCAGATCATTCCCTGCCGTCCTCTCATCATCTATCATCCCGGTATCGAATGATCCCGTGGCATATCGAGAATTTTCCAATCGATCGGGGATGACTGAGGAAGGAAAATTAAGCAACTTGCGAAATTTAATTTTCTGGCTAGTCCCAGCAGGCTCAGCCCAAATAGGGTCGGCAGGGATTGGAGTAAAGGGATTGGAGTCAACGGTTATGGCTTAGGCGGCAATTTGCTCGATCGGCTCGTCTAGGGGGGAGACAGTTACCTCACTGACCGTGAGCGCTGTCGGTGTGGGCTGCTCCAGTTGAGCCAACTTCCAACAGGTAATGGCTGGAACCACTCCCAGCAAGATACCCAACAGCAAAGGAATCCAAAACCCAGCTCCGATGCTCATTACGGCAGCAAAAGCAAAATTACCTAAATAAATTGCCAGGGGAAAATTGAGCTGGCTAGCACTCAATACAAGTGGGGTGGATCGCCAGAGTAGAGCAGCCACAGTCATAAAGACGGCTCCTGTACCCATCCAACCTGCAAAGTTTTGGTAAGGCATGCCGAAGAAGGCACCTGGCTGATGCCAATACCAGAAAGGAAGCGCGGTTTGGCTCATGGCTGGATCGAGGACAAAATCCCAAGAGGTCAGCAACAAGGCTCCCAGACCGATCGCGCCGATCTGCCCTAGCCAACCGAGAGGTTGCTGCTTTCGCATTGCCCAGGCTGATAATCCAGATTTAGCCAGCAAATAGGAAGTTAGACCCAGATAAAACCAGGACAGAGGGATGGTGAACGGAACCAATCCAGCGATTTTGTAACCTAAGCCACTCAAGTAGCTGTAGTTACCGAACGGAAACCCAGTGCTGGTACCCAGAAGTTCACTGCTGAGGGAGATCCCGATCGCAGGTATCATAAAAGCCAGCCAACGCCCTAAACCGAGTGTTCGATGGGCATACAGGGCCACGGCAATGGCTCCTAGTAGGATATAAACCACGCCACCGCCGGCCATGCTCCAACGGAACAACGTCTGCCCGGACGGAATGAGCGACAGCACTTCGGGGTGTGGCATGACCCACAGCAAGCCCGCTAATCCAAAGGCCATAGAGACCAAATGTCCTACCAAACAGTAACGTTCAACCCTAGTCAATTGCTTCATGGCGACTCCCAACCCTCTCTGGAGTTGAATGGTTAACAAATCTAGAATTTTTAATATTGTTACAAAATATTACTCAATACGCCAAGATTTGTAAATTTGCCCTGAAAAAGCTGAGGCTTGTTTTGAAGCCGCCTTCAATCTCATCGTAGTTGGGCTAGAGGGAGGTCACTGCTGCGAATTTATCGTTTTCGCCCCCGCAGCCAATAGGTGGAAAGCTCACCATAGCCACGCACGAGCAAACTACCCCGGGACTCCAGCCAGTAGTTGGGGCGCAGGTGATCGTAAATGCTGGAAGAAACCTGAATTTCACCGGGTAATCCTTGAGTTTGCAGACGGCTGGCTAGATTCACCGTTTCACCCCACAGATCATAGGCGAATTTTTTTTTGCCGATCACCCCAGCGACTACTGGCCCGGTATGAATCCCAATCCGCAATTGAATGGGATCGCCGGAATTGTACTTAAACTGTTGAACCACCTGCTGCATGGCCAAGGCCATTTCTGCGGCAGCTTCAATATGATCGGGGCGAGGCAATGGTAAACCGCTAGCAGCCATATATTCATCGCCGATCGTTTTAATTTTTTCCAGACCAAATTTTTCGGCTAGTTGATCAAAGGCTGAGAAAATCTGGTTCAAGAGTCGTACCAGTTCCACCGCTGACACTCGTGTTGAAAAAGCGGTAAAACTAACCAGATCGGCAAACAAAACCGTCACATTAGAGAAACTGTCGGCGATCGTTTCCGGCTTGCGCTTCAGGTGCTGGGCGATCGATTGGGGCAAAATACTCAGCAATAACCGTTCTGACTCGCGACGATGATACAGCAGCTCGGCTTCCGTTTCGCGCTGCTCAGTGATGTCCTGTACAATCCCCTCATAGTAGAGCAGTTGCCCGGTTCCATCTTTGACGGCTCGCATCGTCTCTGAAATCCAGATCTTGCTGCCATCTTTGCGATAAATTTGCGACTCGAAGCCAGTCACTTCGCCATACAACCGCAGAAAGACATCCAGTTCTTCGCGTCTGCCTGCCCGCACATAGAGATTATGCCGTGCATCTACCTGACTGGTCAGCTCATCCACCGAGTCGTAGCCGTAAATTCTCGCTAAGGCTGGATTTGCACTCAGGTAATGTCCGTCACTACTCAGTTGAAAAATTCCTTCCAGGCAGTTTTCAAAAATGCTGCGATATTTTCCTTCTACCCGTTCCCGTTCGGCAATTTCATGCTGGAGGCGGGCGTTCTGGATTTGTAGTTCTTGCCGCAAGCGCCGAATCGTCAGATGGGCTTCAATCCGCGCCAACACCTCTGCCAACTGAAACGGCTTCGTGATATAGTCAACCCCTCCGGCTGCAAATGCCTTCAATTTGTCCACAACTTCATCCAGAGCGCTGAGGAAAATCACTGGAATTTCCTGCGTAACCGGATCGGACTTAAAGGATCGACAAACCTCATAGCCATCCATATCGGGCATACAGACATCCAACAGGATAATATCAGGAGGCAAAGCCTGTGCTGACTTCAGAGCCGCAAGGCCATTGGGAACCGCCTCCACCTGATAGCCTTTGTGGGTGAGCAAGCGAGAGAGCAACATTAAATTAGCGGGTACATCATCGACGATCAACACTCTGCCAGGGCAAGCCAGGGATCCCGATCCCGGACACGATGGCTCGGTGGGAGGGGGTAGAGAACCATGACGATCGAGGTCAGACATGAAAACAAGGGGGTAGAGGGAGTATGGTCATTTAACGGCTGCTGGGTTTTGTCGCCCGGAAACTGTTCAGCAGTTTAGAGTGACAGTCAGAGATATATTACGGATCGTTATCATTCTCGTTGGCTAAATTTAACCTGGCAGATGGCGCAAGTCACTGATTTCAACAAATTGCTTGCATCGACTGTTCCCTTCGTTCTATAAACTGGCTTTGGGATATGGCATGGCGGCAACCTGCCTGAGCGATCTCCTGGGAGAATACCTGGGGGAATACTCTGCCAGTCAACCTCATCCAATCGAAACCATAATTGAAGTTTGGCACAGGAACATGGGCACTGCCTTAGGAATCACTGTATTGTTAATTGGGCTAACCATTGGGCTGATTTGGCTAGCTGTGGAATGGCAGTATCGTCGCCGTCCGGGCAACAAATTAGAGGTTACGGCTGGCACCTGGGAGATCCAAACCGCCGATCCAGCCCACTATCGCCTCAGGGGTCAGCTCGCTCTGATCAACCGGACGCAACGGTTAGAGATCATGGTGCCAGAGTTGTCGGTGGAAACTACCTTGCTGTCTAAGGGCAGTCTGGCAGGGATTCAGCAGCACATTCAAGTCATTCCGCAACATGAGGATGCGCCGTCTCGTCCAGATGGCTACTGGTTTGCCTACATTGTCAAACGTAAACCCTCCCATGTGGCAGTTGTGTTAGACCTCCAGGGATCGGATCTAAGCCAACTGCAATCGGTTTGGCTGCGGGTCAACTATGTCACCTATGGGCCAGGCGGACGGTTAGCGCAAACCCGCCATATCGTGTTGCCGCTGAAGTTTCCAACAGTGACGGCTTCCAAAAATTGGCGATCGACTCCCCAATCTAAAATTCTGCCGATTCATACCCATTTGCTGAGTCAAATTGATGATCCGGTTGAGATTGTCCAGCGCTATGTCTCGCCCCATGCCCAACCGGGGGATGTGATTACGATCGGTGAAACTCCAGTGGCCTTGATGCAGGGCCGGTTTCGTCATCCCAGCGAGATTCGTCCGGGTTGGGTGGCGCGTCGGATCTGCTACTTCTTCATGCCGACTTCCAGCTTGGCTACAGCCTGTGGGATGCAGAGTTTGGTAGATATTGTCGGTGCTGGACGGGTGGTCAGTGCGTTTATGCTGGGTGCTGTCGCGAAGAAGTTCCTCGGTAAGCCAGGTTTGTTTTATCAGTTAGCCGGGGAACAAGCAAGATTGATCGATGATGTTACGGGCACATTGCCGCCCTACGATCAATTTATTGTGTTAGGGCCGGAAAACCCGCAGCAGGTTGTGGATCGAATCTATCAAGAAACAGGACTCGGGGCAGCGATCGTAGACGTGAATGACTTAAAAGCAGTTAAGATATTGGCAGCAAGTGCTGGTGTGTCTCTCTCGCTTCTGGAACAGGCGTTAATTTCTAACCCGGCAGGCAATGCCGATGAACAGACTCCCCTGGTATTGATCCGTCCCATGGTTGGCTAGGAATCTTAGGGCTAGTCAGTGGAGAGGTTGCTACGGTTCTGCATCCATCGCGGCTATTTGAGCTGATTGCTGGCTAGACTAGATGAACGATTGGTTAGACTGTTTGGCAGGAACTTGCCAAAAACTTGCCAAAAACTTGCCAGGAATAATCGTGAACTCTCTTCCCATTGGCTGTCCGAAGCAGGGTTTGTCTGACTGAGGCTGAATCGATGGATCTATTTAACCCTTTGTCGTTATGACTTCTACTCTTCCCCCCACTGCTGTGAATATTCGCCCGATCCATCTGCGGGATCTAGACGATGTGGTTCGTCTGGCTAGTGAAGAGTCAGGCACCGACGAAAGTAGCAATCTGATGGATCTCGGTCATCAACTGCAACAAATTCGAGGCTGGTATGGGGTCTTAAAATGTGTCAGTTGGTTCCCCAACCCGCTCCGTAACTTCTTTTCAGCCTATGTAGCCGAGCAGGAGAATCGGTTGCGCGGCATGATTCAGGTGTCACCGTTTAACCGAACTCGCAGCACTTGGCGGGTCGATCGGGTTCTAGTCGATTCAACCCTGCGCGAAGATCAGATTCTGCCCAGCGAGGTGGGATCGCAATTGTTGCGGCATTGCTTCCAATCGATCTGGGAAGCCCGCACCTGGTTGTTGGAAGTGAATGTGAATGACAAGTCCACCCTGGCCCTCTATCGTCAAAATGGCTTCCAAACCCTGGCTCACATGACCTACTGGTCGATCGCACCTGAAATTCTGCAAATTCTGGCAGAACGGGAGCCGGATTTACCCAACCTGCTACCCGTCAGCAATGCCGATGCCTGCCTGCTGTACCAGTTAGATACCCAGTCGATGCCCTCCTTCGTACGGCAGGTGTACGATCGCCATATTGCCGACTTCAAAACAGGCTTTCTATTGGCGGTTGGGGGCGGGCTAGCGCGTTGGCTCCGGAAGGCTGAGGTGGCCAGAGCCTACGTGTTTGAACCGCAGCGTAAGGCCGCGATCGGCTATTTTGAACTGCAACTCTGTCGCGATGGTAGCCAGCCCCATGTGGCCCATCTGACGGTGCATCCAGCCTACACCTGGCTCTATCCTGAACTGCTGACCCAAATGGCTCGTCTCACTCGTGACCTGCCGCCTCAGTCTCTCCAACTTACCTCTGCTGACTATCAGCCTGAGCGGGAAGAATTTTTAGAGCAAATGGGTGCCACTCGTACCGAACACACGCTGATGATGTCTCGATCGGTCTGGCACAAAGTTCGAGAATCGAAGTTTTCGTTAGAGGCTTTACAACTAGCAGAAGTGCTTCAGGGGCTGCAACCGACTCGCAAGCCCGTACCTGGACGCTTTTCCTTTGCTGAAAATGGGCCGCCTGACTGTGACAACAGCGACAACAACCCGTCAGTTCGATCGACCGATCCCTCAGAAGACAAGGGGCGTTCGTGAGCCGGGGCAGGTGCTGGCGAGAGATTACTCATCCCTATGAGGTCGGCCATGAGTCAACCCCCTAACCCCTCCTCCGATCTATCCCCTGGGCTCTCTGGCTCCCGTCCGAGCTCACAGCGGATTTCAGCCCTAGGGTTAGATGTGGGACGCAAGCGGGTCGGTGTGGCCGGATGTGATGGCACGGGACTCATTGCCACTGGGTTGCTGACCCTGGAACGGCGTTCATTTCAAGAAGATGTCGATCGGTTGCGCCAGTTGGTTGAAGCCCGACAGGTACAAATTCTAGTGGTAGGGCTACCCTATACCCTGAATGGAGAGCTGGGCTTTCAAGCCAAACAGGTACAGAAATTTGCCACCCGCATGGCAAAAGCGTTAGGGTTACCCCTGGAATATGTGGATGAGCGGCTCACTTCAGTCCAAGCAGAGCAACTGATGCAGGCTGCGGGGCAATCGCCTTCTCAACACAAAGCCCTGATCGATCGCAAGGCTGCCGCGATTATTCTGCAACAGTGGTTGGATGACCGTCGTAACCGCATAGCCAGGTCAACAGCGTCAGCATTACCCTGAGTTTTTAACCGCCGCCCCCCCAGCTAGCAATCAGCCGTTTGGCTGCAAAAAGTGCTCGAAAGATCCCATCGTGCGGGATACTTGGGAGGTAAGTGGAGGTAAGTTGATCATAGACTTTTAGCAAAAATGAGATTTAATAGCATCAATCCAACTGCCATCGTTCACTAGAGTGGGCAGATGAGGTTGATTCTGGTTGAGCTTTGTCTGAGGTCAACCAACATCGAAAACTCCCTATCAATTCGCACTTTAGGGTGATGTGATAATTAAGGACTGAGCCACAATTTATGACGAAGAAAAACCTGGGAATGGATGAAGCTTCAATGGAAGAGAACGCCCCCACGATGAATTTGGTCGATGAAGAGGGTCGATCGCTCCTCTGCTATGTGGAACGATCGCTGACCGTCAAAGGTATTGATTACGTGCTGTTGATGCCCGTCGATGCCCCGATTGAAATCTTTGCTTGGGCGGCCGATGAGGAAACCGAAGATGAAGAGATGCTGATTGATGTGGATGAAGATGAGCTAGAAGAGATCTTCTCCACCGCTCGAGCAGTGTTGGCGGAACAGGATCTGATCCTGAATCACACCGCATTAACCCTGACGGCCAGTGGTGAACTGCCGGAAGTGGTCGAAGATGACATTATCACCCTCGATATTGAGTCAGAGACAGAGCCTAACTACGAACAATTCCAGCAGTTGGCTGCCTTTTACTACGAAGAGCAAGAGTATGTGATTTGTAGTCCACTCGATCCGCTCCTCTTCTTTGCTCAATTGAATGCAGATGGGCAGCCTGAGCTGGTTTCTCTGGATGAGCTACAAACTTTGCTGGAAATGGAAGAGTTCAAAGAACTACGCTCCCAGTTGGAACTGCAAGCCCAGCTCTTTGAGGATGTCGAGTAAAACGATTTTGACAATCACGATTTGATAGGGGCATGAAAACGGTTTCTCGAATTTCTCGCTGGTTTTTTTATTTGCTGGTGCTGCCTGCGGTTTTAGCGGTCTGCGGCTGGCAGGGTTGGGCCTGGTGGAGTTGGGCTAGCGCTCCTCCGGCAGAGGCAAGTCCGGCTCCCAACCCCGATGCCAATCAGAAAATTCAGATTGAAATTCCAGAAGGCTCGACAGCACAGCAAATTGGTCAGGATCTGCAAGCAGCCGGTCTGATTCGTTCGCGCACGGCGTGGGATGTTTGGACGAGGCTGCAAACCCTGCAAAATCGTGAGGGTAGCTTTCAGGCGGGTGTGTATGAACTCTCCCCTACCGAACCGATGACGGTGATTGCCGATCGGATCTGGCAGGGTGAAGTGATGCAGCGCAGCTTTACGATCCCAGAAGGGTGGTCAATGCAGCAAATGGCAGAATATTTCGCGAGCCAGGGTTACTTTAGCCAGGAAGCCTTTCTAGCGGCCACGCGGCAGGTGCCTCGCGATCGATTTCCCTGGTTGCCCGTAGGGATTCCCCATTTAGAAGGGTTTCTCTATCCAGACACCTACCAATTCACCGGAGAACTGACCCCCGAATTGGTAATTGACCAGATGTTGCGCCAATTTGAGGCAACGGCATTGCCAGTCTATGAGCAAGCAAAAGCGACCTCCCCCTACAACTTACTGGAATGGACAACCTTAGCCAGTATTGTGGAGAAGGAAGCCGTGATTGGATCGGAGCGGGCTCAAATTGCGAGCGTGTTTGCCCGTCGTCTCCGAGAAGGAATGCCTTTAGGAGCCGATCCCACCGTGGAATATGCCTTGGGGATTCGGCAAACCCCTGATCAACCCTTGACCTGGGCCCAGGTTGAAACGCCCTCTCCTTACAATACTTATCAAAATTCTGGATTACCCCCCACCCCGATCTCCAGTCCAGGTGTGGCAAGCTTGGAGGCTTCTCTCAATCCTGCCAATACGGAATACCTCTATTTTGTAGCCCGTTATGATGGCACCCATGTTTTCAGTAAAACACTGGCTGAACATGAGGCTGCCCAGACTGCAATTCATGATGGCCGAGATGCTCAGAAACCGCCTGAGTCTCCAGCCAATCCCGCTCTACCTGCCCGTTAAGGTCTGTTTATGATCATTGAGGGCTCGATTCGAGAGAATTGAAAGCAGTCCTCAGCTTCTGGGGATACTAAGAGCAAGGTACAATCGTTGAGACTTATCCCTCTGAGTCCTCTCGCTTGATCATGCTTTTTCATTGGCTGTCTGTGGCTAGTTGTTTGTAGCTAGTTGTCTGTAGCTAGTTGTCTGTGGCTAGCCGTCCTTCCTAAATCGCCATCCCTTAATTTATGTCCTGGGGCAAGTTACTACAACCCGATCTGATTCTTGGTAGCGCTATTTTAGACCTAACCCCTGATCTCTTGCAGCAATATGGCTTGAAGGGGCTGGTATTAGATGTTGATGAAACACTCGTTCCGATTACGATGACCGATACTTCGCCTGAACTGCGAGCTTGGGTGCAATCAATTAGCCCGATCGCACAGGTTTGGTTAGTGAGTAACAACATTAGTCAAAATCGGATTAGCCGCATTGCCCAATCCTTAGGGCTACCCTATATTTTGGGGGCGCGCAAGCCCTCACGGCGCAAATTACGACAAGCCGTTGAGTCGATGGATCTCCCGTTTGAACAGGTGGCCATGGTGGGCGATCGACTGTTTACCGATGTATTGGCAGGCAACCGTTTGGGCATGTTTACGATTCTGGTGGAACCGATGGTTAACCCAGCCAAGTTACAACAACGGTATTTGCTGCGCGACATTGAGGTCTGGCTATCCCAAATCTTTGGGGTTTCCCTGATCCCCTGGCAACAAAACGTAACAGATTTGGATAAATCTTGATCTTCCCTTGATCTTCAGTAATGATTCTGAAGAAAAAGTTAAGGGGAATCTCTTTCGCAGAAAATACTGCTAACTTTTAGAGAGATAAGTTACACGAGGTCAGCAAATATAAAGACCTTGAGCCATAAAACCCGATAAATACTTCATAGAGCGTCACTTCTCGTTGCATAGGGAGGTGGCGTTTTATGTATTGAAACGGATTGCCCCAGAGATTGAAGATTGATGGGATCGATTCTGTCTTCCCAGTTGGTATGACAGTTGATATGACCATTGGTATGATGCTTTTCAACTTTGCAACAATGACCTCAAACGACTTATGGCAGACCTGCATGTTTCCTGGACAGAGTACCACCAGTTAATTGAGCGACTGGCAGCGAAGGTGTATCAATCCCACTGGGAATTTGACCAAATTGTCTGTCTGGCTCGCGGTGGTCTAAGAGTTGGAGATGTGTTGTCCAGAATTTTTGGCATTCCGATGGCCATTCTGGCCACCTCTTCCTATCACGGCCCAGGAAAGCAGTCCCGCAATTCGTTGGTGTTTGGTCGAGATCTGACGATGACGACTCCAAATCTAGGCAGTCGCGTTTTGCTGATTGACGATCTCGTGGATTCCGGAGAGAGCTTGCGGCGCACCCTAATCTGGCTCGATCGCAACTATGGCTTTTATATTGAAGAAGTGAGAACCGCCGTGCTCTGGTACAAAGCTTGCTCTAATTTCACACCTGACTATTATGTCGATTACCTGGATGAAAACCCCTGGATTCACCAACCTTTTGAACGGTATGAGCATATGAACCCAGCGGATTTGATCGCTCCAACCGGACGAGTGGAAACCGCAGTGACCTTCGATCGGAATAGCTAAACCGGGTAGCCCACCCTTGCCTCCGCACCAGACGATATGATCACCGGGATCACCGGGATCCGTTAGAGGAGTCACAAAAAGTTACCTCTGAACTTAGGCGAATTCAGCCGATTTGGGTAGATTGGGAGTATCAGCAAGCTGTACCACAGATTTTGTGCCGCAGTCAGTGAGGAAGAACCCTAAAAATTGCTTAAAGTCTGTTCTGCTGTAGTGTGTAACACGAACCCTTGTAACTCAAGGTTGTAGTGTTCATTCGTTTAAGTGAACCATCACTCAACTTCAAATTATGACCAGTCAGCCGATTAATGTTCGTGTACATATTGAAGACGATCGAACCGGCACGACCGTCTCAACCCTGCAACGAGCACTTGCCGATAACTTATACTACATTCAGGGAAAAGACGAGAATTTTGCCACCCTATACGACTATTACATGGCGCTGGCGTATACTGTGCGCGATCGATTAGTGCATCGTCGAATCAAAACGGCGCAGACTTACTTTAACAAACAGGTCAAGAATGTCTACTACCTTTCGGCGGAGTTTTTGATTGGTCGCCTACTGATCAACAATTTGATCAACTTAGGGCTATATGAGCCGATCCAACAAGCCCTGAAAGAATCGGGACTGGGGTTAGACGACCTGATTGAACGGGAAGAAGAACCAGGATTGGGCAATGGTGGTTTGGGACGGTTAGCGGCCTGTTTCCTCGATTCACTAGCCACCTTAGAAATTCCGGCGATGGGCTACGGCATTCGCTATGAGTTTGGTATTTTCGATCAGCTAATCTGTGACGGCTGGCAGGTTGAGCATCCTGACAACTGGTTACGGTTTGGCAATCCTTGGGAAATTCCTCGCCCTGACTACATGGTTGAGGTTAAGCTTGGTGGGCATACCGAAGCCTATGTGGATGCGGCCGGTAAGCCGCGCGTGCGCTGGTCGCCCCGCATCACCGTGTTTGGTACCCCCTATGACACTCCCGTCCCAGGCTATGGCAACAATACGGTGAATACGCTGCGCCTCTGGTCGGCCCGAGCTGGGGAAGATTTTGACTTCCATGTCTTCAATGCAGGCGACTATACGCAAGCCGTCGCTGCTAAAACTTTCTCAGAAAATATTTCCAAGGTGCTTTACCCGAACGATCACACACCTCAGGGTAAAGAGTTGCGGTTGCAACAGCAGTACTTCTTTGTATCTTGCTCTTTGCAGGATATTATTCGGCTTTACCTGCGAGATCATGACGACTTCTCCGCGTTTCCAGAGCAGGTTGCGATCCAGCTCAACGACACCCACCCAGCGATCGGAGTAGCCGAACTGATGCGCCTGTTTGTGGATGAACACCAACTGGAATGGAAGTATGCCTGGGATATCACCCGTAAGACCTTTGCTTACACAAACCATACCCTGCTGTCAGAAGCTCTAGAAAAGTGGCCCGTTAGCCTGTTCGGGCGACTCCTACCTCGTCATCTAGAACTGATTTATGAAATCAACCAATCTTTCTTGGATGAGGTGCGGCTCAAGCATCCGGGTGATACAGCCAAACTGGCTCGGATGTCTTTGATTGAAGAAGGGCAAGAAAAGCAAGTTCGAATGGCCCATTTAGCCTGTGTAGGTAGCCATACGGTCAATGGGGTGGCAGCTCTGCATACCGAACTAATTAAGCAAGAGCTGATGCGGGATTTCTACGAACTGTGGCCCGAAAAATTCCAGAATAAAACCAACGGCATTACCCCGCGTCGCTGGTTGCTGATGAGTAACCCTGAACTCTCAAACCTAATTACGGAGAAAATCGGTGAGGGTTGGGTGAAAAACCTGGATGAGTTGCGCAAACTTGAGGCGTTTGTGGACGATCCACAATTTCGAGCCCAGTGGCGGCAGATTAAGCAAGGTAAAAAGCAAAATCTGGCAGACTACATTTTGCAGCACAATGGCATCGAAGTCGATCCCAATTCACTGTTTGATGTGCAAATTAAGCGGATTCACGAATACAAACGGCAACTGTTGTGTGCGATGCATATCATTGCCATGTATAACCGCTTGAAAGCTAATCCCAGCCAGGATATGGTGCCACGCACTTTTATTTTCGGTGGCAAGGCTGCGCCAGGCTACTTTATGGCCAAGATGGTCGTGAAGTTAATCAACTCAGTGGCGGATGTGGTGAACAACGATCCCGATGTTGCCGGTCGGTTGAAAGTCGTCTTCCTGGCGAACTACTCAGTCTCGCTGGGGCAGTTCGCCTACCCTGCTGCCGATCTATCCGAGCAGATTTCGACGGCTGGTAAAGAGGCCTCTGGAACAGGCAATATGAAGTTCTCCCTCAACGGGGCACTGACGATCGGCACACTTGATGGAGCCAATGTGGAAATTCGTGAAGAGGTGGGACCAGAAAACTTCTTCCTGTTTGGGTTAACGGCTCAAGAAGTGATGGATAAGAAGGCCGCAGGCTATCGACCGGGCGAGTACTATCACAGCAACCCAGAACTGAAACAGGTGATCGATCAAATGGCTTCCGGTTTCTTCTCCCCTAAAGAACCAGGGTTATTTATGTCGATCGTCGATTCCCTGCTCCATCAGGATGAGTATATGCTGTTGGCCGACTTTCAGGCTTATCTGGAGTGTCAGGAACGGGTCAGCGAGGCATTCCGGGATCAAGATAACTGGAGTCGTATGTCGATCCTCAACGTCGCACGAATGGGCAAATTCTCATCCGATCGTACGATCTCGGAATATTGCCGAGACATCTGGAAAGTTGAGCCCGTTTCGGTGGAATTGAGTTCCTACTCCCAGGAGCAAGCCGGTCTGAAAGTGACTCAACTGCCCCTACCGACCACAGCGGTTACACCCTAGGCACGATCCAAGTCGCTTCCCATAATTTACATCACTGATTATCCCCCTCTGATTTGCACCTGCAACGAGGGGGTTTTTTGAATGAAAGGGGAAAACTATTTGCAAAAAGTTGTCAAAAGCACAACTCATGCTTTACAGTGAGAAGAAAGGTTATTGCACATTGTTCGCAATAAGCTAAATTTAATGCAAGTAGAGCAAGTAGAATAAGGCGGTTTTTACTTCAGGTGCATGTCAGGCAGGTGTCTCAGGGATATATCTCAGGCATGTGAAGGAAATCTGCTCACCTGCTCGCCTTCTATGCTGCTCCCTGTACACTTCCCCCTTTACTGATTGAATCTAAATTATTTTTATTCAAGCTTAACGGGTTATTAACCGAGAATTACTTTCATTTATACTACTGTCTATGCAGTATCTGTCCATGCCGCACTCCGCTTCTCCACTCAGCCAGACTTTGCAAATTTCTCGTAGCGATCGATGGCTGATTCACCAACGTCTGACCGAACTTGATATTCCCTGCCGGTGTTTATCAAACGGCGATTTACAAATCGAGATCGTGAACCCGATCGTCCTGATCCAGCTTCGTAGTGTGCTTCAGCAGTTTGTTGTTCCCCGATCGCAGCTTGTCTGCTGGTTAGAACAGTGCTGGCAAAAATCCTAAATCGTCTTGCGATTCTCGCCGCTGTGCAAAACTTCCATACTTCTGAGAGAGAAACCCATGGGTAAACTGAGCCAAACCGTAGAATTCAACCTCGAAGGGCGCTTTTTGGGCTTTGCCGTCGCAGATGGCTACAAGCTGAAGCTGATTCGGGTGGCGACGGCTGCTGGCGAATATCGGATTAAAGTGCCGAAAGAGATGCGTTCGACGCTCTACCGCACCTTATTGCCGGGTCAATGGATTCAGGTGACTGGCTATGAAAAACTTGATGCCGATCGAGGTGTGGCGAAACTCAAAGCCGATCGCATCATTCCCCTGGCAGTTCCAGCGGATTCACAAGCCGAGGGGGTAGCATCTAATCATGCCTTAGCTTCAGATCTGAATCGACCGAGCATTCGTGCAGTTCCGATCGATTTTTCACCCGTTGATTGGATGCCGCTGGCTCGATCGAACGAATTGCAATCTGTTTCTCAGCCCGTACTCCGATCGGTGCCTGCCAGTCTGGCTTCATCAGATCTTGCTTTATCGAAGGGGCAAACGAGCAACCCATCGAGTCAGCAATCGGGACAGAAGGCGGGACAGAAGGCGGGCAGTAAATCTGCTACCATTCTGGTTTGCCAGAAGTCAGACTGTTGCAAACGAGGTGCGAATCGGTTGATGCAAGCCCTTCAGACTGAGTTGGACGATCGGGGCTTGACCGATCATGTCACGATTCGCGGTACGGGTTGCATGAAGCAGTGCAAGGCGGGCCCCAATTTGGTCATGCCTGATAAGTCGCGATATACTCGCATCCGCCCCGATCAGGTTGCCGGTTTAATCGATCAACATTTTCCCGGTAGTAATGAGATCGCGAGCTGAAACTCTAATGCTACGTTTAATTTATCTCTACGCCTACATGACGTAACAGATATTCTGAGATGAGCTTCAAACTTGTCAGATCTAGAGTAAATGGAACAGAAGGGCTAAGAACAAATCGTTTTTGGGTCATGTTCATCATTGTCGTATAGTCATAAATGAATCCAGATACTCGATCCTCTATCTTTGTTCGAGTTTCAAAGGATTTTGTGCCTCCGGTCACGGGATCATTTAGCTCAGCAAGACTGTGCCCAAATTCTATTTTTAGAAAAGTGTCGTAAATATCCTCCTTGCTCATTTGAGAAACTGTGGAAATAGCCTCAGATATTCTGATATTTCTTGACTCAACGAAGTGACCAACTACATGGGCAGTGATTCCTGAATCAAGTTGAGCTGGAGGAGACTTGTATTCTAGTGCCAAATGGAGCCTATCCGATAAATCTCTAAAAGATTCTAACTGTGTAACTTGCTTATCTCTTTCCTGGGTATCTGGCGTTGTTATCCACTCGCTGGGGCGATGTATTGCCCCTAGTGCTGATCCGAGGTCTCCTGTGTAAGTCAAATATGACGGTTCAGAACCCAAAAGGGTACCAAATTGAGCAGAAATAGATGCTAGGAAATGGGCAGTTGGAACCTTCATTCCATTTTCAAGGGGCAGCCATCCCTGAAACTCCTCTAACTCCTCAGCTTTTGCATAGGTAGAGTTAGCTTCTTCATTAATGTTCACAAAAGGCAATCGGTTAACGAGAGGAATACGCCATTTTGTAAATATCTCAAATGAACCGCCCTGATATTTTTCATTTGTTTTTCTTCTCAATGTTTGAGCCGCTACATAGGGATCATACTTTCCGGGAATTGTGTCTTCGACATCTCTAATTCTTTCAAGAATATCTCGATGTGTTTCTACATCAAATTTATAGGATTCAGAACTAGAAGAGTCAGTATCTGAGAAGCCTGTACTGGAGTCTAGAGGAGCTTGAACAACTCCTTCTTGATAATTCCGAAGGCTAGCCTCATAAAACTCCTTCAAATCAGGTAGACTTTTTTCCGGTTGGTTGTACCCCGCCCCTGGAAAGCTTGCCCATTCTCCGGCAACCTTTGCAACTGCGATTTCAAATCTTCCTGCTTCTACATCTTCATAAGCTCCACGATTCCTGATCAGTTGCACCGCTGCTAAATCCTGGTTTTGGGGACTGAAATCTGATAAGCCAATCTGTCCACGAACCCCATCCCAGGTTCTTTGAATAAACTGATACCGACCTGCCGCTGTCGAGGTTGTATCTCTAAACGGTTCATGAATACGAGGGTGATCGGCAAAACTATCAAACCGATCGCCCCCAAATCGGATACGATACCCATCAGGCGCATGGGTTCCTTCAGCATAGGAGATGGTGTCTAAAAATGCCCGCATGTTGTCACTGAGACTGCTGTTTTGCGTTATTTGCCCAGAGTATTCAGGATAGCTAGAATCTGGAGTTGTACCACCCGGTAGTGCTTCAGCAGATAATCCTGAGCCTACCAACGTTCCGGTTGAGGGGGAAGTTAGATTATCTGTACGGAACGCTTCTTCCCATGTTCGTTCTCCCACCACACCATCTGCAACCAATCCCTTCTCTGCCTGAAACTGACGGGCAACTTCAGTACTCTGTTCCCCATAATAACCATCCACTTCAATGTTCCAGCCCCGATCGCGCATCCGTTGTTGCCATCGTTCCACATCGGAGTTGTAGGAAAGTTCTTGTCCAGGCTCGTAGCGAAAGACTCGACTCGATTCCTCTCCTGTCCCTGCCACACCCACAGGTAACGCCCCACGCGCCACTTCACCCGCAGGATCAACTTCGTTGCGAGTACTAAATGCTGCCGCCCAGGTCTCAGGCCCAACAATGCCATCGGGAGTCAGGCCCTTTTCTTGCTGAAACTGGCGGGCAACTTCAGCGCTATGAGCACCGTACATGCCATCTACAGCAATTTTCCATCCCCGCTCCTGCATCCGCGCCTGCCATTTCTGGACATTGGGATCACAGACAGGCATTGTTCCAGGTTCATATTCAAACGGATAGCCTGGATAGGTTGTTCCTTCTACAGCGGTACTGAGATCATTGGCTGCATCTTGCAGAATCTCTGGTATCCTGCCTGGATCGCTGACAACATCTGAAACTGTTTCCTCGGCCGTATTTCCAACGTTTCTAACAAATTCTTCGACGGGTTCGGGTAATAGTTCAACGATCGGTTCAGCAACCTGAGCTTTAAACGTATCCCAGCCTGAGCTTGCTGCATCTTTCAGTCCTTCGAGCCAAGCGGGTCGTTCACTGGGAATTGTTGAGCCATTTTCGTTAAAGAGAAGATCGGGTTGAGTCCCAGATAGGTTCGGGTGGTTCGGGTCGATCTCTGCTCCGCGTCTATCTTCAGCCATTTCGATCGCCCGACCAACATGGGGCTGACCCACTCCGGTGAAGGGATCGATTCCAGGCTGCTGTAAATCTGTCGCACTTTGCTGGAGCACCTGAATCACCTGTTGATAGCTGAGGTCAGGGTTGGCTTGCCAAATTTGTGTGATCGCCCCAGTGACTCTAGCCGCCGATAAAGAGGTTCCTTCCATATCCCCTTGCCCCTGACCAGACGCTACAAAATCTATGCCCTCTCCATAGCTAGAGTAGTTGGCTCGTTGTCCATCTTCAGCAGCACCCACTGCAATAATGTTGTCAAACTTCTGAGAAGCTTGCCCTAGAGCCGACATTTGATCGCCCTGATTGCCGGTGGCAACCACTAAAAGCACGCGATTATTGTGGGCATAGGTGAGGGCTGCATACTCTTCAGGCGTTAATTTATGGCGGGTGTCCACACTACCATCAGGGTTAATTTGTGTCAGTTCAAAGCTCAGATTGATCACTGCTTGGGATCGCCCAGATGCTTTTGCCGCATCGACAAACTCAATCAATGAGTCTGACCAGTTTCCAGAACCTACACCGATCCCATACCAATCTAGAGGCTGCTGTCCTTTTTGTTCAATCATCTGGGCAACCTGCCTCCCGTGGCTGTTGCCAGTGAAGTGGGTGTCAATGATTCCAACAAAAGGCGAGTTTTCTTGACGCGGGTGAGTCAATTGAGCTGAACGATGTTGGGACTTTTGATCTATACCATTGAGATAACTCTCCTCAAAAAGCTGATTTGCCCATTGTTCTGTGCGGGTTTGGGCAGCTTGGATCGCATCTTCAGCTTGATCAGAGAGCTTCTGCCCAATTTCAACAAACGTTTCAGTGATCTCCTGAACCTGGGGATTGGCTGCCACATCTTTCCACAGTTGCCTGACCCGTTGCAGCAATTGGGGAGCCTGCTCTTCCACCCAATGTCGTAATTGATTGTCTGGAGCCTGCCAATCTTCCTGGATGGATTGCACATTTTGGCGCAGCTCTTGTCCGATTTGCGATGCCACTTCTTCTAGGGCATGGCCAATCATTGGCTTCCCTGCTTCCACTACATCACTAATTTTCTGATAGGCTTTGCCAAGCTGATAAACGGCATAGTCGATCGGTACAATACCGCTTTCAAACTCATCTCCGTAGAGTGGGCCATCTCCTAAAAACGGTGAACGGGGCAACCCGGTGAGGTCATCGATCCCCTCACTTATTGCAGAAGAGTTATTATCCCCATGGGTCAAAGTGTCTGCAACTTTTCCTAATGCAGTCGGGTGTCGTTTAGCCGTGTGCCCTAACAACTCCTGCTCTGCTTGGGAAAGATTGGTCGAGAGTCCGGTTGAGGCATCCAAACCAAGATTCAATCTTGCATCATCTAGGGGCATAGGTCAGCACTCTCAAAGTGATGAATGTTTTCTGCAAACCCACTCCCACCCTACACTGACAGCATTTTGCCTTGCATCGGAACCGGGCGCAGGGGCAATGCCCACTGGTTCACACCTAATGGATGAATGCTGTCCCTTCAGACGATCGATGATTACTCAATCAGAAACCACTTAATTCCAGATCTGCTTTCGTCCAGTTAAGTCAAAATGGCTTGGAGAGTCATCAGCAAGAAATTTCTGATTAGGGTAATTTTGCGAACCCTGGCGCAAAAAAACCTGGTTGCTATGCAGGAGAGACCCACGCAACCCATGCGGAGGAAAGTCGTAAAAGGCACATTCCCATCTATGCATAAAGATTGATGATGCATAGAACTTGTGAACCCATCCGCAAAAAGTCCCCAGATCATGGGATCCGGGGACTTGGTGACTGACATCTTGATGACTGATATGAGGTTGACAACTCTCTGGGTACTGGCTTGACTGACCAATCTTTTCCCCTCATCCCTCAATCCCTTCTCCACTAGGGACGAAGGGACTTCAAATCAGATATCTAGTTCGAAAGCCCCTCGCCCGCTCTGAGAGAGGGGTTGGGGTGTCGCTTGCTTCTGCGTAGCAGTGGGCAGTCTGAATTTTTGTCAGTCAACCAGGGATCCTGGCTTGGTACTCTTTCTAGCAGGCAAACTGCTCCGACAGAACTATTCCCGTCTGAAAGAGCCCAGCCACTCCCGCAATAGCTCATCGGCTACACCCCGACCGCCTAAGCCGAAGGCAATACCGATCGCTACTGCAATCGCTCCCAATAGTAGACCAAACGCCAAGTTGACGATATTCGGAGCAACTCCCATCCGATCGAGCGCCATGGCACCCGCAAAAGCAATAATGGCAATCCGAGCAGTTTGCGCCAGAATGCGCGTTTGTTTACTGCCCGATCGGGTCAGCAGGTTGAAGGTAAGGTTTGCCAGATAAAGCCCAATTCCTAAGACCAACAACCCTACCAAAACATTACCGAGAATGGCGAGAATGGCGTTGACTAATTCCGTCAGAACCGCAAACTCTAGCTTTTCGACGGCTGCCACTGCCCCAGTCAGCATGATCCCGACGAGGACTACAATGCCCACAATCTCCGAGGGAGTTTGCCGAGGTAAGGTAGGAGGCGTGGGCGGAATGACCGTTGATTGACCGAGCGAGAAATCTTCTGGGGGCACATCGGCAAAAGGATTAGCAGCAGGTGGCGGGGTGACCGTGGGTAACCCTAGCCAATTGAAAACATTGTCGAATCCAACGCTCGTGAGAATGCGAGCCACCAAATCAGCAACAAAGCGCCCAATAACATAGGCGATCACCAAAATCAATGCGGCTGTGAAGATGCGAGGCAATGCACTGAGGATTTGCCCCAACATGGCGACTGCCGGTGCAGAAATAGCATCGATCTGTAGAGCATTAAGGGCTGCAATAGCGGTTGGAATGAGCACCAACACATAGATGATCGTGCCGATCAACGCAGACAGGGAGAGCCCGCCAGTTGCTTGTGTCAGTCCAATGCGGCTACCAACTTGGTTCGTACCGATCGCTGTCAAAAAATTGGTAGCGACAACCCGCGCCAACCGAGCAAAAAACCAGCCAATCACCCCGATCAAGATCGCTGTAATGATCCGAGGTAGAGCAGACAGAATTTGATCGAGCAGATTTTGGACGGGGGCAAGCGGCCCTTGCAGTTGCAAGACATCCAGAATCAGCGGCAAGAAAAACAGCAGAATGAACCAATACAGGGCATTGCCGAAGGTTTCATTCAGCATAAATGGGCTGTCGCTCAGATCTGCCCCGGTTTGTTGAGCGATCCGCGCATCTAAATTAAATCGACCCAGTCCGCGTGTGACAAGGGCTTTAGCGAGGGTAGCCAGCAACCAGGCAATTCCTAACAGCAATGCCGCCCCAGCGATCCGGGGTAGGAAACTAAAGATTTGCTGCAAGAAGGCGTTTAAAGGAGCTGAAACCGTAGAGAGCTGAAGCGCATTGAGGAAAGCGATGATCACAAATGCCATGATCACCCAGAAGACAGCCGTACCAATCCATTTTTCGATCGGGATACTGTTTTCTGCGCCGGGTCGCCCACTCATCCAGCCTGCAATGCGATTGTCAAAATTGGTTCGCTTGAGCAGACCTTGAATAGCCGCCGCGACAATAACAGCCACGATCCAACCCAGGATCAGGATCGCTAGCGCACCCAGCAGGTTGGGCAAATAAGCTGCAATGCGTGTGATAAGCTGTCCAGCCGAGTCAACCGTGGATTCAACTGGGTTTGTCTGAGCCAACCATAAAGGAACGGTTAGTCCCGGCTGGGGGGTGACGCACCAAAGTAGATTCATAATTAATTACTGGAGAAAGCGAATTGATGGGCTTATGAGAAATTCAGTTAGTAAAAAAATAAACTGCTTTCTGGGATTTGTATAGCTAACAGCAACACTAAGTTGTAGATATAACAATAGCTATGGCTGGAAGATGATGTCTTTCAGGATTAGACTGTCAGCTTTTGCAAAAATTACAGTTTAATTCCCAGATTTCTGCCCGATTTTCCCACTTTTTCTTGAAATTAATTCGCTGAATTGAGTCGAGTCGGAGAGTCAAGCCAAAGCCAGAACTACGCTAGAGTAGAACGGAAAAGCTTGATGAAAGTTCATATTTTCTCGATCGATCATGCCCGTTTTCGAACAATCGATTCAAATTAATGCCAGTGCGACCGCGGTTGAGCAATGTTTTACCGATCTGGAATTGATGCATCGCTGGTTAAATCCAGCCCTCCGCTGTGAGCCGATCGGCGATTGGACAACCGCCGTGGGCAGCCGCAGCCGCTTTATCATCCAGGTGCCGCTGGTGCCGCCGACCCTGATCAGCACCGTGGTGGAGCGGGAGCCTGGTCTGGTCGTTTGGGAGTTTAAAGGATTTTTCAAAGGGCGGGATCGCTGGGAATGTCAGCCCACCGAGCAGGGTACGACTTTACTCAATCGGTTTGAATTTGACATCCCTAACCCGATCGTCCGGTACGGCTTCCATCAGTTTGCCTTGAATTGGACGAAGCAAGATATGCAGGCTCAGTTGCGTCGCCTTAAACGAGTAGCCGAAGAAACCTATCACGGCATTCGATAGACCCCGCAACGACTTCGATCGATCCTGGAAAGCTGGAAAGATCGATCGGAATTGCAATCAGGCTGTGATCCAGTTCCAGGTTGTCATCCAGCCCCAAACTGTGAGCCAGCCTCAGCTACGCCGGAACCACAATCCGTTCGTTGCCAGAAAGCTCAAAGGCCGCATGAATCACTTGCAGGGCGCGGGTGCCTTCAGTTTCCGCCACCAAGCAACTCACCTTAATTTCAGAAGTGGCGATCATCTGAATGTTGATCTGCTCTTTGGACAGCGCTTCAAACATGCGGGCAGCCACCCCGGGCCGACCCACCATGCCGGTGCCGACAATGCTGACCTTAGCGATCGACCGATCCACCATAATTTCGCCATAGCCGAGTTCGGGAGCGGCTGCCTGCAAAATCGCTTGGGCTTCATCGGCATCGAGCGCAGCCACCGTAAAGGCAATATCGCGGGTGGCGATCCCGTTGACCAACCGGCAGCGCTGGGACTGGATGATCATGTCAACGCTAATATTGCGATCTGCCAGCAAGCTAAAAATCCGGGAGGCTAAACCAGGGCGATCGGGCACATGGCGAATCGCTAGGCGAGCTTGCTTCAGATCTAAGGCGGCTCCTCGCACGGGTGGAGCCAGTTGATCGGCTTGTTGCCAGCGATGCCCTCCAATCGATTTGGCCGGCGACCGGGTGACGTTGAAGGCTTGGCACAGGGCGGCAATGGCCCGATCGCAGTCATCCTGATCGATCGCGCAGCTCACCTGCACCTCGGAGGTGGAGATCATTTCAATATTCACCCCGGCTTCTGCCAGGGTCGAGAACATCTGAGCCGCCACCCCCGGTCGCCCAATCATCCCGGCTCCGACAATGCTCACCTTGGCCATGCGCCGATCGACCATCACTTCGGCTTCTCCAGCCAGCGGATCGATCTGGTTGCGCAGGGCTGGGGCAATAGCAGCCGCCACCGCTTCCGCCCGGTTGAGGGAATTTTGGGTCACCGTAAAGGCAATATCGTTGGAGTTACCTTCATGGATCGACTGAATAATCAAATCCACATCCAAATCCTGGGTGGCAATCTCACCAAACAGCCGCGCCGCGATCCCCGGTCGATCGGGTACCCGCAGCAAGGCCACCTTCGCCTGATCGGTGTCAAACTCGACGGCATCCACCGGCTGAGCAATTTCCAACCCTTCCAGCGGGCGAGGTTGGGGAATCGGCGATACCACTTTAGTACCCGGATCCTCTGTCCAGCTCGATCGCACCACCAGCGTCACGCCATAGTTGCGGGCAATTTCTACAGCACGGGGATGCAGCACCTTGGCTCCTAAGCTAGCCAACTCCAGCATTTCATCGGAAGTGATTTCGCTCATCAGTTGAGCATCGGGCACAAGGCGGGGATCGGTGGTGAGAATGCCAGGAACATCAGTATAAATTTCGCAGCAGTCTGCTTGTAAAGCCGCTGCCAATGCGACAGCCGAGGTATCCGATCCGCCCCGGCCCAGGGTAGTAATTTCCAGATCAATCAGGCTGCTGATGCCCTGAAACCCGGCAACCACGACGACTCGACCGTCCTGCAAATGACGCTGCAACCGATCGGTTTCAATGCTGAGAATGCGGGCGCGAGTATGTTCGGCTTCCGTGACGATGCCCACCTGGGCCCCGGTCATCGAAATCGCTGGCTGACCGAGTTCCTGAATTGCCATACTGAGTAGCGCGATCGACTGCTGTTCGCCCGTCGAGAGCAGCATGTCCATTTCGCGGCGGTTGGGGCTAGTGGAAATCTCATGGGCCAGCTTCACCAAGCCATCGGTGGTTTTGCCCATCGCCGACACCACTACCACCAAGCCATTGCCCGCCTGAGCAGTTTTCACGACCCGCTGGGCCACACTCTGAATCCGCTCCACCGAACCAACCGACGTACCGCCATACTTCTGGACAATCAGTGCCATATCCTGCGCCCGCGTTTATTCTTAACGCTTACAACCTTCTTAAATTAACAGACTTGCAGGGCGATCGTAGAACCTCAGCCGGGTTTCTAGGGTTTCGCTTAACTATATTTAATGACGAATTTGGTTTCGATCAGTTGCCCCCACTACCACCTTGTGATGATAATGCTCTACAGAGGTTCTGCCTCACCCATGGAGCGTCGGGTGGAGCAGAATCTCAACCCTTTTGTGGATCCGGCACATTCACCCAACTGCCACTCTGGCTCGATCGATGGGTTAGATCCATCAGGAGCTGGGAGTAGACCCCTTCTTGCAAAGATGGCGACAGCGAAACGCCGCGATCGATCCCTTCTACCCAGCGATCGACCACCCGAATAAACGGCGCTAACCGCCCATCGGCATAGGTTTGGGGAAATTCTAACCGCTGCGGCATGTCTAGCTCAACGAGTGGTTCGCCCTGCTGACTGCCCCAGAGTTTGAAGCCATGCACATAGTCGCTAGGATTGTCGCTGCCCAGAATCAACGTGCCGCGATCACCATAAATCTCCAGCCAATGCCCGCGCCCCCGGTAGGTCACTGCGCTCAAACAAGCCTGGCAAGGTGTGCCATCGGTCAGCTCCAGCATCAGCAAACAGGTATCATCGGCATCGACGGGCTTCAGTTCACCTGTAGTGGGATCGGGGCGAGTGGGGATCGTTGTGCTCAACTGACCACAGAGGCGTTTGACGGGCGCAAATAGCCAGGCCAGGTAGTCGAAGAAATGGGAGCCGATCGCGCCCAGAACCCCACCCCCCTGATCCTTGCGGGCATACCAATTCCAGGGACGAGTCGCATCCGCTCGACTACTGACCAGCCAATCCACCTTGATCAGCCGCTTTTGCCCGACATAGCCTGCTGCCAACAGTTCTGCCAACCGCTGCCAGGCCGGCACAAACCGAAACTCAAAATCCATAATAGTGATCACCCCTTGCGTTTGGGCCAACTGGTATAGCGCCGTGGCCTCGTTCACATTCAGGGCAGTTGGTTTTTCCAGCAGGAGGTGCTTTCCGGCTTGCAGCACTGCTTGCGCCATTTCATAATGCAGAAAAGGGGGGGTAGAAATGCTGACAGCTTGCACGGCCGGAAGCTGCACTAAATCTGCAAGCTGCGAACAGGCATACGGAATCTGATGCGCTTGGGCGATCGCCTCCGCCTGGGCTGGATCGCGATGATAAACCGCCACGACTTCCGTGCGATGGTGAATTTGCAAGCCCGGAATGTGGATCTTCTGCCCAAATCCAGTGCCGACGACTGCCACCCCAAGAGAATCTGCCATACTTCACGTCCTCATTTAAAAACAGCAAGTTTTTCTTTATCTCATCATCCCACCCTCAAAGTTCGGCTATCCCCCCATGACCGTTTTAGCGCTCGATCGACTTGAGTGCTAAAGTCTACAGTGGAGAGATCTGGATCGAAAAAACTTATGGCGAAGATAGTTGTATTTGACGAAGCCTCGCGTCAGTCTCTAGAGCGGGGTGTAAATGCCCTGGCTGATGCCGTGAAAATTACGCTGGGGCCCAGAGGTCGCAATGTGGTGCTGGAGTCAAAGTATGGGGCACCCCAGATCGTGAACGATGGGATTACGATCGCGAAAGAAATTGAGTTGTCCGATCCCTTGGAAAATGCAGGGGCTAGACTGCTGCAAGAAGTCGCTTCGAAAACCAAGGATTTGGCAGGGGATGGCACGACCACTGCGACGGTACTGGCCCAAGCCATGATTCGAGAAGGCATGAAAAACGTAGCGGCAGGCACCAATCCGATCGGGCTGCGGCGCGGTATCGAAAAGTCTGTGGCGGCAATTCTGGATCAAATTGCCGCGATCGCGAAGCCGGTAGAAGGCAACAAAATTGAGCAGGTGGCAACCGTAGCAGCGGGTAGCGATCCGGAAGTGGGCGCGATGATCGCCGAAGCTATGAGTAAGGTCGGTCAGGATGGCGTGATTTCGGTGGAAGAGTCGAAATCCCTCTCGACGGAAATGGAAATTGTCGAAGGGATGCAGTTCGATCGCGGCTACATCTCGCCCTACTTTGTCACCGATGCCGAGCGGATGATTTGCGATCTGGAGCAACCGCTGATTTTACTCACCGACAAGAAAATTAGCAGCATTCAAGATCTGGTGCCGGTGCTGGAGAAAATTGCCAAAGCCGGTCAACCCCTGCTGATCATCGCTGAAGATGTGGAAGGAGAAGCCCTAGCGACCTTAGTGGTGAACCGGCTGCGGGGCGTGCTAAACGCAGTGGCCGTCAAAGCTCCTTCGTTTGGGGAGCGTCGTAAAGCGGTGCTGCAAGACATTGCTGTTTTGACCGGCGGCCAAATGATGTCGGAAGAGATCGGGCTTTCCCTGGATATGGTGTCGATGGAAACCCTGGGCACAGCTCGCAAAGTCACGATCACGAAAGATACGACAACGATCGTGGCAGATGCGCCCGATAAGGTGGCTTTGGAAACTCGGATCGCCCAAATTCGTCGGGAACTGGCAGAAACCGACTCCGACTATGATACTGAGAAGCTGCAAGAGCGGCTGGCTCGTCTGGTGGGCGGAGTGGCTGTGATCAAAGTGGGAGCGGCCACCGAAACCGAGTTGAAGGATCGAAAGCTGCGCCTGGAAGATGCGCTGAATGCCACCAAAGCGGCGGTGGAAGAGGGGATTGTGCCGGGTGGCGGTACCACCTTACTCCATGCGGCTCAGCAGCTCGCTGACTTGAAGGCAACCCTGGATGTAGAAGAGCAGATCGGTGCTGATATCGTCATGCGGGCCCTGGAAGCGCCTTTGCGGCAGATCGCTGACAACGCTGGAGCGGAAGGTTCGGTGATCGTAGAAAAAGTCAAGACGATGGACTTCAACCACGGTTACAACGCCATGACCGGCAACTTTGAGGATCTGGTAGCCAGCGGCATTGTAGATCCCGCCAAGGTGGTGCGATCGGCCCTGCAAGATGCGGCCTCGATCGCCGGGATGGTGCTAACCACCGAATGCATGATCGTGGAGAAGCCGGAGAAGAAAGCGGCTCCTGCCCCCGGTGGCATGGATGGCATGGGCGGCATGGGCGGCATGGGCGGCATGGGAATGCCAGGTATGGGCGGCATGGGAATGCCGGGTATGGGCATGATGTAACCCCCCCCAATCGCTGAAGGGGCACCATAAGCCGTGCCCTGTCCGATTCAAAGTCCAAGGGGTGCAAGCTTGTGCCCCTCGGCAGGATCACGAGGCTGAGATCCAATGGGAGTCGCTGACCCATCGAGGTTGGGCGCGCTATTCTGGAAAAGCACTATTCTGGAAAGCAGTCCTATCCGATCACAGTTGGCAATGCTCGATATCTCTCAACAGCTCGCAATCGAACTTTCTCTTCAACCGTTTCAGGTAGAAAATGCCCTGGCGTTATTGGCGGAAGGCGGTACCGTTCCCTTCATTGCCCGCTATCGCAAAGAGCGCACGGGTGAAATGAATGAAATACAACTGCGAGACTTGTTCGATCGCTATGCTTACCTGACCGAACTGGAAACCCGCAAAGCCGCTATTCTCAAGTCGATCGCCGATCAGGGCAAGCTAACCGCAGACCTGGAAGCCAAAATTACCGCCTGTCTGCAAAAAAACGAACTTGAAGATCTCTATTTGCCCTATCGCCCCAAACGGCGCACTAAAGCGACGATCGCCCGTGAAAAGGGGTTAGAGCCGCTGGCAACCTGGATCCAGTCTCTCAATCAACCTCAAGCAGGAGCCGCGCCGCTCTTAGCGGAAGCCGCCCAATATGTTGATGCAGAAAAAGGGGTCAAATCCGCTGAGGAAGCCTTACAGGGGGCATCCGACATCCTGGCGGAAGAGGTGGCCGAGAAAGCCGAATTACGGGCTTATCTGCGAGATTTCCTGCTGGAATCTGGGGTGTTTGTGTCGCGGATCAAGCCGGATTATCCGGAAGGCTCCACTAAGTTTGAGATGTACCGCAGCTACCAGTCGCGGGTCAAAACCATTGCTCCTCACAATCTGCTGGCTTTGTATCGCGGTGAAGCGGAAGGGGTTTTGGAATTCGATCTAGACTTTGATGTCGAGTCCTCGCTGATCTATCTAGAGTCGCAGGAGAGCCGCAGCCAGCAGCGCCCAGTGCGGGAGTTCTATCGCCGCATGTTGGAAGATGCCTTTAATCGGCTGATCAAAACTTCGCTGATCAATGAAGTGCGATCCCTGAAAAAGCAGGCGGCTGATGTCGAATCGATTAAAACCTTCGAGGCCAATTTACGCGAATTGCTGCTAGCTGCACCGGCCGGCATGAAACCCACTTTGGCGATCGATCCAGGATTCCGCACCGGCTGCAAGGTGGCAGTGCTAGATCAAACCGGCAAGTTTTTGGATTACCAAACCATCTTTCCCCACCAAGCGGCTGCCCAGCGAGTCCAAGCAGCTAAGACGGTGCAAACCCTGATCGAAAAGCATCAGGTGGCTTTGATTGCGATCGGCAACGGCACCGCTAGCCGCGAAACGGACGAGTTTGTCAGCGAAGTGTTGCAGCAACTAGACCGTAAACCGATCAAAGTGATCGTGAATGAAGCCGGAGCCTCGGTATATTCGGCCAGCGAGGTGGCCATTGCCGAATTTCCTGATTTTGATGTGACGGTGCGGGGCGCGATCAGCATTGGGCGCAGATTGCAGGATCCGCTCGCAGAACTGGTGAAGATCGATCCCAAGTCGATCGGGGTGGGACAATACCAGCATGATGTTGATCAAAAGCTGCTGAAGAAAAAGCTGGATGAAACGGTGGAAAGCTGCGTAAACTACGTCGGTGTAGACTTGAACACAGCTTCAAAAGAACTGCTCACCTTTGTCTCCGGCATTAACGCTACCGTTGCGAATAACATTGTGTCCTACCGGAACCAGAATGGTGCGTTTCGCAGTCGGCGCGAGTTGCTAAAAGTGCCCAAACTGGGCCCGAAAGCCTTCGAGCAGGCTGCCGGTTTTTTGCGGATTCGGGACGGCGAAAATCCGCTCGACAACACGGCCGTTCACCCCGAAAGCTACAAGGTAGTGCAGTCGATCGCGACCGATTTGCAAGTCCCCTTGAATGCGGTCACGCAGCTCGCCGAGCAGTTGCGCAAAGTAGACTTAAAACGCTATGTCACCGAAACGATCGGTGAACCGACCCTGCGCGATATTGTGGCCGAGCTAGAGAAGCCGGGCCGTGATCCCCGGGCTGAGTTCAAGTACGCCACCTTCCAGGCTGGAATCAAGGAAATTAGCGATCTCAAGCCTGACATGGAGCTAGAAGGCGTGGTCACGAACGTGGCCAACTTTGGGGCTTTTGTGGATATTGGCGTGCATCAGGATGGCTTGGTGCATGTGTCGCAGTTGGCCGATCGATTTGTCAGCGATCCCAAACAGGTGGTGAAGGTAGGACAGGTAGTGAAGGTGCGGGTGCTGGAGGTCAACGAAGCCCTGAAACGGATCAGCCTCTCCATGCGTTCTGCAGATGCCTCGCCTCGTGCTGATCGCCCTCAACCCCACTCGTCCGATCGCCCTGCCAATCCATCCACTGGACATCGATCGGCCAAGCCAACTGGGAATCGATCGCAGTCGGAGCGAAAAACTCCTGCTGAGCCGCCCGCTCCTTCCTCATCTGCTCCCACCGATCTCGAAGCACTGAAAGCAAAATTTAATCGCAAGCTTTAATTTTTAGAGCGGTTCCACAAAACATGACTTAACCCCAACTGACAATCCCTGACCATTGCACTTTCTTTTGAGACTCCCGGCGATAAGAGAAAAATCGATCGGGATTTTGGTAGGTACAGTAGGGGGCGATCGCAATTTGATCGGGTTCAATCCCCAATTGCCGCAACTGAAGCGCGTTGACTTTCCGCACATCGAGCCTGGCCCGACCGGGTTGGGGATCGTCTAGCACAGGAGAATCGGGTAACTGACGTAACGTGGCAACTACTGCTTCAACTGGTTGGGTAGGGTCTGGTTGTTCTGGCAAAATGGTTTGCCCGACTTGGGCGGCGACGGTGGTTGAGACTTGATAAACTTCTCCGGTAATCGCCGGCCCCATGACCACGCGCAAGTCTGGCAGTTGCGATCCCTGGGACTGCATCTGGGCGATCGTTTTGGGTACAATTTGAGCCGCTGTGCCGCGCCAACCGGCATGAATGGCCGCTACTCGCCCCGTGGCTAGATCACCAATCAGTAAAGGCGTACAGTCTGCCGTACAGGCCCACACAGACTGGTTTTCCCGACTGGTGAATAATCCATCTGCTTCAGCAAGAGGAACCTCGTCGTTGTCCCGATCCGTCGATCGCACGGGCGGGAGGGAATCCGCATTCAGCACCTGATCTCCATGCACCTGTTTGACGCGATACACAGTTGCTGCGGGATGGAGGATCTCGATCAAGGCTTCGGGGGGGCGGGGTGCAAACTGCTGGGTGAAAAAGCCGTGGCTCCAATCGTTCAGGAGGCTACAAGTCAGATAGGGTAAGCCCTGCCAGGTTTGCCAATGCCAGTCTGAAGGCTGGGTAAACGGAGTCTGCATGGGAGAAGTTTGCCTGTTTGAGCGGGTTTGCTTCTCACAGCTTAACCCGCAGTGCCGCTTCAATCTGCTGAAAAATTGCCGGTAATGCAGTGGCTTCAGTGGGTTCAGGCTGGGTCAGATGCGTAGGTGAAGGGTTGGATGCATCAGACTGATGATCAGCCAAAAACTGAAGGGGATTGACCTCAACCGATCGCGTTGTGAGCAGTACAGGGGTTTGATGCTGCTGATACCAAGTTAGGGCTCCGGTGGTGAGTAGCGTTGCAAGGGCAAACCGCTGGAACATGCGTGATTGGAATGGGTGAGTTAGGAAGTGCCGCATAAAATCCCCCGCCAAAACCGAGTGCTGTGCTTCCTTCTACGGGGTAAAACGGACTGATTCCTGATGTAAGGACTGCTCTTCTCGTCATCTTCACGGAGACTTAATCTCAACTTAGAAAATCCCAGATTGACCGATCGGGTTACTCCTGACCCAGGCGATCGATCGCTAAGATGGAAAGCGATTGATTGCATGAATTGCTTGCACGAATTGATTGCATGAGTGGTGAAAGACAGACATCTATGATTGAGCTGACCACCGAATGTGCTATTTTTAGGGGCGTTGTGTAATGGTGTGGAACCTGAAAAGAGGCAAGCCGAGTCGTAAGTTAGACAGGCTTGATGTTGAACCTCGTGCTAAGCATTCACTGCCCATTGTTGTCTGTGAGGATGCCGGAATGACTCAGCCTTGTCCATTGATCAAGATCAAATTGGTCAAATCGACACATAAATCTGATCGCCATTTATCTTGGCTCTGGCTCAGTGGATTGTGCTGGCTGGGGAGTAGTCTAGGTGGGGCGGCTTGGGCCCAGACGACACCGGAGATGATAGTACCGAGTGCGGAAGAACTATTGCCGGTTGAATCGATCGAGACCCCTCCTCCGGTTGAATCTCCAGAAATGTATGCTGAACCAGCGGTGGAACCTCCTCCCTCTACAGAGCCGATCGAACCGGCGATCGAGCCACCGAGTCGATCGGTTGATCTAGAGCTGATTAGCCCCGTCGAAGATGCCAATGGTTCCCCACCTTTGGTGACCCCCAATTTGGAAACTCAGGCAGAAGCAGCATTTGGTGAATCCCCCGCTCAATCCTCGGCTGGCTTTGGGGCTGGCTTTGGGGCTGGCTTTGGCAGTTTCATCGATCAAACCCCCTATTCGTTGGGTGCCACAGATAATCCGAATGTCGTGATTTCAGAGCGCTCAACCGGCTGTGAAGCAACAGTTCAGCTCGGACAGGCGGTTTCGGGCGGACTTTGTTCTTTTACGCAAGAATATGCTGCCGAACAGATGGGAGTAACGATCGGTGGATCAAACGGTGAATTTAGTTTGGGGGTGGTGTATAGCGGAGGTCGTACTACTCCTGCCGGTCGCGACTACTACAATTTGACGATTCGCCCACCTGCGCGCCTCACGAGTGGTAATCTCGGCTTACTCTTTCCTTTGTCGATCCCGGCTGCCATTACCTCAGCATTCGGTTGGCGTATCCATCCGGTCATTGGCAATAGTCGGTTTCACTCTGGGACTGATTTAGGTGCTCCCCACGGTACGCCGGTCTTGGCGGCCTTCTCTGGCAAGGTGGCAGTGGCTGATTTTATGGGAGGCTACGGGCTCACAGTCGTGCTGCAACATCAAAACAGCACCGAAGAAACCCTGTATGGGCACTTGTCAGAGATTTTTGTCAAGCCTGGTGAAGAGGTCAAACAAGGCGAAGTGATCGGTCGGGTCGGCAGCACAGGGCTTTCAACCGGGCCACACCTCCACTTTGAGTTTCGTAAACAAACCCCGGATGGTTGGGTTGTGATGGATGCAGGCAGTACGCTTGAATATGCGCTCTCCCAGTTTATGAATGCCTTGAAATTGGGTTTAGCCTATCCACCAAAGCTGGCTCTGCTCCAGTCCACTAGCTTTAGCAAAGCCCTGGAAATGGCCAATACCAAGAACGCTCCTGACTCTTCTGCTTCAGAGGCTGACCTGAGATCGGCTGTAGCCGCTCCGGAACTGAGATAAGATCAAACAGTGATGGATGAAGGTAATGCAATTGTCTATGACTGCTCCAACGATCGCCGCTTGGGTGCTGGGCCCGTTACTGGGCGGGATGATTTTCTTATTTATCTTTCGGATCGTGTTGACCTGGTATCCCCAAGTGGATGTGCAGAAGTTTCCGTTCAGTTTAGTATTTTGGCCAACAGAACCGTTCCTGTTGCCGCTACGCCAGGTGATCCCGCCGATCGGGGGCGTGGATATCACACCGATCATCGGAGTCGGCGTATTTAGCTTTCTCCGGGAGATCTTGCTAGGGCAACAGGGATTGCTCACTCTGCTCAACCATGTTTGATGGATTAATTGGCATGGGCTATTTCAGGCTCAGCTTGCGTAAGGCTCTTTGCCAGAACTGAGGTTTCGGTGAGGCCGGTACGGGCTGCATTGAGGGCTTTGCTTCGTTGAGATAGCGATAATGGGCCCAAATTTCCCAATAGGGGCAGCCTGGTTCAATGCGAATCCCCGCCCAGTGTAGATATTGCAGAGGTTGGTTGACTTTGGGATCGATCAATCGATCGCCAGATTGCCAGAAATGCTGGCTACCGGCCCAGTTGCCAGGTGCCTTTTCCGAACGACGAACGAGATTCAGGCGTTTCGGGAAGCGACTCAGGACGGTGTAATTGAGGATCGGTTGATCCGAGGTTTTTTGAGAAAAGTCGAAATACTCCGGGTGAGCTGCACATTCTGCGAAGATTTCACCCAGATCTGCCTCACTGATCACCCCTTTTTTGCTGCCCCAAAAGCCTGAGTTAAACACGTCCTGGCAATCGGTAGCACTCAAAACACCAGATTCAATCACAGCCGGGGTAAACACATTGGTGAGTCCGGTCGTATGCTGGTAATCGCAGCAGATAAAATCGTAGGTTTCTAATTCGTTCAGGTGATCGGCAATTTTCTCAAATACGACTACATCGGTGTCAATATAAAGGAACCGATCGAATTCACCAAACCAGCAGGCAAACTTACGAACAACGTTCGGCCGCGCAAAGAAACCATTGCCAAAAGTCTGTTGAAGTTGTGCTGTGAGGCGATCGATAAACTCCAGATCGGCAAATACGGTGACTCCGTAGGGCTTCAATACTTCAGCAATCTGGTGATACTGATCGTTATAGGGGATCATCACCACGGGTGTTTCAGGATCGTAAAACCGAATGCTTTTGATCAGTGCAATCGTCTGTTCGGTTACCCGATCGTTCGCAGTAATGTAGATACCACGCTTCATGAAATTATCCTCGTAAATAAACCTGCTATGGGGTGGTGGGTTGAAGATTCCTGAGCCAAAAATTAGCGAGCAGAGGCAAGACCGAGCTTACGCAGTAGCCGATCGGAAAAACTGGGTGGGGCGTTGTAAGCCACTGGTTTACCCACTAACATCGGGCGAGCTTCGTGCAGAAACCGATAGTGCAAAAATAGCTCGCGGTAGGGAAAATCAATGTTCTCTCCGGCGCAGACAGCTCGAAAGAGGCGGCTAGATAATCCAATGTAATGCAGGTAAGTCAGGGCGGCTTCCCGATCGTAGAGGCGGTCATCCCGCATGTGAAAATGGCTCGAGGTGACCGAGTTACCAGCTCGCTGACTCACTGGCAGATGAAGCGCTAGATTATGAACTCCCACCTTGCTGCGGAGTGCCATATAGTTCAGCACGGACTGATTGGGGGCTCCCATGTAAAGCAATTCAGCATCCCCAGATGCAAGTTGTTCTACTAGCCAATCTCGTTGTTCCGTTGGGAAAAGACCGCGTTTAGAGGCGTAGCAACCGGCGCAGAAAATTTCTGACTCAACCTGTTCGTGCGGAAACTGCTGCCACAACCGATCGGATTGAACATTGAAAATATGGGCCGGATCCTTGAACTGAAAGTCATACACCACAAAGTCATGCTGGTCGAGGGCTGTGAAGAAGACTTCCAGCGAACTGAGCACCAATGTATCTGCATCCAAATAAATGAAGCGATCGAACGGTGCAGCAAAGTCAAAAGCTGCATAACGATGGTTGGATCCCAGCCGATAGACCCCGTTGATTCCTTGGGCTTGCCAAGTAGTGAGCGCAGATGGGTGGGTTTGCCAGACGCGGGTTGAGAAGTCTTCCCAGCGTCCAAAAATTTCTGGATCGTCCATCAGCGTTACATGCGGACGAGATGCCACAATTTCACGCACCCGCTCAATTCGATCGTCGAAAGCAATCACACAAACGGGATAGGGTTTGCCTGCATTAACTTCAATACTGTTGAGGAGTGCCATCAGTTGATCCGCAACCCCATCGTTGGCTAGCGTATAAATTCCGTCGATCATGGCAAATAAAAATTAAGAAAGGACACAAGAAAGAACAAACCAAAAACAGGAAATCAGCAGCAGAAAATCAACAGCAGAAAATCAGGAAACTAATTCACTGACCAGAGAACATGAGGCTAGACAACGTTGGGCGATATCTTGACCTTGAACGTCTCAGCCTTCTATGTCTTAGGAACCAGAATTCATTAAAATTGCTGCCAAAAGTTGGGGCACCAGGTACTTCTACAACTCGATGTCTGCCACAAATTCGGATAACCAATTGACTAGATTCAGCTTGTGCAAAATAATCTGGCGAGCTTCAGCAATTGCATCTCGAGCGGCATACCAGGCATCAGGACTAGAAATCACTTCCCGAATGTAAGCCATCCCTTGCTCATCAAAGCTGGGTAAACGCAAGAAACTACCTGGTGGCAGTAATTGATCGGCTGCTGCCCCCCCGTAATAGATCGGTAAACACCAGGACAACAGGGCATCCCATAACTTCTCACTGACATACCAGCGATTATCAGCATAGTTTTCGATCGCCAAGTTGTAGTAGTAAGGAGCCATGGCGTGCCACTTATTGGCTAACATTCCGTAGGATTTTGACCAATCAGGCAAGCCACGACCATACAGATCAAAATCCAAATGATTCTCCTGGAGGCATTTCAGAAAATTAAGGCGGGTGCGATGATGGGCAGTGCGATCGATCCCCGATGTAATCCAGGAACAAGTATGAGTTTTTGTGGGAATGGGAGCCTGATTTAACTCCTGGAAGGATCGCCCCACATACCAGATGGCTGGCATATAGTTGGGCATGGGAGCCAAGTCATCCGGACCAGAAACGTAGCCACAGTAGCGTTGAGCCGTGGCATAATCGGCCGAGCGTTTTGCCAAGAGTTCGGGAAAAGGCGGTTCTCGCACCAGGGAAATCACTCGTTCTTTGGGCAAGTGCCGCAATTTGGACTGAATCTGGGCTGTTGGATCGACGGGTTTCTGAAACCGCTTCAACCAACCTTTGCCAGGAGTAGGCTGGAAATCATGAAAATTGTAGAGCAACAAAACATCAGGCTGGGGGGCATTGGCGAGCATTTGCACATTGCCCCAGATCCCAAAATGCTCCGGTGTCTGATTCCACATCCAGTCACGCTGAGTCAGCCCCTGGTAAGAGGAGATCATGCCGATAATTTTTTTGCCCATGAGCAGCAGGGAATTGGTAAAGGTTAAAGATTATCCGGGTCAGTGAATCCAGTCCGTGCAATGGCTAGATCATATTCATTGAGGATCCAGACCATGCTTCGGCTGAGATGAATCACTCGTAGAGTTCCCTCAAAACTGCACCTGTGCAACAACTCTTCTAGCTGCGGCAATGAATGGATTAGCCTGATTTTCGCCAGTCGTGAGGCTACTTAACCGCCCGTGGGTCGGATATCTACCATTTTCTCGGCACGAATCAGCTTGCGATCGGCAATTTTCTGAACGGCTTCAATCAGGGATCGGGTTTGTTGAGTGCCTGGGGAGGCTTCAAACCGGGTGGGAAACTTACCCCGAGCAATCATCCGAAGTCCTAACGGCGTTAAGCTCGATAACCCTTGCCAATCCCGAAACGAGTTACCTACGACTTTCAAGCCAAAGAGTCGTTCGTCAATCCACCCGCCCTGTTTGACCAACTCAATTAAAACTTTGCGATGCCGGATCGATCGGCTATCGGTCGCAGATTTGCGGCTCAAGATTTCATTTTTAATTTTGCTGATCTGCTCCATTGGCTCAACCCCCATGGGACAGACCGCATTACAGTAATAGCAGCGAGTACAGCCCCAAACACCTTGGGTACCTTCGTTATAGCGTTCCAGTCGCTGTTCAGTCTGGCTATCTCGTGAATCGATAATGGTGCGATAGGCCTTGGCGAGCGCATGAGGGCCCACAAAATCAGGATTGACTTCACGAGCATTACATTCGGAGTAGCAGGCTCCACAAAGAATGCAATTCCCCATTTGATTGAGCCGATCCCGCTCCTCTGGAGTTTGCAGAAATTCCCGTTCGGGTACTTGGCGGGCGCTGGTGCTGACGAAGGGATCGATCGCCTGCAAGGTATCCCAAAAGCTTTTCATTTCTACTACCAGGTCTTTGATCACCGGCATATTGCCCATGGGAGCGATCGTTAAGGTAGGAAGGAGATCGGGGTTGGCGGGAGTAGCACTGGCAATCGCAGCAAGACGGGCAACCTCACTGCCAACATTTTCTTTGCACGCCAAGGCCGATCGACCATTAATTCGCATACTGCAACTGCCGCAGATTGTATTCCGGCAATTTTTCCGAAATGCCAGGGTACCATCCTGCTGCCATTTAATTTGGTTTAAACAGTCAAGAATAGTACTGCTGGGATCGACCTCTAAGCGGTAGGTTTGGATCCGAGGAGCAGTATTAGAGGTTTGGCGAATGATCTGAAACTGGACTTCCATAGCAAAGAAATTGGCTGGGAGGGAGGCTAACGTTGTCTCTTTTCAGTCTAGACTCAAACCTTAGAGCCGAGACGGCGTTGAAATCAAACATTTGACAGTTTACAGAATTTCATGTAGCAAATCACTGCTATGATCTCTTAGAAAAATCGGGCAGATAGAGTGTGGTTGATATTAAGACTGAAATTTCCAGATCGTTTTTCAACGCACATCAAAAAGCCGCTTGTAAACAAGGACTTGTATTTCTTGAGAAGTTCATGAGAAGTTTCAGTGAACTTAATTCAGTGAACCCAGAACTCGTAAAAGTTATGGCTGAATCAGACAAATTTAAAGCTATATTTTTAGATAAAACTGACGGTGAATCTTTGCTGGGTCGTCTAAAGGATCGATGAAAAATTAGGAAGCAATGACGGAAACTGCAACTACGCCATTAACTGGAAAGGCACTCCTCCAAAAAGTGAAAGAACTGTCGCACTTGCCCCGCCGTGAGAAGGCTAAGCGATGCGGCTATTACACCGTTGGCAAGAATAATCAAACTCGCGTAAATCTGGCGGACTTTTTTGAGGCTTTACTGGAAGCAAAAGGGACAACCCTCAATGTTGAAGGCGCAAAAGATGGGCGTGGTCGAGAACCGACCTATCGCGTCAGTGTTCACAAAAATGGGCAGATCGTGATCGGTTCAACTTATACGGAAAAGATGGGATTAAAGCCAGGTGATGAGTTTGAAATTAAACTTGGATATAAGCATATTCATCTGATTCAGATTGGTAATAGCGAAGAGGATTCCGAAGACTAGAACTGATATTTCATTGTCACATTTTGCTTTGTTTTCTACTTTGTCTGCATTGCTTTGACTGTATTTCTTTGACTGCATTACGATTTCCAACATTTCAAACTTAATTTGAGTGGAATTCATCCCGTTGTAATTGGAATTGGTTTTTTTGCGATCTGGCTGTTTCTCTGGCTACCGATCGCTTATCCAATTGCTTTAAGAGTAGGTTGGCGACCATTTCAACCCAGTTTGCCGTCCCAAAAAATTCTCCTGTTATTGCCGCTTTATGGCATGGTTCCTCTGCTGTTGTGGGGAATAACCCGGTTGAATCATACCAGTTTCAAAGACTATGGCTGGCTCTGGCCCCAACTGCTCCGATCGTTTGGTTGGGGCGGGCTGATTGCGGCGGTTAGCCTGCTGCTGCTTTTCCTTCTGCAATATCGATTGGGTTGGCTAGCAAGATCAGCCCTAGATGCCGCTAATGCTGCCAATGTAGGTGCTGCCAATGTAGGTGCTGCCAATGTAGGTGCTGCCAATGTAGGTGCTGCCAATGTAGTGACCTGGCGACAGCAACTCTCGACGGTGATTGCCGTTTTGGGGTTAGCCGTTTGGATCAGTGGCACCGAAGAATTAGTGTTTCGCGGATTTTTACAGACTCAACTGCAGCAAGCCTGGCCCATTTGGCTGGCAGCCGTGATCGCCAGTGGCATTTTTGCGATCCTGCATGGTGTGTGGGAAGGTGCGAGGGTTATACCCCAGTTGCCTGGCTTGTGGTTGATGGGTATGGTGTTGGTGCTGGCCAGGCTCGTCGATCAGAATAGTTTGGGGTTAGCCTGGGGATTGCATACAGGCTGGGTTTGGGTGATCGCTAGCTTAGATAGTCTAGGCTGGTTGCAATTTACCCCTAAAGCACCTGCTTGGCTGACCGGCATTAACCAACAACCGATCGCGGGTGTGCTGAGTGGCTTATTTTTGAGTGGGACAGCGGTTGGGCTGTGGCTATTGTTTGGCTCGGCGGTTTAAGTTTAACTAGATGGGTATGACCAGTGCGACAGAATTGAAGCAAGAATGAATCAGGAATTCTATGCCAGGACAACTATTGGGTGATCGATACGAAGTTGAAAAGCAGCTCGGTAAGCAATCGGGGCGGTGGACATTGCTGGCACGCGATCTCGTGACGCAAGATCCTGTCATCCTCAAAGTGCTTTGCATTGATGAAGAAATGCTGGCTGATGATTTAATGCTATTTCAGCGTGAGATTGAAACTTTACAAACCCTGGAGCACCCTGATACTCCTAAATACCTGGGATATTTTGAAATTGAACTCCCTAAAGCAGGCAAGGCGATCGTACTGCTTCAAAGCTACATTGCAGGTCAATCTCTGCAAACCTACTTGGCAGAAGGGCGAGTATTTAGTGAACCAGAGGCCCGTCAAATTGCTGGTGCGATTCTGCCGATTTTGACCTATCTCCATAACCATCAGCCTGCCATCATCCATCGAGATATTAAACCTAGCAATATCCTTCTGACCGGATCGCCCGATCAACCCACCGCTGGACAAATTTGCTTGATCGACTTTGGGTCTGTGCGGCTCTCGACTACGCTACCGATGGATCAAACCACTACCACGATCGTGGGATCGGATGGCTATATTCCGCCAGAACAAATCGGGCGACGAGCAGTCAATGCCTCTGATCTCTATGGATTGGGAGTCACTTTAATTTCGAGTTTGACTGGCTTGCCTGCCACTCAGTTGCCTCGGCAGGGAATCCAGATCGATGTCAGGCGTAGTGTGGACTGTAGTCCGGCATTTACACAGTGGTTATGCCAAATGACCGACGTTGAACTATATCGCCGATTTAGCACAGCCGAGGCAGCATTAGAGGCATTGCTAGCTCTGGAATAATCCTGAAATTCCCACCTGCCTCCTGAGAACGGCCTGTCCGGAACTGAGCAACTCCCCCTATAGTTAGGGAAGCGGCTAACGTTTGAGAATCCCTATCCTTAGGGAAAATAGTTAGAAAGCAAGTCACCACAGGAAGTCATTGCAGGAGAACGCTATGCTACATCTCGGCTGGGCAGAAGTTGGATTAATCACCCTTGCTGCACTGCTCGTCTTCGGGCCGAAAAAGATCCCTGAACTTGGCAGCGCCTTGGGTAAAACGCTGCGTGGATTCAAAGAAGAGATTAAATCGTCTGAGGAAACCGAGGCAGAACAAGATTAGGATCCAACGATCGGTTATCCCCCTGATTGCACGTAAGATCCAGATTCGATCGAGACATTTGGAGCTGAAGCAACCGATGTTTCGATCGAGCCGTTCGGTATGGCGGCAGTCGGCAATGCCAAATCCGGTAAGGGATTCCTGTCCTGAATTAAACGAATGGCAGCAGTGACACTCTCTGGAAAGATGACCACTAAACTTCCAGGCGGTGCCTGATCCAAAGCCTGATTGAGTGCTGTTGTTTCATCTAAAACCACCTCATAGGGGATCCCGGTTTTGGCTGCTTCAATGCCTTCCACAATCAGCTTAGCCACCTCTCCGGCTGCCCGGCCGCGACGATCTTGATCTTCCTTGACCAGAATTTGATCGAACATGCGAGCGGAGAGATCACCCAGCATCAAGAAGTCTTCATCTCGCCGATCGCCCGGTGCCCCAACCACGCCAATGCGTTGCCCTGACCAATTGCGGACAAACCCCCCGATCGCTTCATAACTATGGGGATTATGGGCGTAGTCCACCATGGCATGAAAACGACCAAGGTTAAATAGGTTCATTCGCCCAGGCGTTTGCCCAACCGAAGCCTGGAAAGTCAGTAAAGCCGTGCGAATATCTTCAATTCGGATGCCATGGGCAAAGGCCGCGACACTAGCCGCTAGGGCATTGGCGATCATGAACGGAGCCCGGCCGCCCATTGTCAGCGGCAAATTCACCGCCTGCTCAATGCGCAATGTCCAATCTCCCTTCAAAATCGACAGGTAACCATTTTCATAGATGGCGGCCAGCCCCCCCTGTTGGGTGTGGGTACGCACGATCGGGTGATCGGGGCTCATGGAGAAGTAAGCCACCTGAGCATTCACCCGGTTGGCCATGGCAGCGACTAGCGGATCATCGGCATTCAGCACCGCATAGCCATTGGGCTGCACCGACTCCACCACCACACTCTTGAGGTGGGCCAGGTCTTCGACAGTGTCAATGTCACCAATGCCTAAATGATCGGCAGCCACGTTTAGGACAACACCGATATCACACTGACTGAAGCCGAGCCCCGATCGCAAAATTCCACCCCGGGCGGTTTCCAGAACGGCCACTTCCACGGTGGGATCGCGCAGGATCGTTTGGGCGCTTTGGGGGCCGGTGGTATCCCCTTGCTCGACTAGATAGCCGCCAATGTAAATGCCATCAGTGGTGGTGTAGCCAACAGTGCGTCCGGTTTGCTTGACAATATGAGCCAACAACCGGGTCGTGGTGGTTTTGCCATTAGTGCCAGTAACCGACAAAATGGGTACCCGACTGGGACTACCGGACGGAAACAGCATGTCTAAGACAGGTTCTGCCACGTTGCGGGGAATGCCTTCACTGGGGCAAAAATGCATCCGGAAGCCAGGAGCAGCATTGACTTCCACAATCACCCCATCCACTTCACGCAGCGGTTTGGAAATATCAGAAGTAACGACATCGATCCCAGCAATATCCAGCCCGATCGTTTTAGCGACCCGTTGGGCGATCCAGATATTTTCCGGGTGGATCTCATCCGTGCGATCGATCGCGGTGCCGCCTGTACTGAGGTTGGCAGTGGCTTTGAGATAGCAGATTTCCCCGGCGGGTAAAACAGTCTCCAGATCGTAGCCTTGCCGCTCCATCAGCTCCCAGGATGTACGATCCAGCTCAATCCGGGTCAAGATGTTTTCATGCCCATCACCCCGTCGGGGATCGCGGTTGGTTTCTTCAATTCGCTCGGCAATGGTAGATTTACCATCTCCGATCACATGGGCCGGCACTCGCTCAGCGACTGCGACCACTTTGCCATTCACCACCAGAACCCGGTGATCACGGCCCACATAGTATCGCTCGATGATAATGCCCTTGGAAACTGCTTTGGCGGCATCATAGGCTTCTTCCGCCAAATCCCAGGTCGTGATGTTGATCGTGATGCCCCGCCCATGGTTGCCATCAAGCGGCTTGATCACAATCGGGTATCCCCCCACATCTTCGATCGCCTGCTCCAATTCATCCAGATAGTAGATCACCGTGCCACGAGGTACTGGGATACCCGCATCTCGCAAAATTTTCTTAGTCCCTTCTTTATCGGAAGCCAGCTCGACCCCCAAAATGCTGGTATTGCCGCTCAGAGTGGCTTGAATGCGCTTTTGGTACACACCATAGCCCAATTGAATGAGCGATCGGGCACTCAAGGGTAGCCAGGGAATCCCTCTTGATTCGGCTTCGCGGACAATATTCTCGGTGCTGGGCCCTAAGGCCGCTTGGGAGCCAAAATCTTGCAGATCTTGCAGATCTTGCTCCAGCTCGCTAGCGGGATAAAAGCCCGTCTCTAGGATGGTTTGGCATAGTCGCACCGCTGCCCGTCCGGTATATCGTCCAGCTTGCTCATCGACATACTCAAACACCACCTGATAGATGCCAGCCTCGGCCGTTTCACGAACCCGCCCGAACTGAACGGGCATCTCTGCTAGTGTTTGCAGCTCCAGCGCGACATGTTGAATGACCTGAGCAAGAGATACACCTTGGCGAACGCGCTGCAAAAAACCTGCCGGGGCTTCCGGCGAGATCTGTTCAGCGAGGCTGGGGAGAATCTCAGAGAGCCCTTCATAAAAACCGGAGATTTGATCGGTTGAAGTGTCTGCTAAGTCTTCTAAATCTAACCGTAATACGATCAGTTTAGGATGACGAATACTCCAATAATTAGGGCCACGCAGCGTCTGTGTTTTGAGAATTTTCATAGGACAACCAAAGATATCCGGCAGCAGGTAGGGGCATCTAGTCTAGTCTTGTGCTGAGAAAACAGCGAAACCGTTCACTATGAACAGTTTGACAAAATGGATGCCAGCATCCCCTTGAAGCTGACCGCGTTGAAACTGGCACATCCTCAACCCCAACTCTCTCTTTCAGCCTACTTGCAGCCGACGGTCAAAAAACTTACCTTTTCTCTAAATTTCCAGCAGATAGATTCTGACTCACCTTATCTCACAAATTTCAGTCACTCAACATCGATCGGCAGGAATGACCTGTCTTTTTTCTAGATCATAGCGATCACCTTGGCTGAGAATATGCAAGTGCAGGTTATGGATGCCGATTGGATCCGCATTGCTGACCTGAGCATAATTGGTGTGGGTCATCTCAACGGGATCGACGATGGTGACCGTGCCTTTGCCAATCACTTGAAGGCTGCTGAATCTGCCGTAGCTCTCAAACAGGTTACCTTCGAACATAGCGCAAGTATCTTCATCAATACCGATGCCCAGCTTGTCGGGGTAGGCAGCCACCGCGCTTAGCAGCCGAGCCATCCGATTGCGATTATGAAAATGCTGATCCACGATCACCTCAGGGATGATCCCTAGCCCGATCGTCATATCGACTAAGGATTGATTAGGGGATTCGCCACTTCCTCCTCCGGCGATCATGTGGTGTCCCATCACAGCGGCTCCGGCACTGGTTCCGGCCAGCGTGACTTCACCAGAGCGAGCCCGCTGGCGCACACAGTTCATGATCGGGGTATCAGACAATAGATCGCAAAGGCGCAGTTGATCCCCGCCGGTCATAAACACGCCAGTGCAGTCTTCGATAAAGGCTTGCCAATCTCCATCTGAGCCATGTTCTCGATCGCGGATATCGATCACCTCGATCGCCTTGGCACCCATCTCCTCGAAGATATCGTGATAGCGGCTACCAATCACTGCTGGCTCCCGTGAAGCCGATGGAATGATGGCAATGCGGGCATCCGTACCGCCCGATCGCTGAAAAAAAGTGTGTAAGATTTGTCGTCCATGAAGTTTGTCTTCGGCACCGCCAATGACCAGGACGGCTGTTTTCGTAGGCTGGGGCATCCTCTGCTGAAGGGGTTGAGAGTCTAGTTGCAGCATCATATCGCTTCTGGACAATGATTTGGGCATCCGAAATTTGGGCATCCGATGAATCAATTGCTCCAGTAGCTTACCGAAGACGATGCCTAGTTTATTCATGAGTCAATCAAGAGAAGTGTGATCCCATCTCTCCGGCTTCTTGGGAACAAATTTGATCCTTTATTAAATTATCCTAAAAGGAGAATTCGTGCCTTAAAAGTCTATAGCAGGAGATAGGTAGGAATTGCGAGAAAGCTCAAGAAATTTAACCAGCTAGCTTGATGCTCCCAGCCTTCGATCTGACGCTACAAGGACTGAACCAAGGTTTAATCCACAGGTCTGACCCAAGGTTTGATCCGCAAGTCTGAGCCAACGGCTGATTGACTGACAAAGCTGATTGACTGACAAAACGGTTTAGTCCGATCGCCTCTCCCCGGATTCTATGGCCGTAAATTGATTAAGTTTATTTTCACTGATGACTTTGCAAGCCAGGCCGAGGAACGGTAAATTTTTGTATAGGATTTGTATAGGCTACGACGAACGCTCACCTTTGTTCATCCCCATGGCTAGAACCCGATTTTCATGATCACTCAGGATCCTCAAGAGCCGACTTGGCTTACAGTGGTGCGACTGCTGCGTTGGGACAAACCGGCTGGTCGGCTCATTCTCATGATTCCTGCCCTTTGGGCTGTCGTCTTGGCGGCACAGGGTTTTCCCCCATTACCTCTGGTTGGGGTGATTGTTTTGGGCAGTTTGGCCACCAGTGCCGCAGGTTGTGTGGTAAACGATCTGTGGGATCGGGATATCGATCCCCAGGTCAGCCGCACCCGAAACCGACCCCTAGCAGCCCGATCGCTCTCGGTTAAAACGGGGATCGGGGTTGCATTTATTGCCTTTCTCTGTGCCCTAGGCTTGGCATTTTACCTGAATCGCTTCAGTTTCTGGCTGTGTGTTGCAGCGGTGCCGTTTATTGTACTCTATCCCCTGGCTAAGCGAGTTTTTCCGGTACCTCAGCTTGTGCTGTCACTCTGTTGGGGTTTCACCGTTCTGATTAGCTGGAGTGCGGTAACGGGCGAGCTCGATCGATCGGCTTGGTTACTCTGGGGGGCGACGGTGCTATGGACTCTGGGTTTCGATACGGTTTATGCCATGGCCGATCGACTAGATGATGAACGGGTCGGCGTAAACTCTAGCGCTCGCTTTTTCGGAGACTATGCCCCTGCTGCCGTTGGCGTTTTTTGGGTTGGTAGTGCCCTGCTGCTCGTGAACATGGCATGGCAGTTGATGTTGGGTTTCCCTTTCTGGATCGGGCTAGCGATCGTGATAGCAGGTTGGAGCTGGCAGGTTTATCAGCTCTCAGATCATCCTGAGCCGAGCTTATATGGCAAAATCTTTCGACAAAATGTTTGGCTAGGGTTTGTGTTGCTGCTGGGGATAGAATTAGGTTTGCTGGTCTAGTGTGGTGACCTTAGAGGGGGTTTGAGAAGTTCTACGATGAGAAGTTCTCCTATCAGTCGCAAAACGCACGACCGCCCTAAATTCTCCTGACTAGATTCTCCTTAAAGGATCGCTGAGACAGGGGATCGCTGGAATAGCAGATCACTGGAATAGCAGATCGCTGGAATAGCAGATCACTGGAATAGCAGATCACTGAGGCAGGAGATTATAGAGATTCATTGATGGTTTTTACAGTGAAGCTACACTGAAGCTTCGCAGACGGTGATTTTTGCAAAACCATAAAGAATATCTTTCGCCCAGGTTCGTTCGCCCGAAATCAAGTTAGCCTGATGATAAGACTAGGCGATAGTTGGATTTGAACCTAAACCGATCGAGATCAATCTGGACAGACCGATCAAGCTCGATCCTCTAACATCGGTTTCCCCTTGTTGGCTTCTCACTGGATCGTCTTAATTTGATCGTCGATTACTCAACTGAATCTGATTGAGTCGGTTCAAATTAGGTCAGTTCAAATTAGGTCAGTTCAAATTAGGTCAGTTCAAATTAGGTCAGTAATTAGGTCGGTTCAGAGGGCTGGTTCAATGGAGCACTCAGGTTTAGCCAGCTCCAGTTGTACAGGCAAAGGAGTTCTGTACTATGGAACGGAAATTTCGCGATCGAACAGAAGCAGGTCAACTATTGGCGGCTCAACTTCAAGCCTATGCCCATTGTCCCAATGGGTTGGTGCTAGCTTTGCCTCGGGGTGGAGTACCCGTAGCCTATGAGATTGCTGAAGCTTTGAACCTACCCCTGGATGTCTGTTTGGTGCGCAAGCTAGGGGTGCCTGGACAAGAAGAGTTGGCGATGGGGGCGATCGCACCAGGGGGAGTCATGATTCTCAACAATGAAGTGTTGCGGATGTTGCATCTCTCCCGGCAAACCCTGCTGCAAGTGGCAAACATCGAAAAACGCGAACTTGAGCGACGGCAACGGGTATATCAATCCGATCGACCCCTGCCGATCATTCGGGATCGAACGATTATTTTGGTGGATGATGGCATTGCCACCAGCTCTACCCTACGGGCTGCCATTACTGTATTGCAGCGGCAGCGGCCTCAGCAAATTATTGTGGCCGTTCCAGTCATGCCGATCGCAATCTATGCATCCTTGAAAAAGCTAGTTCAACAGGTGATTAGCTTATCAATGCCGGAACCGTTGCGATCGATCGGGCAATGGTATGAAGATTTTTCTCAAACATCGGATGCCGAAGTTTGTCATTTGTTAAAACAAGCATCAATTCGTCAAATGGAATGCTCTCTCGGATAGTAAATTGATAATCTAAGGGATAGTCTAAGCAAGCATGGATAGCAAGTTGATTTCAAATTAATGATGCTGTCAAACTAATGCCAAACTAATACCCAATCAATGCCAAACCAGTGTTAGACCAATATTGGATCAATGTTGAACCAATGTTGAATTTGTGAGTTGAATTTGTGAGGAGAACCTATGTCAGACTTTCAAGATTTTTTAAAGCGGCAATTTGCCTACGTGGCGATCGGTGAATTCAAACCCGGTAAATTTGAAGAAGCACAGCAGCTCTATGAGCAGGCAGTAGCAACCTATGGCGAAGGGTTTCAGGGCTCCTATTTGCTACAAGAGCCAGGTACCGATCGCGGGATCGCTATCATCTTTTGGGAGAGTGCTTCTGACATGGAAGCCAGTCATACAGAAGCCCATGAGCAACTGATGAAAAAAATGGCTCCTCTGTTTGCTTCCCATCCTCAAACTTCGCTATGTGAGGTTGTCTGTAATATTCAAACTGAGCAACCAGTGGCCGAATTGGTCTAACGCAGTTGTACCCTGAATAATCCAATCAAATAGATTGTCAAATCCAATCAAATGGGTTGTCAAGAGATCATTCATGGGTAGCCAAGCTCTATGGCAGAGTGATGCCTAGATAATAAAAATCTAGATACATAAAAGTCTAGATGCATGGTGACCGTGAAAGTGGAAAATACTGGCAAATTGATGTTAATCAAATGGATGAAGCTCAAAATGCCAGTCTACATATCAGCGTATGTATTAGCTAATATGCCGATAATATATGCTAAATATATCGGGCTATTCGACTGAAACGGCTTTGACCTCCACTGACTCAGCAGTCTTTGGCTCGGCTGCTGGTTCGGTATTTTTGCTTTTGATCGCTCTAATCCGTTCGGTTAAAATTTGTGAAACTTCTGTCACCAAAACAGTCAGAATCAATACGTCATCGATTTGGCCAACAATCGGAATGATATCGGGTAATAGATCGATCGGGCTCAGCAAATAAACCAAGGTTCCTAAAATAATTAACCAGCGATATTTAGAATCCCGAATCAGCTTACGATACCAGTCGGTGAAGGTGTTAGACATGTGAATCTCCTCTTGATGACTTCTATATTCTGACAGGTGAACCGATTGGATAGAATACTCAACCTACCCAGAGAACCGTATCGTTTCCAGGGTAGAGAACCGCCACCCTGCCAAGTATAGAGACGGAGTCAAGGTATAGAGACGGAGTCAAGATATAGCGGAGTCAAAGGTATAGCGACGGAGTTAGGCGCAAAGACGTAGGCTACAAAGGCGAGCAGTACCATAAGCAGCTTCTGTTTGGGGTGAAATCTGTACCGGAACTTGTAGATGGCGCGATCGAATTTGCGTCCAGGTTGCGTTTTGGGCTCCACCACCAGCCGTATAAACTCGACTTAAGGTCGTAGCACCAAGTTGCTGGAGTCGTTGATAGCCCTCTGCTTCAATCCGAGCGATCCCTTCTAATAACCCTTGCAGAAATTGCTTTGGATCGGCGGGGCGAGGGCTTAAGCAAGGAGCGAGATTGGGATCGTTGATCGGAAAGCGTTCGCCGGGTTTCAGCAGGGGATAGTAGTGGAGTTGACTGGGGCGATCGGGCTGAATTTGGCGGCTCAAAGCCTGAAGTTCGGCTGGGCTAAAAAATTGTTGCAGGACAGCTCCACCCGTATTGGACGCTCCCCCAACCAGCCAGAACTGCCCCAAACGATGGCTATAGATTCCAGTGGCTGATTCTTCAATGCGGATATGGCTCAACAGCTTCAACACCAATGTGGATCCAAGTGAAGTGACTGCTTCTCCGGGTTGGCTGGCTCCACTGGCTAAAAAAGCTGCAATACTGTCGGTTGTACCTGCACAAACGACGCAGTCAGGGGGAAACTGAAAGGTTTCTACCCATGCCGAGCGCAAGCAACCGATCGCAGTCCCAGGAGGAAAAACCTGGGGGAGATGGATGGGTAAATTCAGGCGCAAAAGCCAGTCCGGATAGCAAAGCTGCTCGACATCGTAACCCAATTTCAAAGCATTGTGATAATCGCTGATGCCCAATTGCCCATGGAGTAGAAATGCTAACCAATCCGCTTGATGAAGTAAATAAGGCATTGTGGTGATCGATCGAGCCTGTTCTACCCACCATAAGACTTTGGCTAAACTGGAGGTGGCGCTGATCACAACCGGCTGAGTTGAAGCAATTTGCTGGATTTTCCCTAACTGATCTCTACCTCGATCGTCGAAATATAAAATGGGTGTATCCAAAGGATGACCAAGCACATCACACAATAGAACGGTGGAAGAGGTTCCATCAACGGCAACAGATCTAATCTGGCGACGGAGGGCTAAAGGGATTTGTCCGATCAAGGTTTCTAACCCAGATTGCCATTCAGCAGTAGTTTGCTCGCTCAAATGAATGCTGCTCTGAGCCTGAATTTGACCCAACGGATCCAGAACGATTGCTCTTGCGCCGGAAGTACCGAAATCAATACCGAGGGAGAGGGGTTGCACGCGATTGATCCTGCAAGTCTTCATCAGGAAGAAATTACCAAACGGTGGCTAACTGATCAAGCTGTTGTTTGGCTGCTATGAGGCTCTGCTGTCGAATTTGGGGATCCGCCAAGCGATCGGCATAGATAAACATCACATCGGTAATACCGAGAACACCAAAAATAGCCCGCAAAAACGGGGCTTGAAAATCGCGATCGGCTCGTCCGGACTCTGGTCGGTAACTGAACTTGCGAGTGATCACGACTAACATTTTCTTATTTTGCAAAGCACCTTGAGGAAGGCCGTCTTGAAATGTAACCGTTCGATCGCGTCGAACGATTTGATCAATATAAGCTTTAAGGCTGGAAGGAATACCCAAGTTATACATGGGAACTCCTAACACATAGCAATCGGCAGCCATCAGCTCATCAATCAACTGATTGGAAAGCACAATTGCCTGGTTCATGGCTGGAGTTCGATCGACTGGTGCAGTTTCATAGGCTGCCACCCAGGTTTCATCAAGGTGGGGAATTGGATTCCGCCCCAAATCTCGATAAATCACTCGACTGTTTGGATTGGCTTGCTGCCAGTGCTGCACAAAATGCTGAGTCAGTTGGCGGGAATCAGACTGAGTGATCCGAGCACTCGAATCAAGGTGCAACAGTTGGCGAGACTGAAACTCAGGGCTCATGACAGACTGTTCTTAGAAAAATTGGTCAAAACTCAAACGCTGGAGATTGCACCGATCGAACTAGGGGAATAGGCTCTGCGGCAAGCTAGGCATCCAAGGCAGATCAGTGATACCCACATCGTAACCCAACTGTGACAGTAAAGTTGTGAGCTGCCCGCGATGGTGGGTTTGATGATTGAACAGGTGCGTGACCAACAGCCAGTTTGGTAAGGTGCGAGTTTTGCCATCAACCCCACTGGTATAGGTTAACGATCGATTTAACCAGGTCGCAGTCAACTGGTGGGCCCAACCGAGAATCTGTTGATCGGTGATTTCGCGTTCTTGACGGAGTTGAGCAAAGTCCGCATATAACTCTTCCCCAATTTTGCCTGCAAATGGCTGGCTGAGAAATCGCCCCAGCCAAATCCGATCGCCAAACAGCAGATGATTTAAAGTCCCATGAATCGATTTGAAGAAAGCTCCTTGATCTCTGCGACGTACCTCATCTGGAACTTCGGCACAAACGGCATAGAGCTTTTGATTCATCCACTGGTTATATTCTGCCAGGGTGGCATAGATCACCTGGCTAGTTGTGCGATCGGACATAGAATTGAGATTCCTGACTGAGTTATGATCGAATGGCGACGGATGATACGATTTATATCTACAAACCAATACCTATTTTAGTCGTAGAAGCGTCGATCGAGCCAAATGCGAGTTTCCAATTCCGATCCAAAGGTCTTATCAGTACCAGTTACTGGATCATACACATGGTAATACTCTTGACCATTAGTTCCTCGTTTCTGCCGGATTTTCAGGGTAGAGCTAGGCATTAAAAGCCGATATAACAGATCCCACAGCTCCTGCCAAAGTGACGGTTGCACCTTTTCTGATGTTGTCTGACGACTCGCGGTAGTCTTCGGTGAAACAAACGGCACAATATTCGATTGGGATAAACTGATATCCAAAGTATCCAAGGAATTATCCGATGAGAATGGTGCAGAATCAAAGCTTTTCATAGTTTCACCTGGAGAATGATAAGTGATCCAATCCGATCGATAATGTTCGGGATAGATTAGAGATGAATGGGTCAGAAATAACCGAATCAACGCTGAACAGTAATGCACAAGTCTGATAAATAACTGACAAACAAGTCTGATAGACAAGCCTTGATAGACAAGTCTGATAGACAAGCCTGATAGACAAGTCTGACCAACAGAGTGATCAATCATTCATCAGTGCTCAGCCAATGATGAACAATAATGTTGAGAAGCGTGAAAGATGGGGCAGTACACTAATTGCTGAGATATTTGCTGCTGAGATATTTGCTGCTGAGATATTCGCTGAAGATATCCTTGAAGATAAAGAACAAGTGACTGAATGGGTAATCAATCAGATTGGATAGCTAGTCGAACCCGATCAGTGCTGAACTGCTTCTAATCTAAGCGCTACCTGAAGGAGAATCAAAAATCTAGCTTGATGGATTGTATGAATCAAACAGATGGAATCGATCGAACTCATCAAAGGGTGGATCTTCAATTTCACTGTGATACTCCGTTTGCCCAGACATCTCCTAGTTTTTAGAGAGAGAAGCCTCTGCTCTCAAAACATTGCTCTCAAAACATTGCTCTGAGAATGAATCACTCTGAGAATGAGTCACTCTGAGAATGAAAGGAACATCACTCAAACCTGAATTAATCTGGAATATTTAGTATTTTCCTCAAGAAAACTTGAACTGCCCAGATGCAGTTGAGGTAAATTGTGATGGTAACAGTTCAAGTCTGGCAAACTGTTATGGTACTTCTAAAGCCTAACTGTATTGGTGTTCCCAATTGGTGTTCCTGTCAGTATTCAAAATGTCCTACTCAAATGGATGCTCAACTGAGCATTGAGACTTGAGGTATTGACGACCGTTACTTATCACGGATATGCAACTCACTCAACCTTTTCCCAATCACGCCCCCGGTCAGAACTTGTATGAACAGGTTGCCGATCGGATTCAAAGCCTGATTGCCGAAGGCACTTTGCAGGTCGGCGATCGGTTACCTTCTGTGCGAAAACTGCATGAACAGTGGTCAATTAGCATCTCAACGGTGCTCGAAGCCTATCGTCTGTTGGAAGATCGAGGCTTAATTGCTGCCCGTCCTCAGTCGGGCTATTACGTCAAGCAGTCTTTTTTGAAGGCAACGAATGAGCCCCAACCATCTGCCCCTCCCCAAAAACCGCGCCATGTTGACAACTCCTTAGGGTTTCGGGTAATTTGCACGATCCGCGATTCCCAAACGATCAAACTTGGGGCAGCCGTTCCCAGTATGGAACTCTTACCATTAAATGCGCTGAACCGTTTGATGGGGCAAATTTTGCGGCAAAATGCCACTCTGGCTCATGCCTATGATGTGCCACCCGGTTGCGAGCCCCTACGCCATGAGGTGGCACGTCGGTTGATGGATGCTGGTTGTTCGATTTCGCCCGATCAAATTGTCACGACCAATGGCACGTTTGAATCGGTTTACTTGGCGCTAAAAGCCACCACTCAGCCTGGTGATACAGTCGCGATCGAGTCTCCAACCTATTATGGGCTGCTGGAAGCATTAGAAATCCTGCACTTGAAGGCGCTGGAATTGCCAACCCATCCCCGCGATGGTCTATCACTTTGCCATCTGGAGGCAGCCCTACAAAAAAAACGGATCGCAGCCTGTGCGTTGGTTTCCAACTTTAGCAACCCCTTGGGCACCTGTATGAGTGACTCCAAAAAGCAGCAAGTGGTCGAACTGTTGACCCAATATGAGGTGCCTCTGATCGAGGATGACATTTATGGTGATCTGTACTTTGAAGGCAGCCGACCCAAGGCAATGAAATCGTTCGATCGAGCCGGATTGGTGCTCTACTGTTCTTCGAGTAGCAAAACTCTGTCGCCGGGGTTTCGGGTGGGTTGGACGGCTCCGGGTCGCTACCAGGCAAAGGTGGAACAACTCAAGTGGATCATCAACCAAACGACGGCGATCGCCCCCCAATTGACCATTGCAGCCTTTTTATCCAACGGGGGCTACGATCGACACCTGCGGCAGTTACGTCGAGCCTATCAATCGCAGATGGCCCGGATGGCTCAGGCGATCCATGACTATTTTCCACCCGAAACCCGCGTTACCCGCCCCAATGGTGGGCATGTCCTATGGTTAGAATTACCCACGCACTGTAATGCACTGCAACTCTATGAAACTGCTCTCCAGCACCACATCAGCATTGCGCCGGGGCAGATTTTCTCTCCCTCTAACAGCTACGAAAACTGCTGTCGTCTCAACTGTGGGTTGCCCTGGTCGGATGAGATCGATCGGGCAATGCAAACCCTGGGGCGATTAATTGCTCAACAAGCGTGAGATGAAGAATAGGCTCAACCTGCTTCTGCGGCCTGCTTCTGCGGCCTGATGTGACTGCCTAATGTGACTGCCTGATTCTACTGCCTAATATTTCCGATCCTGTGGCTCAAACATATTGACCACTACAGGCATGTACCGGATCTCAATTCCGGCAGGAGAATAATAGGCCAGAGTATGTTTCAGGAAATTTTGATCATCGCGATCGGGAAAATCTTCACGGGCATGGGCTCCTCGGCTTTCCTGGCGGTTCAGTGCTCCTGTGAGGATCATTTCTCCGACGATCAGTAGACTTTGCAGTTCTAAGGCTTCGACCAGTTCCGTGTTAAACAGGCTACCCTTATCATCCAGATAGACTTGTTCGGATTGCTGTCGCAGCAATTGTAACTGCTCAATTCCCTGCTTCATTAAAGCTTCACTGCGAAATACCCCACAATATTCCGTCATGCAATCCTGAAATGCTTCCCGAATTTGAGCAATTCGATATTGACCTGGTCGATCGATCAGGGTTTGAATCTGCTGTTTGGCTTGATGGAGATAGAGTGGTTCGTTTAAGTCGGGTAACTTACAATTTTGCACATACTGGGCGATCGCCGCTCCCGTTCTTCGTCCATATACGACACATTCCAGTAGCGAATTACTCCCAAGTCGATTGGCTCCATGCACAGAAACACAAGCCGTCTCACCCGCAGCAAAAAAGCCTTCTACTAACCCTTCAGCACTGCTGCGAACTTGCCCATTCGTATTGACTGGAATACCACCCATCGAATAGTGAACGGTTGGGCGCACAGGAATCGGCTCATGCACTGCATCTACTCCAGCCAACCGATGGGATTCTTCCCAAGCAAAAGGAATGCGGCTCATGATTTTATCTCGTCCGAGATGGCGCACATCCAGGTAAACAAATGGGCCACCGGCACTGCCATCTTTATGAACTCCGCGACCGGCGCGAATCTCTCGGGCGATCGCTCTAGAGGTGATATCGCGTGGGGCCAACTCCATGCGACTGGGCGCATAGCGAGCCATGAAGCGTTCTCCCTCGCTGTTGATCAGATAAGCTCCTTCGCCCCGCACGGCCTCCGAAATCAGCACACCGACCGGATAGAGCCCGGTGGGATGAAACTGCACGAACTCCATGTCTTCCAACGGCAGTCCGGCAGCGGCCGTCATGGCCAAGCCATCGCCCGTGGAGGCATAATCGTTGGAAGTGGTGTTGTAGACTCGTCCATATCCTCCAGTAGCAAACATCACGGCTTTAGCCCGCACAATGGCGATCTGACCATCGCGAATCCGAAACATAACCAGCCCTTTGGCTTGCCCTGCTTCCAGAATCAGCCGCATCACATACCATTCGTCGTAGAGATGTACCCCATAGCGTCGCAGGTTATTGACTAACTCATGCAGAATGGCATGTCCGGTTTTGTCAGCAGCATAGCAAGTCCGATTATGGGAATGCCCGCCAAAGGCTCGCTGGGCGATCCGACCATCGGATAATCGAGAGAACAACACCCCCATGTGCTCCAAGTCGATCACGACATCCGGGGCTTCCTGGGTGAGAATGGCGACTGCGTCTTGGTCAGCCAAATAGTCCGATCCCTTCACCGTATCAAAGGCATGGGCCTGCCAAGAGTCGGTGGCATCGACGTTTTTGAGCGTGGCTGCCATTCCGCCTTGGGCCGCTACGGAATGGGAACGGATCGGATGGGTTTTGGCGATTAAGGCAACGCTGAGGCTGGGATCGGTACGAACGATTTCTAGTGCAGCCCGTGATCCAGCTAAACCGCCACCCACAATCACAACATCATGCTCAATCATGGTTTATTTTCGTCTGTGTTCTCTGGTGCTCTCCCTCTCTATCCTGACGCAGATGGCAAAAAATCCTCCAGAAACCCGGAAGTTCTTTAGAAAGTAGAGGCTTGATCCATCCCCCGATCGCCCATTCGATCGAATTCGAGATAACGAGTGCCTTGATAGCGCAACATGCCTCGATCGCCTTCTGCCAATAGTCCGTATTCTCGACCGGAAAGTCGCAGTTCGACGCGCTCACCCGATCGAGTTTCAAAAGTGCAATAGTAGGACGTTTGGGTGAGGCTACTTGTGTTGTGCCCGCCTGATCCAGATACATGCGTCCGTTTAGTAACAATGATGGCAGCTACGGTCTGGATGGGTTGCTGATTGTTCCACTGCCACTGCCAAAGACTGCTCCCGATCGCAAATAGAAATATTCCTATGACCAAAACAAGGATCAGAATCGGAAAAAAATCCATGGCTGGGGGGCTCGATTAAAACTGGCTCAATCAATGGACTCAATCAAGGGGCTCAATCAATGGACTCAATCAATGGACTCTATTAATGGGCTCAATCAATGGACACTCAATCAATGGACTCAATCAATGGACTCAATCAATGGACTCAATCAATGGGCTCAATCAATGGGCTCAATCAATGGGCTCGATTAAAACTAGCTCAATCAATGGACTCAATCATCGGTTGACCGGCTGGATCGATCCAGACAATTTGTTGAATTTGGCGACGTTGAGCATAGCTGCGCACTTCATCCGGGCTGGATCGTTCTAGTTCCACTTCAACCCGCACGCGGTGATCAGACTCGCGGATTTTTTGAGCATAGGTGAAGGCCGCCCCATGAGACTCCGGGCTGTTGGGCACAACGAGCCAATCACTGGGTGGAGTCTGGGTGGGTAAACAACCCGTGGGCAGCAACACCTGGTGCAGCCCCTCAATGTTCATGACGAAACCAATCCCAGGTTGACTCTCCCCTTTGGGATGATAAAGGCCCAGCAACTGATCATAACGCCCCCCTTGGCCTAGAACCTGTTGTCCAGTTGCACTGACGGCTTCAAAGACGATGCCGGTATAGTAATCAAAGGTTTGAATCAGGCTCAGATCAAGGAGGATATTGGGCTGTGCGGGGCTCGATCCAATCGCCTGTTGCAGCAGCTCCATCAAGCTTTTCAGTCGGTTCACTGTGGCTCGTTGTTCAGTTGCCAATGCTAACTGAGAAACCCGTTGTAAGACATCCATGGGTTGCCCGCGCAGATCCAGCAGGAGCAAGGCCCGATCGCGCAACTCATCGGTGAGGGGCAACTGTTCGAGCTGGATCCGATCGAGGTGAGCAATGGCGGAGCGAACTGCTGGACGCAGGGCTTCTGGAAAACTAGAGAGGAGCGATCGAGTCAGACCGGCTTCTCCCAAAATCACCGTGCTGTCATTCAGGTTGAGGTTGCGGAGGCAGTCTAAAACCAGAAGCAGCATTTCGGCATCCGCCGCGACACTTCCTGCCCCGAGTAGCTCCACTCCGGCTTGATAAAACTCATGCTGCCGTGTATCTCGAGCAGTACGACGAAACACATTGGCATTGTAGTAAAGCCGCTGCGGATAGGGAGCACCGGCTAACCGAGTCACGGCTGCCCGAGCAATGGAAGCAGTTAATTCGGGCCGTAGCCCTAGGAATTCACCTTCGCGATCCTGAAGTTGGATAACAGTGGTTGGGTCGATCGCGCCCCCTGCCATCAAAGTATCCAGCCGCTCTAAGGTGGAAGTAATGATGCGGTGGTAGCCCCAGCCATGAAAGACTTGCTGCAAGCGATCTTCAATCCAGCGTTTTTGGGCCACATCCAGGGGAAAGAGATCCCTTGCGCCTACAGGAGGTTGGTAAACCATTATTTCTTCTTGCCACCAAATAGCCCAAACAAGCCACCACCCTTCGGATCCGATTTTCCAGGTTTGCCCGATCGGGGATCAGATTTACCCTTTGGATCAGGAGCACCGGCCTTAGCGTTTGAACCTTCCAGTCTACGTTTACCTTCCAAGGCTACCGCATCTTGGGGATTCAGCTCCAACGCTTTGTTGAAATGAATTTTGGCCATCGTCGCCTGATTGGTTTTCAGGTAAATTACCCCTAAGCGGCTATGACAAGCACTACTGGTCGGATCCATTTTGAGGGCATCCCGCAGTTCCAGAATGGCTCGTGGAAAGTTTTGCTTGGTTTCAAACTCTTGGGCCCGTCGTAAATACGCTGCGATCAGGGTTTCACGGGATGGCGGCGGGGCAGCAGAAGTCGCAGCAGGCGGACGAGGAGTAGCCGGATTGGGAGTGGCAGTGGCTGAAGCGGTCGTGGATTTGCGCATGGGAATACTGTCTCCCCGCCCTTCTTTACGCATTAGATAAACCAGATTCAGCTCGCTCATCTGCCCGGTGATTTCCAGGGTTTTATCTAGCTGCTTATATTGTCGCTCTGAAAGTTCACGGAGGGCTGCTTTATAGGCACTTTCGATGTCACTAGCCGAAGCAACCCGCCGAGCCGGATCGCTGGTGAGCACAACAGTTTCTTGCTGTTTGAGCGCCTGTTGCCCCTTCAGCTTTAAAACAATGCAATATTCAGTATAGTTTTTCTCCTGAGATAGCTTCTCATAGGCTGGATTCACCAACTTCGAGAGATAATCAGAAGCCCGCTGCCGATCGGTCGGATCTTCAGTAGCACAGCTATCGGGATGCAGCCGCCGGGCGATTAACAAATAGCGCTTGCGGATTTCTTTTGGGTCAGCATCAACGGACACACCCAAAATAGCGTGATAATCAGTAAAATCGGCGTTAAATAACCCTTGCTCTATCCTCAAAGACATGCTGCCTGCCCTAAAAGCCCGATTTCAGGATTGCTTCTTGTGTAATCCAGCCTAACCTAAAAACAGTAAAACGATACGGCTGAGGAGCGGGTTTTCAGCTCGGGTTTTCAGCAAAGAATCCGAGGTGCAAACGATGGTCAAAACGACGGTCGAACCGATGGGAGATCCGGCTAACTCGATCGGGGCAGGCAATCCGGCGGTAGAGGTTGGATTTTCAGCAACTCTTGGCTGAGTTCGGCATGGATGGCTCCGTTAGTGGCCAAAATTCGTCCAGTTTCGATCGCGAAAGGGGATTGGTCGTAAGCCGTGACAGTGCCCCCAGCCTCAGTGACAATCACCACACCCGCAGCCAAATCCCAGGGGGACAGTCCTCGTTCCCAGTAGCCATCCAGTTTGCCACAAGCGACATAAGCGAGATCGATGGAAGCAGCTCCACCCCGCCGCACTCCCTGCGTCAAATGGGTCAGCGCACAGAACTCAGCGTAATTGTTATCAGGGGTTTCCCAGCGATCGTAGGCAAATCCAGTCACCAGCAAACTCTGTCTCAGGGTGGGGGTTGGAGAAACTTGAATGGGCTGGCGGTTGCAAGTTGCCCCTAGCCCGGTAGCAGCTCGAAATAGATCACCCCGATTTGGATCGAAAATCACGCCCACTTGGGGCACACCGGCGATCAAGAGCCCGATCGAACAGGCATAGAAGGGATATTGATGGGCATAATTGGTGGTGCCATCCAGGGGATCGATCGCCCAGAGCAATTCACTGCTGCGGGTGCCTTGCGAGCCAGACTCTTCAGCTAAAATGGCGTGATCGGGAAAATGGCGTTGAATCACCTGCAAAATGGCCGCTTCAGCCGCTCGATCGGCCACTGTCACCAGATCTCCGGGTCGCCCTTTTTCCCTGGCTTCTACTTTGCCCGCGTAGGTTTGTAAGATCGCTCCACCGGCTAAAGCAGCTTCCGTGGCGATTTCTAAGGCACGTTGTAAAAACTGAGTGGATGGGTCAGACATGATCGATCGCTTCACTCCTCATCCAGCGGCAACCCCCGCTTCACCTTGCCCTTGCCGAAATATTGCCCAAATTGCAGTTCATAAACTTCATCTTCGTCCTGGGTTTCCACCTCCAGGTTGGAGCAGGGATAACAGACGCAGAGCAGCGCATAGCCATCTTCACGCAGCTTGGGGGACAGTCCCACTGCCTCCGGTTGGCGCACTTCTCCCGATCGTACTCGCACCGCGCAGGTGGTACAGGCTCCATTGCGACAGGAGAAAGGCAGCTCAACCCCTTGGCTCTCGGCACTCATCAAAATGTAGCGATCGTCGGGAACTTGTACGGTGTGGTAGGTGTTGGTTTGCCGGTTGTAAATGCGAACGGTATAAACTTGCGTCATGCTGCCTCAGTATGCTGCCTCAGTATTCAATATGCATTCAATATGCTGCCGTGCAGTCAGCAGGTAAGTCAAAAGCAGGTGAAGTCTAATCAGACATCCACAGCCTATGATAAGCGGCTACGGGGTGGCTGGGGGGCAAAATCAGGAAAAATTCGCTTCCCTCTTTTCGATTGATCAATCTTTTGCTACGATGGTGATTCTGTGGCGGATTGCCGCAGTAATCCCCCCTGGAGAGATGGCCGAGTGGTTGAAGGCGCAGCACTGGAAATGCTGTTTACTCGTAAGGGTAACCAGGGTTCGAATCCCTGTCTCTCCGTTTTCAACCGTGCCTCAATCATGCATTTTGCCTGCTACTGTTTGGGCACATATCCTGATAAGGCCGGTGTATAGATTCCTAATTGTGTGCCTTTCGCATCGTAGAGTTCGATCGGAACTTGGGTGACATCGCCAATATCTGCCAGGGATCGTAACAATCGATTCACCTGATCCACCCCCGTGGTTGAGGTTTGGCTCGATGGGGTTCGGTTGATTAAGGCAGACACTGTTTGAGCATATTCATCTGTAAACTGAACTCGCACAGACTGGGGTGAAAGCGTGTAGCTACAGAGTCGCGGTGAACCACTACAGGCTTGATCCAGAGCCGGTTTTGCGGTTTGTACAGCGATCGATCGCTGCGAATTTTGCTGGGATTGCTGTAAGGATTGGCTGTAGGAGCCCATCAGCGTTTGGGCTTGATTGTAGTAGGTAGAGCTGGTGGGGACTTGGCGGGCGTAGGAGAGTGCATTTTGCCAAGCGGTGGCTGCCTGAATCCATTGTCCTTGCTGTTCCAGGGTTTGAGCTTGTTTGGCAGCGTTAATAGCCTGTGTATAGGTACTTTCTGCGGTTTGTTCCTGGGAGCGTTTCAGGTTGGCTTCGGCCAGTTGAGGTTGATAAATCGCTAGGAGTTGTTGGGCTTCATTGTGGGCCATCGTGCCTTGGGGCACCTGCTGCAACTGTTCGATCGCCGTCATCCAGGTTGAAGCGGTTTCTTGCCAGTTGGTGGGCGAAGTCGCGGCGGCAGCTCTGGCAGCGGCTAATTGTTCAATTTTACGAGCAGCAGTAATGCGATCCTGAGCCTGTTGTTCGATCGCAATCCGTTGATTAATGTCGTTCAAATTGGTTTGATATTCTGCCTGCTTTCGTTGGGCTAACCCATAGAGCGAACTGGTGGGAGAAATTTTGTCTAATTGATCGATCACATCTCGCCAAAGCCAACGAATTTCGCGCCATTCGGGTAAGGGGTGCGGCGGGTTTTGACTGCGCTGCGCTGCGTTATTGGCCTGCTCCAGGGCATCTACAACTTGTCCTAGAACTACTGACTGATCTTCATAGCTCTTGAGTACCGTTTGGGACTCGCTATAGTAGCGTGACCAGGATGGAATTGTGCTGAGTAGGTAGCTGGCTTCACTCAGTTGTTTGTGCGCTTCTACAATGGACAGGGCAGAATCGGTAGTCTGTGCAGTTTGGATGGCGGTCTGGCTGAGGGAGCGGGCCCGCTCTAAAGGTTCACAACCTCCGATCACACAAGGTCGTGTCACCAGATAGAGCCCCCCGGCACTGAGGGTCGTGGCGATCACACCGGCAAGCGCCAGATGAGCCGGAGATCGTAACCAGTTAAATAGGGGTCTACGTTCAAAATCAGATGTTGCGACTGTTTCAGATGTCACAAAATCAGATGTTGCGACTGTTTCAGATGCCGCAATATCAGATGTCGCAATATCAGATGTCGCAATATCAGATGCCGCAAGTACTTCCGAAGATTCAGAATAGGTCAGATTGATATTAGGTTCTTGATTTTGATCAGCATTACCCTTGGCGCTACTCAAAAAGTCGGGCTCTTGTATATCGATCGATCTTTCTTGACTCAAATCGACTGTTTGATCTATTTCTTCTACTTCTACCTCTTCTACTTCTGAATCTATAGCGGCATTAACGATATCAACTTGATCATTTACTTCACTGATAATTATGTTTTCGGTAATTATGTTTTCGGTAATTAAATTTGCTGCTATCGGTGGATGTTGTAGATCGATCGGTAATTCGTCGGCCGTCTCAATGCCGCTGTCAATGCTATCATCTGGCAAAACGTCAGCTTCTGCCCAAAGCATGGTTTCATCAGATTCGGGTAGATCAGATGCGGTTTCTAAGCCCTCATCCAGCTCCAGGCTGTCATCCGGCAAAAGATCGGGTTCTGCCCAGCCTATAGTGGAGTCAAAATGATTGATATCATGAATATCATTGGTGTAATCACTATTATTAACGTAATCGGTATAATTAACATCATCTACATCAATGGTGTGGCTAATCCCATCGACGTAATCAGTATCACTAGATTCTAGTAAGTGATTAGTTTCAGTATATTCATTGATGGCATTGCTGCGATCGATCGTGATTGTTTCGTCAGATGACGGGTCAGATGACGGGGTTAAAGCTGCCCCATGGTTCGGTTCTGGTGGCCAATCGCTAGCTGTTTCGAGGCTATCAATTTCGAGACTATCTTCCGGTAACAGGTCTTCAGTGAACAGGTCTTCAGTGAACAGGTCTTCAGTGAACACAGAATCAGGATCGATCGGGTCAAGATCTAGAGATCCTGGCGGTACAGGTTGAGCATCGAACTGAGCGTTAGATTGATCAAGAAATTGATCGATCTCAGTCAGTTCGATCGGTGTAGTCTCATCGATCGGTGTAGTTTCGGCAGTTGCTCCAGTAATCAATCCATCCGAACCATCCAATGAGCGATGAGATAAATTAGGCAATGCATGGGTTTCAATCGAAATGGGTTCACCCGAATTGGTAAAGTTGTCTGGAGGGGACAGATCTAAATCAATTTGCTCTAATCGATCGATGAATGCCTGTTCGTTTGGTTCTGGTGGTTGCTCGACTGCTAAACCTTGCTCGATCGAATCTCCGATGTCCGCGATCGGTGAGTCAGGCATTGAGGAGAGAGCGGCTGGTGAGGGATCGGGCTCAACGGGTGACAGCACGGGCTCGGAACTGTCTGAAAAGAGTGCCGCAAAGGTCAATGGTTCTGAGGGTTCCGACTCTACGGGAGGCGGTGCCGCAAATTCTGGTGTCGCGAGTGGGGCTTCAGCAAACTCTGGTTCGGCGATGGCTGGGAGGGATTCTAGTTCAGCAACTTCTAATTCAGGTTCAGGTCGATCGAGTTCAATTGCGATGAGTTCGGGCTTTCCTTGCTCCTGTGCAGTTTCACTGGATCCTGCGGGCGGCGGTTCAGGTGCTGTCAGTTCGAGATCCGATTTCGGTTCAGATGCTGCTTGCAGTTCAGGGATCGCAGAGATTATGGCAGCAAATTCGGTGGCAGCAAATTCGGTGGCAGCAAATTCGGTGGCAGCAAATTCTGATTCAGTCAGTTCGGCTTCGATCGGTTCGATCGTCACAAACTCGGGTTCGGCCAGTTCAGACTCTCTTGGCTGTGTTGCTGGACTGACTGGTGCTTCTGGACTGGCTGGTGCTTCTGGACTGGCTGGTGCTGCTGGACTGACTGGTGCTGCTAGAATTGCAGATTCTATGGCAAGCTCAGGTTCGGTGTGTTCGACTACTTCAGCGATCGATTCAGTCTGTTCGAAGTTTACTGGTTCAAGCCTTGGTTCAAGCCTTGGAAGACCTGATTCAAGTTCAATGGGTGGTTCTACCAATCCAGATTCATGTCCAGATTCATGAACTTCCGGTTGCAGATCAGGTTGCAGATCAACTTGGGAACTGCTGGTTGGGACGATCGCTACAGGGCGTAAATTAATCTGAAAACTGTGGGAAGCATAGGGCTGCTGATAACCAGCAATTCTCAGAAAAAGCTGAACTGAGATCGGCGATGGAGCGGTTGCCGTGTGATTTTTAAGCAGCTCTGGCAAAATCTGGCGGATCGTTTGTTCTAGTCTCTCGAAGGTTTTCTCAGTATCAGGTTCAATATGGAGGAGGTGTTCCGCCAAGATTAAAAAGCGATCATCTCGCACGGTGGAGCGAAGTTGGAACGGTTGAGGCGGCATCCACTGCTGGCGAAGCTCATATTGCAGATCGGAGCCCAGATGCGTCCAGTCCTGCGGAGCAGTGGAATTCCTCACTCCCATTGGTTGATTCCGATTCAAAAAACGCTGTTTCACCATACACCTGGAAGACAGACTAATCCGGTCGGTTGTGGCCAAACCCCAAGGGTGGTTTAGCTCATACCAGTATGGCGCGAGGGAGTTCGCTTCGGCGAGAGTTCGTTGAGTCTTGCTCTGGGTTCTGGAATTGGGATCTATAAATATTCTCGACCTGCTTGCAAAACCTCTGCTTAGACTGGCTACAATAGGGAAGGTTCTACTGCGACGTTGGTGCCTGCCAATAGAGTTTTATGATCTATGTTTTTTGAATAAGGGAACCTAAAGCATCCTGGTGGCAGTAGACCGGGCTTGTACCCGGAAACTTTAAACCAGTGATTAAGGTGCCCACCTGGATTTTTTTCCAGGTCAAAAACTGAGGTAAGACGGCGTTGCGGGGAACTCTCATCATGTCATTGCGAGTGTTTAATTCCCTTGTCTAGGTCAGACGAGGGAGTTTTTGTTTGTCTAGAAGTTGATTGATCTAAGCGGGAATCTCAGGTTGCCCTTTGCAATCTCTCTAGAGTTTCGGTACAATCGTCTACAGTAAGCGTAGTCGTTATGAGTTTATATAAAGCCATGACAAACCCATCGGTTGAAAACCTCGTCATTATTGGATCGGGCCCGGCTGGCTACACGGCCGCCATCTATGCTGCCAGAGCAAACCTGAAGCCGTTTGTGTTTGAAGGCTTTCAAGCAGGAGGTTTGCCCGGCGGACAGCTCATGACCACTACTGAAGTTGAGAATTTCCCCGGCTTTCCAGAAGGGATCATGGGGCCAGAATTGATGGATCGGATGAAGGCACAGGCGATCCGGTGGGGGGCAGAGCTGGTCACTGAAGATGTCACCCAAGTTGATTTTAGCCAGCGGCCATTTGTGATTCGCTCAGAGGAGCGGGAAGTGCGGGCCCATAGCATTATTATTGCCACCGGAGCGACTGCCAAGCGTCTGGGACTACCCAGTGAGTCTCTGTACTGGAGCCGTGGCATTTCTGCTTGTGCGATCTGTGATGGAGCAACTCCGGTTTTCCGCAACCAAGAAATTGTCGTGATCGGCGGTGGAGACTCGGCTGCTGAGGAGGCGGTTTACCTGACCAAGTATGGCGATCGGGTTCATTTGCTGGTGCGGGGTGACAAAATGCGGGCCAGTAAGGCCATGCAGGATCGGGTGTTAAAGAATCCTAAAATCACGGTACATTGGCATACCGAGGCTGTCGATGTCTATGGTGCGGCAGGCTGGATGCAAGGGGTGCGGGTCTGGAATAACAAAACTCAGCAAGAGCATGACATTCCGGCCAAAGGATTGTTCTACGCGATCGGTCATACCCCGAATACTCGTCTGTTTGAAGGGCAACTTGAGCTGGATGATGTCGGCTACATCGTGACTCGGCATGATGTGCAAACCAACATTGAGGGGGTTTATGCGGCGGGCGATGTGCAAGATCACGAGTTCCGCCAAGGGATTACGGCGGCGGGCACGGGTTGTATGGCGGCCATGCTAGCAGAACGTTGGTTAACCGCTAACGATTTGGCGCAAGAGTTTCATCAAACCGAAGCTTCTGAGAAGCCAGAAACCGAACCCACGCCTCACAAAACCGAAGCGGAAGAAGCGGCTGAGTTTGATCTCACACACACCCGTCATGAAGGAGGTTATGCGCTGCGTAAGCTCTACCATGAAAGCGATCGATTGATTATGGTCAAATATGCTTCGCCGACCTGCGGCCCCTGTCACACGCTGAAGCCGATTCTGAGCAAAATCGTCGATGAGTTTGACGGGCGCATTCACTATGTAGAAATCGACATTGAGCAGGATCCGACGATCGCGGAATCAGCAGGTGTTGTGGGAACACCCACCATTCAGTTCTTTAAAGACAAGGCATTGGTGCATGAAATGAAGGGAGTGAAGCCCAAGAGCCAATACCGGGAAGCGATCGAAAGTCGTCTGGCGGTATCAGTGGGTTAAAGTGACCAATGGGTCAAAGTAACTAATGGGTCAAAGTAACTAATGGGTCAAAGTAACTAATGGGTCAAAGTGACCAATGGGTCAAAGTAGGGCAGATACGCTTGCTTTGACGGCTGCGCCCGGCTTCATCATGCTTCATGATGACTGATGCAATAAACTTCTCCATAGACTGCGTTGACATCCTTGAGCGAGGTTGAATTCATGTTCTGAGGTTGATTCATGTCTGCCCGATCGATCGCTAAATTCAAGATTCTGTTTGCCTTGATGCTAGTCTGCTCGATCGGGCTAGCAACGGGGTGGAAAGCGGCAGTTCAGGCGGTGCCACCCCCCGAAGATCAGCCTGAGGAAATTCTACGTACAGAAATTATTCTGGAGGCTCGCTCCCCGCAGGATGGCAAACCCTTAACAGCGGCCGAATATGCCGAACTTCAGGCTCAACTAGAGGAAGAAGCGCGCCGCATCGGTTCAGTGCCGCCCCAACTGCGTGAACTGGTGACCTTGTTGAAGATTCGGCGGGTGCTACGTACCATTTTGCCATTTTTACCTTAACCACCAACGCTAAGGTGCAGGCGTACCAGTGGCTGTCGCTTGTTCCGATCGAGGATGGGGAGCTTCTTCCAGATCCATGGGTTTGAGGTTGAGATCTTCAAGCCGTAATGCTTGGGTTGGAACTGCCGTATCGGAAAGGGCTGTCTCAGCACCGGCAGGATCGGCGTGGAATCGATCGCTTTCTAAATGCAGCGTCTCCACCGTTGAACGATGACGTTGCAAAACCTCCAGAGTCCGGGCAATGCCATCAGCGATCGTAATTTCTGCTTGGGTCAATAATCCCAAAACTTGCGGAGGCTGTTCGCGGGAGATGACTGGCAACTGTTGTAAACCGCGAGTGGTCATGCGGCTGGCAGCCTCAGTCAACCGTTCATCTGGAAAGGCATAGACTAACTTGGTGGTGCAGACCGTTTGGATCGGCTGTTGCAGTAGAGTTTGAATCTCAGCTTCAGTTTTGAGGCGCAGGATCAGCCGATTCACATCTTGCAAGGTCAAAATGCCGATCAACATTTCATCTGCATCCAGCACAAGGGCACCGTGAGAGCGCTGGGTAATTAACTGCTCGGCTGCACTAAGTAGGGGGAGATTACCCGCCAGTTTTAGGGGGTTGGGACGAATTGCATCTGCGACGGTCAAGCTAGAGGCTAGGTCTAGATCGGGCTCAGCAGTGGTTGGTTCCGGTTTCGTGGAGTTGTCGATCACCACCTGAGGATGGAGATATTCCACCAGCCAGATACTCAGCCCTACGGCGGCCATCAACGGCAACACGATCCGATAATCATGGGTCAGTTCAAACAATAACAGAATTGCCGTTAAGGGGGCTCGGACGCTACCAGCCAACACAGCCGCCATTCCCACCATGGCATAGGCCGGCGGAGAAGCCATATAGTTGTGCAGCATCGGTAGGGCGATCGCCAGTACCTTGCCGTAGACTGACCCTAGAGAGGCACCCAAAAATAAAGCTGGAGCAAACACCCCACCCACGAAACCACTGCCAAAGCTGATGGCAGTCATGATCAGCTTCACGATCAGCAGCGAAATCACCAGTTGGAGGGGAAACTGCACATCTTGCAGGATCGATTCTACGGTTTCGTAGCCCACCCCCAAAATTTGAGGTAGTTTGAGGGCAACTAAGCCGAGGCAGGCTCCACCAATAACGGGATGAAACGGTCGCGGAATTTGGCTGAGCCACTGCAATCCGGCGATCTTACCTTGAAAACTCTGTTGTGAGAGGCGCAAGGCTTGCACGTATAACAGTGATACCAGGCTAGCTAATAGTCCCAATCCCACATACAGCGGCAATTCCATCAGGCTGCGAACTTCGTAGGCCGGTAAGGCAAACGCAGGCTGGGAGCCTAAGCCAATTTGAGCGATCCAAGCAGAGACAACGGCTGCCAACAGCACCACACTGGCCGTGGAAGCCGCAAAAGTGGTTCCCAAAATGACCTCTAGGGCGAAGAACACACCTGCGATCGGAGCATTGAAGCCTGCTGCTAAACCGGCCGCTGCCCCTGCACTGAGCAGCAATTTTCGTCGTTCCTGGGAAACCCGCAGCACCTGCCCCAACAACAAGCTAAAGTAGGCCCCAATTTCCACACTGGGGCCTTCTGGCCCAAGAGAGGCTCCACTGCCGAGCGAGACAGAGGCAGTCACCATCTTCGTAACCGGATTCAGTAACCCGACTTCTCGGCTACCTTGAACCACTTCCACTAATGTGGCTAATCCGGGGCCAAAATCTTTGATCCACCATCGCAATAGCCCGATCGCTATTCCACCCAATAGGGGAATCAATCCCAGAGTCCAATGTCCCCACATCGACAGAGTGCTGGACATTTCGCCAAACATGAAACCATGAATGAGGTGAATCAATGCTCGAAATAGGACTACACCTACACCCGCACCAATCCCCACTAAAACCGCCAGTAGCAGCACGACTGTTTCTGGGGTTGGCTGAAGTTGGCTCAGTAAAGCGTTCAGTGATTTCGATGGCGGATCGGGCGAAATCAACGAGGGAGGGGTTTCGGCAGACGACGGCATGGGATATCGATCGGGGAGGAAAGGGTAGGGCAAAGCAAGGCAGATTCCACCTCTATTGTGATGGATTGTGCTCTAGAATTGGGGCGGGTGAGCGACTTTTCAGGCTCAGTTTCCAGCCGAATTGCAGTGAGTTGCAGTGAATTGCAGTGAATTGACTGACAAATCTTTTCCCCTCATCCCTAAATCCCTTCTCCCACTAGGGGCGAAGGGACTTGCAATCAAATCCTGGTTCGAAAGCCCCTCGCCCGCTGTCAGTCAATCAGGAGTTGCAGTAAATTGCAGTGAATTGCAGTAAATTGCAGTGAATTGCACAGCGCTATCTCAATCCTACAAAGCCTGACTGTATCTGACCGGATCAACCCAGCGGATTTCAATCCAGATTTCTTCACCCACCCCAAAAGGCGCGATTATCCTGTGCTATCCTAGGAGAGTTGTCTAAATCTCACACATCCGGGGTTTCGGGTGTTTCTGAGCGTCAATTCGACTGGCATTCTGCGGTTTTGGTATTTTGCGTTTGGGAGAAGCTCTGCCCGATCGATCAAATCCTTAACAGCAATTGATTCATCAAAATGGAATTCAGAGTGATTCAAGCTGATGAATTGGGTGAATGCCCTCAGAAATACGCCTGGATGGAAGATAAACCCGATAGGAGTTAAATAATGCCAGTTGTTACGTTGGCTCAATTACTGGAGTCTGGAGTTCATTTTGGGCACCAGACTCGTCGTTGGAATCCCAAAATGTCGCCCTACATCTACACAGCGCGCAACGGGGTTCACATTATTGATCTGGTGCAGACTGCCCAGCTCATGGAAGCAGCCTATGTCTATTTGCGCAATGCTTCGGAACAAGGGAAGCGGGTGTTGTTTGTAGGCACAAAGCGTCAAGCTGCTGGGATTATTGCCCAAGAGGCGGCTCGCTGCGGTTCGTTTTACGTCAATCAACGTTGGCTCGGTGGCATGCTGACCAACTGGATGACGATTAAAACTCGGGTAGAGCGGTTGAAAGAGCTAGAACGGCGGCAGGAAACTGGGGCCCTCGATCTGTTGCCTAAAAAAGAGGCAGCAATGCTGCGACGGGAGTTAGAAAAGCTGCAAAAGTATCTGGGTGGACTGCGAGGCATGCGCAAAGTTCCAGATATTGTGATCATTGTTGATCAGCGTCGAGAGTATAACGCGGTTCAAGAGTGTCAGAAGCTGAATGTACCGATCGTGTCGTTGCTGGATACCAACTGCGATCCGGATACGGTGGATATTCCGATTCCGGCCAATGATGATGCCATTCGCTCGATCAAGCTGATTGTGGGTCGCCTAGCTGATGCTATCTACGAAGGTCGTCATGGTCAGCTCGATGCTGAAGATGATTACTACGAAGATTACGAAGACATGGGTGACGAAGAGGGCGAATATGATGAGGGTGATTTTGCTGACGATGATGAGGAGTCAGAAGAATAAGTGACTTGAGTCATTGAAAGGAGATCAAAATCTAGCCTGGGCTCTCGGTTATGATTCTCCTTAGTCCTTTTCTGTTTAATCTTTCACCGAGCCTCCTGGAGGATGTCTTGGTCGGTTGGATCGGTTTGAATCTGGCGGCTGCTCTTGCGCTGATAGCCCTAATGGGTGCTTCCAAAAGTCCTGTAGGAGTTTGGATTCAATCTGTTGGGAGAGGAGGGGAAGCAGATCTGCTTGATCGATGAACCTCCTAGACATCTTCTGGTATCTACGGCTTCCACATTAGCAATGACGATTAGCAATGACGAGATGGTTTCCATCTCAATCAACTTATCTAGACAGGATTGAAGGAACAATGGCGGATATACCAGCAAAGCTTGTCAAAGAACTGCGGGATAAAACCAACGCAGGGTTCGGAGACTGCAAAAAAGCGCTTGAAGCAACCGATGGTGATATCGAGAAAGCGATGGAATGGCTCCGTCAAAAGGGGATTACCTCGGCCGAGAAGAAGGCAGGCAAAATCACAGCCGAAGGATTGGTTGGAAGCTACATCCATACCGGTGGCCGGGTTGGGGTTCTAGTTGAAGTGAATTGCCAAACCGACTTTGTGGCACGGAATGAGGCATTTCAAGCCTTGGTCAAAGACATCGCGATGCAAATTGCGGCTTGCCCCAATGTGGAGTATGTCAAAGTTGAAGACATCCCCACTGATGTGGTTGAGAAAGAAAAATCGATCGAAATGGGTCGTGATGACCTGGGCAACAAGCCTGACAACGTGCGGGAAAAAATTGTGGCCGGTCGGATCGAAAAGCGCCTGAAAGAGCTCTCATTACTTGAACAGCCTTACATTAAAGATCAAAGCATTACGGTGGCAGAACTGGTCAAACAGAAGATTGCCGGTCTGGGTGAAAACATCCAGGTACGCCGTTTTGTCCGCTTTGTGATGGGTGAAGGGATTGAAAAGGAAGAGAGCGATTTTGCGGCAGAAGTAGCGGCTCAAACGGGTACGGCTGAAGCAGTTGCCCCAACACCAGAAGTTGAGGCGGCGGCTCCGGAGGTGGCTGAACCGGAAGTGGCGGCTCCTGCAGTAGCTGAACCGGAAGTGGCGGCCGAACCAGAAGTCGTGGCCGAACCGGAAGCCGGGGCCGAACCGGAAGCCGTTGAGACCAAACCGGAACCTAAGGCAGAAGCTAAAGCTCCTAAGTCTGAGTCGAAAAAAGACAAGAAGAAAAAGAAATAGTGGTTTCCTCGACTAGAGGCATTGAAGCTGGGTAATGGGGTTCGGGAATACCGATCGCCTGTTACCCATTTCTGTAAGTGATTTCTAGTCGCGATTTCTATTTCTACATCAGACTCCTATTTCTATGATCACTATTTCTATGATCAAGGGTGCGCTAAACCCAGAAACAAGAGCAGAGGAAAAGATAGCGTTATGGTCAGAGCAGTAGAACAAATCGCCCAAGAAATTGCTGCTTTGGATCAAGCGACCGTGGCGTTAGGGGAATCTTTTCAGGCAGTCTATCGCGACTATTTGGTGGCATTGGGACAGGCGATCCAAACTCAGCTCGTGCAGGCGGCCTACCACATTTGCACCCACGGTTACCCAGAGCAGTTTATTCAGCTTTCGCTAGCTCAACGGCAAGATTTACAACAAACCTTACGCCGGATGGGTAAACAAGCTACGCAAGATTTACTGACCTGTCTTGAACCGATCGTGCCGGTTGATCCGAGTGAATTGCGGTCGAGCCGAGCCAGTGCTCTGAGTAAGGTTGCCCTTAAAACGGAGAACCCGGAGCAAGATTTATCAGTCGCACTCTTTGTGATGGATAGTTTGGATCAACCAGATGCGGATTTCCAGAGCCAACTGCAAGTGAGTTTGGCCGATCAGGACTCAGATGATCAACGTTCAAATGATCCGGACTTAAATGATCCGAACTTCAGTGATCCGGACTTAAATGATCCGAACTTAAATGATCCGAACTTCAGTGATCCGAACTTAAATGATCCGAACTTCAGTGATCCGGACTTAAATGATCCGAACTTCAGTGATCCGGACTCGATCGCTCCGAATTCCAGCAATCCGGATTTCAGCGATCCGAATTCAGCCCAAGCAAGCTTGCAACATCCGTCTTCGTTAGAGCTACCTACAGCCTCAGCAGATTCTGCCAGTTTAGATGAGAATCAGACCGATCAATCTGGGGTGACAGACGATCCTGCAAGCGAGACATCGGAGGAGGCACCGGAGAAGGCATCCGATCTCCAGGAAGCGAGGGCTGAGTCTCCACCATCACGCCCGATTCAGCCGAGAGACATTGCCCACTGGCAAACGCAGGTGGAAGCTAAAGTCAACGAGCTGTTGCAAGACCTGTCCCATGCGACGAATCAAGTCTTGCAGAAAGCGAAAATTCTTCCCCATCGGTTACCCGAACCCGTGCTGGAAGTAGCCACCAAAGCCGATCTTTCTTCCGAGACGACTGCTAGCCCACCCAACCTGCTCAGTTTACTGATCGAGTCTGAGACCGATCAAGATAAACCATCGATCACCCAGGTGATGGCGATCCGGCTCCGGCTTTCAGAGATTGAGTTTGGCAATGCTGAAACCACAAGTCAGCGATCCCGACTGCGACAACTGATGGCTCAACTCAGCAAGATCGGGCGGGAATACCAACGGAAACAACGAGAATATGCGGTGGTTCAGGCCGAAGCGGCTTGGCGATCCAGTTGGTTTGAGGGCGATTGATCGGCAAAATCTTCGCTAATCTGAAGGGGGATGGATCGGAATTGCAGCATGTTGGACTGGCTAAGGCTACAAAAAGCGCTCTCAGTGGAGGCAGAGCGAGGGTTTAATGACTTGCTGGGCAGTCAGTATCGCTTCAGTGAGTTTTTAGGGCTGAGTCTAAACCAGCCGCCCTCAGCCTTGTCAGGATCCGATCGCCAGCGCTTGCAAGACATTGCCGATGAATTTTCGCGCTATGGAGAAATGAGCTTTGCTCAACGGCAGCATCTGGTGGCAGAAACCCGACGTGTGCTCCACCAAACTCGCAAAATATTAGAGGCTCAGGCGGTTGCAGGACAGGAAACCTCAATCGGGACAGATCCAGTGACATCAGCCGTCGGATCTGTTCCGATCGATGGATCGGTGAGTGCGGCTATGAATACTGTCGGACAACTCCAGAGTCAAGCTGTTGTGGCTCAAAATCACGCTTCAACCCAGACGCGATCGATCCAGCTCAAGGCAACTCAACCCAAGACAACTGCGATCGGAGAGCAAAAAGGTCGGGTAGCGGTGCAACTCAATCAGAGCGTGACCTATTTGCCCGGAGTAGGAGCCAAGAACAGTGAACGGCTGGCTAAGCTGGGGCTGTATACAGTGCGCGATCTACTCTACTACTATCCGCGCGATCACATCGACTATGCTCGTCAGGTCAAGATTCGCGATCTAAAAGCAGGGGCAACGGTGACGATCGTAGCCACCATCAAGCGGATCAACTGCTTTACCAGTCCCAAACAAGCCAAACTCACCATTTTGGAACTCGTCGTGCGCGATCACACGGGATCCCTGAAACTGAATCGTTTTTATCGCGGGGCTCGCTTCCAGAATCGGGGTTGGCAGGAGCAGCAAAAAAAACTGTATCCGGTTGGGGCGGTGGTGGCTGTCTCTGGCTTGGTGAAGGAAGATAAATTTGGCATCACGTTGGACGAACCACAAATTGAGGTGATCGATCACTCCGATGCCTCGATCGATTCGCTGCAAGTGGGACGGGTGGTGCCGGTGTATGGTTTGACTGAAGGTGTGGGAGCTGACGTGGTACGTAAAGCCGTGGTGGCTGCTCTGCCTGCGGTTTCCCAAATCCAAGAACCTCTACCGGAGGGATTGCGCCAAAAATATGATCTCATTGGCATTCAACCAGCGATCCAAAATATTCACTTTCCTCCAGATGCCTTGGCGCTAGAAGCCGCTCGGCAGCGCTTGGTATTTGATGAGTTCTTCTATCTTCAGTTGGGATTACTGAAACGCCGGTTATTGCAGCGCCAGACCCAAGCCAGTAGCCCGATCGCCCCAACGGGACATCTGATCGATCAGTTTTATCAAGTCTTGCCCTTCCAGCTCACGGCCGCCCAACAGCGGGTCGTAAACGATATCTTGAACGACTTGCAGCAAACCGCACCGATGAATCGATTGGTGCAGGGTGATGTGGGATCGGGGAAAACGGTGGTGGCAGTGATTGCCACATTGGCAGCGATCCAATCTGGTTTTCAGGCAGCATTGATGGCTCCGACCGAGGTGTTGGCAGAGCAGCATTACCGCAAGCTAGTGAGCTGGTTTAATCTACTGAGCCTGCCGGTAGACTTGTTAACTGGATCAACGCGCATCTCCAAACGCAAACAGATTCTGTCTCAGCTAGCAACGGGAGAGTTACCGCTGTTGGTGGGCACCCATGCCCTGATCGAAGACCCAGTCCAGTTTCAGCGGCTTGGGCTGGTGGTGATTGACGAACAGCATCGGTTTGGTGTGCAACAGCGGGCTCGGTTGCAGCAAAAGGGAGATTCACCCCACGTCTTAACCATGACGGCGACTCCAATCCCACGCACTTTAGCGTTGACGATGCATGGGGATCTGGATGTGAGCCAGATTGATGAATTGCCACCCGGTCGGCAACCAATTCAAACCACCTTACTGACTGGGCGCGATCGCGCTGATGCCTATGACTTGATCCGACGGGAAGTGGCTCAGGGGCGGCAGGTCTATGTGGTGTTGCCCTTAGTAGAAGAATCCGAAAAGTTGGATCTAAAGTCGGCGATCGATGAATATCAGCACTTACAGGAAGTGGTATTTCCAGACTTTCGGGTCGGTTTGCTGCATGGTCGTCTCAGCTCGATCGAAAAAGATGAGGCGATTACTGCCTTCCGCGATCACCAAACAGATATTCTCGTTTCTACAACGGTGGTGGAGGTGGGCGTGGATGTGCCCAATGCCACTGTGATGCTGATCGAACATGCCGAACGGTTTGGTCTATCCCAGTTGCATCAGTTGCGCGGTCGGGTGGGTCGAGGGGCAGCTCAGTCTTTCTGTTTGTTGATGAATAGCTCTAAGTCGGAAACGGCCCGTCAGCGACTGAAGGTTTTAGAACAATCCCAAGATGGCTTCTTTATTTCGGAGATGGATCTGCGGTTTCGTGGCCCAGGAGAAGTGCTCGGAACGCGCCAATCAGGATTGCCGGATTTTGCGCTTGCTAGCTTGGTGGAAGATCAAGAAGTGTTGGTCTTGGCTCGCGAAGCGGCTGAGCGGGTTTTGGAGTTGGATCCTAGCCTGACAAAATGGCCACTGCTGCACACTGAATTGAATGATCGTTATCAACGGTTGATGGGTGGAACGATTTTAACTTGATTTGCCCATATTCGTTGATAGTGAATACTCGTTAATGATTAGGTGATATTTAGAGAGATATTTACGCTCGGTCGTTTCCTTGTATCAATTTGTAAAATGGATTAACTAATCCAGATTAACTAATCCCAAAAAGGTCAACCCTTGAAAGGCTCAACCACAGCATAACAAAAATGAGAGCGAGGGGTGCAGTTGGGTGGTTTAAAACATAGTTTAAATCATAAATATTAAATTGAAGCTATACTAATCCAACCAATCTGACAGTATGCTGATGCTAATGATTAGGAATGCAGCGTACATTGGTTTAGGAAATCTTCGGGATCCTGAACTTTTTCTAAACCTAAATGATTTCAGGAGTACACTTTTTCCCCTCGCTGACTGCAATGTAGCGACAGAATCTTGTTCTGAAAAACTTCCAAAATTTCTATAGGTTTTCTTTAAGAACGCCAAAAAGGCTGACTGAGGCGCGATCACAGCATTTTGGATCGTTCATTTGTGGGGCGATCGATGTTCTGATGTATCTGGGATACTAAAATCCGCCAAATTTTCTGGCTTATAATGCCAGGAAAATCAACTTGAAAACTTCCATCAAATGCCAGGTAAAAGCAATTTTGCCTAGGTTCAGGTACAGGATTTTGAAGCAGGAACCTTTCTGCCTCTGCATCTGGAAATTTTGTATCTTGTGACTGCGTATCTTGTGATTACGTATCTTGTGATTACGTATTTTGCAACTGTGTATCTTGCGACTGTTTTTGACGCGAACAGCATCATGTCAGTCTGTCTACACAACCTGTCTACACAACCGAATCTACTACCCTGTTAAGGTGTTTGGATCATTATGGTAGCAACTCCTTCGAGACCCAGCATTGATACCGCTTCGATTAGCTCTTTTGGTCAAGCCCGATCGACTGTTGAGGGTGCTCCCTTAAGTCAGGAAGAGCTACAAAATATGCATGCCTACTGGCGTGCTGCGAATTATTTGGCAGCAGGCATGATCTACCTGCGTGAGAATCCGCTACTGCGCGAACCCCTCAAGCCTGAGCATATTAAACAGCGCTTGCTGGGGCACTGGGGATCCAGCCCTGGGATCAGCTTTTTGTATACCCACCTTAACCGGATGATCCGCAACCTCGATCAAGATCTGCTGTTTGTGGTGGGAGCCGGACATGGAGCCCCCGGATTTTTGGGCCCATGCTACCTGGAAGGAACTTACTCGCAATTCTTCTCCCACTGCACCGAAGATACGGCAGGAATGCAGCGCTTTTTCAAACAGTTTTCGTTTCCAGGCGGAGTCGGCAGCCACTGTACACCCGAAACCCCTGGCTCGATCCATGAAGGCGGTGAATTAGGCTATAGCCTCTCCCATGCCTTTGGAGCTGCCTTTGATAACCCCAATTTGATTGTGGTAACCATGCCAGGAGACGGCGAATCTGAAACCGGGCCACTGGCCACCTCTTGGCATTCCAACAAGTTTCTCAATCCGATCCGCGATGGGGCAGTGCTGCCGGTACTGCACTTGAACGGCTACAAAATCAACAACCCGACGATTTTGTCCCGGATCAGCCACGAAGAATTGAAAGCCTTGTTCCAGGGCTATGGTTGGACTCCTTATTTTGTCGAAGGAGACGAGCCCGTCAGTATGCACCAAGCGATGGCTGCGACCCTCGATCACTGCATTGCCGAAATCCATCAGATTCAACAGGAAGCTCGCAGCAGTGGAGTTCCCACTCGCCCCCGCTGGCCGATGATCGTACTCCGCACTCCTAAAGGCTGGACGGGGCCCAAAGATGTAGATGGGCATAAGGTGGAAGGATTCTGGCGGGCACATCAGGTGCCAATGGGTGGGATGCACAGTAACCCAGACCACCTGAGATTGCTAGAAGAATGGATGCGCAGCTACAAGCCGGAAGAGCTGTTTGACGAAAACGGCACCGTATTTCCCCACATTAAAGCCACGGCACCAACCGGCACCAAACGCTTAGGATCCACTCCCTACGCCAATGGGGGGCTGTTGCGTCGAGAACTCAATATGCCTGACTTCCGGCAGTATGGCATTGCGGTCGATCGGCCGGGTGTGATGGAAGCGGAAAATACCCGCCCGCTGGGTGTATTCCTGCGGGATGTGATGAAGAACAACCTGGATATCTTCCGGGTGTTCGGGCCGGATGAAAATACTTCCAACAAGCTGCAAGCGATTTACGAAGTCAGCAAAAAGTTTTGGATCGCTGAGTTCCTGCCGGAAGATCTGGATGGCGGTGAGTTATCTCCCGATGGTCGGGTGATGGAGATGCTGAGTGAGCATACCCTGGAAGGTTGGCTAGAAGCTTATTTATTGACCGGACGGCACGGCTTCTTCTCGACTTATGAATCCTTTGCCCATGTGATCGACTCCATGGTTGGGCAACATGCCAAGTGGCTAGAAATCTGCAAGCACATCAAGTGGCGTGAAGAGGTTTCGTCCCTGAATATTTTGATTACCTCTACTGTGTGGCGGCAGGATCACAATGGCTTCACCCATCAGGATCCGGGCTTTTTGGATGTGATCATGAATAAGAGTCCAGAAGTGGTTCGGATCTATCTACCACCCGATGTCAACTCCCTGCTATCAGTCGCGAGTCACTGCTTGCAGAGCACCGATTACGTCAATGTGATCGTCTCAGACAAGCAGCTCCACTTGCAGTATCACGATATGGACGCTGCCGTCCGCAATTGCACGAAGGGGATCGATATCTGGGAATGGGCCAGCACTGATGCCGGAGAAGAACCCGATGTTGTAATGGCGACTGCGGGTGATATTCCTACGAAGGAGTCGCTGGCCGCTTCAGTGATGCTACGGGAGCATTTCCCCGATCTCAAAATCCGCTTTGTTAACGTGATCGATCTCTTCAAGCTGGCTCCTTCAACCGAGCATCCGCACGGCATGAGTGACAGTGATTTTGACAGTTTGTTCACGCTTGACAAGCCGGTGATCTTCAACTTCCATGGCTATCCCTGGCTGATTCACCGCCTCACCTATCGCCGCACAAACCATCCCAATATCCATGTGCGCGGCTATAAGGAAAAGGGCAACATCAACACCCCACTGGAACTCGCGATCTGCAACCAAATCGATCGCTTCAGTATTGCCATTGATGTGATCGATCGAGTGGCCAAACTGAAGGTTGCAGGGGCCCATGTGAAGGAACAACTCAAAGATGAGATGATCTCTTGCCGCCAATATGCTTTTGAGCATGGCATCGATCGCCCTGATGTGGTGAACTGGCGCTGGCCTTACTAAATTCAACCCCCTGGGGTGGGCAAGGCTCACCCCTTTTTGCATTTTTAGGCTGATGTTGTGTTTTTCTACAGAAATTGGCAATTGATTGCTGGTCACAAATTTCTGTCTGATTTGGGTCTGAACTCAGATCCAATTCGCCATTAGAAAATAAGATGGGTTGGATTGATTCGGACAAAAAACGGGATCGCATCAGTCTAAAATCGCTGAAGTGCGTTTGTCTCTAGATAGAGAGCGGTGGTGATCGCCTCTACCGAGCTTCGCTGAAGTTGCTGAAATCACGATTACACAATGAGGATTAAGCATGGACACTGCAATCAAATCCATCCACGCTAGGGAAATTCTAGATTCGCGCGGCAACCCGACTGTTGAAGTTGATGTGATTTTAGCGGATGGCAGTATGGGGCGAGCCGCAGTGCCATCGGGAGCATCCACGGGCAGTCGCGAGGCCCTGGAGCTACGCGATGGAGAAAGCCGCTATGGGGGCAAGGGAGTTTTAAAAGCGGTTGCCAATGTGAATGGAGCGATCGCTGAAGCACTAAAAGATGCGGATGCCGCCGATCAGACAGCGATCGATCAAACCATGTTGGATCTGGATGGCACAGAATACAAATCTAAACTCGGTGCGAATGCCATTTTAGGAGTTTCCATGGCTGTGGCTCGTGCAGCCGCAACTGCAAACGGACAGCCATTGTATGCCTATTTAGGCGGAGAGGCGGCTACTCTGCTGCCAGTCCCTTGTTTTAATATTTTGAATGGTGGAGCCCATGCCGACAACAGCGTGGATTTTCAAGAATTCATGATCGCGCCAGTTGGAGCAGCCACATTTTCAGAGGCGATGCGGATGGGCGCAGATGTTTACCATGCCCTCAAGTCGATCCTGAAGCAGAAAGGCTATAGCACCGGCGTGGGCGATGAAGGTGGTTTTGCCCCCGATCTCAAGGCCAACATTGAGGCACTGGATTTAATTATTGAAGGGATTCAAAAGGCTGGCTTGCGTCCAGGCGATGACATTGCGATCGCTCTCGATCCAGCCACCAGCGAACTTTACCAGGAAGATGGCACCTACTTCTTTAATAAGTCTGATCAAAGCTCTAAAAGTTCGGAAGCGATGATTGACCTGTGGGAAGGTTGGGTGAACCAGTATCCGATCATTTCGATCGAAGATGGCTTGGGTGAAAAAGACTGGACAGGCTGGCAACTCCTGACCAAACGCTTGGGCGATCGAATCCAGTTGGTCGGGGACGATGCCTTTGTCACCAATCCCAAAATCATTAAGCAGGCGATTGCCGATGGGGTTGGCAATAGCACCTTGATCAAGGTTAATCAGATCGGTTCGATTAGCGAAACGCTGACGGCAATTCAAGATTCCTTCGCGGCGGGCTACACCTGTATGGTCAGCCATCGATCGGGCGAAACCCCAGATGACTTTATTGCCGATCTCGTGGTGGCCACCAGCACCGGCCAGATTAAGAGTGGGGCCCCCTGTCGTGGAGAGCGGCTAGCGAAATATAACCAGCTTCTGCGGATTGAAGAACAACTGGCGGATCGGGGTCAATATGGCGGGCTGGCAGCCTTCAAACGCAAGCAAGCCGTGGCAGGCTAGGGGATGGGCGAAGCAGATGGGGGATGGGCTCATCTGCTTTTGCTATCCCCGGATGTCATGCCGGAGGTGAGCAGTTTGGATCCTAAGTTTGGCGTTGCTGCATCACATACTGTTGCTGCTTGACGAGGCGCGGGCGGGCGGCAGGTTGACTAGCCTTTTCCGGATTCATGGCTAATCCAGCGACCCCACCACAAGCCAAAATGTAGATTGGATTGATCATGGCATTCATGACACAATCGAGCATATAGAGCACAATCATCACTCCGATCGCCGCCACCGGTGCAATTTTGGTATGGCTCCACCAACGGGCAGGGTAACAGTTCCAAAACAATACAACCACGGGCAGTAGCATGGCAGTGTAGAGGCTAACTAAGCCCAAGGTGCCGTTTTCACCAAAGGCAATCACCCAGAGGCTATCTTGCACAGTGATTTGGTTGGTCATGGGATCGAGAACTCGTGATCGCCCCCAGCCGCCCCAGCCAAACAGCAATTTATCCCGGGCTCGATCGACCAGCAGTTCCTCATTGTTGAACCGAAACTCAAGGGAGGCGATCCGATCGGGCGGAAAGTAGTTCGAAAGAAAGCCAATGAGCTGATCGGAAAAGTAATTCTCGGTTTCAGCATTGATATAGAGATAAACGGCAATGGCTCCGACCAGGATGAACACGGGTAAGGCGGTTCGGCAGTACTTGGCCACGGCTAAAATACCCAGCCCGATCATAAACAGGGTGAGCGCCCCGGTGGAGCGAGCGAGCACAAAGGTGAGGAAGAGGGCGGACATCAGCCAACCGATCGGAATATTCCAGATCCGCTTCACATTTCCCGTTTGCCAGAGCCAAAGACCAATCAGGCAGGCAGCCATCATGAATGCCCCTACTGCTAGGCCGTGCTGCATGAATACCATAGGACGAAAGCCGCCGAGCCGCATGGTTTGGCTGAAGTCATCATGGGGAAAGCCGCCATACACGAGGCGATGAAGCTGGGGACTCATCCGCACTTCGTACAGGCAAAGCGGCATATAAACCAAGCCGCCGATAAAAATCCCGACTGCCAACTGACGCATCCCTGCGAGGCTATCCAGGTAAATCCGCCCTAAAAAGTAGGGGACTCCCCAGATCGCCAACCGGGTAATAATCGCCGAAATGCCATCATAGGCACCGAGCCCATTCGCCATCGACGAGATAAATGGGCAGATACACCAGATCGCCATCGGGATATCTAACCAGCCGAAGCGAAACCGCTGAAATCGTCCCGCATCGAAGATGAAGGTTGCGATCAAGATCCCATAGCCAGTCGCTGTAATTTTGCTGTAGTTGGGCAAACCGGGTAAGGGTAGCTCCGCTTGGGGCAGAAATAACCAGGCGACCAGAAAGCTGATCACCACTGCCTGTCGAGCTGGAAACCGTGAAAACAAATAAAGTACGATCGGAATCCAGGCAAACATGACCAGCGGCACAATCAGATTAGGACTGCCAAACGGGTTGCCAGGAAATGTAAAACCCATAGGTCAAATAAGGTTAAAACAGGATGGGATTCACTAAAATCAAGACTTAAACTATTTCTTCAGCCCAATGGAGCTACATTGGAGCAACACTTGGAACAACACAAGGACGCACCCGATCGATCGCTTCATGCAGGGCTGCCTCAAATTTTTGGGTCGCCTCCTCCCAGGTATAACTTGTAGCTTGCCGATATGCAACTTGTGACATTGCTTGCCATTCCAATTCTGATAAGGCGTGGATACGCTCAATTGCTTGAGCCATCGCGATCGGATCTTCCGGTTCGACTAAAATGCCACCTCCCGATTTGAGCAGTTCCGGAGCAGCACCAACCGGCGTACCAATCACCGGAGTCCGGCAAGCCATGGCTTCTAAAATGGGCAATCCGAAGCCTTCCACCCGGCTGGTAAACAACCAGGCATCACATTGGGCATAGAGATCTTTAATCAGACTTTGAGGGGGCTGATAAAAATACTGGGTGTCGGGTGGCAGGGGTAAGTGGGCAGCAATCGGGGTTAACCCAAAGACAACTAACCGTAAATTAGGGATTTGCTGAGCCGCCAGAGCAAAGGCCTGTAGCCCAATATCACTGCCTTTCCACCAGGTATCGGAATACATCATGCCGACAGTTGGCTGAGTTTGCTTGCCACGGGGAGGGGCAAAAAACTGGTTGCCATCCACACTATTAGGGATCACCGGCACAGCGGGTTCATCAAACTGCTGAGCTGCCAGATCGGACAGCCACTGGGCCACCACGATTTTGTACATCGGTAACCGCCAGGTTTGCCTGACTCGTTCGACGGGTTGGCCTGCAAACAGAGCTTCATCATGCTGAATCAGATAAACTTTTGTCCCTTTGGAAGCTGGAAACTGGGCAACCCATTCAGCCGTTTCCCACCAAGTCGCAATTACGACATCTGCATCGGGCACATCGGCCGCGGTCATAGGTCGCCATTGATCGAGCCGCCGTAGATCGATCGATGTGCCATCAAAATGCGAGGGTTGTTTCGGTGTCCAGCCTTTGCCTTTTAAAAAACAACGGAGATGTTCCCGCAACGAGAGCGGACGAGGGGGAAGACACATAACCGTGACCTGATGCCCTTTGGCTTGTAACCGCGCTGCATAGATGGCGACGACTCGCACACCACCTGCAATTCCAGCATCCGGCAGGACAAATGTGATTCTCATGGCTATTAGGTGATTCTCATGATGATTGTATGAAGGCAGAGTATGAAGGCAGA
>JALOOM010000054.1 GCA_025454395.1 Elainella sp. Prado103
TGCCTCGAAACCCTTTCAGGGATTGAAACTAGCCCGCGCCCTTCCTGTCCGAAACCAGTCTGCCAAATCACAGGGAGTTCAAATTGCCTCGAAACCCTTTCAGGGATTGAAACGTCAGATCCAAGCAGATTGATGCTCGCCGTCGGATGGGCCGGGTTCAAATTGCCTCGAAACCCTTTCAGGGATTGAAACTGGAAATTAACATTTTGATGACCCCGGCAATAAGCGTTCAAATTGCCTCGAAACCCTTTCAGGGATTGAAACACAACGATTAACGCCTTAGTTAGAGAATTGTTGAGTGTTCAAATTGCCTCGAAACCCTTTCAGGGATTGAAACCCTGAAACTCATATGGTGTACGGCAAGATTAGGCTCAGCAGAAAATATTGCCTTGGCGGTGGTTCAAATTGCCTCGAAACCCTTTCAGGGATTGAAACCCCGCGCTGCTCGTGACTTGGCTGAAGCTTCTAGCCAGGTTCAAATTGCCTCGAAACCCTTTCAGGGATTGAAACTGATTATGTCGCTGGGTTCGAGGTTAGCGTTGAGCCTGCTAAAGGTTCAAATTGCCTCGAAACCCTTTCAGGGATTGAAACTTACTTTGGAGTTTTACTATGTCTGATGAAAAATGTTCAAATTGCCTCGAAACCCTTTCAGGGATTGAAACATATCTCCCGCAATGGGGATTGCCGCTATGAGATTGTTCAAATTGCCTCGAAACCCTTTCAGGGATTGAAACATCAGCTTGGCTCGTGACAAACTCCACAAAAACAGAACCGAGTTCAAATTGCCTCGAAACCCTTTCAGGGATTGAAACGGGATTCAGGATTATCCATCTTTCCCTAATCCTAGCGTTCAAATTGCCTCGAAACCCTTTCAGGGATTGAAACAGCTCGCTACGCTTCGCTGCCCTCGAATCCATCCCAAGTTCAAATTGCCTCGAAACCCTTTCAGGGATTGAAACTGAGTGCAATTGTGGATATAGCTGTGAATGCAGTTGCGAATGTTCAAATTGCCTCGAAACCCTTTCAGGGATTGAAACTCCGAAGTTCTTCCGCCTCGCCGCTCTTCTGCCGACCGTCGTCAGGTTCAAATTGCCTCGAAACCCTTTCAGGGATTGAAACTATGAACAGTGGCAGCCCGAGTGTGCCTCGATCGAGGTTCAAATTGCCTCGAAACCCTTTCAGGGATTGAAACCTTGAGCCGCCCGATCCTAACGTCGGGATGATCCGTTCAAATTGCCTCGAAACCCTTTCAGGGATTGAAACCTTACTTAAGACTACGCGATCGCCGCCTGAAACGCGTTCAAATTGCCTCGAAACCCTTTCAGGGATTGAAACGATCGATGCTGCGGTTTCGACTCGATCGACTTTTAATGTTCAAATTGCCTCGAAACCCTTTCAGGGATTGAAACTACATCAAACAAATGATACACATCTCAGTATTTGTTCAAATTGCCTCGAAACCCTTTCAGGGATTGAAACGGATAGTAGAGCCAATGCCCCAGCCCCTTGCCGTAGGGTTCAAATTGCCTCGAAACCCTTTCAGGGATTGAAACCGATCCAGCCTCGTCGTTCTTTTTCCGCCTCTGCCAGGTTCAAATTGCCTCGAAACCCTTTCAGGGATTGAAACCTTGAAAAATGCGATCGGGGTAAATTCCCCTTCTAAGTTCAAATTGCCTCGAAACCCTTTCAGGGATTGAAACAAGGTAGATGAGCAGTTGCGACAGATGGAGGAGTGTTCAAATTGCCTCGAAACCCTTTCAGGGATTGAAACTGGAGAGAACTTTTGCTCAACCAGACCTCAGAGCCATTTCTGGTTCAAATTGCCTCGAAACCCTTTCAGGGATTGAAACTAGAGCGGGCGATCGAGTTGCTCGCTGCTCGCAAGTTCAAATTGCCTCGAAACCCTTTCAGGGATTGAAACCCAATTCGCGATAGCCCAAGGCTTGCTCTAGGAATGTTCAAATTGCCTCGAAACCCTTTCAGGGATTGAAACAAACTCCTCAACCTTAAACACAATGACGGGATGTGTTCAAATTGCCTCGAAACCCTTTCAGGGATTGAAACCAAATTGGTCAGCTAGGCGCAACACTGCAATCAATGGTTCAAATTGCCTCGAAACCCTTTCAGGGATTGAAACAAACAGCAGTTTGCTCCAGTAGTCAGTGTCTGGCATGTTCAAATTGCCTCGAAACCCTTTCAGGGATTGAAACGTACTCCTCAACGTTTTGCACACCCCAACGCCGGAATTCGGGTTCAAATTGCCTCGAAACCCTTTCAGGGATTGAAACATCAATACTGGGATTTCCTTCTCAGTCCATCCCTAGTTCAAATTGCCTCGAAACCCTTTCAGGGATTGAAACGACTTGCTTGCTCGATCAGTCTGCCCAGACCTTCCGCGTTCAAATTGCCTCGAAACCCTTTCAGGGATTGAAACAAGACCTTGACTGTTAACTCAGCCGATCGCCGTTGTTCAAATTGACTTGAAACCCTTTCAGGGATTGAAACAGAACCAACCACCTATAGCGAGTGTCAAGCGCCGTCTTAGTCGCGCCATCCTCCGTTTTCTAATTGATATCCGCTTTAAGCAAGATTCGCGCATTGATTGGCTCGACACGCGGGAGATGTGACTAATCAGGGTAAATCTTCTAGCTCTGTTCGCTCTTCGGCACTCAAGACAACGATATTTTTTCTTCGGCATAGGTTCAGCAACAGCTTGGAAAATACTCCTCCTCTCCTCCTCTTTCACCTCAAATCAAAGTTAACGGGCTACTGCTGGGTTTTAGGCGATCGCAGTACTGGAACTTGCGAGCCTGTGTGGACAAATGTGGCAACCTGGCAATGTTATTTTGATGTCGCCGGGGAGTCTGTATCATAGACTGTTCAGCAACGCCTAAACGCTATACCTGTTTAGTTCATTTATACTCCCAATAGGAGCAGATCGATGCAAGCGGAACAGCCCCAGTCGTCACTGCAACCGCCTTCCCTACGCCCCTACCAGAATCAGCTTATCAAAGACCTTTATACTCAATTGGGGCAAGGATATCGGCGCATAGCGATCATTGCCGGAACTGGAGCCGGAAAAACGGTGATCGGCGGCAAAATCTGTGCCGACACAGCAGCCCGTGGCATGAAGCTAATGTTTTTGGTGCATTTAGATGTGCTCGTAGGACAAACCTACGAAAAAATGCAGGCATTTGGCTTACGGTGTGGGTTTATCAAAGCAGGATGGCAAGAAGACCCGACAGCTCCGATCCAGATTGCTAGCATTCAAACCATGGAAAAGCGATCGTGGTGGCGCAAATTTCCAGCGAATGTCGTGTTTTTTGATGAAGGACATACAACCGTCTTCAGTCAGATCGGACAGGAAATCATTTACGAAACCCATCCCAAAGCCGTGCATCTGGCCATGACAGCCACTCCTTACCGATTAGGACGAGAACAACTGGGGGATCACATGCAGTCCTTTGTGGCTTCCCCGGTTCCGTCTGAACTCCAGCGCATGGGCTACCTGGCTCCTATGCAGTACTACGGTGTACCCACTGATTCTCAAATTGACCTGAACGGTGTCGGTACAGTTGCAGGAGATTATAACGAACGCGATCTCAAAAATGCGTGCGATCGACCAGAGTTGATCCAACGCATTGTGGAGGAATGGCATCGGTTAACCCCCGGCAAACGAACGATCGCCTTTTGTGTGGATGTAGAACATGCGCGCCATGTGGCTGAAGCTTTCCGAGTCTCTGGAGTCAGTGCAGCGATCGTCGATGGCAGTACCCCGATCAAGGAGCGGCAGCAGTTATATGCCGCCTTAGGACGAGGCGATTTGTTAGTTTTGACTTCCTGCAATGTGATCAGCATTGGCTTCGATGAACCAAGCGTTGAGGTCGGGCTCTTGCTCCGTCCCACCCAATCACGCGCCTTACATTACCAGCAGGTCGGACGAGTACTCCGGATCTCGCCGAAAACCGGCAAGCAATATGGCATCATCCTCGATCAAGCCAACAATCTAAAACGGTTGGGCTTCCCAGAAGACATCCAGGACTATCGGTTGCCAACCAGCCGGGAACCGGGTGTTCATGAGGCAGCCCCTACCAAGCAATGCCCCACTTGTAATCGATTAGTTTGGGGCTTTGTGATGACCTGTCCGGGCTGTGGCCACGGGTGGGACGCAGAAGTCCAGGTACAAACCCATGATTTAGTGGAGGTTCACAGCGAAGAACTCCTGCGTCAGATTGAGCGGCGGAAAAGGTTTGAGTTTTTTCGAGATCAACGCCAGAAAAGCTTTCTGGAAGGAGCAGCCCCCAACTGGACAAAGCGGGTATTTTACGAAGAATTTGGCTGCTTTCCGGAAGAAAATTGGAGCGTGGGGGCGATCTTTGGCGATACCCCCAGCTTGGCAGACAAGTATGCCTACCGTGACTATTTGATTCAGATTGCCCAACGCCAAGGCAAATCTATCACCTGGGTGATCGAGGAGTTTCAGCAGGAGTTTGGTGGGGAAAGCTGGCAGGAGGTATTTTTGCCCAGTTCATGATCTATTTGCCCAGCGATCTATTTGCCCAGTTTTTGCCCAGCGATCTATTTGCCCAGTTCATGATCTATTTGCCCAGTTTTTGCCCAGTGATCTATTTGCCCAGTGATCTATTTGCCCAGTTTTTGCCCAGTTCATGATCTATTTGCCCAGTTTTTGCCCAGTGATCTATTTGCCCAGTAATCTACTTGCCCAGTAATCTACTCGCCCAGTTTGCCCAGTAATCTACTTGCCCAGTAATCTACTCGCCCAGTTAATGATCTATTTATTGCAATTGCGGATCTCATCCTGCCAACAGAGAAAATTTTCAGTACACTTTGAACGATCACACTATCGATAGCGCCAGCCGTCGCACATCAACCTATGAGATCTCATCTTCCTGGTGTCGCTTTAATTTTGCTGCTCACAGGGGGCATTATGCCGATCGCGAAAGCCGAAAACCTGGAGCATACCCAACAGTTACTCACAACCCATGAGTGTCCCCGTTGTGATCTGAACAAAGCGGGATTGGTGTATGCCGAGTTGACTGGATCCAACTTGAGCGGATCGAGCTTGGTACAAGCCAACCTCAGCCATGCCGATTTGTCCGGGGCCGACCTCAGCCAGGTTAACTTAACTGGAGCCGTGCTGTTTGGAGCCGATTTGTCTGGGGCCAACCTGAGCGGGGCCAACTTGCAAGGAGCCGATTTGCGGAGCGCGATCCTCACCAATGCCAATCTGACCGATGCCCGAATTGATGGAGTCAACTTTTTAGGAGCGATCGACATTCCTGCACTGTTGGCCACTGCGGATAACTACTACCGCTGGGGCATGGCAGAAGCACAACGGGGCAACTTTCGGGGGGCGATCGATAACTACAACCAAGCCATAGAGCAAGATGCGGACTTTGCCCATGCTTATATGGCGCGCAGTATTGCTCGGTTTCGGGCAGGCGATCAAGCTGGAGCCTTAGCCGATGCCCAACTGGCTGAGCAGCTTTATACCCGACAAAATAACGAGCGTGGCATTCAGGTGGCTTCTCAGTTTGCCTTGGGCATTCAGGCTGCCCAAGAAGCCTATGAATCTCGCCAGCGTGTGGGCAGTGGTGGCGGGGCAGGGGGAAATATTATGAATGTCTTGGGAGGGCTGGCAGGGATCGCGCTGCAAGTTTTGCAATATATGTCGTTTTAGCGCGATCAGTTCCGAAGTCTGGTTGGTCTGTAGCCCAATGCGTCCCCTAGCAGTCCTCCGCTCTGATCCTGGTCTTTTTCTATGGTTCTACTTGACCGGATCCACTCCGCCGAAAAGATGAACCCTATCAGTCCACTTGATAAGATATGAAGAACTTCCTAGAAGCCGGGTTCATGTTGTCCTATTGAGATATTGAGTCTGCCTTGTTAACGCTGCTGCAACAAATTCGAGAAATCATCGCCCGCTGGTGGTCAGAGTTTACGCTGCAAACCCGTTTGATGGCGGCAGCAACCCTGGTCGTTTCCCTCATTATGAGCGGTCTCACCTTTTGGGCCGTCAATACCATTCAGCAAGATGTTCGCCTCAACGACACCCGCTTTGGGCGCGATCTAGGCTTGCTACTGGCGGCCAATGTGGCCCCCATGATTAGCGAAAATAACCGTACAGAACTGGCGCGGTTTTCCCACAGTTTTTACGGTAGCACCTCCAGCATTCGGTACATGCTGTATGCCGACGAGGATGGGGACATTTTTCTGGGGATCCCCTTTTCAGAATCCGAGGTGCAAAATTCACTGACGATCCGACGGCGGATGCAGTTACCCGATAACTTCACAGCCAACGTAGAAGTGCCCATGGTGCGGCAGCATCTTAGCCCCGATGGGGAGGTGACAGATGTGTTCGTGCCCCTCAATCACGATGGTAAATATTTAGGGGTCTTGGCGATCGGGATTAATCCCAACCCCACCGTCGTCACCTCTTCCCATCTCACCCGCGATGTCACGATCGCTGTCTTTATTTCGATCTGGGCCATGGTGATTTTGGGAGCGGTATTTAATGCGTTGATGATTACCAAACCCATTAAGGAACTGTTAGTGGGGGTGAAAAATATTGCTGCGGGCAATTTCAAGCAGCGAATTGATCTCCCCTTGGGGGGCGAACTGGGTGAGCTAATCCTCAATTTCAACGAAATGGCGGAGCGGCTAGAGCGCTACGACGAGCAAAATATCGAAGAGATGACCGCCCAAAAGGCCAAGCTGGAAACCCTGGTTTCGACGATCGCCGACGGGGCCATCTTGCTTGACACCAACATGCGCGTGATTCTGGCGAACCCTACGGCCCAGCGCATTTTCGGTTGGGAAGGCAGTGCAGTGATTGGGGAGAATGTGCTTTACATTTTGCCGGATGCGGTCAAGATAGAAATGACCCGCCCCTTGTACCAGTTAGCTTCGGGTGATCCGCCGGAAGACTTGCGAGAACGGGCTGAATTTCGGATCGCCATTCCCGAACCTCTCAGCCGCACGGTTCGCATTCTCCTCACCACTGTGCAGGATCAATATCGCGAAAGCGTCAAAGGAATCGCGATCACCGTGCAGGATATCACCCGCGAGGTGGAACTGAACGAAGCCAAGAGCCAGTTCATCAGCAATGTTTCTCACGAGCTACGCACCCCCCTATTTAACATCAAGTCGTTTATTGAAACGCTGCATGAATACGGCGAAAGCCTCTCAGATGATGAGAAGCGAGAATTTTTGGAAACGGCTAACCGGGAAACCGATCGCCTCACCCGTCTGGTCAATGATGTGCTGGATCTATCCCGTCTAGAATCCAACAAGCGTTACCAGTTTGATGCGGTGGATATTACCCAACCGATCGAGCAAACTCTGCGCACCCATCAGTTGAATGCCAAAGATAAGGGGATTGAACTCGTGCAGGAAGTAGAGCCCGATCTGCCCCCTGTGCGCGGAAATTATGATCTGTTGCTGCAAGTATTTTCCAATCTGGTCGGCAACGGCTTGAAGTTCACCCCTTCTGGAGGCAAAGTGGTACTCCGCGCCTATCGGCTCAACTCGCCTGGCAATGCCATTCAGCATGTGCGGATTGAAGTTGCGGATACGGGCATTGGCATCGACCCAGAAGATCAGCGGGCCATTTTCGATCGATTTTTCCGCGTCGAGAACCGAGTGCATACCCTGGAAGGAACGGGTTTGGGGCTCTCGATCGTGCGAAACATCATTGAGAAGCATCAAAGCGAAGTTCATCTAGTCAGCGAAGTGGGGGTCGGTACCACTTTCTGGTTTGATTTAGTGGTTCTGCCGGAAAGTTGTGCCCTCCCTGAAGGGATCGCGGCGGTATCCGAGCCTCAAGCTTAGACCCCTACTCAAAAGATCCCAACAAAAAGATTTCAGCAAAAAGGGCCCAGTGACTGAGCCCCCAGTGAAGGAAATAGACCAAACCATCCCCCATGATGCCGAGCGGCAATTAATCGGCTGTTGCTTCTGAGTCTGCCGATGCAATGACCCCTCTAGCCTGGAGTGCCTCTTGGGTTTTATCCCGATCGAGCTTCAGGACTAACACCCCTAACGGTGGCAGGCAGAGATCGAGGGAGTAAGGGCGATTATGGAAGGACCATTCTTCGGCCCACTTGCCGCCCAAATTGCCCATATTGCTACCCCCGTATTCGCGAGCATCACTGTTAAACAGCTCGGTGTAGAAACCAAACTCAGGTACCCCAACGCGGTAATGGGAATGGGGTTGGGGCGTAAAGTTGCAAACCGTAATCACATAGTCTTCTGAGTTTTCCTTGGCTTTACGAATGAAGGAAACCACGCTATGGCGATTATCGCTACAGTCAATCCACTCAAACCCATCAAAGCTGAAATCCTGAGTGTAGAGAGCCGGTTGACTGCGATACAACTCGTTGAGGCGGCTGATGAAGGACTTCAGTTGCTGGTGGGGTTCAAATTGGAGCAAATGCCACTCTAGATCACCCCAAACGTTCCACTCTGTCCATTGCCCAAACTCCATACTCATGAACAAAGTCTTTTTGCCGGGATGGGTGAACATGTAGGTGTAAAGGCAGCGCAGGTTGGCATATTTCTGCCACTCATCCCCCGGCATTTTACCAATCATCGGGCTCTTGCCATGCACCACCTCATCATGAGACAGCGCTAGCATAAAGTTCTCGCTGAAGGCATACATGATGCTGAAGGTGACATTGTTCTGGTGGAATTGCCGAAACCAGGGATCCATGTGGAAGTAGTCCAGCATGTCATGCATCCAGCCCATATTCCACTTCAGGTTAAAGCCCAGACCGCCCACATAGGTCGGCCAGGACACCATCGGCCAGGTCGTGGATTCTTCGGCGATCGACAAGGCTCCTGGGAAATAACTGAAGATGACATGATTGAGCTGGCGCAAAAAGTCAGCCGCTTCAATGTGCTCGCGTCCCCCATACTGGTTGGCAACCCACTGCCCGGCCGGCCGCAGGTAATCAAGGTAGAGCATGGAAGCCACTGCATCAACTCGGATGCCGTCAATGTGGTACTTGTCAAACCAGAACAGCGCACTGGCCACCAGGAAGTTGCGCACCTCATTGCGACCATAATCAAAGACCAACGTGCCCCATTCTTTGTGTTCGCCCTTGCGGGGATCGGCATATTCGTAGAGCGGAGTACCGTCAAAGTTTGCCAGTCCATGCCCATCTTTGGGGAAATGCCCCGGCACCCAGTCTACTAGCACACCGATGTTATTCTGGTGGCACTGATCGATAAAGTACATGAAATCTTGCGGTGAACCGTAACGAGAAGTCGCTGCAAAAAAGCCGGTCACCTGATAGCCCCAGGAACCATCGAACGGGTGTTCTGTAATGGGCAACAGCTCGATGTGGGTAAAGCCTAACTCCTTAACATAGGGAATCAGCCGATCGGCCAGCTCACGATAGGTGAGGAAGCGGGCTCCGGGCTTCAGATCGGCAACGGGCACTGGCGGGATGGGGTTACCATGATGATCGATCGCCGGGGTTTCATAGGCTTCATGCATCCAGGAACCCAAATGCACTTCGTAAACTGAAATTGGCTGAGTCAGCGGATCCGTGTGGCGACGCTTTTCGATCCAGTCTTGGTCATTCCAGGTATAACCGTTGAGGTCAGCAACGATCGAGGCCGTTTTAGGGCGCACTTCCTGCTGAAAACCGTAGGGATCGGTCTTTTCCAAAATATGACCTGCGTGGTTTTTCACCTCATATTTATAGGCAGATCCGGCAGTGAGTCCTGGAATGAATAGCTCCCAAATGCCATACCGGACTCGCATCTGGTGATCGCGCCCATCCCACTGGTTAAAATCACCCAACACAGAAACATTGCGAGCATTGGGGGCCCAAACGGCAAAATAAACACCCTGCACGCCCTCAACTTCCGTCAAATGGGCACCTAACTTTTCATAAATTCGATGGTGATTTCCTTCGGCAAACAAGTAGGCATCAAACTCCGTCAACCGAGGCGATCGAAACGCATAGGGGTCGTAGATCACCCGCTCATGCTCACCTTCTTGAATCCGCAGTTGATAGTTTTTAAGTTCTTTCTCAACAACACATTCAAAAAAATTGGGATGATGCACTGTGTGCATTTGATATTCTTTCCGCTCTTCAGGGCAGACGACCCAGGCAGCACTCGCACGCGGCAGATAGGCCCGCACCACCCAGACTGATGTGCCATTTTCCTGAATCTGATGGGGGCCAAGAACCTCAAACGGATCATGGTGCTGGTTCCAAACAATGCGATCGATTTGGTCGGGAGCAACGGTCATTGACATGGAGTTACCTGCCTGAATCGAATATTGAACCAAAAATTACAAAAAGGCTTTTGACAAGTTTGTACGCTGACAAGTTTGTACGCTGACAAGTTTGTACGCTGACAAGTTGCACGCTGACAGTTTGTACGCTGACAAGTTGCACGCTGACAAGTTGACGTTCGGTGAGTTTGCCAATCAGATAGAACACTTCTACCACGGACTGCCACGCAGCAAAGCGGTATTCATGGCTCAACGATCGCAACACTCAATCTAAAAACCTAAAAACACTGGTATGCAAGCCTGAATCAAGCATTGATATTACCAAACTTATAGTTTATGAACATTGGCAAACAAATTTTAACAAAGCGTATCAAATTGTGTCCCAATACTCAAACCCTGCCAAAGTGATCTATGAGCCAGAGTAATCTATGAGCCAGAATGATCTAAGCCATCCCTGCTTCGCCCCCCGGATTCGCCCCCCGGATTCGCCCCCCGGATTCGCGAGCCAGATTCACGCATCGGGCTGGACATCTAGGACTCACCAGTCGGACTCACGCTCAGGGGCTCATCGGACAGGACTAGACTGGTCAGGACTAGCCTATCGCGTTGTGTTCTTGCCCATAAGCTTGCCAGGACAAATCCACTAAGCCATTGACGATCGCAGCAGCGACCACCGCGCTACCTTTGCGGCCTTCTATCCGAATATGAGGAATCAGGGAATCTTTCAACCGCTCTACTGCTACATCGACACCGACAAACCCGGCAGGTGTACCGATCACAAGGGCCGGTTTAATTTCCTCTGCTTCAACCAGCTCAATCAGTGAAACCAGTGCAGTTTGAGCTTCTCCAATCACAAAAATGCCTTCTGGGTAGCGGCGAGCCAATGTCTCCATCCCCCAAGCCGCTTGCGTTTTTTCCCGTTGGGGTCGAGTCAAAGCTTCCATACTGCAATAGACCGGATTAGCGAAGGTTTGTTGAATTGTGGGAGCAATTCCTACCTGCACCATCGGTACATCCACAATAATGGTGCTTCGAGCCGCTAGGGCTGCTGCACCCGACTGTAAGGCTTGATCGGAGAACCGGATCAAAGATTTGTAATCAAAATCCGCCGTGGCATAAATGACTCGACGGACAATTTCATATTCAGATGGTGAAAAAGAGTGCTCGCCAATTTCTCGATCGATAATGCTCAAGCTTTGAGCATCAGTTGTGTGCCACTCCATTGCAACCCTGGAACCTCGCGATTTTATCCACCTCCATTAGACCCCAATTCAGGAGCATCCAAACGTTTTTTCGCATAAAGTTCTCAACTCCATTGCTAATCCTGGGTGGCAGGATTAATCACCGGGCTCTGGCTCCGATCAGAAACTTGCCCGCGCTTTGGATCGCAATTTGAATCTTGGCTTCGGGTTGATCCTTCCCAATTTCGGTCTCAGTTTCGGTCTCGGTTTCGGTCTCAGTTTCCGAACAAGTCTAAGTTTCCGAAGAAGTTGAACTCGCAAACATTGGGATCAGGAAGGCAACCAAAGCCCCCAAAACAAAGCCAGCCAGATTCCGCGCCAAAGGTAGCCAGTCGCTGGTGCGAGTGACGACAGGGCCGATGCCAAAGGCAATGAACAGGATGCCCCACAGGGGTGAAAAGATCAGCGCCCATTGCCAGGAGAAGGTTTTACCTGATTCACGCGGTTGAGCTGCAAAACCAAACACAATTCCGCCGATCACAGAAGTGACCAGGGTTAAAATCCACTGCTCTCGGGGTAAGCCGGGCACAACTTGGCATCCTCCTTGGCGAATGCAAGTTTTGATCGAATCTAAAGCCCCCATAATCGAGGCATCTTCACCATTTTCCCGGACAAAAAACTGATTGCCGAACCGCGTTTGCAGCTCGATCCAAAAGGTGCGGGGCATCAGGGCAAACAGGTCATCTCCCACGCTGAAGTTGAGCAGGTTTCCTCCCCTTGGGTCAGCCACCAGCATGACGCTATGACCATCTAGTCCCCAAAACTCTTTAACCGCTCTGCCCGGCGTTCGATCATACTGCGTCAAGACTCGTAGTTTCCAGCCGGTTTCAGCTTCAAAGTTCGATAAGTCTTTTTCGAGTGCCTCTTGTTGCACCGTGGTGAGCGAGTCGGCAAGGTCGATAATCGGGGTTTGGCGATCCGGCAGTAAGTCAGGATTGTCATAGGCATAGGCAGCAGGTGCCCCAATCCAACTCAGAAAAACCAGCACGATCGCTACAACAAAACCTGAAAGTGAACGAGAAGTACGAGGTGACATCGGCAGATTAAAACTGAACTGACGCAAGTGACTGACGCAAGTGAACGAGAAGAGTTAACCAGGTTTCTAATGCAGCGGGGTATACGAACGAATCACAGGGGGAATTTCGAGGACGGATGCAACCTAGAATCGGATCCCTGAATTGCTGCGGAGAAACCTTCTAGCCTTTAGCCCCCGGTTACGCATGAGTCCAAGGTTGCGAGTCAACCTATGACCCCAAAAGCTACGTTACAAAGAGCAATGCAAACCTGTAAATTGTTTACATTTATTTACTCTACTCTCATCTTGATCATATAGCAATTCGGCAGCTCCACATTCATCTATCTCGATCCTGTCAGCCCCGATCCTGTCAGCCCCGATCCTGCCTAACTTCCAGATAATCGTTTTTTTCTCGGCGAGCCGGGGGGGGCGCGAGAACCGGATCCTGCCTCGCATAGGCTAAATTACTTGAATAATGTGGATCGCCTGAGTTCTCTGCACTATCCGAGCCGTCCTGCAATTGGGTTGCCTCTGCCATCGTGTGATCGGCTGCGGCTACAGCTTCAGTTAAATCTTCAGTTAAATCTTCAGTTAAATCTTCAGTTTCCGTCAGGGCATCATTGGGATCGATCGAGTGGCGGTTGTCGGGGGGCGATCGACGCAACACTTGCCAGGCCGCTTTCATCCCAGCCATCAGACTTCGGGTTGTCACTTGGGCCTGGTGGGCTTGCTGTTTTACAGTGGTCAAACTTTGATCCAGTTGCTCCACGACTCGCCCAGCCGATTGAACATTCTGATGCACCCCTTCCGTCAGGTTAGAAATTTCGTGACCCGTCAGGCGAATGGACTCCAGTGTCGGCGGAAGTTCACGGTTGAGGGTATCAAATAACTTTTCGGCACTGCGGGCCGCTCTCGCCAGTTCTTGCAAGGCAGGCAACGCTGCCACCAACACGGCTGCTAAACTGACTGCCACCAGCAGAATCGATAACCCTAGCCAAAATAGAGGTTCTGCCACAAGCCTGCCTAAACCGGAGTGGAATGATGGGCGGGTGGATGAGACTCTTTCACAGTGGGCGATTGCTCTAACTGCTGACGTTGGCGCTGACTGGCTTCTACCCCCGCTGTGATCGCCTCTTTTAACCGTAGCAAGGTATCATCCCAGTTGCGTAAGGCGACTTCTGACATACGATCGGCATGAATTTGCACCGTGGTCGTTAAATCTTCTGCCAGTTCCGGTAGCGCCTCGGCTGATTTCTTCAAGAGTTTGCGGGTTTCACGTCCCGATTTAGGTGCCCATAGCAGCCCTGCCACTGCTCCCACCGCAGCTCCTAATACAAATCCTCCCACCAGTAGACCGCCTGATCCGGCTTGATGATGTTCCGCCATATTGTTCTCCTGCCACCTATCTGGAACGGCTCAACCGCAATTTCTGCAGACTGGATCGATCGGGTCGCTTGCTCATTTGGGGCGATCGAGATTGGGATGCGTTTCTGTCAGCATACCGCCTCCAGACAAACTGACCCAAGCCCAAAAGAGTCAGGATTTGCCGTACCTGTTGTAGCCGTAGCAATGCCAACTCATACTGATGGTGCCAGTGTTGCACATTGACTTGCCCTGCGAGCCATAATTCGGGTGCTGACTGCAAAGCCTGGTTGACACTGTACTCCGCAGTGGTTAGGGCTTGAGTTACTCCAACCAAAGCGCGACGCAATTGCCAGATTCGCCAGACTCCATACCAACACAAACTGGCGATCGATAAATTTAGCACCAGAACAAAAATGAGCATTAAATTCTAATCAAGAAATTTTAATCAAATTCCTCTGTCCTTGGCTCAATCATACCTAGAGATTTTACAAAGTGGGGAGGAAGAGTCCAGATAGGGCGAGGGCGGCCAGGGAAGTCAAAAAAATCTCTGATAAACCCAACCGTTCTCCACCGTTGGGACTAGAATTCACTGTGCAGGAACCGGGACGAAAGGGAAAAATCAAGATGCAGCCTGAAATGCCGATCGAGCTCTACGTGCATCCCACCAAGGGAGATGATACCTATCCTGGCAACTCGCTCTATCCGTTCAAAACTTTGACGCGGGCGCTTCAGCAGGCCACTCCTGGCACGTTGATTCAACTCAGTCGCGGTGCATACAGTGAAGCGACAGGCGAACGGTTCCCCTTGGTTGTGATCGATGGGGTGGCGTTGACTGGCAATTTGCCGGGTCAAGGGGGCGGCGTGGTGATCGAAGGAGGAGGGCACTATCGCAGTTTGAGTTTTGGTGATCAAACGGTGGCGATCGTCCTTTTAGGGGCTGCGGAACTACGGGGGGTGACGGTCAGCAATCTGGCAGCCAAGGGCACCGGGGTTTGGATCGAAACAGGAAGCCCGACGATCGCCGGTTGTACCCTCAGTCGCTGTGGTCGGGAAGGCATGTTGGTGAGCGGTACGGCCAATCCCCTGATTAGCAATTGTGTGTTTCAAGAAAATCGGGCTGGACTCACCTTGGTGCGGCAGTCTCGGGGGGAAATCCGCAATAGTTTGTGGCGGCAGAATCAGTTTGGGATTGCCATCAGTGATCAGGCGGCTCCATTGATTATCAGTAATCAAGTCATGGAGAATCGCAGTGGCATGGTGCTTTCCGGTGCAGCGGCTCCCATTGTGCGTGGCAACATTTTTGCTCAGAATCAGGACGTGGGCTTAGCAGTATTTGGTCAGGCACAACCCGATTTGGGGCAGAAAAATGATCCGGCAGGGAATCGGTTTCGCGATAATCGACTCGATTTACGCCATGCGGGAACGGGCTCCTTACGCCTCAGTGGCAATCAGTTAGACCCCACCCACACCCAAGGGCCGATTGAATTGCTGAGTACTCGATCGCCTGTGATGCTGCCTTCCACCCCAGTTCCGCCGATCGCTCCCATCGTTGATGCCGCTAATACTGCGCCAACGGTTCTGCCGTCTCAAGTTGGATCGCCTCGCTTAGATGAGTCCCATTCTGCATCTGGCTCTCTTGGCTCGGATCAGGCTTCCAATACTAACCCAGATCTCCGGGCAGCCGCTTTGATTACCGATCCAACCGCGATTCGAATCCATGCCTTGATCGATCGAGGCTACATTCCGGCAGCGGTGAGTCAGAAGGCGGAAACAGCAACCATCCCGATCGGCGAATGGCTGCAATGGCTGCAACGCGCTGAACTCACCAATGCCGATCAAACCGAGATCAAACTTGCTCATCCAGACTGGCCGTTGACCCATCTCCAAGCCATCACCAGTCTTGTAGCAGCGCTATCCTTACCTGCGGGTCATTTACACCAGTTAGCAGATTACAGCGATTACATTCAGATCCCCAATGCGCAGTTGCAGCAAGTGGCCACGGCCCTGCGGCATCAACTCCTGGCGATTCCTCCGGCAAACCTGGGGCGCGATCGGCTCAATCTTCAGGTTCCCCTCAGCCCTAGCCAAGCGGCTCAGTTGTTCTATCAGAGCTTGGTGTTGCTGGGGAAAATGCCATCTCTGGCGACCCTGCCTGACGCAGCCATGCCCCCAGCCCATGGACAGCCGCAACGTCGAATGCGCTTACCTCCTATGGCAATGGGAGCCGATCGACCGATCATCGTGATTCTCGATCCGGGGCATGGGGGTACAGATACAGGGGTAATCACGCGAGCCGAGGTGGCTGAAACCCTGAGTGGCAGCAGTACGATGGCACCGGATCAACTCTTGACTTCGCCTGCGTTATCGGGCCCGTCAGATTGGTCAGAAGCCATGTCCATGGACGATCCAGCCGCAGGATCCCCTCTGATGTCGGGGTCTGCCTCTGCCCCCTCCTCCCTCCGGCTACCACCGGAAGCGCCTCCCCCCGGAATGCCAGAGATGCGAATGCCTGGTGAGCCTCCCACCTTACCCAACCTGACTGAAAAAACGATCGTGCTGTCGATCGGACAGGCGATTGCCGGATTTTTGCAACCGCAAGGGATTCAGGTGGTGTTAACCCGATCGACGGATGAGCAGAATCCTTCCGCATCGGAACGGCTTGCCTTGATAACCCAGCACTCAGCAACAGTGTGGGTTAGCCTCCATGCCAACGCCAGCATAGCCCGCCAATCTAAAATCAATGGCTTGGAAACCTATCACAATCCTGATGATCGAGAGTCGATGCGCCTGGCCTGGGCCATTCACAAAACCTTGACTCGATCTCCGGATTTGGCCGATCGGGGTGTCCATCCTGCCACCTTCTACCTGTTGCGAGCCGCTGCAATACCGGCGATTCACTTGGAAGTTGGTTACATTACGGGTGATAAAGATAGCATTAGCTTGGCGAATTTAGCCTATCACCGTTATCTCAGTCGATCGATCGCCAACGGGATTTTGCGTTATGTGCGGCAAAAATCATAGAAAAATTCAATTCTTTCCCCCGGTCTGGAAAGATGGCAAGATTAGTTTAAGCTCACGATAAATTTAGACAAAGAAGCATGGCTGAAATTCAATTTTCCAGAGGAATTACAGAAGACGTGATCCCCGACGTGCGGCTCACCCGCTCGAAAGATGGCTCTAACGGCACGGCCACCTTTTATTTTGAAAAGCCCAAAGCATTTAGTAGTGATAGTACTGATGAGATTACGGGCATGTATATGATCGATGAAGAGGGTGAAATTAGTACCCGTGAGGTGAAAGCCAAGTTTATTAACGGACAACCGGAAGCACTCGAAGCACTGTACATCATGAGAAGTGTGGATGAATGGGATCGATTTATGCGATTTATGCAGCGTTATGCGGAAGAGAATGAACTGGGTTTCAATAAGTCGGAATAGCCCGGAATAGCAGGATTTATCTGAAACTAACTCAACCATTTGATTCAAGGCTGGTTTGTCCTCAAAGTTTGAACCAACCCTGAATTAAATGTGCAGACGTTCAGCAGGGGTGGGCAGAACTTTTCTGGATCCTGACTTGCCCTTGCCGATCGCGGCTTCACCGATCGGTTATGTCAATATCTACCCAGTAATATCTACCCAGTAATATCTACCCAGTAATACCTACCCAGTAATACCTACCCAATAATACCTACCCAATAATACCTACCCAGTAATATCTACCCATCAGGATTTACTCGTCCATCTTACCTATCCAGATTACCCGTCCATCTTAGCGGCATGACTGCGATCCCCCATCCCGATACCTCTCCTCTTCTCCTTCACTGTGCCGTGTTGACGGTGAGCGATACTCGTACAATAGAAACCGATCGGAGCGGGCAGGTGATTCGGCAGTTATTGCAGACAGCCAACCATGTGGTGCAAGATTATCAAATTTTGCCCGATCAGCCTGATCAAATTCGCTCACAGGTTCTGGCATGGTGTCAGGTCGATCGGTTACAGGCGATTTTGCTGAACGGCGGCACCGGAATTGCACCCAGAGACACCACCTTTGACGCGATCGAGCAACTGCTTGAAAAAACACTACCAGGGTTCGGAGAGCTGTTTCGCTGGCTCAGCTATCCAGAGATTGGCTCACGGGCTATGGCCTCACGGGCAGTTGCGGGCGTTTGCCAGGGTAAGCTGATTTTCTCCATGCCAGGATCAAGCAATGCCGTGCAATTAGCGATGGAGAAATTAATTCTGCCAGAGTTAGCCCATCTCGTGCGGCAGCTCCATCCCGAAATTTAGCTGCCGGAAGCTGACGACAGCAACCTTAGGACACGCGATCGATCGAGCTTGTCTCATCTCCACTGCCCAGACTCAGCTCCTGAGGCAACATAGGAAATACTTTACGCACCAATGCTTTCACGCCGGTTTCCGTATCCTGCATGTCTTTGCTGGCTTCGTTCAGGGCCACTTCCCAGGCGGGTGCGAAACCAGGGGAGTTGACGATCATTAACCGCAGCGCTTTATCCCAAATTTGTAACGTCTTAAGTTCGGCGCGACCGGGCTTGTTGGATAGAGTCGAAACGGTAACTCGCAAATTCTCGTTTTCTTGCTTCAAGCGCTTCAATTCTTGCTGGAGTTCTTCATAGCCCTTGGCAGTGATGCTCATTTGGGTTTGCAGATGTTGCTTTAACTCCTCCATTTGTTTCCGAGAGGCGGCTCCCGATCGCCATTTATTCACCCAAACGGATAGGGCGATCAGCATCCCAACCCCCAAGCCAGCTCCAAAAATGCGGATATCGAATTCCATAGCCTAATCTCCTGTATTAGGGTGCAAGTGTATTAGGGTGCAAGTGTATTAGGGTGCAAATATATCAGGGTACAAATATGGTAAAACGCGAGGGTAAAACCCAGAAGGATCAACATTCAATAAACTGACCATCAAAAAAGGCTCGCAGCAGAACCGCAGAGCCTTGATTGTAGGTGATCTTATCGCTCAATGCAGAAGCATCCAGCCCTGAATGTCAATGCAGGTGCACCTGTTTCAAGCTGGATGGCATACCAGGTCTCCTATCGGGTTTCCTGCCGGGTTTTACCTGAGCCGATCTAGCCGATCAGAGCTTTCACCTGCTTCATAATCCCGACTGGATCGAGCCCTTGATAGGGATACTGCTCCCACAAACCACCGCAGCCTTCTTCATGGGTACCCAGATAGGCAAACTTTGGTGTATAGCCGCGTTCTAACAGCCAGGAGCCAAACCGGCTACCCAGTCCGGTCTTGCGGTTAAACGGTTCTACGGTGAGCACGAAGGGCGATTTACCAATTTTGGCCATCACGTCTTCATCGACCAGGTTCAGCGTGGACTTGTTGATCAGCCCCACGTCGATGCCTTCTTGCTTCAGGCGTTCAACCGCATCTAAGGATCGATAAAGCGCATCCCCAAACGCGACAATATAGCCCGCGCTCCCTTCCCGTACCACCTCATCTTTACCTGGTGTAAAGGTATAGCCTTCGCCATACAGGGGTTGACCCTTCCCATCCAGAATCTGCGGAGTTTTAGAACGGGTTGAGAAGATGAATCGGAGCCCTGGATCAGGGAAGATCGCCTCGACGCAAGCTTTCATCTGGCCGGCATCAGCGGGGAAGTAAAGCCGGGTTTCGTAGCCATCCTCTAGTCCATTATCGGCGAAGAAATTGTTCAAGCCAAAGTGACAAGTATTATCTGCCATGTCATCGATCCCAGAGTGGGAGAAGTGACAGAGCAGATTGGAATAGTTGAGGCGGGCCATGGTGATTTCGGAAATACACATTTCCAAGAAGGCTGCGAAGGTCGCAAAAATGCCCTGTTTGCCTTTCTCCATACCAAACCCTGCGGCAGCCGACAGGTTACCTCGTTCCATAATGCCGGAGGGAATGAAAACTTCCGGATGGGCATCGTGGATTTTTTTCAGGCCGCAGGAACCTTCTAGATCGCTGTCGATCACCACCACACTGGCTTTGCGCTCAGCTTCGCTCATTTTGCTCAGCACACCGACGACGGCATCGCCAAACACGTTGCGATTGGAATCCCAGTGATCGCTGCTGCCTAGGAAAGTGTAGTCTTGCTTGGGCTTGGCCACATTCTTCAGGTGCTCAACCGCAGCCGTATGACCTCGTTTTTCCAGATATTCGATCGCCAACTTCACCGAGATCACATCATGCCCATGGTTAGAACCCTCCAGCCCATCAATGCCAGGACACATGGGGCGCTTGTTGATCACTGCGATCGGGCCGGGGGTGTTGATCGCTTCACAGATGCGAGCGTAGAGCCCATCAATATCTTCGCCATCTCCTTCTAACACCTTCACTCCATGCCCTTCTAAGCTCTTGGCCACACTGAAGCCCGGCAGGTATTTGGAGGGATGCCCCGCGATCGTCACATCATTGTCATCAATAATGAGTTTCACGTTCAGGTGTTGAGCAACAGCCAGTCGAGCCGCTTCCGCATCGTTGCCTTCCTGCTGGGAGCCATCTGAACCCAAGCAGAACACCGTTTTGCCCGGATTCGCCAACGCCACACCATTCACGTAGGGCCACATATGCCCCAAGCGCCCGGAGCTAAATTTCACCCCCGGAGTCAACCCTAGCTCTGGGTGTCCAGGCAGCTTAGAATGGGCTAACCGATAGCTCATCAGTTGTTCGGCAGGCATGGCACCCTCCAAAACAGCCATGAGGTATTGAGTTCCTACCCGGTGACCAGCCTCATCAAAGAAAATCGGCACAAATTGAGCGGGAGCGCTGTGGAACAGGGCATCCAGAATCATCACTTCCGGAACGGTGTCATAGGGCCCGCCGGTATGTCCCCCCACGCCGCTGGCTGCTCCGGTCGCCGTGAAAAATACGATCGCATCTCGACAGAGCTGAATATTAGCCTTCAGCGCTGCCCGTTGTTCATCCGTCAGTTTGGGGTTGCTGGGATCGAGCTGAATACGCTGGTATGCGCTGAGATCGATCGGGAAGCTGGGGGTTGTCATGGTGAGAGTTTCCTGAGATTACCTGGTCTTACCTACGCTGATAGTAAGAAATTGCGGTTGCTCATTGCAAGCAACATCGATACGAGAATCTTTTTCAGGCAATAATCACCCGTTAGCCCAGGATTACCCGTCAGGCAATGATCACCCGCTAGCCAACAATCACCCGATATCCTACCGATATCCTATCCCTTCATGCGAACAGTCAAGCGACCCGGAGTCCGGCGGGCCGTACGGATTGTGTAGGGGAGTACACCCACCATAGCAGCGAAGGCCTCATCAGGAATGCGAGCGATCGTCTCCTGATCGAAATAGGTTTCAAATTGGTTGAGAATCAGTTGCGCCCGTCGCGGAGGCGTGGATTTGTCGGTCACTTGCTGCGTCAGCTTGATCCACTGACGACGAATCAGATAGGCATTTTGGCGCTCTTGGTGGGAGGTCGGCCGCAGTAATGACAATTTGCCCACGGGAATCACCGCCTGACAATCTGCATCCAAATGTCCACCAACAGCGGCTCCTGGCCCCGCAAACTCGGTGTGAAAGGGCTTACAAAGAATGACACCATTGCGCTGCCGACTGTTGACGACCCAAACTTGACCGCTCTGGATGTAGTCCAACAGGTTTTCTGTACTCACACCTTCAATGATGGTAGGTAAAGGTCTCGCTGCCTGAGGCAAGGACTGGGAACGAGATAACGCTTGTGACTTTATCGTCTGTGACTTTATCGCCTGTGACTTTATCGCCTGTGACTCTATCACCGGAACAGAGTCCAGCGCCTGTAAAGCATCTGAAAGAGCAACTGAGTAGCGCTGCTGTTTTTCGCCATCCATCTCAACTAACTCCTAGGACGACCTGGATGTCTTCGGGTTAACTAGCACAAGTTTCTCAGGGAGAGCTCCAGGCGTTCACAGTGAAAATACCCAGCAGAGCGAAATGATGAGGAAACTTTAACGATACAAAGCTTGAGCAGACAACCGCAGCTTTGTTGAATCGACCTAACCCATCTCAACCAGCCAGCTTAAGACCAGCTAATTTGGATCATGACAAACGTCAGCTATAGTCACATTTTATGACATTCGCTTTAGACTCAGTAACGACAACTATCAAGAGATGTTGAAGTCAAGATGAAGATTACTTCTGTTTTCCCCATGAATATGAATGTTCGGTAAAGTGCTGGACAAACCCAAAATTGGATGAAAACTTCTTGGGTGCCCACTTTAAGGGGCTAGGTGGCAATTCCCTCCGACCCCTACAATATGGGGGAGAAGCATTAGTCTACATTGTCTTATTGTCTACATTGTCTACAAGTAGGTTGAAATTGTGGCTTTTAAGGTTGGCTTGTTAGGTTTAGGCACAGTTGGCAGTGGTACGGCTGAAATATTACTCAATCCAACTCAGCGCCATCCATTGCTGCGGGAAATTGAGATCCATCGTGTGGGTGTTCGATCGGCCAAACCTCGCTCGATCCCGTTGCCGCCCGAAATCATCACCACCGACCTAGAATCCATTGTCACTGACCCAGCGGTGGATATTGTGGTGGAAGTGATTGGTGGGTTAGAACCAGCTCGATCGCTCATCCTCAAAGCCATTGCCCAGGGCAAGCATGTGGTAACAGCCAACAAAGCCGTGATCGCCCGATTTGGGGATGAAATCTTTACAGCCGCCAATCAGGCTGGGGTTTACGTATTGTTGGAAGCAGCCGTAGCCGGGGGAATTCCCGTCATTGAACCCCTGAAACAATCCCTCTGTGCCAATCGGATTGAAGCGTTGATGGGTATTGTCAATGGCACCACCAACTACATCCTCAGCCGGATGCAAATGGAAGGCAGCGATTTTGATGCAGTTTTGGCCGATGCTCAAAAGCTCGGCTATGCCGAAGCCGATCCCACCGCCGATGTAGATGGATTGGATGCCGCAGATAAAATCGCGATCCTGTCCTCTTTAGCATTTGGCAGCCGGATTAAACTTCCTGAAGTGTATTGCGAAGGAATTCGTAAGATCACTGCTGCTGATATCACTTACGCCGATCGACTGGGGTTTGTGATCAAGCTGCTGGCAATCGCGAAACGGGATAAAACCGCAACAACCGATCTCGATCGACTTCAGGTGCGGGTTCATCCGACCTTGCTGCCCAAAAGCCATCCTTTAGCCAACGTGAATGGCGTATTTAACGCTATTTTGATCCAGGGCCAACCCGTCGGACAGGTGATGTTCTTCGGCCCCGGAGCGGGATCGGGGCCCACTGCCAGCGCCATCGTCGCAGATATTCTCAATATTGCCGCCATTCTCAAAGTCGGGCGGGATGCGGTCACCCATGCTGATGGCACCCCCTTACTCGATCCACTCTTGGCCTGCTCGCACCAGGAATATGCCACCATTGCCCCGATCGAAGAACTCTCAACCCGGTTTTATGTGCGCTTCTTAGCCAACGATAGTCCTGGTGTGATTGGTTATCTCGGGACTTGCTTTGGGGAACACAATGTCAGTATTGAATCGGTGGTGCAAATTGGCCTGCGCGATCAATTGGCTGAAATCGTGGTAATTACCCATGATGTTCGGGAAGGTGACTTTCGCCAAGCCCTGGCAGAAATTGCAACTTTCGAAGCCATTAGCAGCATTCCCAGCGTTTTGCGGGTACTGAGCAGCGAAGAGTAGGAACAATTAGGAACAAGCTCGATCGGTTCAGGGCGGTTGATCGATTCTGGGGCTCCAGTTTTTAACAAAAAGGGAGTCGGTCGAAACAGGATCGATCGGTTCAGGGCAGTTGATCGAGGGGATTGGGTCGCTCTCGCGAGTTAGTACAGGGCAGGTTAGTACAGGATAGGTTAGTACAGGGCAGCCGACAGTTTTTTGCGGTATTCCTGGGTCAGAGGATGTTGATCCCCTAACAGATCGAACACCATCAGTAAAGCTTTACGAGCTCCATCCTCGCGATACTTGCGATCCTGCCCCATTAAGGTTAGAAAACCCTGCATGGCCGTTTCATAATCAGCCGAGAGGGTAGACTGAACTGCCTGGAAGAAGGGTTCATCTAAGGGATGGGTTTGGGGTTTACTGCTTTCCAGCTTGAGATAGATCAAATTGCGAAGGGCTTCAGCTTGGGCAAAACCCTCCATGCCTTCGTAGATGGGAGCCAGAATGCGTTCCGCTTCCCCCAGCTCATCAATTCCGATCAACAGGCTGGCGTTGAAGATTTTGATCGCCACATTGTCAGGGTTTTGCTCGCGAATCTGCTCCAATTGGGTCTTCGCTTCGTCAATCTGTCCAGATACGATCAACTGTTGCACCGCTTCGATTTGGCTTTCCAACTCCGATTTCGAACCGAGCTGGGCATAAAATGCGGTTAATTGGGTCAGAAAATCTCGCAATTGTGATTCGGGCAAAACGCCAACAAAGCCAGAATACATCTTGCCCTGCATCACCACGCGCACATCCGGCACCCCTTCAATTCGATAGGTGGAAGCCAGTTCGGGGTTGCGATCGATGTCGATCTTGGCCAGCACGACATCATGCTCCTGCACCGCCTTTTCCAACATTGGCTTCAGCATTTGGCAGGGCCCACACCACTGGGCAAAAAAATCAACAATGACGGGTTTTTCAAACGACTTTTCCGCCACTTCTGCCATGAAATTTGTGCTGTCTACCTCAATCGATGTTCCCATCGCAACGGCTCCTGTCTGATTAAGTTTTTCTGATTAAGTTTTAACCGCTTATGCCAATATTGTGGGTCTTGATATTGTGGGTCTTGATATTGTGGGTCTTGATATTGTGGGTCTTGCCACCAATATTGTGGGTCTCGCTACCCGTTTTGGGTTTTGCGCAAGCTAGGTTCGCACAAGCTAAAGGATATAGAGCAGCAAAAACAGCACGATCCAGACAACATCGACAAAGTGCCAGTATAGCTCTGCGGCTTCAACGCCAAAATGGTGTTCGCTAGAATAATGTTCCCGTTGGCGAGCCCGCCACAACACGGCCAAAATTAACCCCAACCCCAGAAACACATGCAGCCCATGAAAGCCCGTCAACACGTAAAAGGTACTGGCATAAAGGTTGGTGGTGAGCCCAAATTCCAGATTGTGGTATTCGTAGAGTTGCCCTGCTAAAAAGATAGCCCCCATCGCCGCTGTGATCGCGAACCATTTGCGCAACCCATTCACATTATTTTGCTTGATCGCCGTATCTGCCCGATGAATCACAAAACTACTGGCAATCAGAATCGCTGTATTGATGCCTGGTAAAACCAATTCTCGTTCCGGGGTACCTTCCGGTGGCCAACTCGGATAAACGGCCCGGAAAGTCAAATAGGCCATGAACAACCCCATAAAGATCATCGCTTCTGCGCCCAAGAATACGATCAAACCAAAAAGACGATGATCAGGATGGGCTTCATGCCCTGTGGCGGCGCTGCCATGATAGTCCAGTGCTACTTTTGCAGAATCAACGGTTGAACCTTGCATAGTGGAAAGAATTTAAAAGGGACAGGTTTCCAAGGGTGATTCGATCGGTCAAACTCAGGGTTAGTCGAACTCAGGATTAATCAAACTCAGAGATGAATCAACCTCAAGTTTGACTAGCTCAGACTCAAGCCCCTGGGCTACTGGACAATGTCGCCGATCCAGCTTGAGCAGTCGGCAAACCCACTTCCTCTTCCTCCAGACCATAATCGTAGGGCCCAGAGGTTAAAACCGGCAGCACCTCAAAGTTTTCGATCGCGGGTGGAGAGCTCGTTTGCCATTCTAGCGTCAGGGCATTCCAGGGATTCCCATCCGCTTTCGGCCCCTTCGCCCAACTCCAGATCGCGTTAATAAGAAATGGAATAGTGGAAACCGCCAGCAGGTAGGATCCGATCGTTGCCAACTCATTCAAACTGGTAAATTTGGGATCGTAAAGGGCAATTCGCCGATTCATGCCTTGCAGACCCAGTTGGTGCATGGGCATAAAAGTCAGATTCATCCCAATAAAGGTGAGAATAAAATGAATCCGTCCCCAGGTTTCGTTGACCAGGCGGCCAGTAATTTTGGGAAACCAATGATAGATCGCCGCATATAATCCAAATACACTGCCGCCAAATAGGACATAGTGAAGATGAGCGACCACAAAATATGTATCGTGAACGTGAATATCAAATGGAACTGAAGCCAGCATTACTCCGGTGATGCCACCGATCACAAAAACAGCGACAAATCCCATGGCAAACAGCATGGCACTATTAAGGGAAAGCTTACCGCCCCAGATGGTTGCCAGCCAGCCAAATACCTTAATGCCGGTAGGCACCGCAATGACCATAGTGGCAATCATAAAGAACATCCGCAACCAGGCCGGCGTACCACTCGTGAACATGTGATGGGCCCAGACAATACAGCCCAAAAATGCGATCGCCAGACTGGAATAAGCAATTGCCTGGTAACCAAATACTGGCTTCCGGGCGTGAACCGGCAGAATTTCAGAAATAGCACCAAACAACGGTAACACCATAATGTAAACCGCTGGATGAGAGTAAAACCAGAACATGTGCTGATAGACGATCGGATCGCCACCGCCCATTGGGTTAAAGAAGGCAGTTCCGACCAGCAGATCAAAGGCTAGCAAAATCAGCGCTCCGGCTAGCACGGGTGTGCCAATCAAGATCAATAGGGCCGTTGCCATCATCGACCAGCAAAACAGGGGCATTTTGTTAGTCGGCATCGAAGGCACTCGCATTTTCAGGATCGTTACCAGAAAGTTGATCGCCCCTAAAATCGAGGAAGTCCCCAACACCAGCAAGCTAAAGATCCAGATGCCCTCTCCCACCTTGCCAGTCATTAAACTTAAAGGAGGATAGGAAGTCCAACCTGCCTGTGGTGCCTCTCCCACCAATAAACTTAAGGCCAGGGTGATCCCAGCCGGGGGAATCATCCAAAAAGCCATGGCATTCAGCTTTGGAAACGCCATATCTCGCGCCCCGATCATCAAAGGAATCAGGTAGTTGGCCAAGCCAGCACCGGCAGGCACCACCCATAGAAAAATCATGATCGTGCCATGCAACGTCAGCAATCCATTGTAGGTTTCAGGGCTGACAAAATCAGAGGCTGGAGTCGCCAATTCAGTCCGGATCACTGCTGCCATCAAACCGCCAATCAAATAGAAGAAGAAGGCGGTCACCAAATATTGCACACCGATCACTTTATGGTCTTCATTAAATGTGAAATAGTGCCACCATTTACGTTCAGTGCCACCGTGATGCGCTGTTGAGATAGAGGAGGGAATTTCGGTTTGAGTCATAATTAAGCGCTTCTCTAAGACAGGGATCGGCTGGCTATACAGCGAGTCGAATAGGAAGATAAAACAGGAACAGAATTGAGCTAATCAAAATTGAAACGATCAAAATCGAAACGATCAAAATTGAGACAATACAAAAACAAGACACTGAGAGAACCCGTAGACTGGGCTCGCATACAATCAAGCCAGGTAGCCCAACCCAGTCCAGCAGCCCCATTGAGCTAAGCAGCCGGATGAGCGATCAACTGCTGCAAATTCGAATGATCTGCGGTCAATTCCATCGATCGATCCATCTGAGCATGAACCTGAGCCTGAGAATGAACTTGAGCCTGAGAATGAACTTGAGCCTGAGAATGAACTTGAGAATGTAAATGCTCTAAGGCCCGATCGATCCCCCATTGTTGGTTCAATTGTTGACTGAAGGGAGCCAAATAATTGACATTCGGATCAGAGGTTGAGGCGATCGTTTGCACCTGATCTGGGCGATTCGCCACTTGGGATTGCAACCAGGTTTCATATTCTTCGGGGGTATGCACATAGAGCTTACTGGCCATTGCTCCATGGTAAGGTCCACAAAGTTCCGCACAAATGATGGGATACTCTCCGGCTCTGGTTGGGGTAAACCGCAGTTCCGATTGCAGCGACCCGGGCATCACATCTTGCTTAAGGCGAAACTCTGGCAACCAGAAGGCATGGATCACGTCCTGGGCTTTCAGGAGCAACCGCACATCTTTGTTGACCGGAACATGCAATTCACCAGCCGTGATCCCCAGGTCAGGATAGGTGAAAATCCAGGCGTACTGAAGCCCTAAAACATTGACGGTGAGATCCGCAGGCTTTCCGGCTGTTTCAGGGCTGGCCCCAATCCCCAAGGCTAAATGCTGATGCCCCATGGGGTGAGAGGCTCCTTCGATCAAGGGCATCACTTCTGAGTCACCCGGCAGCATTGCCACTTGAACAGCGCTTGGATCTTGAGCAGCCTCTGGATCAAAGCCGCCCATACTGTTGTACACATCAAAGCTGTAAACCCCTAAAACCAGCACGATTACGACTGGAATGGCAGTCCAAACAATTTCAAGGGAAATATTGCCTTCGATCGGTGGCCCATCGGAGGTATCACCCGGACGACGACGGAATTTCACCAGGCACACCAGTAAGACCCCTTCCACTAGCAGAAAGATGGCCGTACCGATCGTCATCATGGTGTTAAATAGCCCGTCGATTAGCTCAGCATCTCTGGAAGCTTCCACCGGCATCAACCCATGATTTTGCCCATACCAGATACTGGCCAGAGTTAAGGCGATCCCTGCCAGCATTGTGAGGATACTACTTGGAATATTCACGGCAACTCATTCATCCACTTGAGTACTTAATTGGGACTCTTCCCTATGGTGAAGGAACATTCGCTGAGACAATGCCAAACTTCACAAAGATGTAAGAAGTTTCGTCGGTTTAACCTTGAAAGAAATCTATCCAATGACAGGTTGAGTCCACAGCCAATAATTGATGAAGGGATTGAGGTGAAAAGGGTTATGACAAAGCGCAATAACGATACTTCAACAGTTAAAATTAGCAATTAGTGCGGATCTTAAGCTTTTCTTTGGGATCAACCGGATAAATCGTATCCCAAGTCACAGAGCACTGAGAATTGCTAAAAAATGTTGCATTTAGAGCGATCGAAAAAAGTACACAATCCGAAGAAATTCCAAAAGCTTATTCATTTTTCGCAGAGCATCACTAGAGTAGTGGCAGAGGCTCATTTAACAGAACATCTCACTCAGGTCATTTTTGTTCGTTGGGATGGGTTGGTGAGTCAGTGAGATCCGTTATGAATTGCTGTACCGTTTTTAACTGTTTTCGATTTGGCCGTTTTCGACTCGGCTGTTTTCTACGATTCCTGTCGCTAGAATTTCTGCCGCTAGAATTTCTGCCATTAGAGTTTCTGCCGCTAGATAGTTTCATCTCTGGGATGGAACAAGCTATTCGATCGATCAGGCTGAGGAGGCAATGGGAATGACAATCGACTCAAGAATGAGACCACAGGCTGTTCTAGACTTCAACGAAAATCACTCCATCCGACCCACTATTACACCTCAACTGCTGATTCGACGGTTGGTCTGGAAAATTGCCTTTGCCACCCTGTTGCTGATGGGAGTGGGCAGTGCAACCAGGGTGATGAATGCGGGTTTAGCCTGTCCTGACTGGCCCCTTTGCTATGGCACCCTATTTCCTCAGCAACAGATGAATCTTCAAGTCTTCCTAGAGTGGTTTCATCGTCTGGATGCGGCCCTGATTGGCACTACCACGATCGCCTTAGTGGGTTTGTCAGTCTGGTATCGCCGTAGCCTACCGGCATGGACTCCCTGGATGTCTTGCTTAGCGCTGGGATTAATCGTATTTCAGGGTGTTTTAGGCGGACTGACCGTGACCGAACTGTTGCGGTTTGATATTGTTACTGCCCATTTAGGCACTGCCCTACTATTTTTTGCGACCTTGCTCGTGATGGGTGTTTTACTATTGCCCAGTGCAGGCACAGGCACCGCCGCAAGATTGCCCTGGTTTAGCGGTACAGCAGCCCTGCTGATTTATCTGCAAAGTTTGTCTGGTGGGTTGGTGGGATCGCGGTGGGCCTTACATCAGTGCTTAGCGGGGGCTCAGCTTTGTGGAGTGATGAATACCCATCTGATTGGGGTCGTTCCTGCGACCCTTCTAACCTTAACTGTTGTCATTTTGGCTTGGCGTACTCCGGCGCTTTATGCCCCTTTGCGACAGTTGGCGAATTGGGCAGGCGGTCTGGTGCTGCTCCAAGTGCTGCTGGGATTGGCAACTTTCCGGCTGCATTTACAAGTTGAGATCTTGACGGTGCTGCATCATATGGTTGGTGCCAGTCTGATGGGCACATTAGTCTGCTTTACCGTCCTGGCTTGGCGCGATCGACAGGCCATTCGACAACAGGTCATTCAACAACTGCCTGTACAACCGGCTGAACCGACGGTTTAGGACAGTTACGGTTTAGGACAGTTACGGTTTAGGACAGTTACGGTTTAGGACAGTTTAGGACGGCGATCGAGGAGCAGAATTCGATCGATCGCATAGCAATGGGGTTCAGATCCGATCGAATCTAGCAACCATTTAGAAGTTACTCCTCGAAGGTGTCCGTGAGTTCATTGGTTAATAGTTGAGTTGAGAATGAAATCAATAGATGAGCTAATCCCTCAAATCATAGTTTGATGGCATGGTCGGTGGAGTCTCTAGCAGTTTAATGACACTTTGCCTCAGGCGATCTTTTGCCCCTTTAAGTCTGATTACCAAATGCCCATACCAAACCAGAACTACGGCAATCTAACCCGCTTTGTTTAATCCAATTTGCCAAACAAGCTTGTTATTCAAACTCCATTAGGAAGAGAACAGGAATGCACGACACTACTTGGACAGAGTCCACTCGCCATCATGAAAATTTTAGGCAGGTGATTCAAAGCTACTGGCAACTCACCAAACCTCGGATCATCATTTTGCTGTTGGTGACCACCGCTGGCAGTATGTGGATTGCTTCGGAAGGCGAGGTCGATCCCATCCTTTTAATGGTTACTTTGGTGAGTGGGGCGCTAGCGGCGGCTTCTGCCAATGTGATTAATTGTCTTTACGATCGCGATATTGACTACGAAATGGAACGCACCCGGCACCGGCCGCTACCATCCGGTCGGATTCAGCCGCGTGATGCCTTGCTATTTGCGATCGCCCTTGCCGTCATTTCCTTCACCCTGCTGACCGTGTTTGCCAACTTGCTGAGTGCTTTACTGGCGATGTCTGGCATTGTGACCTATGTATTGGTCTACACCCACTGGCTCAAACGGCACAGCACGCAAAATATTGTGATTGGCGGTGCAGCCGGTGCGATTCCGCCGCTGGTGGGTTGGGCTGCGGTCACCGGCGAACTGAGTTGGACGGCTTGGCTTTACTTTTTGATTATTTTCCTCTGGACTCCTCCCCACTTTTGGGCCTTAGCCATGATGATTCAGAAAGACTATGCCAAAGTTGGGGTTCCCATGTTGCCGGTTGTAGCGGGTGATGCTCCAACGGCTAAGCAGATTTGGATCTACACGCTCCTGCTGATTCCAGTTACGCTCCTGATGGTCTACCCACTCCAGGTGATGGGAGTGGTGTATACGATTATCGCAGTCAGTCTGGGTACGGTGTTTGTCACCAAAGCCTGGTCATTGCTGCAAGTGCCGAGCGATCAACAGTTAGCCCGATCGGTCTTCAAATACTCGATTCTTTATATGATGCTCCTGTCAGCCGGGATGGCGATCGATAGCCTACCTGTGACTCGCCAAATGATGGCCGGACTCACCCAAAATCTCACAACTGTATTGAGCAGTTTACCGATCGGTTAAAGCGACCTGCCTTAGTGAATCGATCAGTCTGAATTGATCGGTCTGAATTGATCGGTCTGAATTGATCGGTCTGAATCGATCCGTGTGAATTGATCCGTTGCCCACAGATATCCACAAATATCCACAGATTAGGGCGTTAACCAAGTCAAGTAAGTTTTCAAGCTCGTTCCACCACAAAAAAGTCCCTCCC
>JALOOM010000055.1 GCA_025454395.1 Elainella sp. Prado103
AGCCTGTATTCGTGGTATGAGAATTCCAGTGTCGCTGATTCTCAATTGAGTGGCAAATGGCACGACAGTCGATGAAATCATAGCAGAGTACCCCGACTTAGAACCAGAAGACATTCAGCAAGCATTTAATTACTCCATTGAGTATGGTTTGTTAAATATAAAACAGAACTTTAACTGGCAAGTCTGACTCGATCGACTGTGAGCGCTAAAAAATCAAGCGACTAATTCTCACTGCACCTTTAACTGTTCAACCAACGCTTGTTTCACTTCCGCATCAAAATCCACCGCCAAAACCTCCGATAGGCGCTTCAAGGTTTCACGCGGGATCGATTTGGTTTCCTCCGCCATGATGCGGTAGAGGTTTGCGACACTCATCTCCGCCAATGCAGCGATCACGGTTGGGCTTTTACCACTCGCCTCCACCGCCGCCTTAATTCTTGGTCCCAAGTTGGGAACATCAACGCTGAGCGTCACCTGCATCAGATCGCTTTCCATTTGCACTGCTCCCCTCACTGTAATCCAGCCTTGTTATTCTAGTGTCACTTGACAAGTAATGAGTAACGAGTATTATGCAAATAAGCGAGAAAGAAATCTAGGTTGGTCTAGATTCGCGGTTCTCTCGCGACCAGACCCCTTTCACGAGCAACCACCATGAATCAGCCTCTTCATCCCTTGGCGCAAGAGGGATACATTTCGCAGCGCCTGAAAGAATCCGGCTATGTGATGAGCAAAATTAACCTGATCACCTGGCAAATTGCAGAAGTGCGAACCGGCTTGACCTACGCGCTCACCATCCGCGATCAGGCTTTCTACTGCTTACCGCTGCATGGTAGCGAACAGGGAGCCAGCACGATCCAAACCCTTGTCCGAGCCGCTCTACAGGAAAGCGCAAGACTCGATCGATCCCATCTGCACTAGGGCGCAACCGGCTTGACCAACGGCTTGATCAACGGCTTGATCAACGGCTGCACCAACGGCAAAAAAGTCTCCAACAACTCCGATCGACTCACCACCAAAGTGGGATAGGGACGACTGCCATAATTTTCCCCCGGCTGAAGCGGAAAAATCGGCTCAGCGGCCAGCGAATGCCACACCCCACCAGCCGCCTGCACGATCGCCCAAATCGCCGCAATATCCCAGATCTTCGGGGTCGCCTCCACCCCACCCAAAGCAGAACCATTGGCGATCATCAGCAGATTGTAGGTCGCCACCCCCAACATGCGAATTTTGCAAGGCATCGGGTTTTGCAACACCGCCGTACTACGAGCGCAAATGCTAAAAAACTCATTGCCAGAGGGATCGGCCGCACTGGTGTGAATCGGGCGATCGTTCAAAAAAGCGCCAGTCGGGCCGCTCAAGCCGGAATCGCCATACCAGAAGCCGTGAAACCGATACCCCAAGGGCGGCAGATAAACATGCCCAAACACAGGAGTGCCACGATATAGCAAGCCCAGCGAAATTCCCCAGAGTGGAATGCCACGAGCAAAATTCGTCGTGCCATCGATCGGGTCGATAATCCAGCACCAGTCGCGATCGGGGAAAATATGCTCCACTTCCTCGCTCAGCACGCCATGATCGGGAAACGCGGATTGGATCGATTGCCGTAACGCTGCATCGGCCCAGCGATCGGACTGGGTGACTAAGGAACCATCGGCTTTTTCGATCGCGCTGGCTCGCCCAAATTCTGTGAGCAGAACTTCTCCCACTTGTTCGGTCATTGTTTGCGCAAAAGTTAAAATTTCGTTCCAAAGTTTATCCATAAAATTTTTCTCTGATGTTTCAGCTCCCTAAACTTGCACCTTCTGAATCACTTGTCTAAGGTGAAAATGCACCACCAAATGCGCCACCAAAGGTTGCTTGAGGTTGAGCAAGGGCAGATTCTAGCAATCCTTCATCTCTGATGCCAGCCATGCCGCCGAACCGTTTGATCTGGTCTTCGTGAAGCAGCAAAATTTCCGATCGCTCCAGAAATCTAGGATGTGGCAAGGCGACGATAGACCTCTTCTCTTTCCTGCAAAGAGTCCTGGTAGGCATTCCAGAAATCAGATTTGACAGCCGACTCTGCCTGGGTTCGATCAGCCGTTTTTTGCGCCAAAGCTAGATAGGTTTTTAAGGTAGACTCGCGAATTGAAATCCCTTGTGCCCGTAGGATGGCTGCCAATTCGTGATAGCTGTAGCCTTTCATCAGTGCCAATCGCAATGGATGGCGCAGACGGTGGATCGCTTCTTGCAGGGAAAAAGTTGCTTGGGTTTTCTGAGGCAAGTTTTGCAACGATTTGCCTGCCTGTCGGATCGTTCCAGACTGAATCTGGCTCGATTTTGGGTAGGTTGTTCTTGTCCGGTTGCCAGAATTGACAGACATAATGGTATCAGCCTCAACAGTGCTTAGCCCTTTCTGAACGATACAAATTCAGATGAACTGCATTAATCGAGTTCACCTTCCATTACAGCAGCGATCGCGGCTTTAGTGTTGGTACGGAACTCGTTGATATTGACCCGGTTGAGCAACCACACTGCCGTAAACATGCCGATCGCCTGAATGCCAAACACCAGACCGTAGGCCAGCGTGAGGTTGGTAAACAACAGCTTGCCGATATCCAAGACGGCTCCGCCCAACACGGTAGCGAGGGCTCTGGCTAAGGCTTGGGCTAGTCCCCAGGCTCCAATAAACGTTCCGGCGGTTTCAGCGGCGGTTAGATCTAACATCAAACTGATTGCGCCGGTGGTGGTGACTCCGGACGCAAAGCCGAAAATTAGCAGTCCATATTGCAGGAATTTGGGATTGGCGGTGAACCCAGCCGCGATCACCAAAATCAGGCATAGACCCACCATGATGCAGCCTAAGCGTGCCGTTTGCTTTTTGCCTAAGCGGGGCACGATCGCAAAACCGGAGAGGCTGATGCCCAGCAAAGTGCCGGTGCCCCAAAAGGCGTTGAGCTGGGTGGTATCCGACACACACATGCCGAAGACTTGACCGCCGTAGGATTCCATCACGGCATCCTGCATAAATAAGCTGATTGTCATGAACAGCAGGAAGGTGAAGAACAAGCCGGTTTGGGGGGAGGCGGTGAGGACGCGCAAGGCTCGACTGAGAGTGATTTGATCTTCTCGTTCCACCAGGCTGGATCGATCGGTGAAGCGGGAGTATTTTTTTTCGACTCCGATCGTTGCTAGCAAGCCTAAGCCAAACACGATTGCAGGAATGATCACAAACAGGCGATCGACGGCGCTGCGGAGGAGGGTGAGATCGCTGCTGCCTAATTCCTGACAGGTGCTGCCGATCGGTTGGGGTAATAGCCGCGATCCGAGGATGGCTCCGATGACAATGCCCACCATCAGCATCGACCAGACCACACCCACGACTTTAGATCGGTTGTCTTCGTCGGTGACATCGACCAGTAGGGCGGCAAAGGGGGTAGAGCTGGCGCTGAGGGCGAACCCGTAGAGCATGAACACGAGTCCGAGCAGGATCGTCCAGAGGGTGGAAAGCCCGCTCCAACCAGTGGCGGTGCTGGCTCCGAGCTGCCACATGACTTGGACGGCAAGGAAGGAGGCGAGGGTGAACAGCAGCGATCCAATCCAGATGTAGCCAGTGCGGTGGTAGGAACCGATCGGTTTGGCATCGGAGAGCTGACCAAACCAGAGGCGGGCAGGAGCGACGAATTGATGCATGGCGATCGTGCCTGCGGCAATGGTGGCGGGGATGGCTAGCTCTTTGATCATGACTCGGTTGAGGATGCCCAAGGTGAGGATGGACATAATGCCGAGTCCCATTTGGAAGAGTCCCAGCCGAAACATGGTGAGGAGGCTGAGTTGGGGGCGAGGCTGGCTCGATGGAAGGGTGGAATCACCTGCGGTCATAGTTGTTTGGGGCTGGTTGATTAGAGGGTTTCTGATTCAACCAATCTACTCTGTTCGGGGTGGAAGATTGAATGGGTTTTTTGTAGCTGTTTTTTTGGGATGGGTTGGGAGAACTTCTTTGGGACTTTGCCCCCAAACCCCAGCAGGGAACGGGTGCGTCCCCTACAACCCCTCCCCATTGGATGATGGGTGGGTGGCTGGGTTTTGCTTCGCTGGGCGGGGCTAGGGTTGGATTTTGCCGTCGGGGAGGAGTGCGCCTTTGAGGTTGGCTCCGTCTAGTTTGGCTTGATCGAGTTGGGCGGAGCTGAGGTCGGCATTTTGGAGATCGGCGTTGCTGAGGTTGGCTCCGGTCAGGTTGGCTCCGCGCAGGTAGGCGTTGCTGAGGTTGGCTCCGGTCAAGTTGGCGTTGCTGAGGTCGGATCGTCCGAGTCCGGCGTTGCTGAGGTTGGCTCCGGTCAGGTCGGCGTTGCTGAGGTTGGCGCTTTCCATCAGGCCGCCGCTGAGGTCGGCGTTGGTGAGCTTGGCGTTGCTGAGGTTGGTGCTATTGAGGTCGGCTTGCTGTAATTGGGCTTGGCTGAGATCGATGCCCTGGAGGTCACAGTTGGGGCATTTTTTTTCGGAGAGTAGGGTTTCTTGAGGGTTGGGTTTGGCGCAGCTAGCGAGTAGCCCGATCGATAGCCCGATCCCAATTAGCAGGAATTTTATACCTTGATTAGCCATGCCTATTGCACATTAGTTTCAATATGGTCTGTCCCTATTGTGCCGCACTCTTCCCCTCTCTCCTGACTTTCCTGCCTACTGCCATCAGCTTGTGTAATCGTCTCGGGTGCCTTTGGCTTCGATCGCATCTCCGAGGCGCTGGAGGGCGTGGACGTAGGCGGCAGTGCGCATGGAGCAGGAGAGTTCGCGGCTGATCTGCCAGATCAGTTCGGTTTCGCAGGTCATTTTTTCTTGCAGGCGTTGGTTGACTTCTTCGAGGCTCCAGTAGTAGCCGGAGCGGTTTTGTACCCATTCGAAGTAGCTGACGGTGACTCCGCCTGCATTGACTAAAATGTCGGGAAAGACTTGAATGCCTTTGGTTTCGAGGATTTGGTCGGCGGCGGAGCTGATCGGGCCATTGGCGACTTCAAAAATGTAGCGGGCTTGGATTCGATCGGCATTATCGGCGGTGATCTGATTTTCTAAGGCGGCGGGCACTAGGATGTCCACATCCAGTTCTAGCAGGGCGGCGTTGGTGAGGATGTGATAGTCCGGTTGGCTGCACACGGTGCCTTGGCAGTAGATCACTTTGATGCCGCGGGTGGCTTCTTTCATGCGGCGAATGCTGGGAATGTCTAAGCCTTGGGGGGCATAGATACCGCCTTGGGAGTCGCTGACGGCAACGACTTTGTAGCCTGCACGGTAGAGTAATTCGGCGATCACAGCACCGGCGTTGCCAAAGCCTTGTACCGCGACAGTGGTGTCTTGCGGATGACGACCAAACTTGGGCATCAGGGTTTGAATGGTGAAGAAGGCACCCATGGCGGTGGCGGTTTCGCGGCCGAGGCTGCCACCCATCGTAATGGGTTTGCCGGTGACGACGGCAGGGGTAATCTGGCGGCGGATCGTGCTGTATTGATCCATCATCCAGCCCATGATCATTGGGTTAGTGTAGACATCGGGGGCAGGAATGTCGATGTCGGGCCCGATGAAGTCGGCGATCAGGTCAATGTAGCCGCGACTGAGCCGTTCTAGCTCGAATTTAGAGAGTTCTTTGGGGTTGAGGGTAATGCCGCCTTTGGCTCCTCCAAAGGGAATATTGAGGGCGGCGCATTTGAAGGTCATCCAGAAGGCAAGGGATTGCACTTCATCCAGGGTGACGCTGGGATGGAAGCGAATACCGCCTTTGGTGGGGCCGCGGCTATCGTCGTAGCGAACGCGGTAGCCTTGAAAAACCCGCAGCGATCCATCGTCCATCCGCACTGGAATGGAGACGCTGAGGCTAGCCTTGGGAAATCTTAATCGTTCGATCGCATCTTCATGGATCGTGACATATTGCAAGGCTTTTTCTAGCCTCTGATTGGCATCGGACAATAGGGTGGTTGCCGTAGACAAAGCTGGTGTTGAAATAGGGGTTGTTGCTGAAGGGGATGCTGAAGTGGGCATTGAAGGAGTAACCAGGGGAGTAGACATCGTTTCCATTCTCCTCGCACAAATACTGGAGTGGACTGCCTGCAATTTCTATGGATCTGTAATTTCTATTGAACTGTATCGAAAATTACAAAATTTCAGTCTTGTACGAAAAGTTGCAATTCTTTAGAACAGTTCATATTAGGTGGGATTAGTTCTGAAACGGCAGTGGTATGACGATCGCAGCAAGGAGCTGTTCTGGGATGACACCAAAATGTTGGGTTGGAGGCTCAACTCGATCCCGCTTCTGCCCCTCTTTGATCCCCGAACGATGAGTGTGGGTTTTCTTAAAGGTTAGGATCGAATTCTGGCTATTTATCGCGTTTCTCACACCCTCCATGACCTCTTACCTCGACGCTTCTCCGACCCAACTGTGGCATACCGCTCCCGCTCAGCAAGCAATGGAGCTTCTCAATAGCAATCGACAAGGGCTAACACCGCCAGAGGTGGCAATTCGGCAGCAGCAATATGGGTTGAATGAACTTCAGGAAACGAAGGGGCGAAGCAATTGGGGAATTTTGCTGGATCAGTTTAAGAACATCATGCTGATTATGCTGATCGTGGTGGCGATCGTTTCAGGCGTGCTGGATTTTTTAGATTGGCAGGCGGGGCAGCTTAAAGCGGGTGATATTCCCTTTAAGGATACGGTGGCAATTCTGGCGATCGTGATTTTGAATGGGGTGTTGGGCTATGTGCAGGAAAGTCGCGCAGAGCAGGCACTTGCAGCGTTGAAAAATTTAGCTTCGCCGCGAGTACGAGTGCTACGGGCAGGGAAGGTGAGTGACATTGATGCGCGGGAATTGGTACCAGGCGATTTGATGTTTCTAGAGCCAGGGGTGCAGGTAGCGGCAGATGGTCGGTTACTGGAAGCCGTTAATTTGCAAGTGCGGGAGGCAGCCCTGACGGGCGAGGCTCAGGCAGTGAGTAAGCAAATGGAGCAGGTGCTGCCAGAGGATACTTCCATTGGCGATCGAACCAATATGGTGTTTCAAGGAACGGAGGTGGTGCAGGGTCGCGGAACGGTGCTGGTGACAAATACGGGAATGCAGACAGAGTTAGGCAAAATCGCGACCTTGCTGCAACAGGTGGAATCGGAACCGACCCCATTGCAAGTCCGGATGGATCAACTCAGCCAAGTCTTGGTGTATGGGTCGCTCATATTAGTGGCGATCGTGGTACTGGGCGGTTTGGTCATGGCCGGCCTACAGAGCTTGCGGGAATTGCTAGAGGTATCCCTCAGTATGGCGGTGGCGGTGGTGCCGGAAGGATTACCCGCGGTCATTACGGTCACTTTGGCTTTGGGAACCCAGCGCATGGTGCAGCGACGGGCGTTAATTCGCCGCTTACCTGCGGTAGAAACTCTTGGATCGGTGACCACGATCTGTTCGGATAAAACGGGCACTCTCACCCAAAATAAAATGGTGGTGCAGTCGGTTCATACCGGATCGATCGATATTCACGTCACGGGTGAGGGCTATGTGCCAGAAGGTGAGTTTTTGGATGCGGTTGAGCAGTTGCCGATCGCAGTAGATCATCTCGATTTACAGGCATTGCTGCTCGCCAGTGTCCTTTGTAACGATGCGGCCTTGCAAAAGGAACGGGGTGAATGGGCGATTTGGGGCGATCCCACTGAAGGGGCTTTGTTGGTGGTTGGCGCAAAGGCCGGGCTCGATCACAACCATTGCTCCTATTGCTTGCCGCGGGTGCAAGAATTTCCTTTCTCCTCAGAACGGAAACGCATGAGTGTGATCCTGGATCGATCGGTTGAGGGATATGCCAAAAACTCGTTAGATCATCGTTCGGGGCAATCGAGTTCGGGGCAATCGAGTTCGGGGCAATCGAGTTCGGGGCAATTTACGACTGGCAACGGCAAGCATGGCCATCGATCGCTCATCGATCTGCCCTTTGCCAATGTGCATACGCCTTGGGTGCTGTGCTGTAAGGGATCGCCAGAACTGGTGTTGGAACACTGTACCCAACTGCAACTGCATGGGCGATTAGAGCCGCTGAGTCTGGAGCGCCGACAAGAAATTTCAGCCAAAAATAACCAATTGGCGGGGCGAGGACTGCGAGTATTGGGGTTTGCCTATAAACCGCTCATAAGCTTGCCCCATCCGAATTCAGAAAGTACCGTCGAGCAGGAGATGATTTGGCTGGGCTTGGCCAGTATGCTAGATGCACCCCGTCCGGAAGTGCGAGAAGCGGTGGCTCGCTGTCGATCGGCGGGCATTCGTCCAGTCATGATTACGGGCGATCATCAGTTGACGGCGCAGGCCATTGCCGAAGAACTGGGCATTGCGGAACCGGGCGATGAGGTGCTGACGGGGCGCGACTTGGAAAAGCTCAGTCTGGCAGAACTGCAAACCCATGTCGATCGGGTCAGTATCTACGCCCGAGTGGCACCTGAACATAAGCTACGGATTGTACAAGCACTGCAACATCGTCAGAAAATTGTGGCGATGACAGGGGATGGAGTGAATGATGCGCCAGCCCTCAAGCAGGCGGATATTGGCATTGCCATGGGCATTACTGGCACCGATGTCAGTAAGGAAGCGAGTGATATGGTGCTGCTGGATGATAACTTTGCCACAATCGTTTCAGCCGTGGAAGAAGGACGGGTTGTATACACAAACATTCGTCGATTTATTAAATACATTTTGGGATCTAACATTGGCGAAGTGTTAACGATCGCAGCTTCTCCGTTGATTGCAGGTGCGGCTGGGGTGCCGCTCACTCCTCTGCAAATCCTCTGGATGAACTTGGTGACGGATGGGTTGCCTGCCTTAGCATTAGCCGTCGAGCCTGCTGAACCCAATGTGATGCGTCGTCCGCCCCATGATCCCAGCGAAAGTATTTTTGCCCGTGGTTTAGGTTGGTATATGGTGCGAATTGGGATTGTTTTGGCAACCATTACGATCGCGCTGATGGCTTGGAGCTATCCCTATGCCCAGCAGAGTGGCGATCCTAATCGGTGGAAAACAATGATTTTTACGACGCTCTGTCTGGCGCAGATGGGTCATGCGATGGCGATCCGGTCTAACTCCCGTTTGACGATCGAGCTCAATCCACGGTCGAATCCATTCTTGTTGATCGCCGTTAGCCTCACCAGCTTGCTACAGTTGATGCTAATCTATGTGCCGCCCCTGCGCGAATTTTTTGGTACCCACTTCCTCAGCCTGCCAGAACTACTGATTTGTTTGGGGGTGAGTTCCCTGATGTTTGTTTGGGTGGAACTTGAAAAGCTGTTCTACCGCTGGTATGTTCGTCGCCCAGTGTTTTAATTTTAAGTGTTCTAATTTTAAGTGTTTTGGTTGGTTGCTACTGCTCTAACATGTATTTGAAAACCCTCCACCTGAAGCAGTTTCGTAATTATTCTGATCAACAGGTGGAATTTTCAGCTCCCAAAACGATCCTGGTGGGTGAGAATGCTCAAGGCAAATCCAATCTGCTGGAAGCCGTTGAACTGTTGGCAACTTTGCGATCCCATCGGGCCTTGCGCGATCGAGAGCTAGTTTTGGACGGAGAGCCGATCGGGCAGGTGGCAGCCGTGTTGGAGCGGCATGGATCGCCGGTCGATCTCACCTTAACCCTACGCAGCAATGGGCGGCGAACCGTGGGTTTGAATGGGGAAACCCTGCGGCGGCAACTCGACTTTCTGGGGGTCATGAATGCCGTGCAATTTTCTAGCCTCGACCTGGAACTGGTGCGGGGCAGTCCGGGAGAACGGCGCAACTGGTTGGATACACTGCTCACCCAACTGGAGCCGGTTTATGCCTATATTTTGCAGCAATATAATACGGTGTTGCGGCAGCGTAATGCTTTCCTGAAGCAGCGAGGCGATCGGGTGTTGACTCCTGTGGATCCATCGTCTGAGAAATCAGGAACCGTTCTGCCCTCGCCCGACCCAACCCAACTGGCGATTTGGGATGCTCAGTTAGCGGCGATCGGTTCGCGGGTGATTCGGCGGCGGGCCCGGGTGATTGAGCGATTGGCTCCGTTGGCCCAAGTTTGGCACCAGTCTATTAGCAACAGCCAGGAAGTGCTGGAGGTGCGCTATGCTCCAAATGTGGCGATCGATAACGATGATCCGACGGTGATTCAGGCTGCTTTTCTCGATAAGTTACAGCGGCGATCGGTGGCAGAACAGCATCAGGGCACGACGCTGGTGGGGCCGCATCGAGATGAGGTGGAACTGCTGATCAATCAAACTCCAGCCCGTCAATATGGCTCTCAAGGTCAGCAACGCACCCTGGTTTTGGCTCTGAAACTGGCAGAACTAAAGTTGATCGAAACGGTGATTGGTGAACCGCCGCTGCTGTTATTGGATGATGTCTTGGCAGAACTGGATCTGAATCGGCAAAATAAACTATTAGAAACGATCCAAGATCACTTTCAGACCTTAATTACAACCACTCATCTGGGATCATTTGATGCTCAATGGCTGAAATCCTCTCAAATTTTGACGGTGAAGGCGGGTCAAATTCAACCCTGAGTTGGTCGATCGCGTTCAATAAATCCAGTCAATAACGCCCAGCTACTTACACGGACTAAAAAATAATTGCAAGTCAGCATAGGAGCCAGTGATGCGCTTTAAACACCAACGATCGCCCGGTGAATTGCCAGAGATCAATCTGGTGCCCATGATGGATGTTTTAATGACTGTGTTAACGTTCTTTATTATCATTTCGATGACGTTAACTGGACAGCAAATTGCTAACGTCATGGTACCCAAAACAGATGGGGCAGGGGTGAAGGCGGATCGGGAAGAGAAGCCGACGCTGACGATCGGACTGAATGCTGATAACCAGATTGTCACTGCGGATGGGGTGATTGATGCAAATCGGCTGGCGGCAGCTATGCAAGCCTTCTATGGGGAGCAGCCTGAGGGAATTGTCTTGTTAAAAGCCGATCGGGAGCTGGACTATAGCAAAGTGGTGGCTCTGCTCAAAACGATGCGAGATATTGGTGGCGATCGGGTTTCGTTAGCGATCGATCGCGCTGAGAATGCTGGGAACGCAGAGGGCACCGAGAGCGCAGAGCAATAGAGTCAACCCTAAACCTCAACCCTAAACCTCAACCATAGGCTCAACCCTAAACCTCAACCCTAAACCTCAACCCTAAACCTCAACCCTAAACCTCAACCGACTAGATTAACCCGCTCATAACCTGCGTTTAACGCTTCGATCATTCTGAGCATCATCATTTCTTAATCCTGATCCACTACCTTGGGCAGTGGCAAAACAATAATTTTCTGTTTTTTACACACCAAGGAGCGTTATGTATGGTGGCAAATGGAGTCGCCGGTAAACTCAGCCGCTTTACCCTGTTGGGCTTGTTTGGAGCAGTGGCTGCTACCCTTGCCACTGTGCCCGCAGTGTTATCCCAAGGTGCAACAACCATTCGGATCGATGGCTCCAGCACGGTTTTCCCGATCACAGAAGCGATGGCAGAAGACTTCCAGGCGCAAAATCGGGGTGTGAATGTAACCGTTGGGATTTCGGGAACTGGGGGTGGTTTCGAGAAATTCTGTAATGGAGAAACCGATATTTCTAACGCCTCTCGTCCAATCAAGCAGTCTGAAATTGACAAGTGCAGAGCGGCCGGGATTGAATTTATTGAATTGCCTGTGGCCTATGATGCCTTAACAGTTGTGGTGAATCCCCGCAACACCTGGGCCAGCAGCCTGACGGTGGAAGAGCTGAAGAAAATTTGGGAGCCTGCTGCTCAGGGCAAAATTACCAACTGGAACCAGATTCGTTCTAGCTTCCCCGATGCGCCCCTGAAGCTGTTTGGCCCAGGCACGGATTCCGGTACATTTGACTATTTCACCGAAGCAGTCGTAGGTGAAGCGCAATCGAGCCGCGCTGATTTCACAGCTAGTGAAGATGACAACGTATTGGTGCAAGGGGTCTCTCGCGATCCCAATGCGTTAGGCTACTTTGGGTTTGCCTACTACGAAGAAAACCGCGATCGGGTCAAATCGGTGCCGATTGATAACGGTGATGGCCCTGTTGCTCCCACCCGGGCCAGCGTTGAAGATGGCACCTATCAACCCCTGTCTCGTCCGCTGTTTATCTATGTGAGCAAGGAAGCGGCTGAGCGCTCGGAGGTGCAGAGCTTCATCAGCTTCTATCTGGAAAGCACCGATCTGGTGGCGGAAGTAGGTTATGTGCCGCTGCCCGGTGAAGCTTACACGGTCGCTCAAGATAACTTTGATAACCGTAAGGTGGGTAGTGTATTTGCCGGCCGCGAAACAGTCGGTGTTCGCATTCCTGACCTGCTCCGTTTGGAAGGGGTGCAATAGTTGAGCGCTGATTGCTCAATGCATTGAGTCAACCCATTGAGACCGATCGTCAACTTAGCAGCGGCTCTTGGAGCGGTTCGCCGTTCTGGGGGTCGCTGACGTAGGACTTGATATGAATCCCGTATTGAAATTTATTGCAAACCCCATGGTGGCCGGCTCTTTGCTGCTGCATGGTTTGCTGCTGCTGCTGCCTTTGCCCGAATCCCAATCGATCCCAGAGCCCGAGGAGCCCGAGGAAGAGGAGGTGCAGCTTTCTAGCATTAGCTCTCTCAAGGTGAGCCCTCAGCCAGTTCCCACGCCGATCGCGCCATCGCCGACTCCTAAACCGATCGTGCGTCCACTGGCCGCTTCGCCTGCCCTAATTCCCCCACCCCGTCCCCCCCTCCCGACTCCGACCGTTACCCCGACTCCTGTGGCGACTCCGACTCCGACTCCCACGGTGACTCCCACTCCGGTTGCCACCCCTACCCCTCTTGTGACTCCGACTCCGGTGGTTACAGCTCCACTCGAATTGGGATCGCTACAGAGTGGTACGGTAGCCGGAGTGGGTCAAGCTTCTGCGGCTCAGTTTTACACCAACTTTCCGGAACCGGCTGCCTTTTTCACCCCCGAAAGTTTGGCCGAGGCAGATGCTAACTTGACCGATCCGATTCCCGTGAATGGCATCACCAACATGACCCGGATCGAGCTGAAAAGTATTGAAGAAACGCAAGCAGAAATTCTTCCCCAACTTTATCCGGGGGCAACGTTTACCCCGATCGGCATCTATGGCGGTGGCGATCTCTACGAAGTTCGACAGGCTGATTCGGTCGGCTACATTGTCTTACTGAAAGAAGCCGGACTCAGTTTGGCTACGTTTGTGATCGAATGGAATATCAATCCAACTCAATTGGCTGGACAGTTCTAAAGTCTGGGCGATCCTGGAAAAACTCACACTAGGCGATCCTGGAAAAACTCACACTAATAGTCAGCGCCCTGGTGCCAAATCGCTCCTATCTCGATAAGATGAGGTACAAAATCACCTGAGGCGCTAGATTAATGAAGTAAGTCCGGGGCACAATCAGGGCATTGTTTGCTCCCTAGGATGCGCTTCGCCGATCGATCAAACTGAATGACCGGCGAGTGTTTTAGGTGAGTCTTCCTGGTGAGCCTTCCTGGTGAGTCTTCCTGGTGAGCTAAACTGTCAACGACTGATGACCCATTCACTGCGTTTTATCCACCCTTGGATTCAATCAACGACTGTCTTACTGCTGGCGGGGCTGACACCGATGCCGGTGAGTCTTGCTTCTCCAGGGTTATCCACTGCTCCGAGTCAGCGGCCAGAAACTGCAACGGCAACCCCTCACTTTGTGCCGCAAGCGGTGTTGGATGTGGTGAATCAATTGACGGTTGGCTTTTCGCCTACCCTGCCCGGTCTGGGAAATCCAGAACAGTTTCTGCCTTCGCCCGATCCCTTGGCACAAATTTCGTTGGTGATTAAGCTGGGGGAACGGCGGGTGTATGTCTATCAACGCCATCAGTTGAAAACCAGTTTCCCAGTGGCGATCGGGCGGGAAGGCTGGGAAACGCCAGTCGGCAAACATCAAGTGATTCAAATGTTACATGATCCCACCTGGCAACATCCGTTTACGGGGGAGCTGATCCCGCCAGGACAGGATAATCCTCTGGGGGTGCGTTGGATTGGCTTCTGGACAGATGGCACTAACTATATTGGCTTTCACGGCACACCGAACGAAGCCTCGGTGGGCAGTCCGGCTTCCCATGGCTGTGTTCGCATGTACAACCAGGATGTAATTAAACTGTTTGAAATGGTGCGAATTGGCACACCTGTCGAGGTACTTCCTTAGGTACGATAGGTTGAGATCATCCGTGAACTGGTATAGGATCGCCAGTCAATGTCAGTCCATATCAATCGCCTGAAGCTTGGTTAGATAGGGGGTGCAGTCCATTCACACCGAAGGAGGGAAGTATGGATCGAACCGTCATGTGGATGCAGTGGAACAACCTGGGGATGGAACAGCTCCATCTTGCTAATTATCCCGAAGGAATCAGCGCCGATGGGGTAGTTGTAGGGGTGCGGGAGGGCAAACCGTTTCGCACTCGCTATCAAATTGAAACCGATCGCCATTGGCAGGTGCATCACTTAAAAGTAGAGCCCTTGGATTTTGGTCAGCCAACCTTGGCGCTGTCTTCAGATGGATTGGGTCAATGGTGGCGAGATGGCAATGTGCCCATACCCGAATTGCAAGGCTGCATTGATGTTGATTTTTCCGCAACTCCATTTACCAATACCCTGGCGATCCGCCGCTTGGCACTTCAACCGGGAGAAGTCCGCGAATTGTCAGTGGTGTATGTGTCCATGCCAGAAATGATCGTCCGAGCGATGCCGCAGCGCTACACCTGTCTGGAAATTAACTCTCAGGGTGGATTGTATCGTTATGAGGGCTTGGTCAGGAATTTTGCAGTTGATCTGATGGTCGATCGAGATGGTTTGGTGATCGAATACCCGCAAGCGTTTCGGCGCATTTGGTCGGTTGAAGAGCCACGATAGGATAGGGGCAGCCGTTTACCTGCTATCCCAATATGCTAACCCAGGAAGAATTGGTGCAGATGGATCGATCGACCGCTGCGCCAGCGAATTTACTCCAGTCAGAGCAATTTGCCAGCGACAACTACTCCGGTATCTGTCCAGAAGCCCTGGAATACATGCTGCAAGCCAATCCCGGTAGTGCTCCAGCCTACGGTGATGATATTTGGACTCAAAAAGCAGCCGATCGCTTTCGAGCGTTGTTTGAAACCGACTGTGAGGTGTTCTTTACCTTCAATGGCACTGCGGCCAATGCCCTGTCGCTGGCTGCCCTCTGCCAGTCTTACCATAGCGTCATCTGTCATGAAACGGCCCATGTGGAAACCGACGAGTGTGGGGCTCCAGAATTTGCCTCGAATGGCTCTAAATTGCTGCTGGGCAAAGGCGATCACGGCAAGCTGTCGCCTGAGTCGATCGCCACATTGGTTCAAAAACGCAGTGACATTCATTACCCGAAGCCCAAAGTCATCAGCCTTACCCAAGCCACAGAAGTGGGCACGATCTATACAATTGACGAACTGCTGGCAATTCAAGCCGTGGCCGATCGCTACCAATTGCGCATTCATATGGATGGAGCCCGCTTCGCCAATGCCATTGCCACCTTAAAAGTTAAGCCCGCTGACCTGACCTGGAAATGTGGGGTGGATGTTCTCTGCTTCTGCGGCACCAAAAATGGCATGGCTGTCGGAGAAGCCATCTTGTTTTTCGATAAAAACCTGGCAGAAGACTTTGCCTATCGCTGCAAACAAGCCGGACAACTCGCCTCCAAAATGCGCTTTATTTCTGCCCCCTGGTTAGGTTTACTAGAAACCGGAGCCTGGCTCGCCAATGCTGAACATGCCAATGCCTCTGCCGCCTATCTAGAGCAGCAGCTTACCCAAATTCCTGGTGTGAAGCTGTTGTTTCCGCGTCAAGCCAATGGGGTTTTCGTGCAGTTGCCCGAACCGGCGATCGAAGCCCTACGAGCAGAAGGCTGGCTATTCTACACCTTCATCGGCACGGAAGGAGTCCGGTTTATGTGTTCTTGGGCCACCACAAGAGCCCGGATCGATCAGTTGGTGCAAGCGGTGCAGCAGGTAATGAAGGCGCAGGTGGAACGATGAGTTTTGGAATGAAGCCTCAAGGCGGTAAGATTGCATCGGTAAAATTGCACCAGTAAAATTGCATCAGTAAAATTGCATCGGTAGGATAGCGTCTGGCGGCAGAGCACGTTCGGAAAATGCCCCTCTAAAAGTCGTAAACTCCACCACTCGATCGATTCGATCAAGTCTTCAATTCTCGGTAGGATCAAAGCGTTGGATCGAAAAAATCTTTTGAGGAGGGAACTTCATGCACAGCACAACCGACAACACCGACAAACGCAAACTGCTATCGGCGCTTTGCCACGGCTCAATTTTCTTGAGCGCTACGGTGGTTTCGATTTTGGTGCCGATCGCCATCTGGTTTGTGGCAGAAGATGCGGTAGTGAAGGCCAATGCTAAAGAAGCGCTGAATTTCCACTTCAACGTCTGGCTATATGGCTTGCTGTTGGTTCCCCTCTCCTTTATCACCTTTGGGCTGGCCGGGGGAATCTGGTGGCTGGTACATTGGGGGTTGACGATCTGGGCGATCTTCCAGTGTCTGAGCATTCCTGATCAAGCAGTGCGCTACCCGTTCATTTTCCGCCTCCTGTAAGGCGATCGATCGACCTTCTAAGTTTGATTTCAGGACGCATCAGAACCCTGTTGTCTTAAAGGCGGCAGGGTTTTGTGTAATTCGGAGCAGGGATAGGATGACGCTGAGCCATTAACCCAGTCGCCACGAATCAGCCGCTACAATCGAAAACGATCGATCTGCCATCGTGCTTTTGGGAGGTGCTATGTTTTTCACCCTGCTCGCTGAATTTGCTTCACCGGGGCCGATGATTGGCCCCTTACCGATCCGTTGGTATGGCCTCTTGATCGCATCGGCGGTGCTAATCGGCGTGAGTTTGTCCACTTACCTGGCAAAGCGTCGTGGGGTTAACCCTGACCTTGTGAGCGATTTAGCGATCTGGTTGGTGGTGGCGGCAATTCCAGCGGCTCGGCTTTATTATGTGGCGTTTGAGTGGGATAAATACGCAGATAACCTGTCTGAAGTTTTTGCGATCTGGCATGGGGGCATTGCCATTCATGGGGCAATCTTGGGTGGGTCAATCGCGGCGGTGATCTTTGCACGGCTCAATCGGGTTGCTTTCTGGCAACTAGCTGACTTAGTGGCTCCTGCGCTGATCTTGGGGCAAGCGATCGGTCGCTGGGGCAATTTTTTCAACTCGGAAGCGTTTGGTCGTCCGACGGATTTGCCCTGGAAGCTCTACATCCCGCTGGCTCAGCGGCCACCTGGCTATACGCAGTTTGAATATTTTCATCCGACGTTTTTGTATGAATCCCTCTGGAATTTAGGGGTATTTACAGTGTTGATGCTGTTGTTCCGGTGGGGATTGAAGCATCCGGCCAGGCTGAAGGTGGGAACCCTGTTTCTGGTTTATTTAGCAGCCTATAGTGCCGGTCGGGTGTGGATTGAAGGGCTGCGGATGGATAGCTTGATGATTGGGCCGCTGCGGATTGCCCAACTCGTGAGTTTGGCCGGTATGGCGATCGGGGTTTTGGGCTTGGTGTGGCTCTATGGTTTGCAGCGCCCCTTGCCGGATGTGGTGCCACCTGCTGAAGTGAGTGCCTCCCTTTCCTCGTCTGATCAATAGCCGCTTCAGTGCTGCATCTCAGTAGAGACGGTCAACCCCCTGAAGAGAGGGTGAAACCCCTCAGTTTTGTTTGTAACCAGCCCCAGAGAATCCAGAAAACCAGGATGAAATTTTTCTCCAGCTAGATTGAATCTGGTGAGTTGAATCAACGGTGCTCCGATCTCAGTGCTTTTTCGGAAGCATCGTCAGTTAGAAAAGAAAAACCCCAGAGGAATCTCCGGGGTATGAATCAGGGTGCATCTACCATTCACTTTTACCTAATCTGGCGCTGGTGTCCGGATTGACCGAGCCATTTCATGAACCTTTTAAATTTCTACCGAGATTCTCAAAGATTTTACGGAGAATGTTCGATCGGGAGCATTGTAGTTCACATCATGCTGTGAAACTTACACGGAGAAAATTGGCTAGTCATCAAGCAATAATCAATTTGATCGCAATGAATCCGACTGCAATGAATCCGACTGCAATGAATCCGACTGCAATAAATCCAGCCGTTTATATCGTGGGGGCCGGCCCAGGCGATCCAGAATTACTGACCGTGAAAGCGCAACGGCTGCTAACTCAGGCCGATCTGGTGTTGGTAGCTGATTCATTGGTGCCGCCTCAGGTGTTGCAGTCCGTGCGCTCAGGAGTGGAAATCATCGGTACGGCTGAGTTGAGCCTGGAAGCAATGTTGCCGCTGATGATCGATCGGGTACGATCGGGACAGGTGGTGGTGCGGCTCCAATCGGGCGATCCGAGCCTCTATAGCGCTACGTTTGAGCAGATGCAGGCATTGGTAGCTGCTGACATCCCGTTTGAGGTGATTCCTGGCATCAGTGCCTTCCAACTAGCTGCTGCTCGCCTGCGGGTGGAATTGACGGTGCCCAACCTGGTACAGACGATCATCCTGACCCGGATCAGCGGGCGAACCCAGGTTCCGGCTACAGAAGAATTGGCTGCCTTGGCCGCCCATCAAGCGAGTCTCTGTCTCTATTTGAGTGCGCGCCACGTTGAACGAGCCCAAGCTCAATTAATGCAGCATTACCCTGCCGAAACTCCAGTAGCAATCTGTTTTCGGTTGGGTTGGGCAGATGAGCAGATCTGGCAGGTGCCCCTGGCTCAAATGGCAGAAGTGACTGCACGCGAGCAGTTATTGCGGACAACACTTTACATGATTAGCCCAGCGTTGGCAGCGTTGAGCCCCGCATCTCCCAATGCTCTTTATCGATCGCGCCTCTATGATGCGAGCCATGCACGGCTGTTTCGAGAGGGCGAAACCCAGCAAGATAAAGCATGATTGAGCAAGAATGATTGTCAATCCGGGTTCATCGGCTCAGATTCTGCCTGTCGCCGACCTCGTTCATATCCAAAGTAGGGCGATTCGATCGAACCATAATGATTCTGAGGATCGTCATAGGTGTGGATCACAGGATACGTGAGGGTCAAAATGCTTTCAAAATCAAAGTTGTTTAGAATCGGAGTCAGCACTTGAGCCAGATTAGGTTGCTGATCGGCAATTTCATCGACTAGTGTCAGGGCTTGCTGGTAATCAAGCTGCAATGCCAGTTGGTGAAGCCGGATCACCCAACTTGGCGGTGCATTGAGTAAGCCGTTGAGCAGGACATCCTGGTAGCTGCGTGGCTCGACCATTGCTGCGGCAGAACTACCCTGATCGTAGATATACTCAACCTTCAGTACCTGCTTCAAGGTTTCTAGAATCACCGATTCAGAAAGGGGTTTACAGACGAAACTATCACAGCCTGCTGCCAGAGCTTTAGTGCGATCGGAGTCGAACGCGCTGGCGGTTAAGGCAATAATTTTAGGAATCACAAATGGGGTGCCGTTTGGGGTAGATTCACTGGTGGCTGCGGTTGCAGCAATTTGCTGTTGATCGGCAATTTTCTGGCGGATCACCTGGGTGGCAGTGAGCCCATCCATTACAGGCATGAGTAGATCCATCCAAATCAAATGGGGTTGCCAGCGTTGCCAGATGGTGATCGCTTGTTCGCCATCTTCCGCAATTTCCACTTCAAAGCCAAAAAGTTGCAATAATTGCACCAAAAAATGGCGATTCTCCCAGTTGTCCTCGACCACTAGAATCCGGTAGTGTTGCTCCGGCGCAAGGGCAATTGGGCGTGATGACGGTTCGGGATGGGACAGGTGCAAAGGGGTTTCGATTTCGATCGGCACTTCCAGAAAAAATTGTGAGCCTTGCCCGTAGTGGCTCTCTGCCCAGAGATCGCCTCCCATGAGCCGCGCAAATTGACGGCTGATGGATAAACCGAGCCCTGTGCCTTCGAGGTGGCTGGTTTGGGTTCTAGACTGCACAAACGGTTCAAAAATACTTTCTAGCTCATGCTCTGGAATGCCGAAACCTGTGTCAGTCACCACACAGTGTAAATGGGGACGGTCATGTTGAGTGAGCACCTTGATGGTCAGTTGTACCTGACCTACGGCCGTAAACTTAATGGCATTACTGAGCAGGTTGATCAAAATTTGCCGGAGCCGTTGTTCATCACCAAGGATGAATTTGGGTAAGTCGGGCGATCGATGGATCACGAGCTGAAGGGCTTTGCTCTGGGCCCGCAGCCGAAAAAGATCTTCAATTTCAGCTAAAAATTGATGGAGATGGAAACTCCCCGTCTGCAAGCGAATCTGGCCGGCTTCAATCTTAGAGAGATCGAGAATATCGTTGATCAAATTTAGCAGGTGTTGTCCACTGCTATTAATGATGTCGATATATTCCTGTTGGGTGGGAGAGAGAGAGGTTTCTTGGGATATCAATTTGGTAAAGCCTAAAATCGCATGAAGCGGTGTGCGAAATTCATGACTCATGTTGGCTAGAAAAATGCTCTTGGCTCGGCTAGAGACTTCAGCTTCTTCTTTGGCTTGTTGAAGTTCCTGTTCTACTTGCTTGAGCCGAGTGATATCCGTGTCAACGGCGGTTAACATCCAGGACTGAGTCTCTGCATCCCAGCACATGGTGAGGCTAGAAGCAATCCAGCGTAAACTACTATCTCTATGGAAGCAGCGATACTCATAGGAAATCTTCGACTCTCGTATATTGGCATGTAGATTCGATCGCATGAGATTGCGTTTAGTGGTCAAGATGCGCTCTCGATCGCCTGGATGCACGAGGGAGATCCAAAGACCGGGATCGATCATAAATTCAGCCGCTGAATAGCCGTAGATTAACTCGCAGCCTTTAGAAATGTAGTCGTAAGGTTGGACTACGTCATTGCAGATGCGAAAGCTAAAAATGGCCGTGTTGGCATGATCTAAGACCTCACTCAGTTGCGCTTGGGAGGCTTGTAACTCCAACTCAAGTTGCTTACGAGTGGTGATGTCGGTGACCAGGGTATAGCAGCCATGTACCCGCCCGGTTTCATCATAGTTGGGCACGAGGGTGACAGAAGTGTGGCGGATCCCCAATACTGGATCAGGTTGTGCCGCTTCGTAGGAGATGGTTTGCCCCGATAGCGCCAAATTCACATAAGGGCAGATCACCTGATAAGCGTCCTTGCCCATAATTTGCCAGATATATTGACCACAAATTTGCTCCCGCTTCAATCCAAAGCGTTCTTCATAGGTGCGGTTAACAAATTGATAGCGGCGTTCTCGATCCAGATAGGAAATGTAAACCGGCAGGGCATCGGCTAGCGAGGTATAGCGCTCGTTGTTGCGATCGGACAATGTCTGTGCTTGGCGCAATTCGGCGTTCTCGCGCTGAAGCTGATCTACCTGCTGTTGTAAGGCGGTGATCAAAGCCGCTGCTTCTGAACTCATCGTTTGCAGGGTTTCAGGCGGGATTGGTGAAAATGCATCTGGCATTGCTAGCCCTTTCTGGTCACCTTAATTCTGACCGCAAAGTTAATGTAAGTCACGAGATAAATTTAAAGATTCAAACTGAAGTAAATCTAAAGTAAATCCAATATTGGCACGATCGCCTGACTGATAGTCCATACCTCAGCTCTAGCGAGAGATTCTATCCCCTGGCTCTACCAGCACTAAAGCACTGGTTGAAGCAGTTTGGACGCACCCGATCGCTCCAACCTCTGGGCAGAATGATCTTCTGGCAGATTAATCTCTAGGCAGACTAAATCTTCTGGCAGATTAATCTCTGGACAGAATGAATCTTCTGGCAGACTGATCTCTGGGCAGACTAAATCTTCTGGCAGACCGATCTCTGGGCAAACTGATCTTCTGACAGAGGACACCCCCTCAAATATTTGAACGTATTCAGCCAAAATTTTCAAATCTTTTTTAGTCGCAAAAGCAGTACAAATATATTAAAGTTGGTTAGTGAATGCAACCTGTGCAAATTAGAATTCGCAAACTGGAATTGACCCTGCCTTGTTAAAGTATGGAGACAACGCAGTCGTGACCTAGTTTCTGCATGACCCTTTTCGATAATCATCGTCAAGCCTTGATTGAAGCTGAAGCCCCGTTGGCAGCTCGTATGCGCCCTCGATCACTGGATGAATTTATCGGGCAGGAACACATTTTGGGAGAGGGGCGGCTGCTACGACGGGCAATCCAGGCAGATCAACTCGCATCCCTGATCTTTTATGGCCCCCCTGGAACGGGGAAGACAACGCTGGCGCGTATCATTGCGAACACAACACGAGCACACTTTATTGCGATCAATGCGGTGTTAGCTGGGGTGAAGGAAATTCGAGAGGCAATTACCATCGCCCAAGAGCAACAAGGATTATATGGTCATAAAACGATTTTATTCGTCGATGAGGTGCATCGGTTTAATAAAGCCCAGCAGGATGCCTTGTTGCCCTGGGTAGAAAATGGCACGGTTATTTTGATTGGTGCCACCACCGAAAATCCCTATTTTGAAGTGAATAAAGCCCTCGTCAGTCGATCGCGGATTTTTCAACTGAAACCCCTCCAGATCGCGGACTTGCATCAGGTGATTCGACAAACCCTGGCTGATAACGATCGGGGATATGGCCGGCTGAAGGTTGTCTTAGATCCGGACGCTGAAGCTCATTTGGTCAATGTAGCGAATGGAGATGCCAGAGCCTTATTGAATGCTTTGCAGCTCGCTGTAGAAACAACGCGACCAGAACAGGGAACGATTCAGATTACGTTAGCGGTGGCAGAAGAGTCGATTCAACGACGAGCAGTACTCTATGACAAGGAAGGGGATATTCACTTTGATACTATTAGCGCTTTTATTAAAAGTATTCGCGGCTCCGATCCCGATGCAGCGCTCTACTGGCTGGCTCGCATGGTGTATGCGGGTGAGGATCCCCGGTTCATTTTCCGGCGACTATTGATTTTAGCCAGTGAAGATGTGGGGTTAGCCGATCCCGCTGCGGTTGGGATTGTTAATGCTTGTGCAGCCTCGTTCGATCGAGTTGGGATGCCGGAGGGTCGCTATCCCCTGGCACAGGCTACGCTTTACTTAGCCACTGCCCCGAAGTCAAACAGTGTGATGGGCTTTTTTGATGCGTTGGCTACGATCGAACAGTCCCAGGAAGCAGAAGTACCCAACCATTTGCGGGATGCGAACCGCGATCGACATGGCTTTGGTCATGGTGCAGGCTACCTCTATCCTCACGCTTACCGAGATCATTGGGTGGCACAGCAGTATCTCCCTCAGCGTTTGCAAGGACAGGTGTTTTATCAACCTTCTGATCAGGGAGCTGAGGCATTTGTGCAGCAACAGGTAGTGCGGCATCGCGAAGCTCAACTGGCAGCGAGTGTGGAAGGATGGGGAGCGGCGTTACCCGAAATACTAACCTTTAGCCCGATCGATACCACCACCGATCGGTGGCTCCAGCGTACCCTCAGCCAAACTGGTGAGCGATTAGGACGGATCCGTGATCGCATCTTTCAAATGGCTGTCGTGCAGCGCCATCACTTGGTCTTAGATTTGCAAGCTGGGAGTGGATTATTAACCTGGGAAGCGGTGCGACAGACTCCGGAAGGAGGTGTATATGCTCATGTGAATCAGATTGAGGATGCCAACGCATTACAAGAACAAAGCATTTTACTACCAGAATTGCGCCGTCCAGTTATTCTGCAGGGCGGATTGTCAGAATTGCCCGATCGACTCAATGCCTTAGCGCCCCTCAAGTTCGATCGGATGATGGGACGGAATGTGCTGCTGCATCAATTCGAAAAACATCATTTCCTGCAATCCCTGTTGCCATTTTTAAATGATCAAGGTGCGATCGTGCTCGCAGAAACGCTACCTTACTATACGCAGCGGCTTTATCAATTGATCGGGGCTGATCAACTCAGTTCCAGCCTGTTAGCAAAAGTAAAACAAGCGGAGGAAATGATCTATGCTGATCCGGAGAATGGAATGGTGAATTGGCAAGTATCAGATCTACAAGCATTATTAGATACCCTTGGACTAACGATAAAAAACCAAATTGAGACTATAAAAACAGATGTAAATATCACTCGATCGATGATCGACCGATGGTTTAGTTCGGGTGGTTCTCGTCCGAGCTATGGCGATCGATTGTCTCAGACTTTATCCGATCGATCGATCAAGACAGTCCGGTCGGTGTTTGAACGAGAATTGATCGATCGGGTAGTGGTTTGGGAAAGTCGAGTGGCTTATCTGGGGATCTGGAAATCTGAGGAGCGGGGGATTTGAGGATCTGAGGATTTGAGGATCTGAAGAGCTGGAGAGTTGGGAATCGGTGGAATGCATGATTAAATGACCAATGCATCCCAAAGTAACGCCCGATCGCTCCAGGCAGAGCGCATTAAATTCCAGCGAACTTCATTCGTGGTATGACCAAAGAAGTGCATCATCATTTGCATCATTTCAGGAGTAGAAAGGGTATTGGCTAGAAAAGCACTCCACTGCGATCGAGGCAACTGGAAGAAGGAGGCAAAGAAAGCCTGTAGCGTTTGTTCATCAAACCGCATTAAATTCTCTAAACCAAACAGGTAGAGGGCACGCTTACGCCGCTCATCGTTTGACCACAATATTTGCCATGCAGATGTAGCAATGCTCGCGGGAGGATCGTTCAGATTTTCAATCGCGTGGGCGATCGTTTTTGCTACCCCAGGCGCACGTCGCAGCAACGCACCTACCATGTAACCGGATGCTGGATGCACCATACTGGCTGCCCCACCGAACCCAATCGCCGCCTGATCAAAAGACGGTAACGGCAAATTCATCGGAAACAAACAGTATTCAACATGCTGTACTTCTTTGACCTGCACACCCCGAAAGGCAAGCCGCTTCTCTAACCGCTGCTGCAACACCTCAAACGGCACGGCAGGGCTGTTGGCCAAGGAAGTCTCTTCAACAAAAAAGACATCGTTGCCTAAATCCATGGCATAAAGAAAGGTGGGAGGGGCTTGACGTTCATCCGGTGACAGGTGATCTGCCCGGTAGTCCATCAAGACAAACTGTTGGGATTCGATCGGCGGTGCAGAGAATTGGCCGACGATGCCGTAGGCTGCCTGGTAAGCAATGCGATCCCGCTGCGGTTTTTTTAGTAGGGCGGGGTTGTGACCACTGGCATCGATCACAATTCTGGCGGATAAAGCAGTTCCTTCTGGGGTGGTGACACAAGAGCAATTGGCTAAATGCTCCACAGCCGCCGCAATGCCCTGATACCACACCATCTTGCCTAGATCGCAGCGTTCCAAAAAGTAGTTTTGCAGTTTGGTGTTATCGAATAAGCCGTATTCCCGTTGCAGCGCAATTGTTTGTTGAGCCGCATAAGCCACACTATCTTGCCAGCGGTGACTCAACAGATGTGTCAAGTGCATCGGCTCTAATTCATCGCACCAGATCCCATAGGTGTTGAGCCACGCAACCGGAGGCGGAACGGGCGCTAACCCGGCGACGTTCAACCCGGCATCACAAAGAGCGGCGGCGATCGCCAGACCTGCGGGGCCAGCGCCAATGACTAAAGCATCAAACACCAAAATCTAATCTCCTGATTGGTTTTCCTGATACCTAATTATCAACCCCCAACCCACCCATCAGACCCACATCAGACCTGATTTCGATCGGTCTTGAACCAAAGCGGATCGATTACTCGTAGCGCGCTCCGGCACGAGCATCAGTGTACCGCTGATTACGAGTGATGTGGTAGAACGGGAAGGATAAACGAGGCCGGATGAAGTGAAAAGCTTGAACCGTTAGTCTTTTGCCTCAAGCCGACTGAAAATATCCCTTGGACATTCACTCATGATGCTTTCTAGGCGGATTGTGGGAACTCTGAAGTTCAGTTTGAATACTGATGCTGAGTGCAAGCTAGTTGACCCTTCAAAGCAAAGCGGGTGGTTCAGGGAGAACGGCTGATCTACCAGAATGGTTGATGTTCTCGCCGGATTGACTGAATTAATACCGCAGTCTTGACCCCGATCAAGTCCAGAGGCATAGCCCCCCTAGCCCTACTTGTCCGGCATGAATCAGCATGAACAACGCTGCAAATAACTGGATGAATCAATAACTGGATGAATCAATAATTGAATTAATCAATGACTATCCAGCAAACAATCGGATAAATATCTAACGGCTATTTCAAAAATAAGTCTGAATTGATCCAGATTTTAATGTAGAAATCGATTTAACCTTTGATACAGTGATAGGAATTGCCAACGCAATGGAGCAGTTACAACCCGCGAATTCAAGCTATTCCATGCTCGATGGAGTGCCGATCGGTATTTGTATTTTAGATACTGAATATCGAGTTTGCGGCTGGAATCGCTACTTGGCAGACTGGATGGGGATTGCTCCCAACCAAATCATAGGTCAGCCGATCGCAGACTATTGGCAGGGCTTGAATTGGTTCGATAACCCGCAGTTCCTGGAGCCGATCTTCATGGGCCAGCAAACCGAGTTGCAGTTGCCCTTAGCTTGGTTGCCGCCATCGTCGCAGATGGGATTAGTCGAGCCAGTGTCTATCACAATTCGTGGCATTCCCACGGCAACGGGCTATGAGGCCATGCTATCGATCCAGCCGGTTGTGCTGGAAACCAGGCGGCTTTTGCAGCGAACCAGGCTACTAGAACAAATTACAACCGTATTGCGCCACAGTCTGGAAGTCCAGGAAATTTTTCAGATGACTGCGACTCAGATTGGGCTAGCCTTCAATGTCAACCGCTGTCTGATTCACAGTTATGAACCCACGCCGATCGCCCAATTGCCAACAGCGGCCGAGTATGTGCGTGACTGTGAACCGATCGCGAATTTGTCTTTGTTGGTAGGAGGCAATCCCCATGCAGAGCGCGTGTTATCTTCTGATCAAGCCGTCAATTCGCCGGATGTATGGCATGATCCACTGTTTCAGCCGATCCTTGAGCGAGTTCAAAACTGGCAGATCCGCTCTATGCTTGCGGTTCGTACCTCCTTCCAGGGGGAGCCGAATGGGGCCATGAGCCTGCAACAGTGCGATCGAGTTCGCCACTGGACTGCCGATGAAATTGATCTGTTAGAAGCGGTGGCCGCTCAAGTCGGGGTGGTGATTAAGCAAGCTCACCTGTTAGAGCAGGAACGACGGCAGCGGCATGAACTGACCCACAAAAATACCGCCTTGGAACGATCGCGGCGCGAGGCGGAGACGGCGAATCAGGCGAAGAGTAATTTTCTGGCGACGATGAGCCATGAAATTCGTACACCCATGAACGCTGTCGTTGGGATGACTGAACTTTTACTAGATACTCCCCTCTCCAGCCAACAGCGAGACTTTGTGGAAACCATTCGCATGAGTGGTGATACGTTACTGACAATCATTAATGATATTTTAGATTTTTCTAAAATCGAGGCAGGCAAGCTTGATCTGGAGCAACGACCGCTTGATTTACGCAGTTGTGTCGAAGGAGTGTTGGATCTACTGGCTCCCAAGGCTGTGGAGAAAGGGCTAGAGTTGGCCTATTTGCTAGAACCGAATGTACCTCGACAAATTATGGGGGATGTCACCCGCCTACGCCAGTTGTTGACCAATTTAGTGTCCAATGCCATCAAGTTTACAGAGCAGGGAGAAATTACCGTAACGGTTGTGGCGCGGCAGTTACAGGGGGGTGATGTAGCTGAGTCTGCCTTATATGCGATCCGATTTGCTGTGCAAGATACGGGTATTGGTATTCCTTCGGATCGGCTCGATCGACTGTTTCAACCCTTCAGCCAGATTGATTCCTCGGTGAGTCGTCAGTATGGCGGGAGTGGATTAGGGTTGGTGATTAGCCAGCGGTTAGCCGAAATGATGGGCGGTCGCATTTGGGTAGATAGCGAGTTGGGGCAAGGAACCACCTTCTATGTTTCGATTGTGGCGCGATCGGTGTTACTGGCCGATTTACCGATCCAACCTGCGGTGCTCGTGGGAAAACGGATCTTGATTGTGGATCACCATCGCATCAGCCGCACGAATTTGCGATTACAAGCCCAATGTTGGGCCATGACGGTAGAGACAGCAGAGTCGGTACAAGCTGCGATCGATTGTTTAGACCGATCAGTGCAGCAGCAGCGACCGTTTGACCTAGCTGTGCTGGATGCTGATTTGATAGATGCTAGCGGTGGGGCTTTCGTCAAACGAATGCGTCAACAACCTGCTGGAGCCGATTTGCCACTGATTTTGCTGGTGACCCGCTCTCAAGATCTGCCCCAATCCTCCGACTGGATTGCGATTCAGAAGCCGGTGAAACAGTCGCAGTTTTACAATGCCTTGCTAAACATTTTTACCCCCATTGATCCATCCCCGATCGAATCTTTACCGCCGAATTTGGAATTGGCGCAACTGTTGCCGCTGAAAATCCTGGTGGCTGAGGATAACCGCGTGAACCAGAAAGTGGTGTTACGGCTATTGCAGCGGTGGGGCTATGAGGCAGATATTGCTCAGAATGGCTTAGAAGTGCTGCAAGCATTGGCAAAACAGCCTTACGATGCCATTTTGATGGATGTCCAAATGCCCGAAATGGATGGGTTGACGGCAGCCCGTCAGATTTGTGATCGCTATGGGGCTGAGCATCGTCCCCGCATCATTGCCGTCACGGCGAGTGCCATGCAGGGCGATCGAGAAGAATGTCTGCAAGCAGGGATGGATGATTATTTGACGAAGCCCCTGCGTCCGGAAGGATTGTATCAGGCACTGCGACAGTGTCGGCCGCTGACCCGGTTGGTGCCTGAGGCGGTTGAATAGGATCCGTTTGCGCTAAATTCCAGCCGTACAGGGTGGATAGGGTCTGAACAGGTTAGACTCAAAGGGATGCATTGCTGAGTTCTGGGTGTTCTTCATGGCAAATCGTCTGGCTCAGGCACAGAGCCTTTACCTGCGCAAACATGCAGAAAATCCGATCGATTGGTGGCCTTGGTGCGATCAGGCGATTCAGCAAGCCAGACAGGAGAATAAACCGATTTTTCTGTCGATCGGCTATTCCAGTTGTCACTGGTGTACGGTCATGGAAGGGGAAGCCTTTTCCGATCCGACGATCGCAGACTATATGAATACCCACTTTTTGCCCATTAAGGTCGATCGGGAAGAGCGTCCAGACATTGACAGCATTTACATGCAGGCGTTACAACTCATGACCGGACAGGGGGGTTGGCCGCTCAACGTCTTCCTGTCACCCGATGACCTGTTGCCTTTCTATGGGGGCACCTATTTCCCGGTGGAACCGAAGTATGGACGGGCGGGGTTTCTGCAAGTGTTGCAAGCTTTGCGGCGATTTTACGACCAGGATGGCGAGAAGGTGAGCGCAGTCAAAACGGAAATTTTGCAGCATTTACAGCAGGCAGCCGCCTTAGCGGGGGGAGCAGAACTGCCCGAAGCCCTCTTGCAGCGCGGCTTAGAATATAGCACCGGCATTTTGGCCTCCAAAAATATGGGCCCCAGTTTTCCGATGATGCCCTATGGGATGGCAGCACTGCGTAAAGTCCGATTTCAGGTGAATGAATGCTCTGGTGAATCTGAAGCAGAATTCCCAAGTGAATTTCAGTATGATGCGGCTACTGTCTGTCGGCAACGCGGTTTAGATTTGGCCCTGGGGGGCATTTGTGACCATGTCGGCGGCGGCTTTCATCGCTATACGGTGGATCCAACCTGGACAGTGCCCCACTTTGAGAAGATGCTCTATGACAATGGGCAGATTGTGGAATTTCTGGCTGACCTTTGGGCGATGGGAATGCAAGAGCCTGCTTTCCAGCGAGCCGTTGAGGGTACGGTCAATTGGCTGAAGCGAGAAATGACTGCGCCAGAAGGCTATTTTTACGCTGCTCAAGATGCGGATAGCTTTGTCACACCGGCCGATCGGGAGCCGGAAGAGGGTGCTTTCTATGTTTGGCGCTACGCGGAACTGGCAGATTTGCTGTCGGCAGATGCCTTATCTGAGTTGGCTGAGCAATTTACGATCACGCCCAATGGCAATTTTGAAGGGCAGAATGTGCTGCAACGCCGATATCCCGATCGCCTCTCTACCGAGGTGGAGTCGGCCCTAGAACGGCTCTTCACCGCACGCTATGGCACAGCTCCCACGGCTACCCCAACATTTCCACCGGCGCGTAATAATGCGGAGGCCAAATCGATCGCCTGGCCGGGCCGGATTCCGGCGGTGACGGATACAAAGATGATCGTTGCCTGGAATAGTTTGATGATCTCTGGCTTGGCCCGGGCGGCCACTGTGTTTCAGGAGCCGGACTACTACCGGATTGCCGCCACCGCCGCCCAATTTATTTTGTCCCATCAGTGGGTTAATGATCGGTTACATCGCTTGAACTACGAGGGGTCTCCCAGCGTGATCGCCCAAGCTGAAGACTATGCCCTCCTGATTAAGGCGATGCTGGATCTGGATCAGGCGGCTTTGGCTTTGCCTGCTGATTCAACTGTGGAGTTAAACGACGTGAACCTTTGGCGATCTCGGGCGACCCAACTACAAGCCGAATTGGATCAGTTTCTCTGGAGTATTGATCAGGGCGGCTACTACAACACGGATGCCAGAGCCGATTTGGTGATTCGAGAGCGGGGGTATGAAGATAATGCCACCCCGGCGGCCAATGGCATTGCTGCCGCTAATTTAGTTCGCTTGTTTTTGCTGACGGAGGAAGTGGACTATCTCGATCGGGCTGAACAAACGCTGCAAGCCTTCAGCGCAGTGATGCAAAAAACTCCCCAAGCTTGCCCCAGTCTATTTGGAGCACTGGATTGGTTTCGCCATCTCACTCTGGTGAAGACTACTCCAGAAATGATGCAGGCTTTAGGACGGCAGTTTCTTCCTACCGCCGAATACCGGGCGGAAATTGATCTGCCTGCTGAAGTGATTGCCTTTGTGTGTCAGGGGGTAAGCTGTCAGGAGCCAGCCCGATCGATCGATCAACTCCAGCAACAGTTGCGGGATTGCTGCTCTCAGCGTGCGGTGGGATAACCTGCGATATGCAGTCAGGTGGATAGGGTTCGATCGAATATCTGGTATGGGGTATTGACCAATTGCGCCCCATCTGGCGATCGACTCCTTTTTTAACCTAAGTGGGTTGATCGGGTTGATCTGATTGGCTGTTCAATTCTGCCTCTGCTTGCTCTAACCATTGCCGGGTGCCTTGCGTGTCGGGATGGGAAGCTCCCAGAATTTTCAATCGAATTGCTAAGGCCTGCTGTAATAGGGGGATCGCTGCTTCCAAGTTACCCCGATCCACGT
>JALOOM010000056.1 GCA_025454395.1 Elainella sp. Prado103
ATGATTTAGCCCTGGCTGTGATGGATGGCATGAAATCACGAAGTGAACAAGGTGGATATACGCTAGAGCGTTTTAAGTTTAAATCATCCTAGCTACTTAATTCCCTACCCATTGTGCGCTCAAGCCTGTACTTGAGCGTATCTTTGTCTTTAAAGCGGCAAAGTGCTCAGTTTTCCTGAACGATGTACCTTAAAAGCTCGTACAATCTGGCTTTTATACTCTAGTCATCTTGTATGAGAATGGTTGAGGATAACAAAACAGCGACATGATCGTGCGAATCTTGAAAAAATCTGGCTTTAACGACATGATCGTGCAAATTTGTCATTGGCACTGTTAAAAGGCACCTAGAGCGACATGATCATGCGAATAGCGACATCAATCATGCGAACGTACAAAAGGCGGCACCCAGATTCGAACTGGGGAGTGGAGGTTTTGCAGACCTCTGCCTTACCACTTGGCTATGCCGCCACTTGTCTTTGCATTCTCCCTAGTATAGCAGCCCGGATCGATCGAGCGCAAAGGGCAGGTTAGAGAATTCTCCATTTCTTGATGTGATGAAAATCACCGAATTAATTGAGCTAGCTTTTTGGTGGTTCGCTAACAGGATCGGTATTCTAGGTAAGAGCGCATAACGTTGTTTTAGATCGCTACGTTAAATCTGCTGAATACGCAGTTTTGGGCTGAAAGAATTTCCGTATTTTCTCTCTCCCCCAATTTAGTTAACGCAGCCCAAGGCAACGTTAGCCATTTCGACGCGATGGGTTGATAGAGGTGCATATTTCCGCAAGGGCGAATTTTTTCACTTCCAGCCAACGAATTACCTGATTTATGACTGACTTTTCTCCGCTTCGAGTGGTTCAAATTTCCGATACGCATCTGTTTGCTGATGATCAGCGAGAGTTATTGGGAATCGCGACAACAGAGTCGCTGGATGCCGTTTTACAATCGATTGATCAACTTCAGCCGCCGCCCGATGTTTTACTCTTAACAGGTGACCTCTCCCAGGATGAAACTCCCCACTCCTATGAACGGTTACGGGACATGGTGTCAGCATTGCAGATTCCAACCTATTGGTTGCCTGGTAATCATGATCAGCCCTGGTTGATGGTAGAAACCTTGGGGAATCAACTGATCTCTCCGACTAAAGCGTTTCAGAGGGGTGGTTGGAATTTTATCTTGCTGAACTCCATGGCTGTCGGCAAAGTGTATGGTGAGTTGGTGCAAACGGAACTCAACTGGTTGGAACAGCAGCTCCAACGATCGAACCAACCCACTTTAGTGGCCATTCACCACCCGCCTTGTGAAATTGGTTCTGCCTGGATGGATCAAATCGGCTTACATGACCCGCAGCCTTTATTGACCTTATTCGCCCAATATTCCCAGGTGAAGCTAGTGCTATTTGGCCATATTCACCAGGAGTTTGAGACGCAGCAGGATGGAATGTGGTTGCTCGGTTGCCCTTCGACCTGTGTACAGTTCAAGCCCCGATCGCCGGACTTTGCCATCGACGAGTGCGGCCCAGGGTTTCGACTGCTCCAGCTTTATCCAGATGGACGATTTGAATCCCAGATCCAGCGGGTGAACTATTGCAAGCGCCCTAATTTGGCAGCGACAGGGTATTAGCCGGTGGTAATCTGTCTAAGTCAGGGAGTGAGGGAGTGAGGGCAAGGCAGCCAGTCGATCGCGCCATTGGGTGACCGCTGCTTGTAGGTGAGGATTGAGCCAGTGATCATACTGGGGATAAATAGGGAGACGGGGCTGAAGTTGCCAGTGAGGAGACAATTGAGCTGCCAGGTTGGCATCATGGGGATGGGGATAAGCGGGATTCACTTCGTCTTTGAGGCCAATTCCACCTAGATCGCGAGCCCCAGCCTTCAGGCAATCTAGCAAGCGATCGGCCGGAATCAAATTGGGGGGAATTTGCAGCGTGATCTCAGGCGGTAAGATCTGTCGTGCCGTGGTGATCAGATCAATTAAGTCATCGATCGGAAAGGCTGCTCCCAGCCAAACTTGTTGTTGTCCTGGACTGTGGGGTTGCAAAATCACCTCTTGAATATGTCCCCAGCGATCGTGCAAGGCTGCGATGGTTTCCAATGTGGCGATCCGATCGGCTGCGGTTTCACCAATCCCCAGCAACAAACCTGTGGTGAATGGAATCTGAAGTTGACCTGCCCACTGCAACTGTTCGATCCGGACAGCGGGTTGTTTGCTAGGGGCCTGCCGATGCACGGTTGCCAATAGGCGCGGGGTAACTTGCTCTAACATTAACCCCATTGAGACATTCACTTGCTGCAATTGGCTCATTTCGGCGTAACTCAGCGGCCCGGCATTGGTATGGGGCAAAAAACCCATCTGCAAGGCCAGGGCTGCCAAGTCATAAAGACGCTGAAACCAGGCTTCTCGGTGCGGATGGCGCGGATGCACTTCACCACTGAGAATGAGAATTTCAACCACACCCTGTGGCTGCAATGCGCGCAGGATCTCAGTGGCTTGCTGAAGGGTCAGCCACTCATCTTGCCCCGGATCCACCCGAAAGTTGCAGTAGGTGCAGCGATTAAAACATTCATAGGTTGGCACCAGCGTGTAAGCCGGACTGTAGGTGATGGTGCGATCCGAACAACAGGAGGCAGAACCAGCATCCTGGTACAAATTCAATTGCTGCTCAGATCGGGAAGGCACCATCGTCAGAATTAGCTATTTTGCAAGTAGGCTGCGATCGCTGCGTTGACCAGTTCGGTCATGGGTTTCCCCTGCTCTAAAGAGGCTGCTTTGAGCTGGGTATAGATTTCATCGTAAACCCCAACCCGATAGCGAGCTTTCCCTCGAGCAGAAGCAGGCTCATAGGTGGAGGCAAACAACCGCAGCGTATCAAACCCGACCCGATCGCAGAAGTTGCCGAAGCTTTCGCCGCGCTTGCGATTTTTCTTAAAGCAAACAAACAGCGGCTCCAGGGTGGTTTCCAGATCCTCGATCGCCATGTTATCAACATAGGTCTGCGATAAGCGGGTCTGATTCGGTGCAGCCCCTAGCCAAACTTGATAGGCATTGGGAGACTGACCAACAAAACCCAGTTCTGCAAGATAGGGACGAGCGCAACCATTGGGGCAGCCGGTCATCCGGACGATGAAATGTTCTTCTTTCAGCCCTACCTTGACCAGCAGGGCACGAATCCGTTCCAGGATGCCAGGTAGGGCCCGCTCCGATTCGGTGACGGCAAGTCCACAAGTGGGTAAGGCGGGGCAAGCCATAGAGTAGCGCACCAAGGGATCGATCGCCGTTTCTGGTTGAATGCCGCAGCGATCGAGGATCGACTGAATTTCGGACTGGTGATCCGGATCGATCTCGTAGAGCACTAAATTCTGGCTGGCGGTGAGCCGCATCGGCAAGCTAAATTTCTGCTCGATTTCCCGCAAGGCTGTTTTAAGCTGAAAGCTGCCTTCGTCTTTGACCCGACCGTTTTCGATCGAGATCCCCAAAAACAGCTTGCCATCTCCCTGCTCATGCCAGCCCAAATAGTCGAGATAGTTGAATTCGGGTAAGGGGCGGAACGGCTCGATCGGTTTACCAAAGTAGGCTTCGACTTGAGTACGGAACTTGTCTACGCCCCAGTCGTGGATCAGGTATTTCATGCGGGCATGTCGCCGATTCGCCCGATCGCCATAGTCGCGCTGGGTGGCGACGATCGCCTTCATCAGGTCATAGACATCATCCTTGTCTACGTAACCGATCGGATCGGCAATCCGGGCAAAGGTTTCTTCCTTGTTGTGAGTGCGTCCTAACCCGCCCCCAGCGTAGACATTGAAGCCCTGCAAATTTCCGGATCCATCGGTCAGCACCACCAAGGATACATCCTGGGAGAACAGATCGACGGAGTTATCGCCCGGTACGGTGACGCAGCACTTAAACTTGCGCGGCATGTAGTGAGTGCCATAGATCGGCTCTTCGCTGTCATGCTTGATTGTGCCATTGCCATTCGTCTGAAGTGCAGCAGCTACGTCAGGATTGGGTTCGGCCGTGATTGCCTTCTCGCCATCTAGCCAGATTTCGTAATAGGCACCCGTGCGCGGGGTGAGCAGATCGGCAATTCGATCGGCATATTCGCGAGCATAGACATAATCCGGCCGATCTTTATAGGGAGCCGGGGGAGCCATGACATTGCGGTTGAGATCGCCGCAGGCCCCAAGGGTAGACCCCATGTGGCGGACAATTTCTGCGATCACCGTCTTGAGGTTTTTCTTAAGAATGCCGTGGATCTGGAAGCCTTGCCGGGTGGTCACCCGCAGGGTGTGATTGCCATAGGTTTCCGAAAGCTGATCCAGAACCAAATAGAGCTCTGGCGAAATGAACCCTCCCGGATTGCGGGTGCGCAGCATGAACTGATAATCCTTTTCCTGCCCCTTGATGCGGTTGTCGCGGTTGTCTTGCTGATAGGAGCCGTGGAACTTCAGGATCTGGACGGCATCTTCACTGAAGTGGGTGGTGTCTTGCAGCAGTTCAGTCGCGACGGGTTCACGCAAGCCATTGCTGCGTTCTTTCAAACCTTCGACTTTAGAAACTTTGGGAGCGGAGATCGGAGTGGTAACCATTGCGGCTCTAGCAGTTAATTGAAAATTTCATACAGCGATCGGATGGGCCTAACGAAGGAGCTTCGCAAAACTGGCTTCGCCAAAACCAAGCCAAAAAATATGACCGGTTTCCCGATCGGATTAGAGGACATCGATCAACTGTTTGATCTTAGCATTACATTCTTTGGCTGCCCGCAAGCAGTTTGATTAGAAATTGTCATAACTCTAGCGGGAGATTAGACGGGAGATTAGCCTGGACTCACCAGGGCTTGTCGTTGCAGTGCCATCAGTTCCTGGATGCCTTTTTCGGCCAGGTCGAGAATTTGGGTGAGTTGCTGGCGGCTAAAGCTCCCTTCTTCTGCCGTACCCTGAACTTCAATCAGGTTGAGCTGCTGATCCATCACCACGTTACAGTCGATCGCGGCCGCTACATCTTCGGCATAGTCTAAATCCAGAAAGGCTTGATCATCCAGCAACCCGACTGAAATGGCGGCGACTTGATGGCGGATGGGAGATTCTAGCAGCTCGCCGGAGTCGATCAGGGTATTGAGCGCATCGCAGAGGGCGACAAATCCACCCGTGATCGAAGTTGTACGGGTTCCAGCATCGGCTTGCAGCACATCCGCATCGACCATAATCGTGCGCTCGCCCAATTTTTGCATATCTAAAGCAGCTCGGAGACTGCGCCCGATCAAGCGTTGAATCTCCTGGGTGCGCCCCGACAGCTTCATGAACTCGCGCGGCTGACGTTGCAGCGTGGCAGTGGGCAACATGCGATACTCGGCGGTTAACCATCCCTGCCCTTTGCCTTCGAGAAATTTGGGCACCCCAGGTTGGATCGTTACGGTACAGAGCACTTGCGTGTTGCCGCAATGGGTCAATACTGAGCCAGCCGCAAAATGAGTGAAGTTGCGCTCAAAGTGAACGGGACGCAGTTGATCGGACTGCCGACCATCGGGACGCTGCCAAGTCATGAAGAAATTGCCTCAAAATCCTCACTCAGGATACAGCAGGGATGAGGTGGACGGAAGGGTGGGTTGATTTAAGTTCGCAGAAGCGCGATCCAACTCTGCAACCAGCTCTAGAGCCGAGTGAGTAGTTTTAACTGGCGTGGGCGAGCAAGTATGATCCAGGTGGCAGCCTGCAACCAGGGAATGATAATCCAAGACTTGGACAAGTTGTGCTGACGGGTCGATCGGTTGTTGCAGCAAACCGCAGCAAGTTATCTCGAATTGCCTTGAGTGACATTGAGTGAGATCGATCGATGGAGGTGAGTGACATTGAGTGACATTGAGTGACATTGAGATCGATCGATGGAGGATCGGACTTGCACCGCAAAGAAACGCTCCGAGGATTTTGTACATATAGCGTTTTGTGACGGGAAAACTTCGGCTCTTGGCGCTATATTTATTTCAGTTCGCTTGAATGGCTCAACTTCAGCGCAACTGGTTTCAAGTCATTTTGTCCCTCATCTTGCCGGTATTTATGGTTTCCCAACTCGAAGCCCCAGCTCGTCCTCATACTCCTGCTTTGACTTACTCCATTGAAGGATTAGTACAAGTATTTACCTGCCCGCACCGCAGCTTCTTCACGAGTGTTATGTCTCAAGCTCTGAGGATTGCTGGGCAGGGGACATCGGTGCTGATTGTTCAGTTCTTGAAAGGTGGGATCGAGCAGGGTTATCAGCATCCAGTGCAGTTAGCTCAACATCTAGATTGGATTCGGTGCAGTGTGCCGCGCTGCATAGAAGGATCCAATGTGGCCGAGCCAGAGCGTCAGGCTTTGCGCGATCTATGGCAACATACCCAAGCAGTAGTAGCACAAAATCAATATTCGCTGGTGGTGTTGGACGAGTTGAGTTTGGCGATCAATTTTGGGTTGATCTCAGAAACAGAAGTATTAACCTTTTTGCGGCAGCGTCCCAGTCAGGTAGACGTGATTCTGACGGGGCCCGACATGCCCCAGGCTTTACTAGATGTGGCTGATCAGATCACGGAATTGCGTCGCACCCATCGGCCTTAAAGCGGTTCATCAAAAGCGGTTCATCAAAAGCGGTTCATCAATTGAGAAGTTTTGCCGTTACCTGTGCCAAAAAATCAGTCCTCAGTATCATAGGCATGGACAAACAGCGGCTCAAGCGAGGAGTGAAACCCATGATCAAGAACGATCGCTGGATTATTGAACAGGCGGCTAACGGCATGATTAGCCCGTTTGAGCCAAAGTTGGTGCGCCAAGTACCGCTGGATGGGACTGGATCGTTGCGGCCGGTTCTAAGCTATGGCTTATCGTCCTATGGGTATGATATTCGGCTATCTCCGGCCGAGTTCCTGGTGTTTCGCCATATTCCGGGTACCGTCGTCAACCCCAAGCGATTCAATACCAACAATCTAGAACCCGTGTCGCTTCAGTCAGATGAGGATGGAGATTATTTTGTGATTCCAGCCCATTCCTATGGTTTGGGTGTGGCGTTAGAGCGGCTACAAGTCCCAGAAAATGTCACGGTGATTTGTATTGGTAAAAGCACTTACGCTCGGATCGGGCTGATCGCCAATCTTACTCCGGCTGAAGCGGGCTGGCGCGGTCACCTCACCTTAGAATTTTCCAACTCCTCCAGTGCCGACTGTCGGATTTATGCGAACGAAGGCGTTGTGCAGCTCCTATTTTTGGAAGGAATCCCCTGTGAAGTCAGCTATGAAACTCGCCGGGGCAAATATCAAGACCAGCATGAACAGGTGACCTTGGCTAAAGTCTGAAGGCTGAATCATCTCGATCGCCCAAAATCGAGCCAGCTCGTGATCAAGTTTTGCTGCCATCGGGGCTGGCTTTGGCGACTCAGTTGCTGAGCCATGGGGCTAATCAGCTCGGCAAAAGTGGGAGACAAAAAGTGAGATTTTGCCAGTTGGTAGATGGATAGGGATTGCTGCATGGCCAGGGCGAGTGGGCTGATCCACTCCGAGGTTTGGGCACCGATCGCCTGTGCGCCTAAAATAGTGCCATCGCGGTGGGCAATGAGTTTCAAAAAACCGATCGGTTCAGCCTGAAGTTGGGCTTTTTCTGACACCTGGAGCGATCGACTCGCCACCTGAATCAAGTCTCCATATTGCCGACGAGCCTGATGTTCGGTAAGACCTATTCGCACCCAAGCTGGATCGGTGGGCACGGTGACAGGTAAGCCGCGATAGTGAGGTTGGCGAAATGGCCAGAACAGGGCATTAGCGATAGCAATATCTGCCTCATGCCGATCGATTGCCGGACTGGGTTCACTGCCCAAGCAAGCTCCACAGGCATAGATGCGGGGCTGGCTGGTTTGAAGATGACGATTCACCGGAATGCGATCACTTCGCCATTGCACACCGACCGTTGCCAGGTTGAGGGGATGCAGGTCAAGCTGGAGTGGGGTGGCCAACAAAACCGCATCGACTGCGAAGTGGATCGGGAAGTCTGCGGTTTGCTCACGAGCTGCTACATCAATCTGATCGGGCTTTTGATAGAATTGTTCTAAGGTGGTGTGGGTTAAAACCGTCACCCCGTCGGCTTCTAAAACTGCCCGGAGCAACTGCGCCCCATCAGCATCTTCACCAGGCAACAATTGGCTGTGACGGGTCACTAAGGTAATCTGTACGCCCAACCGCTGCAACGCCTGAGCACAGACTAAGCCACGAGCATCAATTCCGACGATTAATAACCGTTTGGGTAGGGTGCCCCAGGGGGATGGCTGGAACTCGGTCAGGGGCACTGTCTGGATAGCTTCGATCCCTGGGATGATTGGCCGACTGGATTGCAGGGGGGGAGTGAGCAGGTAAGCGCGAGCCTGCAAGAGGCGATCGGCGACGGCAAACCCAAGTGGCAATTGGCGGCAAAACGAGCCACCCGCCCGAATCACTTCAACTCCGGCGACTTCGAGGTGGGGTAAACGGGTGGAAGGCAGGCTGGAAGCATTGAATCGATCGGTCGAGACTGCGATGTAGCGACAGAGATCAGTCCAAGTTGGCGGCAACACCTGAGCGCCGATCGGCGGCATATTGACGATCGGCGGCATATTGACAGCGCGCAGGGATGGATTGAGCAAAGCCAGCCCAGCCCACCAATCATCCAGCGGTTGAGCGATCGAGGGTTCGATCAAGGCCACCCTTGCCCCTAGCTGGTTGGCCTGAGCGGCTGCATAGCGTCCGAGGGGGCTGCCTCCTAAGATAATCAGGTCGTAATCTACCGTCATGCTGTTTCTCGGATTACATCTCGCTGTTCCTGTAACAAAGTATTGCAACCTCTTTAGAAAGGTTTAGATTTCGCCCCTATTCACAACTCTTTGACTTACTGTAAAACGTTAATAAGCATATTGCTGGGGAAACGTTATGGACATGCAAAAATATCGCGTCGTCTGCACACTCACGTTTGGCGACATCTATGGGCAGATCATTGTTTGGCTCGTCGTTTTATTTTTGAGCTTGGCTGCTGCTCTGGCGCTGATGGGGGCCAGCCGACCGATTTATGCGCTGGCAACCGTGGGGTTGATTTTGGTGCTGTCGCTGCCGTTTTTGCTGTTTGCCTTTGTGACAACGCTGCTCAATCATATCGAGTTTTCCTCAGTTGATCCGATCGCTGAAGCAAAATCGAAGTCGCGATCGGCGGTTGCCCCCCAGAAGCCAGCCCAAGCAGCAGGTTAGGTGGATGAAAGGCTGCAAAACCTCGCTCTCACGACAGACAGGTTGATATAACGAACCCTATTCCCCATCTCTTTCAGCTTGGGGAGTAGGATATTTCAGGGCAAGCTAGTGACTTAGAAGGCGCAGACCAACTGTTGCCAGACATCGTTGTTGAGACGGTTCTGGCAGATAATGGGTACGATGCTGATGAACGGGTGAATGAACTAACCCGCCGCAAGCAGTGGGATATCAAAATCAACTCTATTCAAGCTCTTTTGAGTCCAGTAGAACGAAACAATGGGTCACTACCGAAAGCGGTCTCAAGTGTCAGTCACATAAATACAACTGTAATACTTAGGGACAGAACGATCGCTTTCGATTGCCACCGTAAGCGGTCGTTGGGATTGATCGATCGGTAGTCTTTTTTAGTCAAGGACAGAGGAATTCAGAACCCTCTCACCCCGTTAAGAGTTCTAAGCGCACCTGTTCGTGGTGGCGATGGATGAAATTCCAAATCGCTCCAATGTAATTCTCAAATTTCTTTTTTAATTCACAATCCTTACCAATCATTGGCTTCAGCCTGTCGTTCAATTTGGGCAATGGCTAATTTTGCTAAAACCCGCACAACCTCAGGTTCATCGGTGAGTAACGCCTGTAATGGCTCCAACGCAGCTCGATCGCCCATCTTACCCAGGGAGTTAATCGCAGCTTTTCGCACATCTAAATCATGATCTTGAATTGCCAGAATCAAATGGGGTAAGGCAGGTGGATAATTTAACTGCCCCAAAGCGGCAGCGGCTTCAGTGCGAATTAAGGGTTCTGGATCAGTTAAGGCCGAAACGAGCAAATTGCAAGATTTTTCATCGGATTGCTCCTGCGCCACATGTCCTAACGCGCCGATGACCGCGCACCGTACATCCAACGAACTCGCATTTAAGGCTTGATAGAGGTAATCTGCGGCTTCCGAGCCAATAAATGCTAACGCCCAAGCAGCATGACCTTTGATATCTTCTGGTTGATCGGCCGAGGCCAAAATCTCTAGCAATGCCGGAACGGCTGCTTCTCCAGTTCTAGCCAGTGCCCCCGCAGATGACCCCTTGACGACCGTATCTTCATCATTCAGGAAGGCATGGAGCAAGGTAGGGACTGCACTGGGATCAGCCAGGATGGTCAGGGTTTTTGCGGCTGCCCGTCTCACAACAACATCCGGATGATGGGCCAGCGCTTCTAGGAGAAAAGGAGTTGCTACTTCACCAATTTCCCCTAAAGTTTCTGCAAACCGGAGACGCACGAGCCCCCGTGGATCGCCTAACCCCTCAACCAACCGTTTGAGGAGAGGTTCTGTAGGCTCAAACTGCCCCAGCGTGATCTGCTCATTCACCTGCTCGATTAGGGCATCATTTTCCGATTGAATTTGCTCTAGTTCAACCGACAGGACTGGCTTATTCATAGCTGAAGGTTTGACGTGACACAACGGGTAACTGATCAGAAAAATCCTGGATATGGTTCCGGTATAAGGTTAACGCTGTCAGTGGTTGACGGTCAGAGCGGACTGCTGTTGGCGTAGCTCTTCAAGTTGGGCATCAATTTGAGCCAGTTGCGGCTCTAAACTAGCCATCGCTTGTCCTTTCATCACCTTGGCTTTTTGGGCCATCGATAGGGTGTCATTCACCAATCTGGCTCGATACTGCTCTAACTCGGTAATAATTTCGGTCAGTTCTGCCAGCGTCGGTTGCGGGGTGGAGGTGAGTTCTGGAGGATTGGCTGGAGTATTGGTCATCTCTTGCTCTAGGTTTTAAGGATTGTAAGTTTTAAGGGTCGTAAATTAAACGCAAATTAAACGCATTGATTCAAGCATCTAAGATTGCCAGCATCTAACTGCATGTTCTTTCCCCAATTTGCCCCAACTGATTGATTTTGAGCAAATGCGAGGAATCAAGGTCAGATTCTACAAGCGGCTTCATCAAAGGCAGACTTATCCTAAGGTGGAATCAGAGAAGAACCAATGAGAATCTACTGTTTGATCTTCTCAGATTCTGCCCCAATGGTTAAGTCCCTGAAGTTTCATTTTAACGAGATATTTTAACGAAGATAATGATGAAACTCTATCCAGGGCAGGCAAAGAGTCCGGGCAAATCGACCATGATGAAAACTCGGATCTGATGAAAACTCGGATCTGATGAAAACAATGTGGCAAAACAGCGGCAAATCGGCAGGAATTTTCAACCTGTGGAGGTCAGCGATCGATCGCTCTAATCCTGATCGCTCTAATCCTGATTGCCAGCAACCATCCTCAACTTTGGGCTACCAACAGTTGGCGTTCCAGGTCAAACAAGAAACCATGGATGTATTCTTCGGTCCATTCAGTGCCATAAAACCGCGTAAACATTCCTCTAGCAGGATCTTTTTCAGCCCGATAGCGTAAATAACGCAAGTGGGCCTGTTCAATCTCCTGCAAGGTATCAGCATCCGTAATCGGTTCTGCGCGATCGACAAAATCGAGATATGCCTGAAGGTAATCTTGAAAAGCTGAAAAGACGCGAGTTTCAACGATCTCCGTTTGGGTGGGACGAGTCCAGAGAAAAGCGGGCGAAAAGAAAGATTGGGCTTCTTCTGGAAAGTCTCCGCCCCAAGGTAGATGCTGTTGATGGGACTCGAAAATGGGCAAAATCGGTTGAGTATATTTTTTTTGGTAATCGGGCTGATCGCGAAATAAAGGTTGCATATCCAGAGCGATCAAATGACCACCGGGCAACGTAACCAGATCTGCCCCAAAAAAAGGCAGATCGTAGTTCAAATGGGGGAAAATAACAAAATTTAAAACCTGAAGTGAGCTGCCTCCCTGGACATGGGCAGCGCGAATTTGCCGCAGCTTAGGAGACTGAGAGGCATAACTGGTGGTTAAAACTGATTCCTGATGCTTGCCCTTACCAACGATCGCAGATTTTTGTTCAAACCCGCTCGGAATAGGATATGCAGCCAACTCCAGACGTTCTTGTAAAACCGCAATCGCATAGTCTAGAAATGGTTGATAAAGCGTCATAGCAAATCCTCAGTCATCTCCTGGCGATCCCAGTCTCTAGGGGCACCGCATCTTCAAATAGGAAGCCATACAGAAACTTTTCCGCCCATTCATGCCCAAAATAACTACTAAATAAACCAGAGGCCGGATCTCGATCGGCACTGTATTGATCGTAGTCTTTTTGCGCTTTGACCACCCGCTGTATATCTGATAGATCGACGAGGGGCTCTGCCTGATCTAGCATCTGCCAATAAAGATTCAAATAGTCTTTAAATGCTTCAAATACCCGCGTTTTAACCATTTCAGAATTCGTTTTGGCAAACAGTAGATATTTAGAAAAGTATTGATTGGCATCATAAAACTTCATTTCCAAATCCTGAGCCAGATCAGGATAGCGATCATGTAATCCTTTCAGAGGATTGATATATTTGGTCAGATAGTCCGGATCTTGAAACAACGGCTGAAAATCCATGACAATGAGGTTTTTGCCCTGCCCAAACGACAGAAAATCAATTCCGAGTAAGGGTAATTCATAGTGGTGACTTGGGTAGATCACACTATTGAGAATCTGAGCGCTGACACCTGCATCAATATAGGTGTAACGAATTTTACGAAACTCTGGAGATTGATAACACCAACTTTGAATTTTGGCTGGGTTTCTACCGCGCTCACTAATCTGAAATTCTAGCCCTGCTGGGATCGGGCGCTGCCGTAGCTCAAATCGTTGAAACAGCGATCGCTCTAGATGCTCAAGGAAGGGTTTGTACATAGATTCACAGACGTAAGCCTTGCTCCCTGAGAATAGGGGATTCGGGAATTTGCCGTCTCAAATGTATGAAACAAAGTAACAATCCTTAATGTGATTTGGTGAAAATGATCTGTTTTCTGAGAAGCAGGCTAGGCTCTAGCCAAATTCTGCTGGATCATGGCTGCTAAGTCTGCATCAGAGACGCAGCGCCGCTCCGAACAATAGGTCATGAGGTACACTCCATTCATCATGCGCACCGTACTCACGCGCACACGAAAATCATCTGTAATGAACCAACAGCGTTCTTGTCCTTGATTATTTTCATAATCTGTATCAATCGTTAAAATACCATCTTGACCAAACCAGTAGCGGCTGACGACTGGAATTTTCTCGACATAGCCCTGATTCCGTAAGAGCTTGCCCGATCGACCCGTTTCATCATCTGGGATATCGACGAGCACGGCCGCCTGATCCGGATTGGGGGTACGATCTCTCGCATGAGCTTGCCACATAAAGCTTGCTCCACCACGGGCAAGCCCTGGATCAACATTCTGGGCTTCACAGACCGATTGAATGCGTGGATCGGGGGGTTCAACGACCTGGACATGTAATTGAGACTCTCCCGATTCATCGGTGACTGCATCAAAATGATGAACGGTACGTTGCGTAAACCAGACTCCTTCGCTTTTGCGAAAAAAGTCCATCATGGTCAGGGGTGGAATCAGCAGCATGGGACTTCCGGCAGCTCAATGACAGGACTCATTCCAGAGGATACTCGTCAAAGCGCATTCGAATCAATATATTAAAGGCGATAGAATTCTGGGCATATAATACGATTGAGTGAATGATGCAGCGGTATTCTTTTTTATGCTAAGTCCGATGCCAGGTTGGGAGATGCCAAGCGGAGAAATGCCAAAAACCTCTCAAGATGTTTTGGCTGCGGTGCAAGCAGGACTCAGTTTAAGGCAGGCAGATCTATACCAAATTAAGCTCCGATCGCTTAATTTGCCCAATGCTAATTTCAAACAAGCCACCCTCATTCGAGCAGATTTGTCCCACAGTGATTTGAGTGGGGCGGATCTAAGTGAAGCAGATTTGCGGGGAGCCGATCTCACGGGTGCCATCCTGCGGCACGCCAATCTCCAAGCAGCTTGTCTTTATCGAGTCGATCTGAGTGGAGCCGACCTGAGCGCAGCGAATTTAGAAAATGCCAAATTGCAAGGAGCCCGCTACAACAGTCAAACTATCTTCCCGGCTGGCTTTGCCTATCGGTCTGCTGGTGCGATCGGCCCAGGCGCAAATCTCAATGGCACCCCCTTAAATACGGCCAACTTACGCTATGCCGATCTGCAAGAAGCAAACCTATTGGGGAGTTATCTAGGCGGAGCCGATCTAACTGGGGCTAACCTGCGGGGGGCCAGGCTGGTGCAGGCGGATCTACGGGGAGCCCTGTTAACAGGAGCTTGTTTGCGTCAGGCTCGCCTGAATGGAGCCAATTTGTCCAGGGTTGATCTTCGAGCGGCTGACCTCACCGATGCTGAGTTTGAGCAATTTGAAAGCATTGCCGGTGCAGATTTCTCTCAAGTGCAAGGATTGGGGGAGACGATGCGATCACGATTACTGAGCCACCCAATCCAACAATTGGAAACTGCCCATCCCTTAACCTTGAAAACCACGAGAGAGAGTTTAGAATAGCCCTCTGATCAGCACAGGCAGCACCCTGGTTACTACGGGCTAACATCTGGCATGGAGAGGCAAATTAGGATTTACTAGCTGTCCAACCTTTCTTCAGCAGCGCCAGAAATGTAGCAATCCCTTTCGAAAAATCAGCCGGATCCGGCAAGACATATTGGGGAAATTCCTCATAATGTCGCCAAGGTTCTGAGTCATCGTGGCGCAAATGTAACACGCGCTCATCACCCTCTAGTTTCCAAAGCATTTGACCGTGGGTGGGAATCTCAGACATGAGTACCTCCAAATGGTGTGATCAGTGTCGCCAAAACGCTCAGTGGCAGCCAAAGTATTGATCTCCTTGGCAAGATGGATGCCACCCTAAATCGGTTGCTGCGAATGAGCCGCTGCTGATAAGCCGCCAGTTGAGAGCGTGTTGCCCAAAATAGGGGCAGCGATTTGCTCCTTCCTATTTTGCCGATCCAAATGTTAAATTCTGTAAATTCTATTACCTTAACCCCTGTAACTTTGAACAAGCAACCCTGGATCCCACTTTAAGCAATTCTTTGCGATGCCTCAGCGCAATGTATAAATTGTAGATGGCTCAAAGTTGGGTAACCATGACCCAAAGGAAGAAGTCTGAAACGAGGTTTCGAGGGTCGAGACTTTGAAGTTCAGGCTCGATTGAATGCGAAGATTGATGCAGCCTGGGACAGGCATGGCATGGGTAATCTGGCTTATCCCAATAAGTCTTCCATGGCCGCCCCCACAACCCGATGATCTGAATCTTGCCGTAATTGAGCGAGCGTCTGTTTCGCCTCTGGTGTTTTGAAATGTTTGAGGGCATAAGCAACCCGAACACGCACATATTCAAACTCGGAGTGGGCTAATTTTAATAACCGTGATAAGGCCGCGACGGACTGACGAGAATTGACCAGTGCTCCCAAACCATCAATGGAGGCTTCTTGCACAGCGGCATCCTCACCTGCGATCCCCAAATCACAGACTTCCAGCACTTCTTCAGGACATTCCATTTCCACCAGAGCTGCCAAGATGCTACGACGGACGAGCCAGTGATCATCTCTGAAAAAAGTCTGTACCAGATGAGACGCTGCGACTCGGCCAAATAAAGAGAGAGAATTTGCTGCTTCTGCTCGGACATTTGGGGTGTTGTCAAACCTCATGATCCGGAGTAAAGCCCCAAACGATTCGGAGGTTTTTTGTCTGCCTAATTCGCGCGCCACGAAGGTTCGCACCAGAAACTCTGGATCCTGAATATGTTGAGTCAGAATGGGGACTACAATCTCCGGTGGATAATCCTTTAGGGCTGTGATCGCCTTAATCCGATATTGAAAGTCCGAATTTTGTAGATCGGTTTCGATTTGACTAAGATCCATGAGTGCGAATCATCAATACTTCTTCTACTTTAAACCCGAAGGTTGACCGCAGAACCAGGGAAACCCCAAATTTCGTCGGGCTCACCTGCTCTACAGCCGAATTGTCTGAACATAAAAGCTGTTTGCCAAACTGTCTCATCATCCTGATTGACTGACAAATCTTTTCCCCTCATCCCTAAATCCCTTCTCCCACTAGGGGCGAAGGGACTTGCAATCAAATCCTGGTTCGAAAGCCCCTCGGGGTTGGGGTGTAGCTTGCTTCTGCGTAGCAGTGGCTAGTTTGAGTTTTGTCAGTCAATCAGCTCATCATTTTCAAATATTCATGTTGGCTTAAAGCCGAATGGCTGCCCCTTGGGCCAAAATCTGGGAGATGTCCCGACAGTAATTGTTGAACAAGGCTGAGGTGCGAAATTCCTCAGAGCGCGGATAGGGGGCTTCGATCGGGAGATCGGCAATGACCCGCCCCGGTCGCGCAGCCATCACCACAACCCGATTTGATAAATACACTGCTTCATAGATGTTGTGGGTGACAAACCCGACTGTCCAGTGTTTTTTCTCCCAAAGATGTAGCAAATCGGTATTGAGCTTACTGCGGGTCATTTCGTCTAATGCCCCAAAGGGCTCATCCATCAGTAACACTTTTGGCTTCGTGACGAGCGATCGGGCGATCGAAACTCGCATTTTCATCCCACCTGATAGCTCTCGTGGATAGCAATGTTCAAATCCCTGTAATTCAACCATTTCCAGTGCTTCAGACACTGCCATGGCCGCTTCACGCTGATTCACCTTGGCTAGCTTCAATGGGAGTCGCACATTATCTTCTACCGTTGCCCAAGGCATTAAGGCAGCTTCCTGAAACACAAACGCTAACCGCTGTTTGATTCGCTCTTCCCCCCAGTAAAGGTTCCCCTCAGTCATTTGGCCTAAGCCAGCCATAATCCGCAGTACGGTGCTTTTGCCGCAACCAGAGGGGCCCAGCAAACTGACAAACTGCCCTTCCTCGATCGTCAAATTTAGATCTTGCAAGGCTACGGTGCCGTTGGCATAGATTTTCGTCACATTGCTCAGCGTAATCGCAGGAGTCATGTCCACCTCCAATGGCGGGTAAGGCGTGAAACCAGCATAGATTAGCCTTTGTAGGCATCTGCACCCTGATTCACAAATTGCAAAGTATAGGCTTGCTGATAATCAATGCTTTGATCAAAAACACCTTCAGCCACCATCGTATCGAAGAAAGCTTTCCAGCGTTCGTCAGTCATTGCCCCTATCCCTTTAGTTTCAGCATCCCCTGAGATGACAATGCCATATTCTTTCATTTTCTCGATGCCATATTTTATTTGTTCATCGGTCATTTCTGGATTGTCTTTCTTGATTAGCTCATTAGCTGGAGCTGGATCGCCATTCAGATAGCTATACCAACCTTTAATAGATGCATCCACAAACCGTTGCACCAAGTCAGGATTCTGTTCGACCAACTCACGTTTACATTCGATCGTGGTGGCATAAGGGTTATACCCATAGTCTGCCAACAAAAAGACCAACGGCGTAAACCCTCCCTCTTTTTGGATCGCCAGCGGTTCTGAACTGAGATATCCTTGCTGCACTGAAGTTTTATCAGTCAAGAACGGGCCAGGGTTAAAGTTATAGGGGCGTTTTTGACTGTCATTAAAGCCAAATTTAGCCTGGAGAAAGGGCCAAAATGTGGTGACAGACGCGGCACTGATAAAGATCGGCTTCCCTTGTAAGTCGGCCAGCGACTTCGCTCCAGATTCAGGATGGGCTAGCAGAACTTGGGGATCTTTCTGGAAGATGGCCGCAATGGTGACCTTGGGAATCCCTTCCTGAACCGCCTTGATCGCATCAGCAGTATAGCCCATGAAAAAATCGATCGCCCCACCCATCAGCAACTGCGTGCCGTTCACTTGAGGTCCGCCCATTTTGACGGTAACATCCAGCCCATAGTCTCGATAAATGCCGGTGGCCACCGCTTGATAGAAGCCACCATGTTCTGCTTGAGCATACCAATTGGTACCATAGGTGAGCTTGATGAGTTCGTTACTCGTAGCAGGGCTACTGGAATCGGTTGAGGTGGATTGTGAGGAAGTCGATGAATTAGCGCAGGCCGCAATCACCCCACTACCGGCTGCTAGGGATCCATATTGCAAAAAACGACGACGATTCACACCTGAGAAACTCCGGAATAGATCACGCGACTGATTCATGCCATTTACCTCAATATCCCTTAAAACGTAGTCAATATGTCAGCGAAATATCTGGTAGCGATCGGTAGAACTCCAACGTTCAACCGAAGTCAAACCGAATCCAGATGGCTCTCAGCTTTATCCAACCTCAACTTTCAAACCTGCAACCTTGCCTCAAATCAGTGATCAAATCGATGATCAAATCAGTGATTAATTCGGTTGTCAATGCATACTCAGAGGAGCGTTTTAATCGATCGATTGAGCCAAGCAAACTGTGTTCAGGCTTAAATTCCCCTTCAATCTTGCTTTTGCTCCATCACCCATTGCACAACCTGCTGTCCCAACTGCGTGTTATCGAGCCGATCGATTTCACGAATTCCAGTTGGGCTGGTCACATTAACTTCAGTTAAATAGCCCCCGATCACATCAATACCGACGAAATAAAGCCCATCGCGCTGTAAGGCTGGAGCAACTCGACGGCAAATTTCCCGATCGCGCTCTGTCAATTCAGTTCGATCGGCTCGACCGCCCACCGCCATGTTGCCGCGAAACTCTCTTCCGGTGGGTACCCGATTAACGGATCCGATCGGTTCACCATTGAGGAGAATAATTCGCTTGTCGCCCTCTTTAGCCGCCGGGAGGTAAGCCTGTACCATGATGGGAGTCTGTCCCTGGGTACTCACCTCAATTAACGAATTGAAATTGCGATCGTCTGGGGTGATGAACAGAATGCCCTCTCCGGCCTTGCCACCTAGGGGTTTGAGCACGCCTGCCCCCCACTGCTCGACGAATTCACGAATCACCTGCTTATCTTGGGTGACGATGGTTTCAGGCATCACCTCTGTGAACTGGAGCGCATACATTTTTTCGTTAGCCGCTCGTAACCCATTGGGGTTATTGATCACTAGCGTTTTGGTGGGATCGATGTAATCCAAAATATAGGTGGCATACAGGTAAGGCACGGTGACAGGTGGATCGGTGCGCATAAACACCGCATCCATGCTTTCTAACCAAATTTGCTGCCGATCGCCCACCTGAAACCAGGAATCGGGGATAACCCACTGTTGCTCCACCAGTTTGACCGGCTGCAACTGTACCGGCTGAGCCAGCGCAAATGCCTTGCCAGCAATTACCCCTAACCGGGGAGCTTCGGTGATCCAGACTTCATGCCCTAACAGTTGAGCCGCTTCCATCAGCGCCACACTTGTATCATGTCCAGGATCGAGCTTCTGGATCGGATCGATGATAAATGCAAATTTCACGCGGGCATTCTCCAGATCATGCAGAATTGAGTATTTATGGCTTAACTGCCAACCAGGAGGGGATCTAACTCGCCCCTGGCATTGAGGGCATGGAGATCATCGCAACCCCCAATATGCTGATCATCAATGAAAATTTGCGGCACCGATCGTCTGCCGTTGGATCGCTGAGCCATTTTGGCCCGCCCCGGTTCGTCCCCATCCAGACAATATTCGGTATAGTTCACCCCTTTTTTGTCGAGCAAGGCTTTGGCGCGAATGCAAAACGGGCAGGTACTCCAGGTATAAATTTCAACTTTGGCAGCCATAAGGAAATTACTCGTAAGCTTTCTTAATCTAGTGTAGTCAGCTTTGGGGATCCGGGATAGGGGAGGAAGGGATTGTCTGTCAATGCCCAAGCCTGCCCAAACCTAAATTCTTCGCAAGGCAGAGTCGGTCACTCTGGAAGAATGGGGCATAATTGACGAACGGCTTGTTGTTTTTGGCGGAGTTTGCCAGTTTTATGTGGAATTCATTTGTTGCTAAGCTCAGTTTCTCCTTACTGGCTCCAGTCGCGACGGGGTTGGCGCTTGGGCTAGCGGTTCCCAGCGCGATCGCTCAGACTTTATATAACCCCATTCCGATGCCGGACAATAACGAGGTGGCAGACAGCCTCACCGATAAAGATATTCCAACAGGCTTAGGGGGCTTTGCCCGCGATTATCTGGTGACCTTTGAAGCCGGGGAGCAGGTCGTCATGGATCTCACTTCAGAAGAGTTTGACACAATCATCACCCTGATTGCGCCGGATGGGACAACCGTAGCTGAAAATGATGATGCGCCAGATGGTTCCACTAATTCAATGCTGTTTGCTCGCATTACCCGCCCTGGTAGCTATGTGATTCGAGTCAGCCCCTATGGTGGTCAAGGCATTGGCAAATTTAACCTCAAAGTGACCCGCTTACAGCCTGCGAGCTAGGGATCGATCGATCGGGTCATGATCGTGAAGGCGCGGATGGGTGCTTCGAGCGCGCGATCCGCGTTTTTGGTGATCTGGCATGAGCTAATTTAGCATGAGCTGGACTGGAATAAGACGAGCTGGCATGAGCGGGGTTGGTACTACATAATTGGCGCTCATAATTGGCGCTCATAATTGGCGCTCATAACAGGCACTCATAACAGGTTGGCATTAATAAGCATTAATAAATAGATAGAGCGAAATAAAACTGCATAGGTGCGCCCAAGATCCCGCTAAATCCCTAGGAAGCTTGAGAATGATGAGGCCGGTCATGGATCAAAGGATTGCCTGGATCGTGAATCAGAGCGCTCCGTGCCTTCAAAGGAGGGGAGCCACCCATGTGTGAAGCCCATAGATATTGGATGCATCTGCGGCTAGAGGGATCGGGACGACTGCGAACAGTGGAGATCGCCCCAGCAAGGCAGTTTTTCCAAGCCATCTTTCCAGATTGGGATCGCTCCGATCGAGCCGATATCCAAATTCAACGCCAACTGGTGCAGATCATGCGATCCTCACCCGAATCAGCAGTCGCGGATCCTGCCTTGGGATGGAGGGCCGCGACATTGGCAGAAGCCTGTCTACGTTGTTTCGTTTCCAGCCAAATTCCTCAAGTTTGCTACAGCTTAGCGCAACAGTTTGGAGCCCGCGGCCACTTTCGGCAGATCCACCTGTTGCCCTACGTGATGGAAGATGCCGATCCACTCCAGTCGTTTGATCCACCAGAATTTCCAGCCGATCGATCCCGCCCCCTCGCGGTCACCATCGTCAAAAAATTTGATCCCGATCGCAGTAACCTCAGTACCTGGACAAAGCTGCTGACGCGCCAGCACAAAGAACTCTCAAGTGCCTTAAAGGATATTTATGGCATTTACATTAGTAGTGATTGGGCAGTGCTAAACCAAACTCGTCCTGAACAGGCGCAGCGCTTGTTGGCGCGGGTGTTATCAACCGCCGAACTGACGATCGCAATTCGCGTGTTGAAAAGTTACCATCAGGTTTACTTACCGGAATATCGCCTCTGGAAAATCCGGAATGTTGGCAAATCCTGCCCCGATCCCACCCCTCAACAATTAGAACAAATGCTGTGCCTCCTGCCCCCCGATCGGCTGGTAGCTAGCCCAGAGGCCGTGCTGCGCGTGTTGAAGCAGTTGGCTCAGAAGTTGCGCCCCCCTGCTCCTAGTGATCTGGTTTCCATTGATGATCCCATCTACCGCCCCGCTAGCCGCATCGATCGCCCGGATCCCGCATCCAGAGATGAGGATGAAGAGCCAGAGCACAATTTTTTAGCAGCCTATCGCCAAACTGCGGAAGCGGTTTTACAGCAGGTCGTCAATCAGGTGATTGCCAGCCGAGCAGCCAGCTTGAAGCGTCGCAAAAGCAAGGGGACGCTACCCCAAGATCAGGCTTACTTACAGGCCATGATTTTATTCCATCGCGATCGGCTCTCCATGGCGGAAATTGCCCCCCAAGTGGAGCGACAAGAACAATATCAGATCAGCCGCTTACTTGCCTTGGGTGATCTAAAAGCAGATGTGCATCGGGAGTGGTTGCTGCAAATGATGCAGGGCTTACCGCAATTGCTGCGATCGACTTTGGAAGCAGAACAACTCCCCAAACTGTCTTGGCTAGAACAACCCTTGGAGCAGATTTTGGCTGCCATCTGGCCGAAGGGCACGAGTGACCCAATTCTCACCTTCCAGGCGGGGCTAAAAGAGGTGACTCTGCACTCTAGCCTCCGCTCAGACCCGGCAGCCTTGCCAGAAAAAGGGGTGCAAAAACCCGTGCAAAAACCCGTGCAAAAACCTGGAAATTCCCTGTCTGTGCCTGCGATTCCCTGCCTCTTGCCGATCGATCGCCAGCTCTATCAATTTTTGGGGGCTTTAGAGGGTTTGATTGCTCCAGTGATCGCTGAATACACCACCGAAAATTACAACCCAGAGCGCACCAAACCCCCCAAACATCCCCTTGACCCAAATGCCACTCCGCCTCTCTCTAAAGGCCTGTTGACGACCTGCATTTGCCGATATCTTGAAGACTTAGGAGTTCTGTGAATATGATGCCCTCAACTGACGATCAACCTACAGCATACTTACTCCCAGCAGAAAGTATTGCCCTGACCTCAGAGCAAGTGGCTTGGGCCCTGACCCTGAGCCAAGCTGCCCCAGAGCTACAAGAGCAATGGCAATGTTATCTGAGTGGTCTAGCCCTGTTAGGATTTCAAACCTGGTTGCAAGCCCGATCGCCCGAATTATCTCTGCGCAGTCCCTGGCTACTGCCCCGCTCAACTCAGCCTCAGCGACTGCGACCCGAACCGGAACCAGCCTCAGGCTTAGTAGAGGACTCGAATCGATCGAAGATGGCTCGACCCACTTCTGCCAGACTGCCCTTGAGTCAACAGGTGAGCCAGTTGATGATTGGAGACACGAAGCTCTATCTGATTCCGATCGGCTATGTCGATGATCCCCTGGTTAGCTTGCCATCAACGGTACCGACCACTTGGTCGCCCGATTTGTATGTCTTGGTGGAAGTGTTAGAAGAAATTTCAGAAGTCAGAATAATCTCTTACTTGCCGCAATCTGAAGTGGATTGGGATCATGCCGACCTACAGCGGTTGGAACCCGTATTAGACCAGCCCATGTTAAACCAACCGGCGTTAGACCAACCATCCCAACAAGAACGACTCACGGATAGTCCGGATGAGTCTTTGCTCAGTCATTTTGATCGCTCTCAACCTAATTCTTCCCCATCCCATCCCTCCCAACCTGATGAGCTGCTAATTCCCACCTATCAGTTTGTAGAACACCCCGATCGATTACTGTTCCAACTGCGATATGCCCAAACCTTTGGACTGACCAGTCAATCCACCGAAGCGGGTGCAGCCACAACCACCGAACCAATGCCAGTTCATGCCGATGCCGATGCCGATGCCCACCTAGCTACAATGCCCGCTCCTCTACCGCTCGTGAACCCAGCCACCTCTGCGACAAAACCGATCGTGGTCAATGTGGCGCGGTGGTTTGAACATCAAGTCGATCGAATCACAGAAGAACTGGCATGGATGCTACTGCCACCCCTGGATTTAAGTGGCTCTCTCCTGTCGAGCCAAACCGATGGGTTATCAGAAGATTTGGAAGATGTGTTGCAGACCTTACGCTATGAGCAGCAGATTGCAGTCCCTCCAGAAGCCCGATCGGCCTATCGAGATCTGACTCTAGAAGCAGCGGAGTTGCGGTTGTATGTGGTGACTTGGCGGTTACCGGCAACCTCAGAATGGTCGTTGCTCGTGGTGTTAGGGGCGCAGCCGGGTCGCCTGTTATCACCTGGAATTAAGCTGCTGATTGCCGATCAGCACGAACCATTGATTGAATTAGTCCTGAACCAAGAACCTTACCTCTATGCCCAAGTCATCGGACAACTCAATGAACAGTTTCAATTGTCGATCGCCCTACCGAATGGAGCCTGCTTGACCTTACCGCCACTGGTGTTAGATGCTGAGTTGAGTTAAACCGTTCTGTTCCAGTTGTATCGAGTTTTTTATAACAGGGTGAGTGCCATCATGATTGTCCGTCCAGGTATTGGTTTAGGTATTTGTTTCAGATATTTGTTCAGATATTTGTTCAGATATTCAGACATTCACTCTGCCTGGATTGAGTGAGTTGTTCAGTTGGCTGATCGATCGGTTACTTCATCAACGCTCAACCAGCTAATCCATCAACGTTCAATTATTCGCTCGATCGGTGATTTAATCAACGTTCAATTATTCGTCGATCAATCATTTAATCAACGCTCGATCGATCGTGTGATCAAATATACCATGACAGTTGCGTTTCGTCTTAAAGTTACCCAATTTGATAGCCTTTGCCAGTTTGAGTTGACCTGGGGACAGTCTCAATCCCTGACTGCTCGGCTTCAGTATCCGCCTCACTTAGAGGTGCTCTACCAAGAGTGGCAGCGCGCTTATCTCAATTTCTACAAAAGCCGCTCCTTGCTAGCTGAACCGATCGAGCCAACATTAGATTCAACGGTTGAGCCCTCCCCCCTGCGAGCCAGAGTAGTCAACAGCGGCGGTCTCACCACTCAAGTAGACTGGAAAGCACGGCTGGATGATGCAGAAAAATTGCTCTTACGTAACTTTCAAAACTGGCTTTGGCAAGGAGAACTACGGGACATTAGCCGGGTGATTGCGGCTGCCAGTCAGGCGTTAGGGGAAACGGTGGATCACAAAATTGATGTGCTGCTTTCCTGCGATCCGATCCATTTAGTGCGTCTTCCCTGGGAAACCTGGGAGATCACTGATAATCTGGAAGCCTTTGGCAAGATTCGCATCGTTCGATCGCCCGTGAATATTCGAGCTGCTGCCCCGCCAGTTCATCGTCCGGATTGGAAACGGGCCCGCATTCTAGCCATTTGTTGTGATGATGCAGGGCTTCAGTTGCAGCAAGAACGAGCCATTCTCAAATCTTTAGAACCCTTGGTGCAAGTCGAGTTTGTCGGTTGGTCGATCGGTCAACACCAAAGGGCTGAGCAGGTACAACAATCTATTCTCCAGGCAATTACCGATCCTCAGGGTTGGGATATTTTATTTTTTGCTGGTCACAGCGATGAAACGGTCATGACCGGCGGACGATTGGCCATCGCCCCAGGATCTTCAATGACGATCGAGGAGTTGAAAGCTGCCCTCACCCAGGCCAAAGATCGAGGTCTACAGCTTGCCATGTTTAACTCTTGTCGAGGTCTACGCATTGCTGAAGCCTTGATGGATCTGGGTTTAAATCAGGTGTTGGTGATGCGGGAACGGATTCATAACCAGGTTGCCCAGGAATTCTTGGTGCAATTTGCCCGCAGTTTAGCCAGCTTTAAAGATACCCAGGATGCCGTGCGAGATGCCACCCAATGGTTGAAAGAAAACCATAATCAGCGCAAATATCCCTCGGCCTATCTCGTCCCTTCGTTATTTCGTCGGCCAGGATCACCTCCGATCCGACTCTCTCAACCGGACTGGCGACAATGGCTAACTCGTTTGCTACCCCAGAGACGCTATGAATTGGTCACTATTTTGCTGTTATCGGCTGTGAGTTTACTGCCGTCCCTCCAATTGTTTTTGCTGGATCAGCGCATTCTCGTGCAAGCTCGCTATCGAGAACTCACCCAGCAGATCGATCGCTCCCGTCCCGCCTCCATGGCGTTGATCCAAATCGATGATGCATCAATTCAGCGTGATCGAGTAGAAATTGGACAGATTAACCCGATGTCACAGAAGTATATGGCTCGGTTAATCGATCGGTTAGTTGCCGCTAAAGTTAAGGTGATTGGCTTAGACTATCTACTCGATCATCCCGATCCTAACCAGAAATTGTTGGCTAATAGTATTCGCCAGGGAACTGATCAAGGTGTGCGGTTTGTTTTTGGCAAAATTTCCACCAACCAGGGTGGCTGGATCCAAACTCCCCCCCAAGTTGCCGATCCTCGCAATCTTCATGCTCAGGCGATCGGCTCTATGGGCACTGACTTTCACATGCCGCAGATCTGGCCATCCGAACCTCTAGTGATTTCCTACTGGTTAGCTCGATTGCATCAGGTTTGTGTTGAACCCCATTTTGCAACCCCCCAACTCAAAAGTTTGGCACCCGCATTCTGTGCTTCAGGCAGAACGGCTGAGCAAGAACAACTCGCAAAGTCAGAGATGGCTCAGGAAACTCCTCAGCTCTACTATTCCGCTGTGAGTTCTCTGGCCTATAGCTTGGCAGGTCAAATTTGGTTTCATCCGATCATTGATTTTTCGATTCCGGCTGAGCAGGTTTATACTGCCATTCCTGCCTGGAAACTTCTCTATGAACCCAACGCTCCAGACCTGAAACGCCTGTCTCAACAAACTGTTTTGATCGCCGCCGGAGGCTATGAAACTGCCGGAATTACGCCTGGCGATCCCTTAGAAAAATTTCCGCCGCCTGCCGCTGTTCGCTATTGGTATGAGCAGGCAGATGATCACTTTGGGAATCGAGAGATGACCGGCGGCGAACATCTCAGTTATTTATTTGAGAACATTATGCAGCGGCGCTTTGTCATGCCAGTCCCTGATCTACTGATGGTGTGGCTAGCTGCAATCGGGGCGAAACTGGTGTTGCTTGGGATGGGGCGATCGAAGTCGTTGGAAACTCATGGGCATCCTTCTGTGCGTGCCAGGCTTCAGACCGTTAGCTGGTCAGGTTCCCCTATTCAGGGGCATCTACCCCCTCGCAAGTTGCTGATTTTATCCGGTGGTACCGCATTTTATAGTGTGCTGAGCCTCCAACTGTATCTTTCTAGTGCCGCGATTCTGTTGCCGATCGGGCTGCCTACCGTCACATTTTGGATCTATCTGATACCCAATCTGCTGAAAAAACAGTGAAAATAGCGCTAGGGCTTGCATCGTGACTGCTGGATCGATCGATGTGATCCTGTTATGGCTGTTATGGCTTATGACTATAGAAGGTAACAAAGGTAACAGAAGGCAATAGAAGGCAACAGAAGGCACCCAGAGGAGGCAACGATGGGCCACCATCTTAAGAAAAAACTCAATCAGCTCATTAGCATCGTCGAGCACCTGGCAATGCAAGCACATCAGATCGGTGGCCAGATGCAGCAGATCAATGAACGGCTCGATCGCACTTGCAACACCCTAGAGCAGCTTGCCAGCAGCATACCGGCAAACCCTGCCGATCCGGATCCTCTCACCTCTAATGCATCGACTCATTGGGATTTGCAACTGAACCAGCTCGCTGCCGCCGTACAGTCCCTCAACTATCGAGTCAGTGAACTAGAACAGCAACTTCTCAGCGCTAAAGTTCCTTTGTCTGCGGATTCAATCTCTCAGGGCTCGGCTTCTGAGGAGACAATGGCTGAGGACTCAACTGAGATGGCCGAACCGGGAATCACGGCAACGGCAACCCCCGATACTGCCCCAACAGCCACAGCCACAGCCACTCCCACCATTGTGACATCGGAGATATCGGTATCCGAGATCTCCGTGGCAATTTCCAGCCCTTATTCAGGCGTTGATCCCGATTGGGAAGAAGACGAAATTGAAGACGAACCGGACGAAATTCTCTGGGATTTTTTGGAACCAGAGCAGCGATTGGGTTGATTCCCCTTGGGTTGTAGCTCTTGTTCCCAAGTGCCACCCTCCGGAAGATAGGATCTGATGTCTCCCTTCAGTGGGTTTAACCGCCAGTTGCAAGTTGCTAGTTTGCAAGAGTGCATTTGGGAGAATTCTTTATGTCTACAATTACGACCAACTCTGCTCCAGAACTGGTTCGTGCTTTTCAAGCTTTAGAAGTCGATCAACAATTGGCTTTGTTCTATTTCATCTACAAAGAGATGGGTAATTCGGTGACTCCGGCAGCTCCAGCAGCAAGCACCGTTTCTCCAGAAATTGCTGAAGGTTTGTTTAATCAAATTAAGGAACTGTCCCATGAAGAGCAACTTCAACTCCAGCGGGAGCTAATCAATCGCCAAGATAATCAACTGACCCGGCAGTACGGTGCCCTGAGTGATACCACTAAACTATTAGTCTGGTACTACCTGGCTCAAGGTATGGATAATGGTACGATCATACCGATGCCTGCTGACTATCAATTAGTAGAAGCAGCAGAACAACTTATGAGCCAAATCAAATCCCTAGATTTTGAACAACAAATTACCTTATTCCGGGATATTGTTGCACCTATGGGCGTAGATTCAACGCAAGGCTAATTCTGAACAACGGTGGAGTTATGGGAATAGAATGACAAATGTAGAAGGGTGAGTGCAGAATAGTAGACGTAGAAAAACAGTACCGCCTCTATCATTTTCCCATCTCTCCACTAAACGATCGCTCTACCGTTCATCATTGCTTCTCTCTTAGGTTGCCGATTAATTCGCTGTGCGCCGTTGCAATTCGATGATCACCGCAATCAAGTGGCTGGGGTCTACAGGTTTTGACAAATGATGCTGAAAGCCTGCTTCGATCGCTTGTTTGGCATTATATTCCCCAGCATAGGCAGTGAGCGCAATTGCCGGTAGTTGCTGGGCAGTTATTTGAGCACGAATTTGCTGGAGCAATTGATAGCCGTCAGTTTCGGGCATGGCAATATCACTGATCAATAGATCGGGTTGCTGGCTCAGTTTCTCCAGCGTTTCTGCCGCGGAGGCGACTGTAATCACCTCTGCACCTGCCTGAGCCAACACAAATGCCAGATACTCTCTGGAATCAACTTCATCATCGACAATCAAAATTCGATGATTGACCAGCGGATATGCCTCATTGATGGTATCCAGACGGCAGAAGGGTGCCTCGATCGAGGTATTGGGTGATCTGAGTAAGGGCAGCCGCAGCCGAAATGTTGCCCCTTGATCCAGACCTGGACTTTCGGCCTGTACGGTGCCTCCATGCAGTTCAACCACCTGCCGAACGATCGCCAATCCTAAGCCTAACCCTCCAAACTGGCGAGTGGTTGTACTATCGGCTTGACGAAAATAATCAAATACATACGGTAAAAATTCGGGTGGAATACCGCGACCATTATCCTGTACCGTGATTTGAAGCATCTCCTCAACTTGATGCAAACGACTAGAATCCGATCGATTAGAAAATCTCCCGCGAGCTAGCAAACTAGGTGGTCGGTAACTGTGTAACTCAACGGGTGAATTCACCTCCAAATTAGAGGGCCGATTGCTCGGATGGGGTGCTGGGGGTTGCCAAGGATGATGTTGAATAGGACTACTGGAACGGGAAGGCCATTCGATCGATAGTTTCTCTAAAACCAGCTTGATTTCTCCACCTTGATGCGTAAATTTAGCAGCATTGGATAATAAATTCCAGATGGCTTGCTGAAGCCGTGACGCATCCCCCAAGGTGGTAAATTGCAACGATTGATCGAACCCCTGAAGCTGCATCAAATCAACCTGAAAGGGATCGATCGTCTGTTTTCCTTGGTGCGGATCGATCAAAATTAACTGGAGCTGAAGGGATTTGGCCTCAATCGCAAGTCGGACAGTTTCGATCGCGGCTGCCACCACAGAAACGAGATGAACAGGAGCAATTTCTAGACTGAGCTTACCTTGTAAAATCCGCGATACATCCAGCAAATCTTCAATCAATTGAGCTTGTAAACGGGCATTCCGCTCGATTGTTGCCAAAGCTTCCTGGGTTTTTTCCGGCGAGAAGGCACGAGTTTGCAGGAGCCGTGACCACCCTAAGATGGGGTTGAGTGGGGAGCGAAGTTCATGGGAGAGGACAGCCAAAAACTCATCTTTGATCCGGTTAGCCTGCTGAGAAACGCGGTAAAGCCGAGCATTGTCAAGGGTCATGGCCGTTTGTTCAGCTAAACTGCTGAGCAGGTCTTGTTCAACCTGGGTATAACACCGTTCTGAAGCTTGAGTCATACCGAAGGTTAGCAGCCCCAAGCACCGCTCCTGGACGACAAGGGGCGCGATGACGAGCGATCGAAGTTGTAACTCGCGCAGAAATTGTCTATGACTGGGATCGATGGCTAAGGTATCTAGCCATGAGTCTAGCTGTTCGGTAATGCGTAGAGGTTCACCTGATCCCCATTGCCGCAGAGGATGATCAGTCCACCAGTGAGGCGAAAATTGGTGAATTTGGGCGAAAGATTGGGCTTGTTGCGGATCATGATGTTGCCAGGCGACGCATTGCCAACCCCCATCTTGCAGCAAATCAAAAAAGCAACAATCCGCCAGAATGGGCACTGCTAATTTGGCAATTCCTGCTAGCATTGCCGTTTCGTCATTGGTGGTTGTGAGGATTGAACCGACATCGGCTAAAAATTGCTGAAGTTGTTCATCTCGTTTGCGTTCCGTAATTTCTTTGACTGTGATGTTGATGCCCAGAACCTGCTCGCTAGCATCTTTCAGCGGGTAGTAATTAACTAACCAGGTTCGTAAGCGTCCAGGTTGAGCGGGTGTTTTCCCCTGTAACTCCACATTGTGGATTGGTAAGCCAGATTGCAAAACCTCCTCAAAATAGGGCATTTGAGCATCGGCTAAATCAGGAAAGAGATCGGTGATCTTTTTACCCAGATGCCCAGCAGCAGCAAGACCATTGATTTCGGCTAGATGTTGATTCACCCGGACAAAACGTAATTCTGGATCGAGAAAGCAGAGCCCGATCGGTGCGGTGGTATAAATGGCTTCAATTTCGGCCAACTGTTGTTTGGCGATCGCCTGACTACAATGCAAATCGGCTTCAGCCTGTTTTCGAGCGGTGATATCCGTTGAGTAGCCAATCATCCGAATCGGCTTCTGCTGTTCATCGCGAACCAGAGACAAGGACAGCAAGGCATCCATCATTTCGCCCGATTTACGCTGCATTTGGATCTCGGTTTCATGCTCGCCCTGAGCCAACATAGGCTCAATTGCCTGCTGCAATGCTTCTTGCATCGCTGGGGTAGGGTATAGTAGGGTGATAGGCTGACCGATCGCCTCTTCGGTCTGATAGCCAAACAATCGAACTGCACCTTGATTCCAGCTCGTGATGCAGCCTTGCAGATCAGTTGCAATGACTGAATCATGAATTTGATCAATAATTTGGGCCTGTTCGCGTAAGGTTGCTTCTGTGCGCTTGCGATCGGTAATGTCTTGCACCATAACATTGATCCCGATCACCTGTTCGGATAGATCTTTGACAGGATAGTAACTGCCCAACCAATCTCGCTCTTCAGTACAACCCGGAGACTGGGCCCGAAACTCATAATTTAACAAAGGCTGACCTGATTGGAGAACAGTTTGTAGAATTGTGACGATGTAATCTGCAAAGTCTGGAACGACTTCATAAATGGTACGTCCAATATGTTCAGCAACAGACACACCATTAAAGGCGGCCATCTGTTCATTGATACGAATGAAGCGAAATTGCGTATCGTGAAAACAGAGCCCAATTGGTGCAGTCGCGTAGATCAGTTCTAACTCGGCCAGTTGCTGACGATAAAAATCCCAATTCGGATCGAAAAATGAATAAAGGGAGTCGGCAGCAGGAGTCACAGGTGCCTCAGCACGAGATAAGGGAAGGAGATCATCTTGCATTAGTGAACCAAGCGACAACGAAGCAAGTGTTCAGGAAGATAGGTCGCACAGAAACGAGGGCAGATTAACAGAATTCAAATTATTCTTGAATGAATGCTGATTGATCAAGTTGATCCAGATCTAAAAAATGATGAAAACTGAAAGGCGATCAAAAGTTGGTTATAGCAGCATAGCGCGATCCATCTCCTCAGACATCTCACCTCAGAGAGATTTTCTACCAATGCGCCAGCCAATCAGCAGGTGTAATTGATTATTAGATTGATCATTAGATTGATCATTAGGTAGACCATCATGGGAGCATTTCATTTCTGCGGTTGGAGCGCCTAGGGCAACGCAGGCAAGATACCCACCCGCCGAGCAGGCTCATCAGTTGTTTAAGAATCACATGCCTATCATAGGGTTCAGAAAGTATGCTGTAGACGATCGAAATCGGCTGGTGTGTTACAGTTAACCAGCATGGTCGGATCGGCTAAGGGCAGCTCTTGAACCATTTGAGTGTCAAGCCAGCGTTGGAAGGATCGGCCGCCTCGTTGGCTAAAGTCAATCAGGGAAGATAAAGCCTGCTGGCGATAAAAGCCACAGAGCGGTTCCCACCATCCTTGAGGATTGCGAGGTAAAAGAGCAACGGTTTCTGGAGCTGCTTCAGGAAGGTGAGCAATCCAGTCTTGCAATACTTCTGCTTGGAGTCGAGGCAGATCGCAGGCTAGCAATAAGCTCCAATCACTCTGAATGATCTTTAAACCTTGAATGAAGCCCATCATTGGGCCTTGGGGTTCGCCTTCCAAGAGAGATTCAGATATCCATTGGATGGGGAATTCTAAATCAGGAAACAACGATCGATAAAGCTCACTCCAAGCAGAAACTACACAAACCTGCTCCGTACATCGACTTGCCACCTGACAGACACGCAATAACAAGGGCACGCCTTCAAAGGGTAGCAAGGCTTTATCTTGCCCCATACGCGAACTGAGACCACCTGCTAAGACAATGGCATGAACGGATGGATGATTTAAGCTCAGGTGCATTTTCCTTAATTCCTCAGAATTAGAACCTCTAAGCTATAATTCAGCGCGGATTCGCAAGTCAGCTTTGGGCGATCGGCGATCGATTTCGGGTAACTGACTCTAAGCAACTGACTCTAAGCAACTGACTTTGGGGCATCAACAGGGCAGTAGTGCAAATATTCGCCCTAAGGGATACAGCCTGACAGGAAAAGACAGGCTAAATTAAGCATAGCGGCTGAATGTGATAGGAGGTTTATCATGTCGGAACAATTAGTGATCGCTCAGCTAGGCGATCCAGTTTTACGGCAAGTGGCTCGACCCATCGATAACATTCAAGATGACACTATTCAGCGCTTGATTGATGATCTCCTGGAAATATTGATCGCCTCGAATGGGGTTGGCATCGCGGCTCCCCAGGTTGGGGTTGCTTATCAATTGTTAATTGTGGCTTCCCGTCCCAATCTGCGCTATCCCCATGCCCCGAAGATGGAGCCGACCGCAATGATTAACCCCCAAATTCTCAGCCACTCTGGAGAAGTGGTAGAAGATTGGGAAGGGTGTTTGAGTGTTCCGGGCATTCGAGGCTTAGTCCCACGTTATCGCCTGATCGAAATTGCCTACACAAACCGCCAAGGACAATTGGTAGAGCAACGACTTGAGGACTTTGTGGCACGCATTTTTCAGCATGAATATGACCACCTGAAAGGAATGGTTTTTCTCGATCGACTCAAAAATGTCAGAAACATTATTACCGATCAGGAATATCTGAGCCGGATGGTGCCGACTCAAGTTTTGGCCTAGCCCCAGGACATTGGCTGAGCCTTGGCTGAGCCGCATAACCAATCGCAAATTGCAATTGATCAGAGGTGCTTAAAATGGCTACTCTCCTGGCTGTTCGGCCCAGCCATACCAACTAGATCCCAGCTAGATCCCAACTACATCCCAACTGCGATCCCACGTAGGGTCATGTAAACTGCCAGGACGATCAAAAAGCTACGGAATAGTAAGTTGACTGTGCGATCGGGTAAGCGTGGCAAGAGGCGAGTCCCGAATTGGGCTCCCAGAACGCCTCCCAGTCCTAAACAGCAACCCGGAATCCATAACACGTTGCCATTCCAGGCATGTTGGAGCAAACCCGAGATGGCGATCGCCACAATTGCCCCCAGACTGGTGCGTACTGCTACCTTAATCGCTTCACCCAGAAACAGCATCTGGAGCGGCACCATCACAACCCCTCCTCCAACTCCAAACAGCCCAGATAACAAGCCTGCCAGTAAGCCAATTCCAGCAGTCGGCATGATCTGCAAGGGGGCGGCGGAACGAGCTGGAGGATCTACTGATTGCAGAGTTGACTGCTCCCGTGAATTGATCTCAGGAGCTTTTTGGGAATGATCGGACAAACGATCTGACTGATTCTGAAGTTGTTGACGCAGATTCATGAGATAAATGGTGAATAGCAGCAGCCCAGCAAAGGCTAGAGATAACCATCCATCCGGTAACCGATCGCCCAACCAGGCTCCAAACTGGGCTGTACCGATGCCAAATAAAGCCAACAGCAAGGAAACTCGCCAATTGAGTTGCTTGGCCTTCAGATTTCGCAAACTCCCCGATACCGAACTAAGAAAAACCCCCACCAAACTGGTTGCAGTCGCTTGCACCAAGGGCACCCCAAACAGAGTTAGAGCGGGCACCATCAGCAACCCCCCCCCGATTCCCAGTAGTCCGGACAGCACGCCTGTAAAAAGTCCTACACCAATGAGCAATATCCAGCCTAATGGGGTCTCTAGCATCGATCGCTTCCTGTGAGTGGGTCAACGAAAATCTGGGGGATTGGCCGATGGGGCTGATTTAGGCGAGTCCGGAGCGGGCAACTTTAGATTGGGAGCCACCCGATCGCAGAAAAACAGCGTTCCTGCAGCTACACAGATAGGAATCGCCAGTAAATTCAACAGGGGCAGACTGACTAAACCTAAGCAGACTAACCCAAAACTGGCACTAGCGGGGAAGGTTCGCCAAATTACCCCCAGTTTTTGGCGAAATCGCAGCCGTCGTCTCTCTAAGGCACTGTCGAGAAAGTCCAGACAAACCAGGGTTGTCGCTAAACTGATTCCACCGATCGTTCCTACGGCTGTTCCCAATCCTGGGAAAAAATTTGCGATCAAGAGAGATAGACCGATCCCCAGGGTCATCACTAGCTTTTTGAGTTCATAGAGTAAGGCTCGCCCGATTTCTCGCACTGGGTTGATCGCAATGGTTTGTACCTGCCCTGTTTGCAGCAACTCTAATTCTTCGGAAAGCCGCCCATACCAGGGAGAGCCCAGCAGAACTCCAAATTGCAGCAGCACTAAACCAGTGATCAGCAGTAACAGAATAATCAATATCAGCCGTAATAGCCAGCCGATCACTGCCAAGCCCAATGCGGGGATCTGGTTGAGCCAATTTGGTAGGGGTGGCAAACTGAAGTTTGTCCAGGTCAATTCTGGCCAATCCGGTAGCCAGTCTGGCCAACTCAGCTCAGTAAACCAGGCTTGCGCCAGCCCCCACCCAGGCACTGACGGTAAGTGCATGGAAGCAGACTCGACCGGAAACGGGAGCGCTACTGCATTGGTAGGAACAAGAGCAGCAACATCGATCGATGCTAAACGAATGGTCTGCCCAATCACCCAATCTTGCAACACCCACATCAGTTGATCGATCGCCCGCCAACCGGCTGTGAGTAAGCCAGCATAGAGGGTGATGCCAATTAGCACATTCAGCAAAATTGGCCACACCACATAGCGACGCAGTTGAGGCAGCACAATGAATAAACCCAGCGCCTGAAATGGGTAGAAAGCGCCAATAAACAGCCCAGTTGAATTACGCCACCAAGGAGGTTTGGGGAAAGCGGAGTTTTGACTCATAAATCAGGCAAAGTAAAGCTGAAGACCAAACAGAAAACTAAACTGAAAACTAAACTGAAGACCAAACAGTGTATGCTGCAAAACCGACTTCCAGGTGCCATCATGCTATCTTGATCAACAAATCAGGTGAAAGATTTATCGGGCAGCCCATTCTTGTGGCTGCTTTTTTGTAGTGAGGGCTGGCTTTCCCACACTTAAACCCTTGTAGTTTTAGTAACCCTTGTAGTTTTAGTAACCCTTGTAGTTTTAGTCTGGTGCTAAGGTCATCTTGCATCAGCCGCTGCCCGATCGATCCATCAGTTTGAAGGAGGAAGTTCGGGATTTGACACCTGGGAACGGTGGATCGATCGCCATCGATGCACCAATAGCACTGATAACATCAGCACGAATCCATACGGACTGTAAGCCAATAACCATAGCCCCAGCTTCATCAGGCTTACTGTAAACTGACCCACTGAATGAGTTGCCTGCTGCCACGCTTCTTGCGCCTGAGTCAACATCTCCGGTTGCATCGGCACTGTTGTTGTCGCCTGTTGTAAATGAATCGTCACTACCGAATAGGCAACTCGATTTTGTAGATCCTTCAACTGAGCATCCACTTGTTCGATCGCCTGGCGTATATTGCTGAGTTCCTGTGCTACCTTCAGCACATCAGTCATATTACCCGATCGCTCCATAATCTCTAACAAGGTTGTCTCTGTCTTTCGCAAATTCCGCAGCCGAGCCTGATAATCAACCAACTGATTGGCCACATCCTCCGCCCGGATCGTTTGTTGCTGCATGATGCCGATCTGTTTGAGCCCCTTCAGCATAGTTTCTAGATTCTGCTGGGGGACACGAATGGATAAAACTGCCGTATGGCGAGATCCAGAATTACCCGGCAACTGATCTTGTAATTCGAGCAAATCACCTTGCTGCTGCTGTACCGTCACCCGAATTTTCTCGATCGTCTGCTCTACCGAATCAACCATCAAGGTCAATGTTCCGGTTTTAACAAGCTGCGGCTGAGTGGGCAGCAGCGCTGAGGCAGGAGAGGGAGCCACAGCCTGCTCCGGGGTAGCGCGATCACCGTCTACGCCTGCACCCGTAGAGTCGATCGATTCAGCAACTGAGCGCTGGGGCGCATGGGTTGAGGATGAGGGCACAGTACGACAAGCGCTGACCATCACACTGAGTAAAGTGATGAGTAGGAATAGCCGCAAGGGAAATCGAAGCAACGAAGCAGCCATAGAGATGAGGAATAATTAGACGATCATACTGAGTATGGCAAATTGGATGGCTCTGTATAGGTCATATTTCAAATTGCGTAACGGCTCTGTCTCGCGATTAGCTTGGCGCTAGAATGGCGAGTGGAGTTTTGGCTGGAAGTTTTGGCTGGAAGTTTTGGCTGGAACAGCACGATTGCTAACTCTCTCCCTTGACCAATTGCTTGCCGGATTGGATCAATCAAGCCTATGATTGACTCTTGAAGAAATTGCTTTGATGTAGAAAACTACACTGCACGGATGCTAATTCTCAAATCTTCATCAGATGGCTCCTGATACCGATCGCTCTGATACCGATCGCTCTGATACCGATCGCTCTGATACCGATCGCTTGTTTCGCGCTGCTCAGGTTGGGTGAGCCATTATTTAAACCATTATTTGAGCCACTTGTAGTCACACTCGTAAATGAGTTATAATCCTTATCCATACTGGAGAAGCCTTGAATTCGTGTCATGAAGCCACTCCAGGGGTAAATCTCATGCTGGTGTAGCTCAGTTGGTAGAGCAGCTGATTTGTAATCAGCCGGTCGCAAGTTCGAGTCTTGTCACCAGCTTCGGTTTCAGCCCCGCAAGAAACCGACTTCTCTAATACCTTCCCTAAAACGGAAGGAAAACGGGAAAAACTGAATATGCTACCTAGAGGGTGAGTAAGTCCCGATCGAATCTTATAAGGTCAATCTCTTCACCCTTTGACTGCTATGGAGATGTGTGTAACCCGTGCTATATGAAGGTTCCGGATTTAGGATCCTTATATGCCAAGGGTTATGCATCCGTTTTAGCCTAATTCCTTTATCTTTAGTTCTCACTTAAATTAGGTTTTGAAACTAATTGCTTAAACCCTCGCTATAGAAGGCTTTCAGCTACTCATTCTAAGTCCAATACAGAAATTGTCATTCTAATCGCGATTTTTGTAGAAAATTGTCAACTTAAAGCGATAAAATTGTCAGCCTTAGGAACAAAATCACTGTCACTGAGCAACTGAGCGGCTATTTTAATCAAATAGCTGCTTTTTGAATTGGGGTTTCGAGCGATTCACAACAAAAAGCCCGCCCATAATACTCATAACGAGATCAGGAGCGGGAACACAGTTCTGACTTGGTTCTGTCTGATTAGGCTTCCTCGATATTCAAGATATAAGAACTCTCTCGCTCAAACATCCGCCATGGCAGTGAACTCATTGAATGGGATAATTAATCCTCTCTCATTAAAATTCAGCCATTCTGCGGATAAAAATCAGTAATTTTTATCTTGACAATCTAAGGTGGATGAGCAAATAACTCTTTTGAGTCACAAATCGACCGTTATCGACCGCCGTATACTGCACAAAAGCCGATCATTTGACTAGCGATCCCCAGCCTGATAATAAACTTTGCTGCCATGATCGGCTACAAAGTGACAATGGCGATAACCCTCCCACAGTGCCCGCCAGATCGGCTGCTGCGATTTTCGGTAGTACTTCCCTAGCACTGGTTTGACTGCTTCAGTGGCTTCTAGCAAGTGGTAGTGAGGAATGCTCAGGAAGATATGATGGACAACATGAGTGCCAATATTGTGGTGAATCGGATTAATCAAGCCATAATCCCGATCGACGGTTGAAAGGGCACCTTTAAGAAAATACCAGTCCTCATCCCGGTACCAGGGCACTTCCGGATCCGTATGATGGAGGAAGGTGACCAAATCCAACCAGATCACAAATCCCAGATAAGGCATCAGATAAAACTTGGTCAGGAAGCCAACCCCGTAGACCAACCCAATCACGATGAGCAACCCTACCATGGCTGCACAACAGAGGGTGCTCGTCAGGACTTGCCATTTTTCGTGAGGGCGGAACAGGGGGCTATCCGGTAAAAAGTGAGAGCCCTGCTTACCAGGAGACCGGCGAAATAAATAGAGTGGATAGAGAAATAAAATCAGGTGAAATCGTACTAACCGCTCATACCACGGCATTTGGTTGTAATAGGTCTCAGTGACTGGATACCAGCTTTCATCGGTGTCAATATTGCCCGTATTGGCATGATGGGTGCGGTGACTAATCCGCCAACCGTGAAATGGTACCAAAATGGGAGCATGGCTGAGATGACCGACTAAATGATTCACCCAGCGATATTGGGAAAAAGAACCATGGCCACAGTCATGGCCAACCACAAATAGAGCCCAGAAAAGAGTCCCTTGGATCACCCAAAAAATCGGATAAAACCAGGCTTGATCAATGCGGGCTGCAAGCCCATAAAATAGCGCGATCAAACCAATATCCAAGAAAAAGTAAGAGAGGGAGCGCCATAGACTAGCTTGAAAGCAATGGGCCGGAATTGCGCTCCGAACATCTTGCAGAGTAAAAGGCAAGTGTTCACGAACAGGGGAATCAGAAATCAGATTAGAGATCACGCTGTCAAGGTTCAAAAGGTAAAAAATGAAGCAGCGGAGACTGAAGCCAGCACCTAAACTGCTGAAGCATCAGCATCCCGTCGATACTGATTGTAGGGCTTAACGCTACTTTATAAATAATTGTGAAGACTTAATGAGGGACAAGATTTGCTCCACTCTGAGACTGGATTGAATGCCAATGCGCCCCTTCCTCTAGATGCTGGAGGTGGCGTTTCATCATCCTGCACCTTTCATTCCTCGCCACAGTTCTTATAATGAGAACACTGCACTGAAGTCGATCGCCGGAATGTCCACTGAAATCCAGACCGAAACCCAAACCGAAATTCAAGAAATTCAAACTGTCATTGAGGCCGCCGTCGAGAAACGGCGCAACTTCGCCATCATCTCCCACCCCGATGCTGGGAAAACTACTTTAACAGAAAAGCTCTTGCTCTATGGAGGCGCGATCCACGAAGCTGGAGCAGTTAAAGCCCGCCGGGCCCAACGTCATGCCACCTCAGACTGGATGGCGATGGAGCAGCAGCGCGGCATTTCGATTACCTCAACGGTGCTGCAATTTCAGTACAGCGGCTACTGGATTAACCTGCTGGATACCCCTGGACACCAAGACTTCAGTGAGGACACCTATCGAACCTTGGCGGCGGCGGACAATGCTGTGATGTTGGAAGATGCGGCCAAAGGTCTGGAGCCGCAAACCCGGAAGCTGTTCGAAGTGTGCCGGATGCGAGGGATTCCCATCTTTACTTTCTTCAACAAGCTCGATCGACCGGGACGCGATCCGTTCGAGTTAATGGATGAAATTGAGCAAGAGCTAGGACTACAGACCTATGCGGTCAATTGGCCAATCGGCATGGGAGATCGATTCAAAGGAGTCTTCGATCGCCGTAAACGCCAGATTCACTTATTTGAACGCACGGCTCACGGTAGCCGAGAAGCCACCGATACGGTGATTGAGTTGGGCGATCCTCGGATCGAAGCCCTATTGGAGCAGGATCTGTACTACAAACTGAAAGAGGATCTCGAACTTCTTGAGGGTGTTGGCTCCGAATTTGATCTAGAAGCGATTCATGCAGGACAAATGACTCCTGTCTTTTTCGGTAGTGCGATGACCAACTTTGGGGTTGAGCTATTCCTGGAATCCTTTTTAGATTACGCCCTTAAGCCGTCCTCCCGCCGCAGTACGATCGGAGAAATTCAGCCTACTCACACCGATTTCTCCGGGTTTGTCTTCAAGCTTCAGGCCAACATGGATCCCCGACACCGCGATCGAATTGCTTTCATTCGCGTCTGCTCTGGCAAATTCGAGAAAGATATGGTGGTTAGTCATGCTCGGTCGGGCAAAACCGTGCGGCTTTCTCACCCCCAAAAGCTGTTTGGGCAGGATCGAGAGTCTTTAGCCGAGGCTTATCCAGGCGATGTGATTGGTCTTAATAATCCAGGAGTTTTCGCGATCGGCGACACGATTTATAGTGGTAAACGGCTGGAATATGACGGTATTCCAATGTTCTCGCCGGAGTTATTTGCTTATCTCAAAAACCCTAACCCATCCAAATTCAAGCAGTTTCGCAAAGGCGTGAGTGAACTGCGAGAAGAGGGAGCTGTACAGATTATGTACTCGGTCGATGAGGCTCGACGCGATCCCATCCTGGCGGCAGTCGGTCAACTCCAATTCGAGGTCGTCCAGTTCCGTCTGTTGAACGAATATGGCGTGGAAACCCTGCTAGAAGCTCTACCCTACAGTGTGGCTCGCTGGGTCGAGGGAGGATGGGATGCGTTGAAAAAGGTGGGTCGTCTGTTTAACACCGTCACCGTTAAAGATAGTTGGGGTCGTCCGGTATTGCTTTTCCGCAATGAATGGAACTGTCAACAGGTAGAAGGCGAACATTCAGAGCTTGGGCTCAAGAAGGTCGCACCTGTGGTTTCTGGTCAAGAGCCCGAAGCCGTCTAAACGAGCCCTTATCCATCAACGACGACGTAGTTTTGAGGGTGGCAAGCTTCTGAGAGGGTATAAACTTGCTGAGTCCTTGGTCAGAGGTTGCTCAGCAGCCTGCCAGAGGCTTAAGTAAACTGCTGGCTCAATGTTACTGGATTATGCACTGTAATCTTCTTTTTATGAATCGAGATCATATTATCTTGCCGTAGATCCCCTAATAGACGAGTAACTGTGACGCGGGTGGAGCCGATCGCCTCAGCAATTGCTTGGTGAGACAGTTTGAGATCAATGGTGATCCCATCTTGGGCTGGCATCCCAAAATCCCGGCAGAGGATCAACAAAAAGCTGACGAGGCGCGATCCCATGTCACGATGGGCCAGGGTTTCAATCATCATCTCGGTTTGTAAAATCCGGGAGGATAGCCCTTGCAGCATAATCATGGACAGCTCAGGATTATCCTTTAATGCCTTCTCAACCTGCTCGATCGGCACTGACAATAACTCAACAGGTGTAAATGCTACCGCGTGGTAAAAACGATCGGCCCGCTGCCCTGTAATCAGCGAAAGCACACCAAAGACGCTATTTTCTCGTAGCAGCGCAACGGTGATTTCTTCTCCAGCCTCATAGACCCGGGATAACTTGACGGCACCTTTCATCAAAAAGTAGACCCGCTCGGCTGGATCACCGGGGAAGAAAATGGTTTTACCGCGCTCGTAGGTCTCTACAACAGGCGGGAAAGCGCCACCACCGAGTTGACGGAATACATTTGCCAACGGCTTATCTTGTAACGCAACCATGCTTTTGTCCCTAGCCTGTGGTGGTTAAATTTCCCAAGAAGATGTAGTAAGCAGACAGTTGTAACCCATGTAACCCAGATTTTGCTCAAAAAATGTATTCCTTCATACAATTATAACTGTGATGGAATGCTGACTTTAAAACACTAAACTTAAGATCGGGATTGTTTTTTGTAGTCAAAATCACATAAACCCCATTGCTTGGGCGCAATTTTGATTTTGTTGGCATTTTTGCCGCTCGAATTCCGATCGTCCATCTGGGTTGCCCCTATCTTTACGTCCCCATTTTTCAGTATTCTTGATACACCAAAAGACAATCTTGAGTGAAGGGTCATGTTAAATCTGTCTGGGAAAAATGCCCTTGTTACAGGAATTGCCAATAACCGATCGATCGCATGGGGAATTGCTCAACAGCTCCATGCAGCCGGGGCAAATATTGGCGTGACCTATCTACCGGATGACAAAGGCCGATCTGAAAAAAAAGTAGCAGAACTGGTTGAACCGCTTCAGCCCAGTCTGTTTTTGCCTTGCAATGTCCAAGATGAGGATCAAGTCACTGATCTGTTTGAGACGATCCAAGCCAAATGGGGGCAATTGGATATTCTGATCCACTGTCTCGCTTTCGCCAGTAAAGACTCGCTAGTCGGCGATTTTTCAACGGTTTCTCGCCAAGATTTTGCCGTTGCGATGGAGGTCAGCGCCTACTCGTTGATTAGTCTGAGCCGAGCAGCTAAGCCTTTGATGACGCAAGGGGGCAGTATTCTAACCTTGACCTATCTCGGTGGTGTGCGAGTCGTGCCGAATTACAACACGATGGGAATCGCCAAAGCTGCTCTAGAGATGAATGTACGCTACTTGGCTGCTGAAATGGGCCCGCACAATATTCGGGTTAATGCCATCTCAGCCGGCCCTATCCGAACACTAGCCTCTTCTGCGATCGGTGGTATTTTAGACATGATCCACCATGTAGAAAAATTCGCTCCCCTCCGGCGAACCGTAACGCAATTGGAGGTTGGCAATACGGCCGCCTTCCTATGCAGTGATCTCGCGAGTGGTATGACTGGGCAAATCCTCTATGTCGATGCGGGCTACGAAACAATTGGAGCCACCATTGCCGCAGAGTAGGCTGGGATAACTCTCATGGCATAGCTCAGACAAGCAGGTGCTGAGGAGATTACTGAAGGGGAAAGCAAAACTTGATTAAAAAGTTGTAAAGCTACAGAGAAATTCGTCTGATTTTCTTCAGTATCTTACTGGCAATTCACCAGGGAAGCGAGTTGTAAATTCGGTGGTTTCAACCTTATCGGAGTAGGGGTGCAGATGGTTTGATGAATCTATCAGGCAAATACGGTAAGGACTTTTAACCATGATGATTCTTTACGGAACTGGTGCTCTTTTGGTTGGTGGCATTCTCGTCCATGCATTCCTCAAAGACAGTACGACCCCTAAAACCGATCGACTCTCATGGCTGGTCATTCTGTTAGCCAGTGCCTTTTGGCCACTTGTTTTGCCTTCAATTCTGCGTAAGAAGTTGGGTCAGTCTCCCTCTCCACTGAAAGCCCAATGGTCTGCATAACCAAAACTTGAGTGCTGTGACTTTGGGAGAGAAAAGGTGATAATAGAATTCACAATTCATGAATTTTGACTAGCCTACTCTCACCCATCAATTCCATGCAAACCCGCGAACCGCGCCTCAATCTCGAATCAATTTCCAGTCTCCCTTCTGAGTTGCAAAGTCGGCTGGCAACTGTTCACCGTAAAACTGGCGAGACGGATGTGCAGGTCAGCTTAAATCTAGATGGGCAGGGTACTTGCAGCGCTAAAACTGGCATTCCTTTTCTAGACCACATGCTGCACCAGATTTCGTCCCATGGGCTCATCGATCTGGATGTGCAAGCAACGGGAGATATCGAGATTGACGATCACCACACGAATGAGGACGTAGGGATTACCTTAGGGCAAGCACTGACCCAATCACTGGGTGATCGTAAAGGCATCGTTCGTTTTGGACATTTTGTTGCGCCCCTAGATGAAGCCCTTGTGCAAGTTTCGTTAGACTTTTCGGGTCGCCCTCACCTCAGCTATGGATTACAGATCCCGACCCAGCGCGTCGGCACCTACGACACCCAATTGGTGCGCGAGTTTTTCGTGGCAGTTGTGAATCATGCTCAAATGACGTTGCACATCCGCCAATTGGATGGAATTAACTCTCACCACATCATTGAAGCAACCTTCAAGGCATTTGCGCGAGCCCTGCGGATGGCGGTTGAGATTGATCCGCGGCGGGCTCAATCGATTCCCAGTTCAAAGGGAGTGCTCTAAGGTCTGCTAGGTCTAGGAGCTTTGTCCTTAACTCCTAGGAGCCGCAAGCTTTGCAGGCTAACAGAGGCGATTTAATTCAAATGGGTCGTTCGTGATCCATAAAGTCGAGCAAACGGAAACTCGATTGGCTATGAAAGCCCCAGTGTTAGCAGGTGCCGATCGAATTTGAGCATGGGTGTAAATCATCAATCCGCCACCGATGGTAGTGGCAACTAGCGCTAATTTCGTCAGCCAACGTTGAGTCAATCGAGAAGGTTGAACGATCGATCGCAGCAGCATAAAGACTTCCCAGTGCAAGGGTCAATGGCGAAAAACTTGCTCTAACCACTGACGCACTTCAGTATCGGAATTGAGATGATAAGTTTGACCTGTGATGGGATCATATAAATGCCAACAGGTCTGCCCGGTCTGAGAATCGACACTCTGCCATGCTTGGGGCTCTAAATCGCGAAATAGTGCCAGATCGACGATTCGCCAAAGCCGACGCAGCCAGGATAGATGCTGAATGGGTTGCCTGGGAGCGATCAAGCCAGTAGAGTCATCAGAAATCAGCTCTAACTCGCGATAGCGTTGCCATTGTTGCTTCATAGGAAACACAAACATCAGTCAGGTTGCATTGCTCTATACGGATCTACTCCTGAGATAGAGAGTTGCCCGGATAGGTTATGCACCGCTCAATTCGAGCACATGCTTTGAATCAGGCACAGATTTAGTTCGAAGCAGATTGCTCTGAGGGTCAATCTGGTGGTAACCCGGACTGTAACCCTGACTGCAAATAGGCAGACACCATTTTGGCGAGCAGTTTGCCCTGTCGAGAAATTGACGGTGTATTGCTGTAGATTTTTCCCAAAATCAGACCATCGATCAGGCTTGAAATCAAGACCAGTAGATCCGGATCTTTGATTCCTAAAGCCTCACCTAACATGGAATACACCTTATCTTCGAGCCGCTTCTCTAACTCCCTACATTCCTTACCTTCGCGATTTTGATGCTGGCTGTAATCCATCCAGAGCAGCATTTGTTTAAAGCATCGATCCTGATTCTTCTCGATAAACCAGAAGACCATTTCGATGCGTTCTACCAAATTTGCTGCCAGTTTGAGTTCATCTGTTACCCGCAAAATATCTTGAGTAACAACTTCCAGCACAAGCTGTTCAAAGAGCGACTCCTTACTAGGGAAGTAGTGGTAAAGCGTACCCGTTGAAACTCCTAACCCTTGGGCAATCTGCCGCATCGTAATGGCATATCCTTTCTCAGCAAACAGATCGAAGGATTGATGCAGCAATTCTTTCCGATACTGATCGTGGTCAACAATTTTGGGCATTAATGTGAGCAGATGAATTGATTAATCGATTGGGAGCACCTCCTTAATCATGCCGGTTTCGCAGCAGCTCAGCGCATTTCTGTAGACAGATTGGGTTTGTGAAGACAGAGATTGGGGTTTTGCAAGCCCTATTATTTTATATCGAACAATCGTTATTTTATCTTCTTTTCTAAGCTGAAGCAAGACCGTCTTAAGTCTGGAAATGCAAATTAAATCATCAGCGAATTTCGATCTAGCTCCTTAAAGATTTTCCAGGGGAATACCTGAATAGCTGTTCATATGTTAAGCTAATTACAGTAGCGAGTTTGGAGTAAATGTTATGACTACTGTGACCCAAATGAAATGTGCTTGTGAGTCCTGTCTGTGCATCGTTTCCACCGCAGATGCTGTGTCCAAGGATGGAAAATATTATTGCAGTCAAGCCTGTGCTGATGGACATAAAGATGGTCAACGGGGTTGTGCCCACAGTGGCTGTAATTGCTAGCTGCTTTGCATTGCGGGTATAGGCAGGTAGACCTGATCAAGACATCGTCAACCTGACCGATGCATAACTGATGCATGACTGATGCATGATTGATGCATGATTGATGCGTAAAAGTACATAAAAGGGCAAACCAGCTCAATCGGCAGGTCTGCCCTTCAGTGTGTAGATTAAATTAAATTGAAGCTTGAATGGTGGATACGAGCTCCATTACAGATTTTGCATGACTTGGCGAGCCGCCGCGATCGTTCGATCGATATCCGCATCTGTGTGAGCCAGTGAGGTAAAACCCGCTTCAAATTGAGACGGAGCCAGGTAGACTCCATGTTCTAACATGCCACGATGGAAACGACCAAATTTTGCAGTATCTGACAATTTCGCATCTTCATAGTTGTGCACTGGGCCAGCCGTAAAGAAGAAGCCAAACATGCCGCTAATCTGTCCACCACAAGCTGCATGACCCGTTTCTTGAGCGACTTGCAGCAAACCATCAGACAGCTTTTTAGTGATGCGATCGAGCTGTTCGTAAGTGCCTGGACGTTTCAGCAGTTCCAGCGTTTTAATGCCTGCTGTCATAGCGAGTGGATTACCGGACAAGGTACCTGCCTGATACATCGGGCCGGCTGGAGCCACCATTTGCATAATGTCACGGCGGCCTCCGTAGGCACCTACGGGCAACCCACCCCCAATCACCTTACCCATGGTCGTGAGATCGGGAGTCACTCCGAACTTCTCTTGTGCCCCGCCATAGGCAATTCGAAACCCCGTCATTACTTCATCAAATACTAGCAGCGCCCCGTTTTCTTGGGTGAGCACTCGCAGTCCTTCCAAAAAACCAGCATCGGGAGGAATGAAACCGGCATTGCCTACCACTGGCTCTAGGATGATCCCAGCAATTTGATCAGGATTTTCAGCAAACAGTTTCTTGACTGCTTCCAAATCATTGTAGGGTGCCGTTAGCGTATTAGCTGTGGTGGATTTAGGCACACCAGGAGAATCGGGTAATCCTAGCGTAGCTACACCTGAGCCAGCCTTGACCAGAAACATATCGGCATGGCCGTGATAGCATCCTTCAAATTTGATGATTTTGTCTCGCCCAGTAAAAGCGCGAATCAGCCGTAGCACAGCCATACAAGCTTCTGTACCAGAGTTGACGAAGCGCACCATTTCAACGCTGGGCACCGCATCAATCACCATTTCGGCTAAAACGTTTTCGAGATAGCAAGGGGCTCCAAAACTGGTGCCTTTGTCTAGCGCATCATGCAGGGCTGCCAACACTTCAGGGTGAGCATGACCACAGATTGCCGGTCCCCAAGTGCCCACATAGTCAATATATTGGTTGCCATCTACGTCCCAAATATAAGCCCCTTTGACTCGATCGAATACGATCGGCTGACCGCCCACAGATTTGAACGCCCGTACTGGCGAGTTGACTCCTCCTGGCATCAGTGCAAAAACTCACTTTTTCTATCGTAAATCGCGAACGGTTCCACGGCGAACCTGTCCTTAATTTGATTCCCCTTTCCTGAAACAGGTAACCCTGAAGGAGGCAAGATTGCCAGTTGGGTTAAAATTACCAGTTGGGTCAAGGCCGAGGTCAAGATTACCAATTGGGTCAAGATCGTCAATAATGATCATGGTGCGTCTGATCGGCGCTCCTCCTCTCTTAATTTTTCTCAATTATGTCAGCGACCGAACTGCATTTGCCTATCCCGATCGACCAAATTCGCTACAACGAACAAGGCTTAGTCCCTGCTATTGTGCAAGATTATCTGGACGGCACAGTGCTGATGATGGCCTGGATGAATCAAGAATCGTTACAGAAAACCCTAGAAACGCATGAAACCTGGTTTTGGAGTCGATCGCGTCAAGAGTTTTGGCATAAAGGGGCTACTTCAGGACATTTGCAACAGGTGAAGTCAATTCGGTATGACTGTGATAGTGATGCCATTCTGGTGACGGTGGAACAGATCGGTGACATTGCTTGCCACACTGGAGAACGCAGTTGTTTTCACCAAATTGACGGCACCATTCAGGCTCCTCCAGCAGATACTCTATCTCAGGTTTTTGAGGTAATCTGCGATCGACGCGACCATCCTAATCCTGAATCCTATACTTGCAAACTGTTAGCAGGTGGAGACAACAAAATTCTCAAGAAGATTGGTGAAGAAACGGCTGAGGTGGTGATGGCATTTAAAGATAATGAAAAAGATGCGATCACGGGTGAAGTGGCTGATTTGTTTTATCATACGTTAGTTGCACTGGCTCATCATCAAGTTGACCTCAGAGATGTTTACCGTAAGCTGCAAGAACGAAGACGCTAGGCATTCACTGTCAGGGCATTTACTGTCAGGGTATTCACTGTCAAGTATTCACTGTCAGGCATTTACTATCAGGCATTTACTATCAGGCATTCTTGATTTGAGTTCTTGGTTTTAATTGCGCGACTAATCTAGTCTCTGTCTAGCTTCATGACTCTAGCCTCATGACTATTGTCTTGTAATCTAGTCGATCGATGCGCTTGAACGAATGAGGGGGCGATCGGATGTGCCACCCAGGTTTTAGCGTGAGTTGTGTGGTTAAGTTAGCCACTCTGCAATATCTGCAATAATTGATCATATTCCGCGTGACTCTCCCAGTCAGGAGGGATAAGTTGAGTCAGCCAGAGTCAGAGCAATCTCGATCGGAGCCTACCCCATCCGCAGTTCCATCAGAAGCCTCATCGGAGCAGTCGGATCGCTCCAAATTGGCCCAGCCTTGGCCAGTTCAGGAAAACCTCACAGGTGGGCATAACGCAGCAGTGAATCCTGATCAGAAGCAAGTAGCCGATCAATCTGATCATGCACTTCAGAATCTAGCTCGGAACGTTAATCATTCTGATTTAGATTGGGTCGGCATTGATGTGTCGCAACTGGCTGAGGCTGAATTCGAGTCTGGGTCGCCTGTTGAGTTCAATCCGGAAGCTGTCATAGAACTTGAATTAGAGCCGGAGGTAAACCCTGGCTTCGAGTCCAAAGCCCAGTCTGGTTCTGCCTCGGAGCAATCCGATCGCATCAGCCTTGATCCGACCCAGCTATCTTCTTCCCCGGCCCTCTCGTCAATTTTGACGGAGTTGAACGAAATCCAGGCTGAACTCAACTACCGCCAAGCTCAAGATGTGCTCCATGAACTGGTCGATCGTTTGGATCTAACCGCCAGAGAACGGACAGGTTTAGAAACCGAATTGCTGAGTCTGGAGTTGATGCTCGATAAGCTCGATCGGCAAGTGATTCACATTGCTGTGTTTGGCATGGTCGGGCGAGGCAAATCGTCGTTGCTGAATGCATTGCTGGGGCAAGCAGTGTTTGCCACGGGACCGATCCATGGAGTTACTCAAGCCGTCCAAAGTGCCGCGTGGCAAGTGACGGAAGAAGCCGTGGCAGGTAGTTCTGAATCCTTGGTGCGAGTGCAGTTACCAGGAGTGGGAGATTCGCGCATTGAACTCATCGATACCCCAGGCATTGACGAAGTGGATGGAGAAATGCGGGAGGCGATGGCTCGGCAGTTAGCCAAACAGGCTGACCTGATTTTGTTTGTGGTTGCTGGGGATATCACTCAAGTTGAATTTGCTGCTTTGTCTGAACTACGGCGAGCGAGCAAGCCGATCCTACTGGTCTTTAATAAGATCGATCAATATCCTCCCAACGATCGTCAAACCGTCTACGAAACCATTCGAGACCAGCGAGTGCGAGAGTTACTTTCTCCCGATGAAATTGTCATGGCTGCTGCTTCTCCTTTGGTTTATCAGGTAACTCATCAAGCAGATGGGCAAATCACCCGGCAGTTGAGTCGAGGTGCGGCGCAAGTAGAAGATCTGAAGCTGAAAATTTTGGAAATCTTGCAACGGGAAGGCAAAGCTTTGGTAGCGCTCAACACCATGTTGTTTGCGGATGATGTGAATGAACAAGTGGTTCAACGCAAGCTGATGATCCGGGATCGCAGTGCGGATCAGGCGATCTGGAGCGCAGTGATGACGAAAGCCGTCGCGATTGCCCTCAATCCGATTGTGGTCTTGGATATTTTTAGCAGTTTATTGATCGATAGTGCGCTCATTCTCACCCTATCTCGCCTCTATGGCATTTCGCTGAGTCAGCAAGGCGCGATCGAACTGCTGCAAAAAATCTTGATTAACATGGGCACCGTTACAGCAACCGAACTGTTGGGCATTTTGGGTTTAGGTTCCCTCAAAGGATTGTTGGGAGTTACAGCGCCTGCCACAGGTGGAGTTTCTCTTACGCCTTATGTACCGATCGCCCTGACCCAAGCCAGCATTGGTGGAATCGCCTCCTATCGGATCGGGCAAATTAGCAAAGTTTACCTGGCCAATGGAGCAACTTGGGGGCCAGATGGGCCAAAAGCCGTGGTGGATCGCATTTTGACCTCTCTGGATGAGGATTCAATTCTGAGTCGAATTAAAGCCGAACTGCAAGCCAAACTGGAGGCGCAACGATGGAATGCGCGTTAACGAGTCACTAAAATTAACGAGTCACTAAAATTAACGAGTCACTAGACGAGTCCGCAAAATTGGGTCAACCAGTCCTTAACCCGATAAGTTGCCCGACAATCATCTTCGTTGTAGCGCAAGATAGCTTCCAAGTAGCGAGAATCCCGGGTTTCCATCCATTGGGCAAACCAGTAGATCGATTGAGCCCCATTCGCCTCTGGATCACGCCAATTGAAGCCCAGCCATTTGGCGATCGGTTTCAGAGCATAGCTTTCTACAGGTAGCACCGCAATACGAGTTACCCGCTCATGCAAATCGACAAACCGGCTCAGCAACGGCGTAATCTGCTCGATCGGAGTCTGGTAGTATTCCCCTAACCGCTTGACCGTCTGAACTTCATAGGGGCAAAAGTGGAAGATGGGAGCATTGGGATATTGCCCAACCAGATCCAGAAACTGCTGCCAAATCTGTGCTTCATCTTCGATTGAGTCAGCCAACAGTGGATAGAAAGTATCGGTTTGAGCCAGCCGATCCACTACTAATACTCCATGTAAATAAATCAGATTCTGTTCGGGTGCCGCTTCAATGTCGAAATAGAGTTCGATCGGAGCGGTGGGTAATTCCACTGGAGCAACTAGATCAGCGGCGGTCAAGGGTTCATCGCAATCGGGAAGTGCTTGGTTGTAAAGCACCGATCGGGCCTGGCGCACGAGGCGATGGGCGACGGGTACACCAAAACCGGGCAACGATTCAAGCTGCTTGGGATTCGCAAACGCTAAGGCTTCAACGGTGGTCAACCCCAGTGCCTTGAGGTGAGTGTAGCGGCTGGGCGTGACACCAGGTAATAACGACAGATGGCGATCGGTTTGAGCCAGCCCATAGCAATGGCTGAACCACTGACAGAGATCGCAGCGATTATGGGCAATAAATACCTCTGGGGCTACCGACTGCACCAGCGTTTGCACACAGTCATGCAACACTTCTTGCATCCGAGGCACCATCTCCGCCAAGTTGACTGCATAGGATCCCCGTTGTCGCAGCATCAGCCAGCCAGTTTCTGACCAAGCCCCCTGCACTGCGGCCAAAACATAGGCATGGAAGGCCACTACGATCTGATAATCCATTTTGGGGCGCTTCCCCAGTCGGATGTCAGCCGGGGTATAGATCCAGTCTCCAAAAATGGATGCTCCCGGTTGTTTAATCAGCAAATTGGGACAGCTAACGAGTCGAAGCCCGTTATCCAGCTCGACTAATAACACCCCCTCGGCAATCCGATCGACCCCTCGTTCCATCAGTACTCGCGTCTCTGCGGCTCCCTTCACCCAATCACGACGGGTATACCCAGGCTGATGCACTGGTTGATCAGCCAGTACTAAGCGCTGATGGGCAATGCTATCCTGCCGCAGTTTTGCCAAATAATCACTGGGAGGATCCCGTAAAACTGGATCGCCATAGGTTTCTAGAAATGCTCGACGCTGGCAGCGCTGATGTTGAAATAGGAGGTCATCGGTTAGCCAAATCCCGTCAGTCGGCGATTGGAGCGGTACAGAGGGCAGGGGTAAAAGCTGAGACGCGGTGGGTGCAGCGATCGGATTCAGGGTGACATTAGACGCAAAAATTGAGAAGGCTGGTGATACTCCCTCAGCCTCCGGCCAATTGGGGCGGTGAGGGCTAACAGACAAGGAAACCCTGCCTGTGCCAGACAGGACGACGGAAGCGCATTAACCCCCCCCTCTCGAGCTGTTCTTGCTGATCAACGCTCATTGCAACTGAACACACCGATCGATCATCCATAGCAACAAAGCCGCTTATAGCAGCTCATGATGGCACAGTGAACTGAAGGTTATATCGTTAAACTGTATCGTTTTATATCGAATTATATCGACTGCTATTACTGAATTTAATAGTTTATGCAATGAATGGCAACCCAAAAGAGGGATTGTGACCGATTTGCCTGCTGCATCATCTTAAAACTGTATTGTCATCTCAGTCATCTTAAATTAGTAATCTTAAACTGAAGTTCAATCACTGTCGTTCATTGCCCTTTGCTACCATGACCTCCTCCCTTTCTGCTATTGAACAGCACCGTCAACAATTTCCTGCCCTGACTCACCAGTCCTATTTCAACTACGGCGGTCAAGGAACAATGCCGATCGGAGCGTTAGAAGCGATTCAGCACGCCAATCTTTTCATGCAGCAAACGGGGCCCTTCTCCACCACTGTGAACCAGTGGATTACGCGACAGGCCGATGAGTTGCGATCGACCTTGGCAGCGGCGGTTGGTGTGCCGACCGAAACCATGACCTTGACGGAAGATGTCTCGGTGGGCTGCAATATTGCCATGTGGGGGCATGACTGGCAGGCAGGCGATCATCTGCTGTTGAGTGATTGTGAGCATCCCGGTATTGTGGCGGCAGCCTATGAAATTGGACGGCGATTTGGCGTGGAGATCAGCTTTTGTGGCTTGATGGACACCCTCAATCAGGGGGATCCCGTGGCAAACATTGAGGCGGCGTTGCGGCCCAACACTCGCTTGGTTGTTCTGAGCCACGTTCTGTGGAATACGGGGCAGGTCTTACCCTTAGCAGAGATTATCCGGCTCTGTCACAGTCGATCGCAGCCCGTGCGGGTGATGGTGGATGCAGCTCAGACGGTGGGAATGCTGCCGTTGGATCTGGATGCTTGGGAGGTTGATTTCTATGCCTTCACAGGGCACAAATGGATGTGTGGCCCGGCTGGCGTGGGTGGGCTTTATGTTTCGGCTGAAGCGCGATCGAGCCTACACCCGACTTTTATCGGTTGGCGGAGTGTCACCAAAAATGCAGCAGGGCATCCCACCGGCTGGCAACCCGACGGTAGCCGCTACGAGATCGCCACATCTGCTTTTGTGCTCTATCCGGCTTTGCAAGCAACGATCGCTACCCATCAACAGTGGGGCACACCCGAAGCCCGCTATCAACGACTGCGCCAGCTCAGCCAAGTGCTATGGCAACGGTTAAACGAACTGGGGTGGATTACCTGCTTAAAAACCACACCGCCCGAAGCGGGGCTGGTCTCCTTTCAGATTAATGGCTGCACCGGCAATCAACATGATCGGCTGGTGCGGTTTCTAGAACAGCGGGGCTTGCTGCTACGCACCATTCTGGATCCGGATTGTGTGCGGGCCTGCGTGCATTATTTGACAACCGAGGCAGAAATCGATCGACTGATTGAGGCGATCGGACAATTTCAGTCTCAGGGCTGAGCTGGGGGTTGAGCTAGGGGCAGCAAGCTTGTAACTAGCCTGATGTCCGTAACCGGGGGCTTAAGCCTCTGGACTGCTCAAGTTATGTCTGCAAGACTCCTCAACTAATCCAAGACTGTCAGCCAATCTCCTCCGAAAAACCACCAGTTGAGGTATAAAGGTTTCTATAACCTGCTGTGGAGTTTACGCTGTGCAACTTCCTCCTCGCGCTGTAACCACCTCTTCAACTGCTACCCCTACCCTGGGTCAACAGCGATCCACTCTGATCGTCGAACTTGCTGATTTGCGGAACGAGGACGGGGTAGTTTGTGTGGCCCTCTTCAGTAGCTCGCTTGGCTTTCCCAATGATCCCGATCAGGCCATCCGATCGGGCTGCTTTGCCATCACCGAACAGCCGTTGACCCTTACCTTCCCCAACCTGCCCCATGGCTTCTACGCGATTGCGGTTCATCATGATGAAAATATGGATGGCAAACTCAACTGCAACACGTTAGGAATTCCCAAAGAAGGGATCGGCTTTTCGGGTAATCCTCGCATTTGGAAAGGGGCTCCTTCGTTTGAAAAGGCAGCGTTTGAGTTTTCACCCGATGTTGCGAGTGTTTCAGTTACCATGAAATATCTCTTGCGGTAGCCTCTGACAGCGTGTTTAAATTCCGCTGTACAGTCTGCTGAAGTTGATGGGTCAGATCCTGAACAGTGGCAGTGCGATCGTGCTGATAGACTTGCCGATATTGCCTCAGATTTACAGGCTGCCCAATCCGCAGAAATGCTTGCCGATACCCTTTGGCCGACGGTTGGTCAATTTCAAACACGGCTCTTTCTAGACGAGTCAGGGTGTCCAAAAACCGTTCTGGCGTGGGACGTTCAGCCACATAGCCGTCATAGATCGCATCAAAGTTTAAGACCCGGGAGAGGGATCGCCGCATCATCTCCCAATCTTCCCCACCCGCTAATAGATTCTCTCCTGGATGATTGCCAGAATGATTAGGAGAATTGTAATCAGATTTATTGTTCACTTGATGACCTGTTGCATTCACTGCAATCTCTCCCTTCTCCCCAGCTAAACTCCGAGTTTCGATCGCTCGTTGAATTCGATATACCCGTTCACGGTTGGGTTCATTTGGGTTTGCACTTAACTGAAGCCGCTGTTCACATTGGCTCAGCACTTGGGACTTCAGACGGATAATCCGCTGATTCCAGTCAGTGAGTTCCGGATGAGTGGCAGAATAATCTAAACCATACTCCTGTTCAAATCGTTGCATTACAGCCGCGGCAACGCGACGCAATCGATCGTAGTAACCACCTTGGGGCAGCACTTGGAGGGCTTGTTCTAACTTTCGGAGAGTTTTTTCAATAATCGGGGTCATTTGCCCGGTATATCGATATTTGAGGCTGATCGGCACCACATAAAAATCCCGATCTTCAATTTTAGAGAGCGCTTGCAAGGCCATCTGGATCGCACCCGGTCGAAATGGCATCACTGTATCATTTTGAAAAGAGCAGCCGCCCTCTGGAAAAATTACCAGCTTGCAATCGGTTTGGGTCAGTAGCTTTAAGGTATAGGCAATACTGTCGCGATCGGCTTGTCCCCGGCGAATTGAGTAGGCCCCGATCCGTTGAAATAGCCAACCCTCTAATCCACCGAACCGCTCATGGGCAGCCAGATAGTAGAACGATCGTTGCACCACCCCAGATAACAAAAACATCACCATGGGATCAACAAAGGTCGGGTGGTTACAGAGCAGCAGACAGGGGTGATCCTGGAGAATTGCCAGCGGTACGCTGGGTTCAGTGCTCAGCACCAGTTCGACCTGATAAAACCATCGCAATAGCCAGGGGGTAAGACGTTGGAGGCTACCGACCAGGCGGGGATCTCGCTTTGCTGGATAGAATTTGGCCAATTGACTCAAGCTGTGTTAATGAATGGTTCTTTGAGCATACTAGGATCCCACTAGGATCATCATCCTACTCAGATCATACCGCTCATACCGCTTTGATCCACTCGTCCTTGCTTTGGTTCTCCTTACCCTACCGATTGGGGAGAATCAATATTTCAGTATCCGATCCACTCCTAAAGATTGTCGTTATGCATCATATTAAATACGTTGTGACCTATTGCTGCGGATATACTGCCACAGGGATAGTATATAGGAATATATGAAAAAGATCATCACATGGTAGATGTCAGTAAATATAAGCTCTGTCATCACATATGTAGACACCAGTATTATTATCTATCAGATTGGGAGATCCTTTGGGGAGACCCTCCTAGGAGCCAAATTTTTGCTTAGCCTGTGCATAAACCTCAGCCGTGATCTGACCGATCCCCTGTTCTTGGGCAAATTTTTCGATTTTCTTACGAGCAGCAGGACGAACAAAAAAAGGGATTTCTTTTAGACAAGCTTCTGCCTCAGCAGTCCATTCGATCGAATTACTCATGGTGGCTCCAGTAGACGGAAAGATAAATACTGATCCCAATTCTCTGTGAAGCTGAGTAGAACCAAAGGCTTCAGCCCCTTGCCCAGCAAGAATTGATTCTACGCAAGCTCATATTAATTTGATCTGAGTTATTTACCTGATTGACTGACAAAACTCAAACTACCCACTGCTACGCAGAAGCAAGCTACACCCCAACCCCTCTCCCAGAGCGGGCGAGGGGCTTTCGAACCAGG
>JALOOM010000057.1 GCA_025454395.1 Elainella sp. Prado103
AGGCCATTACTGATCAAAATAAACGGTGCCCAGTAATAGGGGTGATCGAGTTGATCGCTAGAAATGGGCTGCCCGGTTTCGGTGTTAATCGAGTCGATTGGCAGAACGATCGGGATTAAATTCAACCCACAGGCGATTGAACAAATCAGGCTAAGTTGGGAGAGGCGCATAGGACAAAGGGGGATCGAGAGTTGTTTCTACATATCGCACGATCGATCGGGCTGATGCAATGTTCTCCAACCTGCTTGACCCAGTCAATGACAGTCGTATGGTGAACCCCTATGACTCGTTCAATCCCCCACATATTCCACGCCATTGTCCTACATCCGTAAGCATTATCCCTCTACTATGCAACGCCCAGCTACATAAAACGCCCATGCACCCAACCGCTGAGACGATCGTTGATCAGAGTTCGCGAGCCTCTGCGGCGGGTGATGGACAACGTTGAGGGGGATTCGGCTGCTGAGATGTCGCTTCCGGTGTCTACACCGTTGCTAGCTGCACCATGGCGGAGGCGAAGTAGGCATCTTGTTCTGCCCGCAGTTTGTCGCACAACCGTCCTGCTGGCAATTCGACATCATCATAGGTGAGAACCTGATCGCGTGGAATATCCCGCTTCAACTTACAGCCTTCTGCCAAGCCCATGGGCAATAGCCGCTCAGCCTGGGTAATGGGAGAAGTTTCGCATTGCCCGTAGGTCATGTAGCCGCCAATTTCATCGATCGTTTCACCCGCCTTCAGATCAATTTTGGCTGTTGCCACGACATCAACTTGAGGAGCCCCCTGAGGAGCCAAGATCACATCCTGGAAAAGTACCACCCGAGCCACCGACAGCGGCACTTCAAAATGGCAGAGGTGATAGGGGGTATAGAAGCTATAGAGTGGCCCTTCACCCAGTTTGTAGAGGTTGAGGTAATGTTGCTGCTTGGGATCGTCGTGCGTACCAAAGACAAAGACACCGGGGCCGGGTTTTACACCCACCACATAATCTACAATGCCGCCCAGTTCCTTGAGCTGATCCACATCGTACATTTTAGTCAGATCGTCGATGTGACCCGTGTAGTTGAGGTTAAACTGCTCGGTGAGGGCTTCTGCATGAAGGCGAAAATCATAGCCCAACATGCCACGCTGAGCCACGGTCATCCCGGTCGCATTCGCAACGATCGCCTGCTCAAAGGAAATCTTGGTACCATCGGCAAAGCTGGTGACCATATAAACATTTTGTCCCCACTGTTTGGCAAAGCCTTCTTGAGTGGTGGGGTTGCGGTAAGGATCTTGCAGACCCTTAATGTTGCCGCAGAGTAGGGGAGTCAGTCCAATACTCTTGACAAAGCGGTAGAGATTCGCTTGCACGCCCGGTTGGTCACCATCACAAGCGGATAAAATGACACCTGCTTGATCAGCATAAACTTTCAGGATCGGGCCCAGCGTGCCATCTAACTCGGCATTCATTAACACCACATGCTTTTTGTGCTTGAAGGCTTCCAACACCACATGGGCGGAAAACTCGATCGCACCTGTCACTTCGATCAGGGCATCAATACCTGCGGCACGGCACAGCAGCATGGCATCTTCGGTCACGGCATATTGACCACGACGGATGCTGTCTTCCAGTTCTGCCACTGTGTTGACTTCCCGCACGTTCTCAATGCCCGCTTCATTGTAGGCTCGCTTTGCTTTCTCGACGCTGCGGTTAAAGATCGCAACCAACTCCATCCCTGGAACCGAGTTGGCAATCTGATTCGCAATGCCTCGTCCCATAAAGCCCGAACCAATCATCCCGACCCGCACCGGGTTGCCCGCTTCGGCACGTGCCTTCAGGGCAGTATCCACAATAATCATGAAAAACTCCTAAGAATGGATGGGGGATCGTCTCCCCCACAAAAGCAGAAATCGTTATGCGCTTCCTGAGCTTGCCCGCTTGCCTGTTAGGTCACCTGCTAGTTCACTCGCTAATTCATCTTGTGATTTACCTACTGACCTATCCGGTTGTTAGTTCATGCAGGGCAGTGGCAGCTATGCAGTGGCAGCTATGCAGTGGCAGCTATGCAGTGGCAGCTATGCAGTGATAGCTATGCAGTGACAGCTATGCAGTGACAGCTATGCAGTGACAGTAACAGCTTCAAAAGCTGGCCAGGAGGCATCTTTGTCAGAAATTACCGTGATCGGCATCGGCCATTCGATTTTGAATGTCGGATCGTCGTAACGAATGCCACGCTCATAGCCGGGGGTATAAAATTCACCAACCTGGTAAGCCACCTCTGCCCCATCGGTCAATGCCTGATAGCCATGGGCAAACATTTCTGGCACATAAAGCGCCCGGTGATTTTCTGCCGTCAGCTCTACTCCAATATGTTGCAAATAGGTCGGCGAATCCGGACGCAGATCGATAATCACATCGTAGATCGCCCCTTTAGTACAACGAACCAACTTGGTTTCAGCAGCAGGGGGAACCTGGTAATGCATACCGCGCAGCGTCCCCGCTTTGTAGTTGTAGGAAAGGTTACACTGTGCCACCGTGGGTTTCAAACCGTGAGCTTCAAACTCTTTCATGCAGAAGGTGCGGGCAAAGGCACCTCGATTGTCTGCACGCAGCTCTAGATCGAGGATAAAGGCACCCTTAAGTTTCGTTTCAGTAAAAATCATGGCTTGCTCCAGAAGAAATCTTTGTCAATTTGCTGCGTGCGAATCAGGTATTCCAACTGCTTGAGGCGGGTAAAACCACGGGATTCGAATACCTCTTGGGTCATGTCGATTTGGCGGAACACTTCATAAAGCTGCTGGGCACCGCGACGAGCATCCCACTCGCACTTGAAGCCAGGCAGTTGGGTATTGATCTTTTCAAAGGCAACCCGATAGCTGCGGTTGTCTGCACCCTGGTCGCCAAAGCTAAGCTGACAGCCAGGGAAGGTTTCCGCTACGATCTCGGCAATTTCTTTCACGCGATAGTTGTTGGTGGTATCACCCACGTTGAAGATTTGGTTGTGAACCACATCACGAGGGGCTTCTAATACGCAAATTAACGCCTTGGCAATGTCAAGTGCATGGACGAGGGGTCGCCAAGGGGTACCATCGCTGATCATTTTGATCTCTTTGGTTGTCCAGGCTAAACCCGCCAGGTTGTTCAACACGATATCAAACCGCATCCGAGGGGAAGCCCCAAAGGCAGTGGCATTCCGCATAAAGGTGGGTGAAAAGTCATCGTCTGCCATGGGCTTGACATCGCGTTCCACCAGCGCCTTACATTCGGCATAGGCGGTTTGGGGGTTGATGGCTGACTCTTCCGTCACATCTCCCTCGGTTGCAACACCATAGACACTGCAAGAGGACATGTAAACAAAGCGTCGTACACCTGCTTGCTTGGCTAATTCTGCCAACCGCACCGATCCCTTATGGTTGATTTCATAGGTAATGTGAGGAGCCAACTGACCCGTCGGATCGTTAGACAACTCAGCCATGTGAACGATCGCGTCAATGCCCTGGAGATCCTCCAGGCTAATGTGACGGATATCTTTGTTGAGGGTTTTAGCGGTGGTTTCCGTCCCGTTGTAGAGCCAACCTACTTTGTAGAAGCCAGTATCAACGGCAGTCACTTCATGGCCGCGTTCAAGTAAGAGAGGGGCAAATAAACAGCCTAAATAGCCTTCGGTGCCGGTAACAAGTACTTTCATGAATTTCTTTCCGATAGGTTGATAGATTCGGGGGAATACGGCCGATCGAGCTGGGGAATACAGCCTAAACGTTCAGGGTTGACTTGAGATGGGTGGGTGCGGGTACCTGTTCGACGATCGCCTTACCAATTTCGATCGAGGAGGTTGCCGCTGGGGAGGGCGCATTACAGACATGGACTGAGTTTTCCCCTGGCATGATCAGGAAATCATCGACCAGTTTGCCATCATTCATCAAGGCTTGAGCCCGCACACCGGCATGGGTCGGCACCAAGTCTGCAGATTGGACTTCTGGAATCAAACGCTGCAAGCTTCTCACGAAGGCGGCTTTGCTAAACGAACGAATAATTTCCTGAATTCCTTCATCTGCATGTTTGGCCGCCAACTTCCAGAAGCCAGGGTATGCCATCACTTCTGCAAAGTCTCGCAGATCAAAATCGGTCTTTTTATAACCTTCACGCTTCAAACTCAGGACTGCATTCGGCCCCGCATGGACGCTCCCGTCAATCATGCGAGTGAAGTGAACCCCCAGGAAGGGGAAATCAGGGTTCGGTACAGGATAAATCAGCCCTTTCACCAGATAGCGCTTTTCGGGGGTTAGCTCATAGTATTCCCCGCGGAAAGGGACAATCTTAGCTTGGGGATCGACCTGGCCCAATTTAGCAACGCGATCACTGTGCAGCCCGGCACAATTGATCACAAATCGGGCTTCAAATTTGCCCTGATTGGTTTCCAAAACTTTCCCGTTGGGGATGGAGACAATTTTCTCAACTTTCGTATTCAGGCGGAGATCGCCACCTTGTTGCTCGATCAATTCGGCATATTTGAGGCAGACCTGCTTATAGTCAGCAATGCCGGTTGAGAAGACGCGGATGCCAGCCAAACAATTGACATGGGGCTCATACTCTTTCACTTCTTCGGCCGTGATACGAGCTACCGGAATGCCGTTTTGTAATCCGCGTTGATAGAGGTTTTCCAGCAAGGGGAGTTCATGGGCTTCCGTGGCCACAATGACTTTGCCGCAAACTTCATGGGGAATATGGTGGGTTTGGCAAAACTCTACCATCGATTGGCAGCCATCCCGGCAAAACTTCGCCTTGAAGCTACCGGGTTTGTAATAAACCCCGGAGTGAATGACACCACTGTTGTTGCCGGTCTGATGAAAGGCCCAGCGGCTCTCTTTCTCTAGCACTAGAATTTTTGCATCGGGATAACGAGTTCCTAATGCCATTCCAGTCGATAGACCAACGATGCCACCACCGATGATCGCAAAGTCATACATAGGGTTTGCCACCTTCAAATTAAAAAGTTGTCTGAACTGTTCTGTGCCAATCACCTTTGGCATTACAGTTACGCCATCCTAAACAGCTACTACCATGTTTTCCACGGTGCTTTATTATTCTTCCACAGATCCTCTAGATAGTTTTTGTCCCGCAGTGTATCCATGGGTTGCCAGAAACCATCATGACGATAAGCCGAGAGTTGTCCATCTTGAGCGATCTTAGTGAGTGGCTCGTTTTCCCACATGATCGAATCATCTGTGATGTAATCGATCACTTCAGGCTCTAAAACAAAATAGCCACCATTGATCCAGGCTCCATCACCAGTTGGTTTTTCATGAAACTGTTCGATCCGAGTTTGCTCTTTACCAAGAGAAATGGCACCGAAGCGTCCAGGGGGTTGCACCGCAGTCAGGGTTGCCAGCGTCTTCTCTTGCCGATGAAATTCGATCAGCTTTGTGACATCTACATTACTAACCCCATCCCCATAAGTGAAGCAGAAAGTCGAGTTACCAATATGTTCACGAACTCGTTTGAGACGACCCCCGGTCATCGTATTTTCACCTGTATCCACCAGAGTCACTCGCCATGGTTCTGCGTTGCCCGCATGGATATTCATTTGATTAAATCGCATATCAAACGTAACATCTGACATGCGCAAAAAATAGTTAGCGAAATATTCCTTGATTACATACCCTTTGTAGCCACAACAGATAATGAAATCGTTAACACCATGAGACGAATAAATCTTCATAATGTGCCAAAGAATTGGCTGCCCGCCTACCTCAACCATCGGTTTAGGCTTGATCGTTGTTTCCTCACTCAAACGAGTTCCTAAGCCACCAGCCAATATGACTGCTTTCATGCACCTACCTCTCTATGAGATGACAAAATTCGGTGTAGACGAACTCCAATTCAATCAATGCAATCTGGGAATTTCGATTACTCAGTAGATTACCCAGTAGATTGCCCATGAAAACAATCGAGCGACTTTGCAACTGCTGCTGCGTTGGTTCAGTCTCAAAAAGATGGATCCGATCGCCTGGGAAAGGCACCATTCACACTAGCAACCCTTTCCCACAACAAATTGCCCAAACTGTTGTAGTTTGCGGCTTCGATAAACATCTATTGATACCTCGCAACCTTTCACCGTTCTGAATCTACCCTTGCATTGACTCTATATAGAGAGACTAACAAGAAGTGAGATCCTAAGCTGTAAAGGCGCGATAAAATAACGATTTGCCTCTGTGAAAACTGCGTAAAAGCTTTCTGTCCAGGCTCCGTTCTACTGCGGTTGCTTTCAGCCTGAGGCTAGATGTACAGTCAGCCCTTTGTGTTGTCTCGCTTGATTTTACCCAACCGATCGAGACTGATCGATCTAACCTAGGAGGATCGCATTGAGACGGCATAGCGTATCAGTTGGGCAATCCGTTGTCGGAGGGTTTCTAGCCCCAATCGTTCAGCCGCCGAGATAAACAGCGCCTGCGGAAACTCTTCCTGGGCAAACCGGAGGGCATCACCATCCGCTTGATCGACTTTGTTAAACACCAGTAAGATCGGGCCAGGCGTAAGGGGCATTTGCTTCAAGATGTTCATCACCGATCGAATCTGCTCTTGCCAGGCCGAATGGGAGAGATCAACCACATGCAGGAGAGCATCCGCTTCAGTGACCTCTTCCAGCGTGGCGCGGAAGGCATCCATTAAGGTTGGTGGCAACTCATGGATAAAGCCAACGGTGTCGGTGAGGACGATCGGCAAAGGCTGTTCAGTGACCGGATCGGTGATGACCAAGCGCCGAGTGGTCGGATCGAGCGTGGCAAATAGCTGATCGGCTGCATAGACTTCAGCGTTGGTGAGCGCGTTTAGTAAGGTCGATTTGCCCGCATTGGTGTAGCCAACGATCGCTACCGAAGGCACTTCCTGATGCTGCCGTTGCTGCCGCAGTCGCGATCGATGAGCCTGAAGTTGATTCACCTCTTGCTGGAGTCGAGCAATGCGGCGCTGGATCGCTCGTCGTTCCGTTTCTAGCTTGGTTTCCCCTGGGCCTCTCGTACCAATCCCACCTCCTAGCCGAGACATGGCTCGTCCTCGTCCCGTCAAGCGGGGCAGCATGTATTCCAATTGGGCTAATTCCACTTGCAGTTTTCCGGCTTGTGACTGGGCCCGCTGGGCGAAGATATCCAAAATCACCTCAGTTCGATCGACCACCCGTATGCCGATCTGCCCTTCCAAATTGCGTACTTGTGTTGGGGAAAGATCGCGATCGAACACAATCAGAGACACGCCCAATGTTTGGGCCGCCAAAGCAATCTCCTGCACCTTTCCCTCGCCCACTACCGTTTGGGGATGGGGCGAAATCCGTCGTTGGGTCAGCACTTCTACCACACTGCCACCGGCCGTCTCGACCAACTTCTCAAGTTCTCGCAATTCGTTTTGAAAGGACTGGGCTACCACATCCTTGGTCATTAATCCCACCAGCAAGACCCGATCCTGCCCATCACTCACTTGGTGAGCCACATATTCGCGGCGAAACTCCTCTTCCAGGCTGCCAGTCAGATCATTGAAATCCTGATTGGTTAGCACTTCTAAACTGAGGGGGGGAGTGACTGTCCAGCGGGCTTCCGGATGGGGCAGCAAGTGAGCCAGGTAGGTTTCTTTGACATAGCCGGTGGCTCCGCCGCCCCGTCGTTCAAATCCTCCACCAGTGAGGGTCAGCACCACCAACGCATCCAAGCGCTGGCAGGCCATCGCAGTCAGCGTAGAATCACTGGGATAGGCCGCTTTTAGTTGGGTAGAAATGCAGCGAATTCCACTCAGTCGCTCGGCACCGTAGCGCGGTAACTCCGTTGGCGGAATTTGCGTCTGCCGGACGGTACCCACTCCGACCCGAATCACCTGTCCTCGTCGGTTGATGTAGGCACAGAGGGGCTGGTTGATTTCTGTACTGGCCGCGGCTAATCGCTGGGCAAATTCTGAAGTGACCAACTGATCGATCGGCAAACGCTGATGATACAACCGCTGAAGTTGCTTAAGCTGACTGGGTTTCAACCCTTGAAGCTGGCCATAAATGGTTTCGACAGGCACGCTCGACTTAAATCACTAAGAGAATAGAGCCATTTTAACGAAACTCCGGACAGGAAGTGAGAACTGTAAATCTGAATTCTTTTGGGATATTTTTGAAAACAAAATATACAAAAAGGGATACGAACTGACGCATCCCCTGATTGACTGACAAAACTCAAACTACCCTCACCCCAACCCCTCTCCCAGAGCGGGCGAGGGGCTTTCGAACCAGGATTTGATTGCAAGTCCCTTCGGGACGCATCCCTCTTGCTAAATAGAACTCAGTTGTCTGCTAAAACAGCGATCGAAGATCAGAGCCGGAACAGCCGGGTTCGAGCGACCCATGACTAGATACCAACCCAGATATCAAACTAGACATCAATTTCGCTCAACTCACGAGTCAGGTAGTCAAACGGCTCATCCAGGAATGCTCCGGTCGCAATTCCAGCAGCAGCCACCTGTTCGGTGACGATGTCTTTCATGATCTGAATCCCGACCACGGTTGACCCGATCGGCACACCCAGCGAGTTATAGGTTTCTTTCAGCCCATAGAGCACTCGCTCATCCAACACATCGGTACTGCCAGCCACCAGCGCATAGCTGGCATAGCGTAAATAGTAGTCCATGTCTCGTAGGCAGGCGGCATAGCGACGAGTCGTGTAGGCATTACCACCGGGACGGATCAACTCTGGAATATCTTCGAACAGGCGGAGTCCAGCCTGCTTCACGATTGCTGCTGCGTTGCCATTGATGACGGCTGCTGCCTGAATCCGAGCGGTGCCGCTCTCAAAGTAGGACTTCAGGGTATCAAGCGCGTTGCGATCGAAATATCGACCGGTGGTGTCATAGTTTTTAATCAGGCTGGTCACCGCATCCCGCATTAGAGTTCGTCTCCCAACTTTTTTATCAGTAGTCTGTTTACTATGTGATGGCGCGTAAGGGCAGGGCTCAATCACTCCACTTGATCATCGGCTTGATCATCGACTTGATCATCGGCTGAAGAGACTGCGGAGCACTGAACCAACTGTGCACCGAACCCACTGTACCGAACTGGATCTCGACGGCACTGCTGCTGAACCGCATCGAGGTCAGGTGATCAGAGTCATCAGAGCGCGATTACGCGATTCGTTGATTAGAGCCATTGATTAGAGCTGAGATCAAAGACGATCCCAATCAGACTGCCAAATCAGACTGCCAATCGCCATTTAGTGTATCACGCGACGTTTGCCAGAATCCCCGCAAAACCGGAGAAGCCAAGGGTTTGATTGTTAAGAAATGCGACATATCCCCTCGAATCAGCGCTTCAATTGTCGATCGGTCAGGAAAACTGGACTGGAAAGCAGAAAACTGTATTTTACGATACAAAATCTCTGTAGTCCTGTTCCTAGGATGATTCAGGTGTGTCAAAGCCTAGTTCATATCAGGGTAGACCTATCCGATTTGAGCAAGGTGATTGCTGAGTTGAAAGCCGCGGCTGAAATCAATGGGGCAGGTGGCGTTCATTAAACTGGCGTTCATCAAGGTAGTTGATCGCTTAGTTTGACCGCTCACTCGGTTTGATCGCTCACTGTGAATCAAGGCAGTGAACCCAGGCAGTGAACCCAGGCAGTCATCAGAGCCATTGATGCTTCGGGAGATGTTCCGAGTAGAGATGGACTTTACCCACAAAAAGTCGCTTACGAGTTGTAAGGAGTAGTCATGGCAACCCCCCAAGAAGTCTTAGGCTTGATCAAAGAGAAGGGCATCAAGCTGATCGACCTCAAATTTATTGATCTGCCCGGTATTTGGCAGCACTTGACGGTTTACGAAAATCAGATTGACGAGAGCAGCTTCACTGAAGGTGTTGCGTTTGATGGTTCCAGTATTCGGGGTTGGAAAGCCATCAATGAGTCTGATATGTCGATGGTGCTCGATCCCGACACTGCATGGATCGATCCCTTCATGAAAGAGCCGACCCTAAGCGTCATTTGCAGCATTAAAGAGCCCCGTACAGGTGAGCCCTACTCGCGTTGTCCGCGGGTAATTGCTCAGAAAGCGATCGATTATTTACAGGCTAGCGGAATTGGAGACACGGCTTTCTTTGGCCCAGAAGCTGAATTCTTCATCTTTGACGATGTCCGGTTTGACCAGAATCAGCATGAAGGCTACTACTATGTAGATTCGATCGAGGGACGCTGGAACTCAGGCCGCAAAGAAGAAGGTGGCAACCTCGGCTACAAGCCCCGCTACAAAGAGGGTTATTTCCCAGTTGCACCCACTGACACCTCGCAAGACATGCGGAGCGAGATGCTGCTGACCATGGCCGAGTGCGGTGTACCGATCGAAAAGCATCACCATGAAGTGGCAACTGGCGGTCAGTGCGAGCTGGGGATCCGGTTTGACACGCTGGTGAAGTCAGCCGACAACTTGATGATCTATAAATATTGCATCAAGAACGTGGCTCGCAAGTATGGACAGACCGTCACCTTCATGCCGAAGCCGGTCTTCAATGACAATGGATCAGGGATGCACACGCACCAATCAATCTGGAGTGGCGGTCAGCCGCTGTTTGCAGGTGATAAGTATGCGGGTCTGAGCGACATGGGGCTGTGGTACATCGGCGGCATTCTCAAGCACGCGCCAGCCCTGCTCGCCTTCACCAACCCAACCACTAACTCCTACAAGCGCTTGGTGCCTGGGTTTGAAGCCCCGGTGAACCTGGCCTACTCGCAAGGCAACCGTTCAGCATCGGTGCGGATTCCCCTGTCGGGCGACAATCCGAAGGCGAAGCGTCTGGAGTTCCGCTGCCCGGATGCGACTTCTAACCCCTACTTGGCATTTGCTGCCATGCTCTGTGCTGGGATCGACGGGATCAAGAATCAGATTGATCCCGGTGAACCGCTGGATGTGGATATCTACGACCTCAGCCCGGAAGAGTTGGCCAAGATTCCTTCCACGCCGGGATCGCTGGAAGATGCGCTGGAGTGCTTAGAGAAGGATCACGACTTCTTGACCGTGGGTGGTGTCTTCACTGAAGACCTGATCAACACCTGGATTCAGTACAAGCTGGATAACGAAGTGAACCCGATGCGTCTGCGTCCTCACCCCTACGAGTTTGCCCTCTACTATGACTGCTAAAATCCGACGACTGCTAAAATCCAGCGACTGCTAAAATCCGATGACTGCTAAAGCCGGACTGTAGCCCGATCGCAACTCAAGCTTAGCCTGGGGAGCGCTGTCAGGCTTATAAACCGGCAAGTCTGAATTGAATGATTTCATCAGGGAGATGCACCGTAGTATCTCCCTTTTTTAGTATCTCCCTTTTTTAGGGTCTCCCTATTTTTATGAATGTCAAGGTTTGATTAATTTCAGAGGTAGAGATCAGAGATAGGGCTGGACGGGATCGATCCACCCATTTCGGCCCATTGATCCGCCGATCGAAGTAATTTTGACCTTCATTGCTTGATCAAATTGATCCCCACCCTCGCTGAATGGGAGTTCAAATTGATCCCTGATGTTTTTGCCTCATTTCTATTGCGATTTACTTGATTGATCGCAGGTTTCTCTACATTTTGGTTGAGAATCTTTAATTTCTCAAGCTAATTTTTAGTTTCGTTTAAGATGCATCTAGGGCATTTTAGAGTTGAGGTTAAAGCTTCCGCATGGGAGGCTAACTGAATCTGTGCCAATGTCAGTCGATACAGAACCACGGCAGATATAATCTCTTTGGAGGTCGATTTCCAGGAGAAAGATTGGGAACAATATCGAGGAGATCAAGACTAGAATCTAGTTATACCAGAGCTTTTATTGCGATCATGCATATAACCTGGTGCCAACATTGAGTTTTCGAAACGCTGATTTTGACTTCTTCAAACTAAGCTGAAATACCACCCTTTTATAGGTTTTCTTAATTTTAGATTTTCTTAATTTTCATCTTTTCGTGATGTGTTAATGGTCAGGTGTCCTGGTTTGAAATACCCTGCTTAATGCCCTGCTCAATTGGTTTTCGCCCATTGGCTTACTGTTGTATTTGGATAGGAAATAATGGCAGCTTTTGAAAATTTAGAAGTCGCTGAAACTCGATCGAATCCCTTATCGGATCATTCTAGTTTTGGAGCTGACATGGTCGCTCATACCGGAACGGTGGATGCAGCACTTTCTTCCCCCCTCAATGCTCTGCCAGCCACCCACCCACCGATCGATCCGCACCAAACGGCTGACGGTGTTTATGTGACGGTGCATGGGCATTTCTACCAGCCACCCCGCGAGAATCCCTACCTGAATGCGATCGAACGTCAGCCCAGCGCGGCCCCTCTGCATGATTGGAATGAGCGGATTCACTATGAATGCTATCGCCCCAATGCCTTTGCGCGGGTATTGAACGATCGAGAAGAGCTGCTGGGGATCGTCAATAATTTTGAGTACCTCAGCTTCAACATTGGGGCCACCCTGATGAGCTGGCTAGAGCGCTATGACGTGGAAACCTACCGGCGGATTTTGGCAGCCGATCGCAAGAGCTGTGAGCGGCTCAACGGGCATGGCAACGCGATCGCCCAGGTCTACAACCACATCATTATGCCCCTGGCCAACGAGCGGGACAAATACACCCAAATTCGCTGGGGTAAGGCCGACTTCCGGAACCGATTCGGGCGCGACCCAGAAGGACTATGGCTAGCGGAAACGGCGGTGGATTATCCGACACTGGAAGCCCTGATCGCGGAAGGAATTCGGTTTATTATTCTGGCTCCTTCGCAGGCACAGCGCTGCCGACCGCTGCCCACCGCAGACCATCCCCATCCCCACTGGCTGGAGGTGGGCGGCAGCCAAATCGATCCGATCCGCCCCTACCGCTGTTACCTCAAATCTAAAGTGGCGGCGATCGACCCCCCAGTAGAAGCGACGGATCGGTCGGGAATAGAACCCGCAGAATTTGATCGATCGAAATACATCGACATCTTTTTCTACGACGGCCCGATCTCTCGCGATATGGGCTTCAGTGATGTGCTGAGCAACTCCCACCACTTTATCGGGCGGATTGCTCAGGCTGTGCGGGGTGATCAACCCTCTCAGCTCATTGCCGTCGCTACAGATGGCGAAACCTTCGGACACCATAAAGGGGGTACCGAGAAAGCCCTGGCTTATGCATTCACCGAAGAATTCCCGCGACGGGGCTGGACAGTAACCAATTTTGCCCACTACCTCAGCCTCACCCCTCCCACCTGGGAAGTGGAGCTGAAGCCCGTCACAGCCTGGAGTTGCTCCCATGGGGTCGATCGCTGGCAAGATGACTGTGGCTGCGGCGGCGGGGGTGGCTGGCAGCAAAAATGGCGCAAACCGCTGCGAGAAAGCCTGGACTGGCTGCGAGATCAGTTGGTTCGGGTCTATGAAGAGCAGGGTAAAAAACTGTTTCGCGATCCCTGGCAGGCTAGAGATGCCTATATCCAGGTGATGCTCGATCGCAGTTCCGAGTCGATCCAGCGGTTTTTGAATCAGCACCAATCCCACAAGTTAACAGCCGTCGAACGCACCGATGCCCTGCGGCTGCTGGAAATGCAGCGTCACACTCTCCTGATGTATACAAGCTGCGGCTGGTTTTTCGATGAGATCTCGCGACCCGAAGGCACCCAAATTTTGCGGTATGCGGCTAGGGCGATCGAGCTAGCAGGCGATGTGGCGGGTACCCAGCTCGAAAAAGCCTTCATTCGCCGGTTGGCAGCCGCACCCAGCAATGTAGACTGCTTCCAGAACGGGGCAGAAGTGTATCGGCAGTTGGTGATTCCAGCCCAAATTAGTTTGGAGCAGGTAGCGGCTCATTACGCGATCACTTCGCTGTTCACGCCCTATGCACCAGAGCAGCGGGTGTACTGCTACGACATCCAGCAGTTAGACTACCAGTTACAGCGGCTAGGATCATTGACCATGGCGATCGGACAGATTCACCTGATGTCCGAGATGACCCGCGAAACTAAAACGCTGGTATTTGCCGTACTACATCTGGGAGGCTGGGACTTCCACTGCTGTATCCAGTCTTTTACCGGGCGACGTGCTTACACCCAAATGAAGGAAGGCGTTCTAGAGGCGCTGGCCCAGGCCAGTGCGGCTCAGACGATCCTGGCGATGAACCGCTATTTTGGATCCCAGTCCTACGGTCTGCATAACTTGTTTGCCGAAGAGCGCCATCGGATCATGCGGCTACTCAGCCAGGGTACCTTAACCCGGCTCGATCAGCTTTATACGCAGGTCTATCGCGATAACTACGGCATTTTGGTGGCATTTCACCGGGATCAGTTGGAAGTGCCGCAGGAGTTGCAGGTGGCAGCAGAGATTGCCCTGACCCACCGAGCCAGTACCACGTTGCAGGCGATCGATCGGGAAACCAGCGACTATCCGCCCACCAATCCCCAGCTTTGCTATAGCTACATGAGCGAGCTAGAGGCGATCGCAACCGAGGCCGATCATCTGCACTGCGCCCTGAAGTCCCCCCAAATTAAGCAAATGCTGGAACAGTTGGTGCTGCGATCCCTCTGGTATCTGCTGCAAAGTGCCAATTCAGACACCATCGAATCAGACATGCTGTGGCTGAATCGCTTGCTGACGGTTGCCGAACGGCTGCATGTTCACCTGTCGCTCGATCGGGCCCAAGAGGTGTATTTTAACGGGCTGCATCGCTTAGTATTACCCCAATTCCAGCGCTGGCAAACCTCTGATGATCCCACCCCGAAACCCAACTGGAGCCTGGGGCAAATTCGGCAGTTTCTCCAGCTTGGGCAGCGGTTGGCGATCGATGTGCAGACCTGGCTAGAGGCTTGTCCTTGAACTCGCTGTTCTAGAGGATCTCGGCTGCCAAAATGCTCGCCAGTAGAGCCTTCTGAGCATGCATTCGGTTTTCGGCCTCATCCCAAATGCGCGATTGCGGCCCTTCTAAAACCGCTTCTGTGATCTCCTCACCTCGGTGAGCGGGCAAACAGTGCAGCACGATCGCGTCGGGATCGGACAACTGAAGCAGTGCCTCATTCACTTGATAGGGCTGAAAAATAGGAAAGCGGCTTTCCGCTTCATCTTCTTGCCCCATGCTGGCCCAAACATCCGTATAGAGCACCTGGGATCCCTTGGCAGCCAACTCTGGATCGGCAGTGATTAAGACCTCGGAGCGCCCAGCGGCAATTTCGGTCGCTTTTTGGACGATCGTCGGATCAGGCTGATAGGCATCGGGGCAGGCGATCCGCACATTCATGCCGCTGAGCGCACAGCCGAGCAGCAGGGAGTTGGCCATATTGTTGCCGTCCCCCACATAGGTGAGGGTTAGCCCCTGCAAAGTACCAAAGGCTTCCTGGACGGTCTGTAGGTCAGCTAGCACCTGACAGGGATGCTCTAGATCGGTAAGAGCGTTAATCACCGGAATTTTGGCATAGTGGGCAAAGGTTTCCAATTCCTGCTGTTCAAACGTCCGGATCGCCAGTACATCTAGATAGCGATCGAGCACGCGAGCCGTATCCACCGTCGGTTCCCCGCGCCCCACTTGGGTCACGCTGGCATTGAGATCGAGTACCTGCCCGCCGAGTTGAAACATCGCCACCGAAAAGCTGACGCGAGTGCGGGTCGATGCCTTGCTGAACAATAGCCCTAACACTTTGGGGCAGCGTAAATGGATTTTTCCGGCTTTGAGTTCTGCTGCCAGGGTCAGCAGGGCTGTGAGTTCTTCAGCGCTGAGATCTGCCATGCTGAGCAAATCTCGACCTCTTAACGACGCTACGCTCATGAAATCTCGGAGAAAGAACAACAATGTCCTAAAACCCTATCAGATCTTGGATCGGCCGCGCAGTTCTGCGGTAGCAATTCCCTAAAATTTTCGACGAAGCTCATCTATTCCCACAATCGCCGCCGTGCGGTTCCATTTAAGCGATCGTGCGTGTCGCGCAAGAGTTCAGGAATATTGAGCTGCTCTGGACAGCGGGGTAAACAGTCACCACAATCGGTGCAACGGTTGGCTTTTCGCCCCGGAAACCAGTGTCCGGCGTTCTCAAACATTCGATAGCGGTATTGCCCAAACTCAGTCATGTCATAGCCGACGGCTAGATTGCGCAACCGCAGCACTTCGGGGATGTGGATCGCTTCTGGGCAGGGCAGGCATTCATAACACTGGCTGCATCGATCGGTTTGGAGACGGGCTTGACCAAAGGCTTCCAGGTGGTCTAACCGCTCAAGCTCCGGCTGGGTTAATGGCGCTGTTCGATCGGCCAATTGCAGTGGCAGGTTTAACTCGGTGGGGTTGGCAGCCCCAAGGCTCAGGGTGGTCACGCACGGATCGCTAAGCAAAAATCGGTAGGTGAGTTCGAGCGGAGTAAACGGCTGACAGAGTTGAGCCAGAGTGGTGGGAGGTGTGTAGAGCATACCGCCCTTGTCTGCTGGTGAAATAATAAACACGCCCATGTCTTTCTGGTGAGCCAGTTTCACGGCAGCCGCATTACGTTGATTGAAGTAGTAGTAATGCAGATTGATAAACTCAAATTGATCGGTATCAATCGCCCGCAGCATGATTTCGAGCGGCGCATGGGTGGAAAAACCAAGGTGGCGCACTCTACCATCTCCAACTGTGCGATGAGCACTCTGCATCCAGGCAGCATCCTCAATCCAGCCCAGATGCTCCGCTGTGTTGACTCCGTGGATCGCTAAACAATCAACAAAATCAACCCCCAACCGTTGCAGCGATCGATCGAGTCCCCGTTCAAGTTCATCCGGATCGGGAGTGGGCGGAATTTTCGTTGTGAGGTAAAGCTGTGAGCGATCGATCCCGGTACGCAAGGCAGCCCCTAAATACAGCTCGCTATTGCCGTAGCCACTGGCAGTTTCCAGATGATTGATCCCCTGCTGGATCGCGGCCTGTACGGTTTGGATGGCGATCGACTCCGATGCCAGGTAGCGCATCGTGCCTAGCGAAAACACAGAAAGAGAGAGATCAGTACGACCAAAACGGCGAAACTGCATGGGCAAAGGTCATGATGGCTGATTGGATGGTTGATTGGATGGCTGATGCATCAACCCGCGAATCAGCTTTCATCACGTTTGCTGAAGCGTCCACCTTGCTTGAAATCATCGGGGCGCAGGGTGGCCAGGAAATCTCGAAAAGCTTGACGTTCGGCTTCATCCGCATCCCGATCGACCGGCATAGAAGCATCAGCCACCACCTCTTCCATCACCCAGATCGGGCTTTTAGTGCGGAGGGCAATTGCAATCGCATCGCTGGGGCGAGAGTCAATCTCTTTGCGGGTTTCGCCTTGGCGCACCATCAGCACCGCATAGAAGGTGTTGTCTTGCAGGGAATGGATCACCACCCGCTCTAAGACCATATCCCACTCTTCCATCATGTTCACCATCAGGTCATGGGTGAGGGGGCGGGGAGGCACTTGATTTTCCAAAACGCTGATGATAGCTCTTGCCTGATCCTGCCCGATGAAGATGGGTAACTGGCGACGCTCTGAGGCATCCCGCAGCAGGACGATCGGATGACGGGACACCGCATCCAAAGCAATTCCAGCGACTTTCATCTCAATCATGGTTTAGCCCTAGAATCCGTGAAGGGAGTAGTTCGATCGAAGTGCAAGACTCAAAAGTACAAGACTCGACAGATCCAGATTTATCGATATAGGGTAGCATTTGCAGCTTTAGAGCCGCCTAAACATACGCTATATTTTCACTATCTATTTGCTAAACACAGGTTGTTAAGGCGAATTGAAGAAATCTCTGTAAAAGTTAATGGTTTAGGTTGCTCTATATCGAGTCAGACGGCATTAAATCGAACGGCATTGAACCAAACGGCATTGAACCAAACGACATCGAACTAAACGACATCGAACTAAACGACATCGAATTAAACGGCATCGAATCAAACGACGGCTGCCACCCACTACACCTCTGAATCTTGATTTCCAGTATGCCCTGAATTTTGCCTTCCGTTCAAATCGGAGCGCCCCTCTTCCAATTACACTGAGCTGGCTCGACTCCAAGCAACGTAGGGTAGTTTCGACGCAGTTTGGCGAATTTGCTCTGCTTGCGCCACCAGTTGTCCGCAGGCATCCCAGGTGCCGCTGAGAAACATGTTGCGTGCTCCTCCACCCATCGTGACCGGAATATTAGCATCGCCAAAGTTGACTTGCAGGGTTTCCAGGTTTAATTCGATCGCAGTCTGGGGATTCGCGGCAAGCCAGTCTTGAAGCTGCTGCAAATCGGTCGGATTCGCCGTGACGCAGGGAATACCCATCGCCACACAGTTGCCAAAGAAAATTTCGGCAAAACTTTCGCCCACTAAGGCTTTGATGCCCCATTTGGCGATCGCTTGCGGGGCATGTTCTCGCGAAGACCCACAGCCAAAGTTACGGTTCACCACCAAAATTTCAGCACCCTGATATTGGGGCTGATCGAAGGGATGTTGACCGTTGAGTTGGGTGCGATCATCGGCAAACACTTGAGCACCCAAGCCATCAAACGTGACGCAGCGCAGAAACCGGGCGGGAATAATTCGATCGGTATCGATGTCGTTTCCCATTAAAGGAATGCCTCGTCCTACAACCGATTTAACCTGACTCATGGAATAAATCTCCTGAAAAAGAAAAATAGTACTGAATTGATCGTAAGTCACCCTCAAGCTTCCGGTGGCTGAACCGATCGCAGTTTTGCCTCCAGTTCAGCGATCCGGGCTTCAGCGGCGATCCGAGCGGCTGCCTCCTGATTGGCACGTGCTTCTGCTTGTTGGCGTGCTTGCTCTGCCTGTTGGCGTGCTTGCTCGGTTTGTTGAAGGGCTAAATCTAGCTCTTCATGGGCTAACAGCTTTTGCTGGGTAAGCGGGTCATAGAAGCGCAACTGCCCTGCTTGCACGCGCAGATCTAGCCCTAACACCTCACTAGGGATCATCCAACCATTCTCTAGAGGGAACGTTGCGATCGGGTAGTAGTTCCCTTCTTGCAGCCGTAACCCTTGAAGCTGGGGCTGAAGATAGTCGCCGGTGGGATCGTATTGGAAATATTCCTTCACGCCGAGGAATGCATAAATCCCTTTTTTGGAGCCTTGATCTTGGCTACGAGTGTTTTTGGAGGTGATCTCCAGCACAAAATCTGGCGTTTGATCTCCCTCTTCCCAAGTTTTGAAGGAACGCCGATCGCCTGCTGGCACACCAAAGACAACAAATACATCGGGCGCTACAACGGCTTCTGGGTTGCCCTGTTCATAGTAGATAAACAGATTCCCAGCCACATAGACATCCGATCGAGACTGGTAATAGAGTCGTAACGTTTTGCGAGCGTAGATCAGATATTCACACTGGATATCGCCCTCGGCCATTGGCTTACCGTCCTCATCCGGATATTCAATTGTCGTCAGGCGATCGTCTGCGGACATTACCATTGCGGCAGCCTCAACTCGACAAACTGAAGGAGCAGAATTAATCTAGTACTAGAGTACTATAAGAAGCAATCAATAGAGCCAGAGAAACGACGGATCTGCAATTGGGATATTTACGATCAAAACCTTTACGATCAAAACCTTTACGATCAAAACCTTTACGATCAAAACCTCTGCGATCGGCATTCCAGAGAGCTGGGTTAGGGTCGCTTAAAAGGGTCACCTAAAGCAATTCGCGCACATCCGTGACCGTACCTGTGACTGCCGCTGCGGCCACCATGGCCGGACTCATGAGCAATGTGCGTCCCGAAGCCGATCCTTGTCGCCCTTTAAAGTTGCGGTTCGATGAAGAAGCGCTGATTTGTCTGCCTTGCAGCTTGTCCGGGTTCATCGCCAAACACATGGAGCAGCCTGCTTCTCGCCACTCGAATCCAGCCGCAGCAAAAATTTTGTCGAGACCTTCCGCTTCGGCTTCCTGTTTGACCCGCTCGGAACCGGGCACCACAAAGGCTTTCACCCCTGCTGCCACCTGTCGCCCCTTGGCCACTTGCGCTGCTTCTCGTAGATCGCTAAGCCGCCCGTTGGTGCAACTTCCAATAAAACAAACATCGATCGGTGTGCCCTGGATGGGCGTTCCGGGTTGAAGATCCATATATTTATAAGCTTCTGCGGCGATCTCTCGATCGGCAGCACTGAGGCTATCGGGCGTGGGCACGGTTTCGGTGACGGCAATGCCCTGCCCTGGCGTGATCCCCCAAGTGACGGTGGGGGAGATTTCAGCCGCATCAAACACCACCACATCGTCATATTCGGCATCGGCATCACTGTGAATGCTCTGCCACCAGGCTACAGCTTGATCCCACTCAACCCCTTTGGGCGCAAAATCCCGATCCTTGAGATAGTCAAACGTAACCTGATCCGGATTGACATAGCCGCAGCGGGCTCCGCCTTCGATCGCCATATTGCAGACGGTCATCCGTTCTTCCATGCTCATCTGCTCAAACGTGCTGCCTGCATATTCGTAGGCATAGCCCACACCGCCGGTCACGCCCAGCTTGCGGATAATATGCAGAATCACATCTTTGGCATAGACACCGGGAGACAGTTTGCCGTTCACTTCGATTTTGCGTACCTTTAGCTTCGACAGGGCTAAAGTTTGTGAGGCGAGCACATCCCGCACTTGGCTGGTGCCGATCCCAAAGGCAATCGCTCCAAACGCGCCGTGGGTCGAAGTGTGGCTATCTCCACAGGCGATCGTCATCCCCGGTTGCGTCAAGCCCTGTTCTGGCGCGATTACATGCACCACGCCCTGGTTGCCGGAGCCAATGTTGTAAAAGGTAATCTGATTGGCTTTGGTATTTTCTTCGATCGCCCGCATCATCTCTTCTGCCATGTCATCGCGAAATGGCCGCGCCTGATTATCGGTCGGCACAATGTGATCGACCGTCGCCACTGTACGCTCTGGAAACAACACCTTTAAGCCCCGATCGCGCAGCATGGCAAAGGCTTGCGGGCTGGTGACCTCATGGATCAGATGGAGTCCGATGAAGAGTTGGGTTTGCCCAGAGGGGAGCGTGCTGACGGTATGTAAATCCCAAACTTTGTCGAATAATGTGCCTTTACTCATAGCTGCGCTTCAAGGTGGAAGTGTTCTCAAAGGATACCGAGCCAGGACAATAGCAATGATCCATTGTTTACCATTGCCTGCCATTGCCTCATGTATTCACTCTACAAAGAAGCTGAAACGAATGTCCAATATATCTTTAAGCTGGAAATAATATCTAATAAGTATTAAAAAGCAGTATCCCACTCTTATTCCTGATCCCAGGATCAAACCCCCAGGATCGAACCCCTAGAATCGCCCCCATGATCGAACTTCGTCACTTGCGCTATTTCATCACAGTTGCCGAGGAGCTGCATTTTGGTCGAGCTGCCGATCGGCTCCATATGGCCCAGCCACCCCTGAGTCAGCAAATCAAGCAACTGGAGATAGCATTGGGGTTTCAATTGTTTTATCGCACTAAGCGATCGGTGCAGTTAACTGAAGCCGGACAGGTGTTTTTGCTTGAAAGTCGTAAGCTGTTCAAACAACTTGATCAGGCGATCGAAAGCGGGCGACAGGTGAGCCGAGGGGAAAGCGGGCAACTCGTGATCGGGTTTATTAGCTCCTCTGCCTACAGTGTTTTGCCGGAAATGCTGCGATCGTTTCGTAGCCAGGTGCCGGAAGTGCGGCTAGAGCTGCATGAGATGCCCACCAATGAACAGATCGAATGGTTGCGTCAAGGCAAAATTGATTTAGGGATACTGCGTCCGCCGGTTGAAGATCCGTCCCTCCAACTCTCCACGATCTTGCGGGAACCGATGGTTGTGGCGCTCCCCGAAAGCCATCCCTTGATCGATCAATCCGCCATTGCCCTGGACAGCCTATCCCGTGAGTCCTTTGTGCTGTTTCCCCGTCCTCTCTCGCCGCGTGTCTACGATCAGATCATCAGCCTGTGTCAGCAAGCGGGCTTTAGCCCCCATATTGTTCAGGAAGCGATGCAAATGCAAACCATCATCAGCTTAGTCGCAGGCGGCATGGGGGTTTCGATCGTGCCCATTTCCCTGCAAAACATGCAGCGCACGGGTGTGGTCTACAAGCCTTTAGCCGAACCGACTCCCTATGCTGAAGTGGCGATCGCTTGGCGACAACAGGATACCACGCCCAGCCTGCAACGTTTTCTAGCCCTGATCCAAACCTTGAACTTGTCTGAAGCCTGAACCGATTTCAATCTGCTTGCCCCATCCCCTGACATTGCGGACAAAAATGAGCGGATCGCCCGGCTAATTTGATCCGTTCGATCGGCGTAGTGCAAACCCGACAGGGCTGTCCTTTGCGGTCATACACCCAGGCAATGCCGCCGTAGTTGCCATTGATGCCTGACACATCCCGAAAGTCGCTGAATGTCGTGCCTCTAGCGTTGATGCTATCTTGCAGAACCCGGCGAATGTTTTTATGGAGGCATTCAATTTGCGGCAGGGTGAGATCGGCACTGAGGGTTTGAGGCTGGATGCCGCTCAAAAACAGAGACTCATCCGCGTAGATATTGCCAATGCCTGCCACTAACGCCTGATCCAGCAGGGCATTTTTGATCGGACGTTTGCGCCCTTGCAACTGTTGAGTCAGGTAGGCGATCGAAAATTCTGCCGAAAACGGCTCTGGGCCAAGCTGGGCCATGCCGGGCATAATCTCTGCGATCGGCCGATCGGGCGGCACCCACCACATTTGTCCGAAGGTGCGCTGATCGACAAATCGTAGCTCTCGCTGATCCGGGAAAAATAGCCGAACTCGACAGTGTTTTGGCAGCGGTTCGGTTTGCGCCATCCACAGAAGCTGCCCGGTCATCCGCAAATGGACACCTAAATATCCGGCTGGCCGATCAGACTCAGCATGAACCAATGCCGCTAACAAATATTTACCGCGCCGCTGCCATTCGTGAATCTCTGTGTCCTGAAGAGCGGCTAAAAATTTTGCCGATGAAAAAGGGTGGGCGATGGTGCGATCGAGCAACACATCCCCACCGTGAATAATTTGATGCAAGGTTACTTGATTTAAACCTTGGCGAACCGTTTCAACTTCAGGAAGTTCAGGCACAATTAAGCGTTAGTCTTAAAGATCCTTTGGCACAGCGCTTCAGGAACAGCTCAGCGGCTAAGCTTTAGATTTAGCAGCCTTGGGGGCTTCTACTTCTTCCACTTCCGACAGCGCAAAATTATTGGTGTTGACTCCACTGGCAGATCCGCTGTAGCCACTGTAATTAACAGTGTCAAATCGGACGATAACAGGATATTTGATGCCACTTTGGTCAATGGATGCAACGGTACCTGTTTGGTTGTACCAGTAGGACTCTTTCCGAAGGATTCGGACTTTAGAACCGCGTTGAACCATGATTATTTTCCTTTAGGGGTATCAATTCTGACGGATCAATCTGGACTAAACAAAGCCGAAACTTGATTATCCAGACTGTTTAATCAGTCGCTTTTCAGCGTACTACGTCTATTGGGGCGATCGACTGATTACGAGCTTAAGTTTTATTGCTGAAAATTGAAAATCGTTGCCATAGTCCAGCGCCATCCCTCAACCCAGGCTTTCGGGCACACAGGATGTATGAGGTAGATTTTGAGGTCGATATGGCAATAGATTTCAGTGGGGTTTTGTCAGGGTTGCGGCGACGAAATCAGGTCGCTGGATCGGGCGATCCATCTGGCGAAACGGCCGCTGCACCGCCTTCTCCAACTGCACGCACCACTTCGACACCAGCCTGCTCTAACACCACCACTGGATCAGGACGGTTGGTTTCGATGCGTCTGACTAGCACTTCTCCGCCTGCTAACCGTTGCCCTGCCTGAATATAACGACTGGTCGGCTCATTGGGCGCATTCACGATCGCATAAACCTGATCCCCCACCTGCACGACACCCGTAACCTTCACTGCTCGAGCCAGGGTGGGTTGCGGACGCGGTGGCGTGTTTTTGATGGGACTCTGTGGGCCGTTGGCTGTACCGTTGTTGCCGGGAGATGTTCCGCCATTGCCACCATTGGATTCTGGGGTAGAACGAGAGGGCGTATTCGGGGTAACACGAGCAGGCGCTTGCGCTCCACCCGTAGGTGCTGTCGCATTCGTTGTTGTGGGTGCGATCGGAATCGTGACCGTGACAGGTGCGGGGGGTGTTGCTCCTTCTGCCAATTGCACACTGGGGGTCGTGGGTAGCAGGGAGAAGGGATCCGATCGTTCTCCTTTGACCTGTTGCACTCGTTGATTGGGATCGGTCGAGCTGATCAGATCAGGCGGTAAAATTCCTCGTGGTGCATTTTTAGGGGTGACGGTCGGCTGTTCAAAGGCAGGGGCACCCGGAGAAGCCTCAGGGCTTGCTTCGACAGGCACTTCTACTGGTTGTTCCACAGGTTGCTCAACGACAGTGGTATCATCCCCTCCGCCAAACAAATTACAACCTGCCACTCCGAATCCCAACACCGCAACCGCCGTAACGAGAAGAACTGGACGCATTTCCCTTCCCCACAAATGCTTGCTCATAAATCCAGGATAATTGAGATTTTTTAAACTGGTTTTTTTGACAGCTTTTTTAATTAAATTCAATTCCCATTTTGCTAGCTTGCCCATTTCAAAAATCAAAATGACTGTCTAAATTGCTATCTTCCACTGGTTTGCTTTCTATTGCACGACACTGCATGACATTGCTATGACACTGCATGACATTGCATGGCACTCACGACAGCTCAACCCATCAATGCTGGCTTTCGGATCCACTTTGAACCCACTGGAAGATTTTGAGTCCTTGACTCGATCGCCTTGTTCGATCGCTTTTAATAATGCACCTTATATTGCACCTTATATTGCACCTCATCATGATTTTAGCTGAATTTACTTCTCATAAAAAATATTAATCATTTTCCACTGGGAAGTTTTGAGCTTCAGCCCTTGAAACAGTGGCTTTCTCTCACCCCCTGAGCTATCGTTTGGAGAATTCAATTGAGTCTTGAAGTTTGACTCTGAGGAGGCTCACACATGCTTAACTGGTTAGATTGGAAAAGTCCATGGGGGCGACTTAGGGCGTTGGCACTAAGTGGTGCTGCCCTTGGGGTTGGTTTATGGGCAACGGCGACCCCTGCTTCAGCGCAAGCTGCTTATGGTAGCTACATCGGGATTGGGGGCTCCTTTGGGGTCACGGACGGCCCGGCAGGCGATGGAACAAGTGGTGGTGGGGTGATCGCCTTCCGCTACAAGTTTTTGGAAGTACCGATTTCAATTCGCGCCCAAGCCCTGATCGGGGAGACAACCGCATTAGTACCGACCGTCTCCTACGATGTACCACTCAATTGGCAAACAGATGCTTACATTGGTTTAGGAGCAGCTCTACAAGACAGCGAGGAAAGCACTTCACCGGTTGGAAATCAAACCAGCTTTGTGTTGCAACCTGGCATTGACCACAGCTTCCCGTATAGCAACGTGGTTCTGTTTGGCAATGCGATCATCGCTTTTGATGCTTACAAAGACAGTAGCAATACAGCCGCTTCAATTCAGGGTGGAGTCGGTGTCCGGTTCTAGCACTGGTTTTAGTTCTGGTTCTAATACTGGGCTCTGCTGCCGGTTCTTCAAGCCCGATCGCTCGGGTTACACCGATCGCGTTCGATGGTTGTTCGATCGTTTAGCTTGGATTTAGATCCCGCTGAAATGGCATTCAGTCGAGGTCGATCGCCGTTCAAGTTCCTGGTTCGTCTGTCGGCATGGCGAATTGTTTGAATTTTTTTACAGAGAACGAACTTCAGAGCAGGACTGAATGGAAAAAATCTATCGAATTGTAAGATTATTTCGATCAGGCATTGTCGATTGCAGTGGTGAAGGCTTTATAATGAGAAGCCGCTAGGTTCTGAATCTATCTAGAAGTAATTCATCATTCATTGAGAGTTGATTCTAGCGCGATGCAAGGATCGCCCAAGGGGGCATGGCGGAATGGTAGACGCTGCGGACTTAGAAAACTGAGCCTTGGTAGAGAAATTTGCCAAGTGACTGCTCTCAAACTCAGGGAAACCTAACTCTAGTCTCTTCAAGAGCCTGGATACGGCAATCCTGAGCCAAGCCAAATCTGAACCTTGAGCGCAATGAGGTTATCCAAAAGCGATCGAGTTCGGTTTGGAAGGTGCAGAGACCCGACGGGAGCTACCCTAACGTGTTAAGACGAGGGTAAAGGGAGGGTCCAATCCTCAAGACCGATGTTGGTTGCAGCGAAAGCTGTGAGAGGGTGAAAATCCGTTGACTGTTGAAGTCGTGAGGGTTCAAGTCCCTCTGCCCCCATCAAAAGTTATTGCAAATCCACTTGTTGCAAATCCATATCAGCTCGCGATCGAGACTGTGAATGTTGCTCATCACGCTTCATGCCGTCTCGATCAAAATCTGCCTTTTAACTCGCTGCGTTGATCAGTTTCCTCCTGAACGCTAAATACAGCGAGTTGTCAACTAGCCACACTTTATCCTCGTTCTGGATCTCTCCAATTGGAAAGATCCTTTTTGCGATTTCTATTTTTGGGCTGACGCTTGTGACGCTTGGCTGACACTTGGCTGACGCTTGGCTGACACTTGGCTGAGAGTCCAGTTTCAGTCGGCGGTAACGGATTGGCATTGATTAATACTGTGTATTTTTTATACTAAAGAAGTCCAAAACCTCGTCGGGTATCTACCCTATCAATTGAGAACGATAGTTAGTCCCAGTCAGTTTGCTTAGTCTTTGCCTTGGGTTGCTAATAGGATATTTAGCAGTCTATTCAGCAGTTTTGGCTAGCAACTCCGTCAAGCACAGCCGCTGTTGTCCACTGAATTCCCATTACACTGAGATTAAGAGACTATGAATTTTATGTGTCAAAAATGACATTCCCTGAGGGATGCAGTACCTTGAGGTCAGGTGTTGGTTCAAAATGTTAGATCGCAGGAAGTACATCGCAACCACTGGAGCAGGGAAGTTGAGTGGTGAAGCGATGCTCAACTGATTGCGAGAACCCAGTGGATTGATGGGAAATACCGATGGGAAATCACGAATAAGGGGGCTGATAAACATGGGTGGCGCAACAGTGATGGCAAGTTGGCAACATGGATTGGAGCAATTTCTCTACCAATGGATCCTGAAGCTCCAATGGCAGATGAGCCATCTACCAACAAAACAGCGATGCAACAGGAAGAATTTTGTAAAATTTTGTAAATTCCTGCGTAGGATGTCATGTCCGATCGGTAGAAACGAGTACCTGGCACCGGTTGAATTCCCTTCTCCCCGAGTTTTTCACGAGCCAGTCAGTAGAGTGAAGGTGGTAGATTGCGCCTAGCAAAATTGCCTCTTTTACAGGCTTTGTGTGAACCCTGGTCAAGCTCAATAGTCAAGTTTAATAGTCAAGCTCAACAGATCGAAAAGGCGAGCCATGGTCTATCAAGCCAGATTTCGCAAAACTTGTGGAAACGTGAAGAAAGCAGAGCGGCTCCCTAAACCAATTGCATAATGGTGGCTACCAGACGCTAATGCATAGGATGACGGCTACTTCCTCTACCTAAATTTTTACTGAGGCTGGAACGTGACCGCCAGTTGCCGCTCCGACCACAGTGTAATGGATTGAGTGTAATGAATTGGGTGCAATGGATTGAAGCGGATTGGGCTCGTGATATGGGGTCTAGGATTGCTTCAACCACCATTGGAAAACAGTTCAATCAAAGTCACAATCGTGTTTCATCTCGCCTAAAGCGTCCTTCAGTATTAGTGCTGTTATGTTCGGAGACAAGTTAGCAGCGAATCAGTCGCCCCCGCCTTCAGCCAAATCCGGCTCATCTCGACGGAACGTCCCCAAGGCGCAAGAGGCAATCTATGAGTTTTTACTGGAAATTGTCAAAAACTGGTCGCCGGACGATGTTCTCCGGGAATTTAAGCATCTCTTTATTCATCATACTGATACGGTTAGTTCAAACACACTACCTTATCTGTATGAGATTGTATTTGCCAATCAGGAACATGAATTTCGCAACACCTTAAAGCGATCGTGCTACATCCTGATCAACAACTGGGATATCACCCGCAACCATGAGTCCATTCAGAAGCTACTACAGCTCTTTTCCGACCCAATTCTCTACAAACATACCATCTCACCCACTCTGAAACGTTTGCGAGAGTGGCTGCGTAATTTTATCGCTAGTACCGACTTTCAAGAACTAAAGTTGTTTGCAGCTCGGTATGAGGATCGGGGCCGAATGCATTGGAGTCAGCGGTATGCCTCTTATTTGCTGGTGCCCCAGTATATCAATCTGGAGAATCCGCTAGAGCAGCGCCAAGCCGCTCGGAATTTGTCCCGTAAACTGAAGGAAAAGTTTAAATTCGATCTGGCCATGTACACGGCGCTCTCTCAAGCAAGTACGCCGAAGGAGCGCAAATTAGATAACCCCACCAGCTTAGGAGACGATGTTTTACGCTTAATCAAGCGGATCGTGGCTAAGCGGGGCTTTTTTAGTTATCCCAACATTGCTCATATTTTCCTCAATCAAACTAAAAATCTCAGCTACGGGGCATTTAAGCAAAGCTTACTGGAATATCTGCTGTTTTCGGTTGAGCATGACGAATTTGCCAGCACCCTCAAGAGCCAATTTTCAGAAAAGTTGGCTGTCCTCTACACCGATCACGACGACAAGGTCGTAAACAATGCGCTGATCTTGCGGACTGCCAATCGGGTGATTGAATATCTCACCACTGAAAACCACCAAGAGCCCTCTTCCCTATTCGTGCTGTTGCTGTCGCAGGGCAACTCTTTGACCTTAGTGATCGTACTGTTAAAAATCATCTTGATTTGTCGCTATGCCCGCACCCATTTAGAAGCCCGGATTGCTGATCTGATCCGCTATTATGCTAACTACTCTGAGGAAGAGTGCCAGTGGGTGGTCAATTTCTTCGAGATGTTCCGGATCATTACCGCCATCTACACGGAGAATATTGAGTACAACCTGGTCAATATGAGTAGCGATCACTGCCCGCCTCAACCGATCGAGGCGGATATGCAGGCTTACCGGATTTTTTCCCAGCTCAAGCACCGTAACGGCTCAGATCCAGAGCCTGACCTTCTAGAAGTTAAAACGATCGAAACAGCCCTTGAAGAAGTCTCTTCTGACTAATTGGGGCGGATGACCTACGCTGGCCAATCTTCCTCAGGCTCACTTGGCGCTTCTGACTGACTGGGTGCTGGGCTTGGTCTGGTGTGAGATCATGGGTCTATCGTTCAGGACGATAGGATCAAGTGGTCGGCCGAAGATCATCTGAAGATTAACTGGGCAGGTTTGGTAGGACAAGCGAGCCAGCAAGTCGGTGAGCGCGTGAGGGAAGCCCAATTCAGGCAGAGTAGTCTAAAAATTCATGGGGGTGCAATTCAGTTGCCATATCCATGTCATACCTGGGGGGTAGAGTAACACTATCAACAAATCAGCATTTTGAGGGTGTACTTGGCTAACCCCTCAATAACGCCGCATTTCATTGTGGGACGCAGCCAACAATTCCTCTCAACAATTAGGTTATTCACTCTATGGCTATGAATCAACAAAACTCGGATAATTTTCTCCATCAAACGGGTGCAGCCAAGCGCTCTGTCGCTCAGAAGGTAGGAGCTTTCACCCGCTCTAGTCTGGGCAAATCCTTAGGTTTAGTGCTCTTGGGCGCAGGGGTCGCGACGGCTGGCACTCAACTGCTCGCTCCATCCCGTCCGGTGACGCAAGCGACTCAAGTTTCGACTACGGTAGCCCCTGCTACTACTACCACACCCGCGATCGTCTCCCAACTCCCCCCTATCGCGGCCACCAATCCTAACTTTGTCACCAACGTGGTCAAGCAAGTGGGGCCAGCCGTAGTGCGCATTGATGCCTCTCGTACGGTTCGCAATCGATCGGCCCGCAATGATGATCCGTTTTTCCGTGATTTTTGGGGACAATCTCCCATGGAGCCGCAGCAGGAACGGACAGAGCGGGGGTTAGGATCGGGCTTTATCGCCAGTAGCGATGGCCGCATTATCACCAACTCTCATGTGGTAGATGGTGCAGACACGGTAGAAGTCACCCTCAAAGATGGGCGTAAACTGCAAGGGCGGGTGCTGGGGAGCGATCCAGTTACTGATGTTGCAGTGGTGAAAGTCGATGCCACCGATCTGCCAACCGTCACCCTGAGCAACTCCGATCAAATTCAACCGGGCGAATGGGCGATCGCGATCGGCAACCCCTTGGGGTTAGATAATACGGTCACTGTCGGTATTATTAGCGCTACTGGCCGATCGAGCGGTGATGCCGGTATCCCAGACAAACGGGTAGACTTCATCCAAACCGATGCCGCAATCAACCCCGGTAACTCCGGTGGACCGCTGATGAATGAACGCGGCGAAGTGATTGGGATGAATACGGCCATCCGGGCGGATGCGCAAGGGATTGGCTTTGCCATTCCGATCAACACCATTCAACGGATCGCTGATCAACTTGCCAGCAAAGGGAAAGCAGAACATGCTTACTTGGGCGTACAAATGACGACCCTATCGCCGCAAATTAAACAAGAGGTGAACAGCAACTCCAATATTGGCTTCAACATTAATGAAGAACAGGGTGTGCTGGTTATGCGAGTGGTCGATGGTTCTCCTGCCGATCGAGCGGGTTTGCGCGCTGGGGATGTCGTCCGTCGAGTCAATGGACAAGAGGTCACAACAGCCGATCAATTGCAAAAACTGGTAGGCGAGTCCAAGGTGGGAGACACGCTGCAAGTAGAACTCAGCCGCGAAGGCCGCAACCAAACGATCGCGGTTCGCACCGGCGATTATCCAGCCGAACTGAGTCAGCCCAACTAAATCAGCCCAACTAAATCAGCCCAACTAAATCAGCCCAACTAAGCTGGGATAACCTGAATGGTTGTGCCCTGAGTATCGATCGGTAAAATGTGCGTCTTGACCGTAATGCCCCTCTCCTTCCAGGCCGTTGCCATTGCTTGTTCAACCGCGATCGCCTGATTAGGATGGGTGAGTGTCAGCAGCGTTGGGCCAGCCCCGCTAATCACCAGACCGTAACCACCGGCTGCTACAGCAGCAGACTCCACGGCAGCATAGCCAGGAATCAGAGCTTGCCGATAGGGTTGGTGAATGCGATCCTGTAAGGCACTGCGCAACCAGTCTGAATGTCCGGTTTGGAGCCCCCGCAGGAGTAAGCCCAGATGCGCCACATTAAAGATGGCATCCGCTCGGCTATAGTCTGGCGGTAGCACTTGACGAGCTTTTGCCGTAGATAGCTCAAAGTCTGGAATAGCAATTACGGGTGTTACGGTATCGTGCCAAGGAATGTCACAGATTGTCCAATCCGCTCCATTGGCTGCTGCCAGCCGACAGCCCCCAATTAAAGCTGGCACGACATTATCTGGGTGCCCTTCCATCTCGATCGCTAAATCCGCAATTTCTTGAGTTGAAAGGGGTTGACCTGCCAGAGCATTCGCCCCCACTAAGCCCCCTACAATCGCCGTGGCCGAACTTCCCAGCCCTCTTGCTAGCGGCACCCCTAAGTGAATGCTCAACCGAATTGCTGGCGGGGTTTGCTGAAGCTGCTGATAAACCCGTAGAAAAGCTTGGTAGGCCAGATTACTTGCATCCGTCTGTACCCGATCGGCTTCCAACCCCGTGGCTGCGATTACCGTCTCAGTTCCTCCTGGCAACCGCGAAAACTCGAATCGGTTGTGTAGCGCCAAGGCAGCCCCCAAACAGTCAAACCCTGGCCCCAAATTGGCAGTGGTCGCCGGAACGGTAACAGTAGCAGATAACGCGATCGGTGAAACAGCAGGCAACGACATAGGATTTCATCTTGACAATGCTTGTGACAATGCTTGTGGCAATGCTCGCCAAGGGAGCACGCTGCGAATCCTATCTTCGCAGGTTGAGGCAGGGAGTGCATCAATCGCCGAAGCAAACTTTACCGCAGCAAGGAACCCTATGCAAGTTGAAGTCTCCTCCTCGTGCCTGCCGCCTAATCTAATCACGGGGCTGCCAGTTTCACGGAACCGCCAGTTTTACGGCACAGTTTCACGGCACAGTTTTACGGAACCGCTAGTTTCACGGCACAGTTTTACGGAACCGCTAGTTTTACGGCACAGTTTCACGGAACCGCTAGTTTCACGGCACAGTTTCACGGCGCAGTTTCACGGAACCACCAGTTTCACGGGACAGTTTTACGGGGCTATCAGTTGGGGGCTATCAGTTGTGTTCAGGAACTTCTCGAGTTCTGTCAAAGCCTCTGCATCCACCTTCGTTTGCATGGGGCAGAATTTAGGGCCACACATCGAGCAGAATTCAGCAGTTTTATAGATATCAGCCGGTAGGGTTTCATCATGATACTCGCGGGCCCGATCGGGATCGAGCGATAGATCAAACTGTCGATTCCAATCAAAGTGGTAACGGGCTTGAGATAAGGCATCATCTCGATCGCGAGCCCCGGGGCGTTGACGGGCCACATCAGCCGCATGGGCCGCAATCTTGTAGGCGATCAATCCATTGCGGACATCCTCGGCATTGGGTAACCCCAAGTGTTCTTTGGGAGTAACGTAGCACAACATCGCCGTGCCATACCAACCGGCCATCGCTGCCCCGATCGCCGAAGTGATGTGGTCATAGCCAGGGGCAATATCGGTCACCAATGGCCCCAACACATAAAAAGGAGCTTCAGAACATTCGGCCATTTGCTGACGAACATTAAACTCAATCTGGTTCATTGGCACATGCCCTGGCCCTTCTACCATGACTTGAATGTCATCTTGCCAGGCACGACGGGTCAATTCTCCTAGGGTTTTGAGTTCGGCGAGCTGAGCCGCATCAGAAGCGTCATGCAGACAGCCCGGACGCAAAGAATCCCCTAAGCTAAACGACACATCATATTTTTTGAAAATTTCGATAATGTCTTGAAAATGAGTGTAGAGAGGATTTTGGCGATGGTGATGCAACATCCAGCGAGCCAGAATGCCGCCACCTCGGGAAACAATGCCGGTAATTCGATCGCGAACCAGGGGAAGGTGTTGAATCAGAATACCCGCGTGAATGGTCATGTAATCGACTCCCTGCTGAGCATGTTTTTCGATTACCTGCAAAAAGTCATCGGCTGTCAGGGTTTCAATCCGACCATGCACGCTTTCTAAGGCTTGATAAATAGGTACGGTGCCGATCGGGACAGGAGAAGCCTGAATGATCGCCATGCGGATCGCATCCAGATCGCCCCCGCCGGTTGACAGATCCATCACTGTATCGGCCCCATATTTGACAGCCAACCGTAGCTTCGCCAGTTCCTCCGCCAACCCCGATGAGTTCGGTGAAGCCCCAATATTGGCATTAACCTTGCAGCGAGCCGCAATCCCAATCCCCATCGGTTGCAAGTTGGCATGGTTGATGTTGGCCGGAATGATCATCCGTCCGCGTGCTACCTCATCCCGAATCAACTCTACCGGCAGTTGTTCGCGCTCAGCCACATAGTGCATCTCCTCCGTGATCCAGCCTTGCCGCGCATAGTGCATTTGTGACACATTACTGTGCCCACGCCGAGCCGCAACCCACGCTTCTCTCATATTTAAATTCCTCAAAGTGACAGCTTCCCTCCGCCGGTATTAGCCGGACTCAGGTTCTAAGGGTGTAATCTCAGCCTGAATCGGTCAGGCACCCCTAGCTTGCCGCCCATCCTAACAGGAATTCGATCGAAAGCCAGCGCAGTTGCAGCAAAGCTTAATAGTCTCGACCTTTCACCGTGGCTAAGTCCTCTTCGGTCAGCACCTCGGTTTCAGAATAGTAGCCGGAGGCTTTTTTGGCTTCAATTTCCACTTGGGCATCGGCAGGAACCAGCTCTGGCGGAATTGGAATGCGCTGCACGACTTCAATGCCGGAATGAGTGATGGCGTTATATTTCATATTGCTCATCGACACTAACCGATCGATCCGCGTCATCCCCAGCCAGTGCAGCACATCCGGCATCAACTCCTGAAAGCGCATATCTTGCACGCCGGCCACACATTCGGTGCGCATAAAGTAGGCATCAGCCCGATCGCCTCCTTCCTGCCGTTTGCGGGCATTGTAAACCAAGAATTTTGTCACTTCTCCCAACGCCCGTCCCTCTTTGCGACAGTAGACGATCACCCCGACTCCACCTGCTTGTGCGGTTTGAATGCAGACCTCAATACCATGCACCAAATAGGGACGACAGGTACAGATATCGGAGCCAAACACATCTGATCCATTACATTCGTCATGAACTCGCACCGCTACAGCTCGGTTCGGATCGGGAATCGCCGCTGGATCGCCAATGATATACACCGTTGTGCCCCCGATCGGTGGCAAAAACACATGCAGATCGGGGCGAGTGACTAGCTCTGGAAACATATTGCCTGTCTGCTGAAACAAAACGCGACGCAACTCCCACTCATCCACGTTCAGGCGTTTGGCAATTCCTGGCAAATACCAAACCGGATCGATCGCCGCCTTGGTGACAACCAAACTGCCATCCGGCTTCAACAGTTCGCCATCCACATGCAGCCGCCCCGCCGCGATCTCATCTTTGAGTTCAGGGATGTTGATATGCGCTTTGGTGATGGCGATCGTCGGCAAAATATCATATTCTTCCGAGGCATAGCGGCTGAACACTTGCCCGGCCATCGCCCCAAACGGATCCAGTGAGACGATTTTGTTGGGATCCGACCAGCTCAGATGCGGCCCTAACGAGACAACGGGCGAGGTGTTGGTCAAGTCGGCCTTGTGAGTCGGATCAAGCACCCCACTAGCCACAGCCAGTGCTCGATAAACCCCGTAGGAACCGGCATGAGTACCAATGACATTGCGATATTTGAGACTGCGGATTGAACCAATCACGGGGCCGCGCTGCTGGGGATCGGCCGCCCCCCACTGGATCGGCATAACCTGGTGATTGCTTTGACCTTGATGGGAGGTGAGGATGATGTGCTTCGATTTAGCTGGCTTAGTCTTCGCGAAATCTTCAGTCATGGTATGTCGCAACCCTAACAGGATTTTCGTATTGTAGACGGTTCACTCGCCGCGTCCAATATTGTGCCGATTGCTAGGCATTTCAGAGAGTGGGATCGTATTCTAAGACTGAATCCTCAGCGCAAACATTTCATCCTTCACCCGATATTCCCATGCCATCTGTTACTGTCCCCTCTGTTACTGTGATTGACCATCCTCTGGTGCAGCATAAACTGACAATCATGCGCCAAGTTGAAACCCACACTCAAGACTTCCGGCGACTACTGAAAGAGATTGCCATGCTGCTGGCGTATGAGGTAACTCGCGATCTGCCGTTGAAATATGAATCGATCGAGACACCATTGACCCAGATGCAAGCACCGATGCTGGCGGCAGATAAGAAAATGGTGATTGTGTCGATCCTGCGGGCAGGGCAGGGGTTACTGGATGGCATGATCGAGCTGATTCCCACCGCCAAGGTAGGGCACATTGGTCTATACCGGGAACCCAGCACCCTCACTGCTGTGGAATATTACCTGAAGCTACCAGTGGATGTGGAACAGCGCGATATGCTGGTGGTCGATCCAATGTTGGCCACAGGCAATTCAGCAGTGGCAGCGGTCGATCGGCTCAAGGAAGCTAACCCAGCTTCGATCAAGTTCGTTTGTCTATTGGCAGCCCCAGAAGGGATTCAACATTTTCATGAACAGCATCCTGATGTGCCTATCTTCACGGCAGCGATCGATGAACGGCTGGATGATCACGGCTATATTGTACCTGGCTTAGGAGATGCAGGCGATCGACTCTATGGAACGCGCTAGAGAAGATTATGGTAAACACTGAGACAATCACTACAATTAATTATCTCCGATCGACTCAGGCAATTCGCGATCGATGCCATGAATTATTCGATCTATGCCTTCAGGATCGGTTAACTCATTTTACCTGCAACTTAAATGCTCTCGATAATGTTGCAGGATATGTAATTGATCATATCAACATCGCCTATCCAGATTGGCAAATTCCCTTCCATAGCCGCTGGCGACATTTTCAAGCAGGTGGCGTGGATCGGCTCACACCGCTATCCCAAAAACTAGCTGATCTCTCGGCAATTGAGCAAGCGCGAAGTCAGTTTGATCTGGCTGTGACCAGCGTGCTCCTGGATGCCGGATCCGGATCCGACTGGTGCTATCATGAAGCTGAGACGGGGCAGGTATTTCGGCGATCGGAAGGGTTAGCGGTAGCAAGCTATCACCTGTTTGTATCGGGTGGTTTTTCCCACCTGGGTATTCCTCAAGCAGACGCGATCGGTCTACAAAACCTGAGTCTGGAGCAACTGGCGACTGGTTTTCAGGTCACAGCCGCTAACCCGCTGGTGGGCATAGAGGGCCGGTTGAGTCTGATGCAGCAGCTCGGAGCGTCCGTAGCAGCCCAGCCGGATCTATTCGGTGCCGATTCCCGTCCGGGCGGCTTAGTGGACTATCTATTCACTCAAACCCAGGCTGGGCAACTCTCAGCCCATCAGGTACTGGAGGCAGTGCTGCAAGGGTTCAGCGAGATTTGGCCGGGCCGGTTGACGATCGAGGGGGTGAATCTCGGCGATGTTTGGGTGCATTCGGCCCTGCCTGATCGCGGTTTAGCATCCCAGTGGGTGCCACTGCACAAACTTTCCCAATGGCTCACCTACTCCCTGTTAGAACCGTTGCAGCAGTTGGGGATTACAATCACCGAACTGGATCGACTGACGGGACTGGCAGAATATCGTAACGGTGGCTTGCTGATCGATTTAGGATTACTGCAACCCAAACATGAGGCGGTGTTGGGATCGGCACATTTGCCCAGTTCTGAAGTGATTGTGGAGTGGCGAGCCCTGACGGTGGTGTTGCTAGATCGCATTGCTGATCGCATCCGCCAGATACTTGATCGATCGGCAGAAGCATTACCGTTGGCTAAAATTCTGGAAGGGGGGACTTGGGCAGCAGGTCGCAGAATTGCGGCAGAGCGGCGATCGGGCGGAGTACCACCCATTCAGGTCATCAGCGATGGCACAATCTTTTAGGGGTGAAGTTAAGCACAGCCTTACTCTCCCTGCACTTCCAATCGGATCGCTATATCAAGACTAGAACGCAAATAAGTGTGAACAGATCGCGATGCTGGCAAATCAGCAGTCTAGGATGAAGATACCCCATGGGACGATCGCTGCATCGAACAAGCGCTGCATTTCAGACAGGAGGTGATTATGGCGAATTCACATCATGTCGCTGCGATCAAACAGGGTGTGATCGCTTGGAATCAGTGGCGGAAAATCCATCCTGACATTGAGCCTGATTTAAGCGGAGCCGATCTGATTCGGATTCAATTGCATGGGGCTGATCTGAGTCAAGTCAACTTTGCGCGAGCCGATCTGACTGAAGCCGATCTCAATAGCGCTGATTGTCGTAACGCTAATTTCAGTGCCATTTGTCTGGTGAATGCCAATTTAAGCTGTGCGAATCTCAGTGATGCCAACCTGAGTCGAGCCGACTTGACCGAAGCAGACCTGAATGGAGCCAGTTTGAGAACAGCCGATCTAACCCGAGCAACACTCGTGAAAGCCGATTTACGAGGGGCAAATTTAGCAGGCGCGAAGCTATGCTACGCCGATCTCTGTCAGGCCAATTTACTGGGTACTTTGTTGCTAGGTGCCAATTTACTCAATGCCGATCTCACGCGCACGAACTATCGCCGTGCCAATCTGCGCGAGGCAAATTTAGAGCAAGCGGTGTTAACCGATCAACCCTAACCAAACTGAATCTCTTGAGAAACAACGCAATACCTGGATGGACAAAGAATATCAGGGGTTCAGGGAACTAGCCCCATGCTCGGCTGCGATCTGCTTCAGTGCTTGCCGCAGTTCTACAGTATGAAACCAACCCACAAATCCGGCATAGAGACAATCCCCGCTAGGGGATGCAACAAAAATATGATAGATGCCAAACGGGCTTTTCCATAACCGTAAAGTTTCACCAGTTTTAAGTTCAAACAACACTCGGCCCCGGTAAAAGTCACGCCAATGTCCATCTGTCATGCCTGGAACGGAGCGAATCTGTTGAATTACTGGATCGGCTAAAATGCGATCCCCAATTTTCTGATCTTCCCAGAACTGGCGAATGGTAGCGATGACATGGGTATGATCCCGCAATACTGGATGAGATAAACCTGGCAAACAGACAAACTGAGTGTGGGCAACTTTTGTACATTCAATCGTTACGGTGCCATCACTGCCGCCATCCCAATCACCTGCGATCACCAGAGTCGGAATTTCGGTGGCGATGCGTTCAGCGATCAGACGACGGTTTTTGCCCAAATCACTGGCGATCCCAATCCCCAGGTTGAATGGATCGATTAAACGCCCCAGGTCAGCACCTCCTACGGGTGATGCGACTAACACCAATGAATGGATCCGCTGCCACCAGTCAGGATGACGATTCAACAATTCCAACCAAATCAACCCTCCCATGGAATGACCAATGATTTTGATTGGTGTCGTAGGATAGGCTTGAAGATAGGGAGTCGCGATCGCCTCAACTGCTTGAATTAAGGGTTCAATCCGCATCCAGGTTTGCAGATAGCCTAAGCAAGGAACTACAATCTGGGTGCGATCGTCCTCAGTCAACAACTCATTTGCCAAGCGGGTCATCGCCTGGTTATCATCAGCCCAACCATGCTGAGCAAACAAAATATACGCGGGTGCCAAATTGCAGGTAACCTCTGACCAAGTCATTGTGGGTGGTACTCATTAGAACAGTTAATGCCGCAGATCGGGAAGAGTAAAGTAAGTGAGATCATCATTTTGAGAAGTTTGAAAGTGTCTATGCAAGGTGTATCCGTTACATCAGGTGGATTCAATCAGATGGATCAATGCAATCAAGGTGGCAATTAAAGCAAAAATATTCGAAAAATTCCTCATACCAGATCGCACAGCTAGAAACTCTGTCACTTCAGTGAACCTAATCATAAAAATGCTGCTGCTCTCATCTTGCTGCTGCTGGGGGCGATGGATTCAGTAGGCTGTGCCACTTTGCGATCGGTCTGAGTCCAGTATCCCCTGAAAGCCCTGGTAAGTATGGATTTGGTAAGTATGGATACTGTTGGCTACTTGACGGTCTCAATCGGCTGAGTTGATGCTGAAGGGGCATCCTGGCTAAGCTACGCTATTCGAGTTCCACGCCAAAATTTTAGTCAAGGGCTTGCCAAGACTTGATTAAATCTGCTAATTTAGATGAGCACTCAAAAATGCGCCGGGATAGCTCAGTTGGTAGAGCAGAGGACTGAAAATCCTCGTGTCACCAGTTCAAGTCTGGTTCCTGGCATTCCAAGAGTTCAAGTCTGGTTCCTGGCATTCCAAGAGATCGAGCAGAAAGCTCCGGTTATGAACCCATTGTATTACGGGAAGCTATGGAGCTTCCTGGAGAAGTCAGGTGATAAGTGTTGGAATGTCATACTGACTCAATAGGATTAGAGAATCAATCATGAGAACCAGGATTACCTGTCTCTGTGCGATGTGAATTTAATGTCTTGCGATCGATCAGGGCAGATTCTTAAGAAGAGTGAAACGTTAAAAAGCGACAAGCTGAACCGCTTCATTGCCGACGCGATCGAAAAGCTGCCCGCCGATCGCAACAAGCTGGTGCTGATCACCGATGGGCTGGAGAAGATTCCGCTGATCAGCCGCGACAACGGACGCACCAACCATGACGAGATTTTTATCGATCGAGGTGAGCAGCTCAAGAGCCTCAACTGCCATGTGATTTACACGGTGCCGATCTCGCTGGTGCTGTCGGATCGAGCTTCTGACCTGATGGAGATCTACCACTGTTCGCCGCAGGTGTTGCCGATGGTGATGGTGCGACGACGGGATGGGGAGATCTGCCTGAATGGAGTGGAGGCGATCAAGCAAATCATTCGATCGCGACTCCAGAGCATTGATACCATGAGGGATCTGCATCTGGCAGCCGAGGTGTTTGATAGCCCGGAAACCCTGGAACACCTGTGTTTGATGAGCGGCGGGCATGTCCGAAATTTGATTCTGCTGGTGCAAACGGCGATCAAATACAATGAAAGGGAGCAGCTACCGATTGAAGCGACCGCTTTGCAGCAAGCGATCCGGCAGTTGCGGAAAACCTACCGCGATACGGTGAATGCGGATCAGTGGGATCTGCTAGCGCAGGTGCATCGATCGAAGCAGATTGCTCATAATACTACCTATCGCAGCCTGTTGTTTACGCGCTGCCTGCTGGAATATTCTGAAGCAGAGGAAACTTGGCATGATATTCATCCGGTGTTGCGGGAGGTTTCGGAGTTTAAGCAGGCGTTGACTGCATGGGATCGAAATCAAACCAGAGACGGGATCCAGGCATAATGCTGCTCTAAGCCCTTCAAGGCTAGGACACGCAAGATTAGGCCATGTCAGGCTAGAACACAATCAGGCAGGAGGCGATGGACTCAGACGCGGATCGAAAGGCAGCCGTTGAAATTGACCCCGATCGGGAGTATCGGGCCCTGCTGCGATCCTTGCGCTGGACAGAGGGGTTTGGTCTGCTGTTTGTGCAGTGTAGTCCGGCGGAGGGCGTGCGATTGGTGGAGCGGGTGCAGTCCGATCTGCCGCAAAAACGGATCGATCTACTGACGCTAACTGAACCGATCGAAAAACTCTACGAAACGGTAGCGGCTTTTCCGCAGATCGATCAGCTCGATGTTCTATTTATTCAGGGCATTGAGTATTCGCTATATGACTACGAGAAGAACCAAATTTGGGATGAAACCGATAACCGCTATGGCTACAGTGAAAAGAACGTATCCCGACTGTTAACCCATCTGAATTTGAGCCGAGAACGATTTCATCATCATCTTAACGTTCATCTGGTATTTCTAGTCCCGTTATTTGCCTTGAAATACCTCAGCCGTCGTGCGCCTGACTTTTTTGATTGGCGATCGGGCGTGCTGGAGTTTCCGAGCGATTTAGACACGCTTGACCAGCAAACAACGCGAATTTTTG
>JALOOM010000129.1 GCA_025454395.1 Elainella sp. Prado103
TCGATGCGACGCTAAATCACTCGCTTCGCTCTCGCTTCGCTCGCGCCTCACCGCCGCTTTACTAAGATAGCAACCTCTTACTCTCACTGTCAATATCAATCTGAAAAGTTTTTCGGATTTCTCATGCGATCCAGACCAGATGGACATTTTGAAGTGCCGAAAGTTCTCCCAACTGGGCTTGATTGGCTTTTTGAGCCAAGCGTTTAGACTGGGAAGCGAGGTCAAAGTGAGTTCTAAGTACTTCCTGGCGTGGTGTTAGCCGGTGGCAGGTGATGCAAGATTTAGATTGAGCAAAGCAAAAGGGTAGGAACTGCCATAGCCCTACCCAGAATTAGTTTTAGCTTTAGTTTTAGCTATAGAGGTTTAGAACAGCAAACCAAACTAGAAAGACGGAATCCTTCTCCTGGAAGCTAGATGCCACTGCCATCTAAAAACTGTTCGATCGCCCGATCATCCAGCCGACAGCTTGCAGTTACCAACGATCGTTCTAGCGGACGAGGTTGAACAGGCTCTGAGTTTTGAGACTGGATCAGGGACTGAACCATCGACAACTGCTGAGGCGTAGGAAGAGCCGATGATTGATGAAGCGCTTGTACCTGCTGCTCTAGAACTTCAATGCGATCAAGCAAGGCTCGAATGACTTGAGCCTCAGAGTCTGGCAAACGACCATGATCGAGGGGATCAACCCGTTCGCCTGCCCGATAGACAATCCGCCCAGGAATACCCACAACCGTGCAGTCAGATGGTACATCTCGCAATACCACTGAGCCAGCCCCAATTCGCACATTATCCCCAATCAACAAGTTTCCTAAAACCTTAGCTCCTGCACCAACTACCACATTTTCGCCCAAGGTTGGGTGGCGTTTGCCATTCTCTTTACCCGTACCTCCCAGGGTGACACCTTGATAGATCAGGGCATAGTTGCCGACAATCGCAGTTTCTCCAATCACAACCCCCATACCGTGGTCGATAAAGACACCACGACCGATCGTCGCTCCTGGGTGAATTTCAATACCGGTTAGGAAACGAGCAATATGGGAAATAAAACGCGGCAAGAACGGAATTCGCCATTGGTAAAGTTGATGAGCAAAGCGATGACAAACCAGTGCTTGCAGCCCGGGGTAACAGAACAAGACCTCCAACCCGCTACGCGCTGCCGGATCTCGATCGAAGATAATGCGAAAGTCAACCTTTAAGGTCTCTAGCACGGTTTTCAGCACAAGTGATACCCTGTAAGGAGAAACTACCAATTTACAGGCTAATACATTTCGGGTCAGTTTAACTGAGAAGAAGCTGAGCATTCGGTTAAGACGGGGCGGAACAGATAGAGCCGAATTGCCTGTAATTCCGTCAGGATGGCTCGTAACAGATCATGAGTCAACGTTTCAGCAGGCTGCTGCACTTCAATAGTGACCTGCTTAATCCCCAACACGTTCTGGGCGAAACGGGCTACCTCATTCGGATGAAATAAAAGCGGATCCTCTTTGTTGACTCGCAATTCAGGGTTGAGGCGCGCTGGATCATAAGGCAGGTTTAAAGTCTGGGGATCAGTGTTGGCATAGCGATAAACAGAAGCCCGCGATCGATTGAGCGCTTTTTCGACCGTCTCGACTGTCATTAAACCAATAGGAGGATTTCCTGACGAACTGTGCATCACCTAAATGATATAGAGATTTGAGTTATTCCTTATTCTAGTCCTATATTGTAAATATTAGTCTCACAGTGAGAATGACGTTTATTGGGTTGCAGGCAAGTTTTATAGTTACAAGTTTTATAGTTATAGGCAATTCAGTACAGGCAATTCAGTACAGGCAATTCAGTACAGGCAATTCAGTACAGGCAATTCAGTACAGGCAATTCAGTACAGGCAATTCAGATCAAGGTTTAGACAGATAAACACAGTCAGTCAGGTCAGAGCAAGTAGACCTAAGATAGGAGTCTGACAGGTAAAGTTCGGTTGGAGTCATTCTGAGGAATGGGTGTGTAACAGATGTGTGGCAGATTTACCCTAACGCAATCGGCTGAGGCAATTGCAACTGCATTTGGACTAGACGAAGTTCCCACCTTTGTACCGGGGTATAACATTGCCCCCTCCCAGCCTGTACCAGTGATCCGAGCGGATGTAAACCAACATCATCGCTTTGACTATCTTTACTGGGGACTCATTCCCTCTTGGGCTAAAGACCCTGCCATTGGCTCACGACTGATCAACGCTCGATCGGAAACAGTGGCTGAAAAACCTTCATTTCGCACTGCCTTCAAACGACGACGATGCTTAATTGCAGCAGATGGTTTTTATGAATGGCAACGACAGAAGGATAAACGCCAACCTTTCTACTTCCACTTAGATAATCATCGCATTTTTGGCTTCGCTGGATTATGGGAGCATTGGCAAAGCCCTAGCGGCGATGAGCTGCAAACCTGCACCATCTTGACAACTGAAGCGAACGAACAAATGCAGCCTATCCATGATCGAATGCCCGCCATTCTACATCCCCGAGATTACGCAGTTTGGCTAGATCCAGCAATGCAGACCAGTGATCAACTCCTCAAGCTTCTGCATCCCTATGAAGCAAGCGAATTGACCTGTTATCCAGTTAGTCCTCAGGTTAATAGCCCCCGTAATGATAGTCCTGCTTGCATTGCGCCGCTGAATTGCCTGGACTCTTAGAAAAATGGCATCAGGCAAGTGGCATCGATATCATTTAATGCGGCTATTCCACTAATGCGGCTATTCCACCCGCGCGTCATCTCCCATATCGAAATCACTAAACGCTCTTGACCTTCCCATCAACCTCAATCCAGGTTAATCCGACCCATTCACAGGACAACAAACTGCTTAAGCTTCTACTGTCCTGGCAGAAAACCGTTGTGGCAGAATCACTCACAGAATCACTCACAGAGTCAGCCGCAAAGTCAGCCGCAAAATCAGCCGCAAAGTTATCTCAACTGCCATTATTACAATCGGTGTCATTATCTGAGTCGGATCCGTTTCAAGCTCGACCGCCATCTCACCGAATATCTTTAGCATCGATCGCTACTCAGATCATCGTGATTGTCCTATGGTTATATCTCGCAATGCAACGTCAGGTTATCACGGCTGATGTTTTGCGAGAGATTCGGGAAAATCCTGATCCTTATCATTCTTTACTGAGTCAGTGGCAACGGCTCGTTAGTCAAACTCTGCCCGTTCCGATCGGCAATTCAGAGAATCCAGACTCCCTTGATGATTGGATTACGCTTGCCAGTAAGCCTGCCCTGGTTTATGCCTTACTAGACAGTCTGCTGTATCCCGATCGATTTGTTGATTTGCCGATCGAAATTTTGGGTCAGGCTTACGAGGTTCTGTTGAACCAAACCAGTTCCATCACCAGCACAGCGGTCTCTTTCCGTAAGGTGGGTGGCGTTTATTACACACCGATCTCGATCGTGTCCACCATGGTGGAATCAGCCATACAGCAAGGAACCACTGGCTCTCCTCAGAGCTTTCCTCACAATTTTCCTCAAGTGTTGGATCCCTCTTGCGGCAGTGGTGGATTTTTGCTGGCAGCTTATCAGAGCGGTATCACCCAATGGGCTCAGTCACCTGAACGATCGCCCCAATTCATTTTAGAGTTACTCAGCAAACTGCATGGTGTGGATATTGACCCGATCGCTGTGGCGGTTGCCCAGTTATCGCTTCTACTGAAAACTTTAGAAGTTTGTCCAGCCTTAAAAAATACTGATATTGTTCCTATTTTGACGAAGAATTTGCGGTGTGGCAATGCGGTGATTGCACCAGATTTTGATCCTGAAAAGTATAGTAAAATCAACTTTAAAGGTACCTCTAAAAATAACCTTAAAAATAACCCTAAAACTCTGACTAGAACTGGATCTCATCAGTCCTCTAATGCTGCTATTCCGATTCTCTCCTCAACTGATCAGACAATCACCCAAACTGTAGATACTCGTCCATTTTGCTGGCACTCTGCGTTTCCCGATCGCTTAGCACAGGGTGGGTTTGACCTTGTAATCGGCAATCCTCCCTACGTTGATGCCGAATGGATGAGCATCCATCAGCCCCACTGGCGAACCTATTGCACCGATCATTACCAAACTGCTACCGGCAATTGGGATCTCTTCTGCATTTTTATTGAAAAATCGCTCCAACTCTGCCGGATTGGGGGTTGGGTAAGCCTCATTGTTCCGAATAAACTGTTGTCTGCGGACTATGCCCAAGCAGCACGTCACCTGCTCACTCGGCAGCGATTAGTTTCGATCCATGATTATGCTCAAGTACCAATTTTTGCTGCTTCAGTTTATCCGATCGTTTATTTAATGCAAAAGGTTACCGAACAAAATCTGGTATCCTATCAGGAACGAGGAAAGGCATTATCTAATACAACAGTTGCTCACTCAGTCCACTACATGCGAATGCAATCGATCGATCAAATTGCTGAATCCCACATGGTTCAGTTACCAGAGGGTGCTCGTTCACCAGCCTGGATGTTTTCGCCAGCTTCACCGATCCAACATCTGGAATCTTTGCCCCGCTGGGGCGACTATCTGCCGATTCTTGGAGCCGCAACGGTGGGAGAAGCTTACAGCCTGCAAGCGTTGATTCAAGAGAATTCATCTCCCCAGAACCAGGCATTTCGCATGATCAACAGCGGCACGATCGATCGATATCAGACGCACTGGGGCAGCAAACCCTTACGCTATTTAGGACAAAAATATCAGTATCCGGTCGTGGCAGAACCGGCATTACAGCAATGGTCAATGCGGCGATTCAGGCAAGCTTGCCAGCAGAAGCTTATTGTGGCTGGAATCGGGCAACATCTGGAAGCGACGATCGACCCACAAGGACAAATACTCGCGGGAAAATCTACTACCATTATTCTGTTACCAGATGCCGAATCTCGATTGGATCTACGTTATTTGTTGGGTCTACTCAACAGTCGATTACTCAGCGAATATTTTCGGCTGAAATTCAGCGGTAATCGCTTACGCAACGGCTACTTTCGGATCAGCCCCCCCCAACTTCGGCATCTACCGATCGTACTCCCTGACTGGAATTCTCCTCATTCATTGCAGCGTTATTTTACCTTAATCGATCTGGTTAATCGTCAACTGGAGCTTTTACAACAGTTAGGTGATCGGATGCATTCAGATCATCCACATGATCGATTCAGTCAAGAAATTGATCGAGAAATTGATCGGTGTGTGGAGGAAATCTATTATGGGTGAGTCAAGAATTGGACTTAAATTTGAAGGAATGAAGAAAGCAATTTGTCGATCAACCAGGATTGTATGAGTGAGGTGCAAATCAATCGATAGATAAACGCCGATCGAGCAATGTATATCGTTCTTGTGCTTTCACTTGTCGTACTGCCATTGACAATGCTTGCTGAGAGCCCACAAAAATGGCAAGTCGCTTGGCCCGGGTCAAACCAGTGTAGATTAGATTGCGTGAAAGTAACAAGTAATGTTGCATATAAATCGGTAGCACCACCACCGGGAACTCTCCCCCTTGAGATTTATGAACACTAATGCACCAGGCTAAGGTGATTTCATTCAGATCGGCTGAGTCGTAAACAATTACACGATCGCCAAACCGCACAGTAACTGCCTGTTCTTCCAGATCGATCGCCTGAATGGTGCCCAGATCGCCGTTGAATACTTCCTTATCATAATTATTCACCTGCTGAATGACCCGATCACCGATCCGTAATCGAAAACCACCCCGTACCAATTCAGGCTGGCTATATTGGATGGGATTGATCAAATCTTGAAGTACCTGATTTAAGCGGCGGGTACCCATCTCACCTCGTGTCATTGGGCAAAGTACTTGCACATCTGTCTGGATATTAAACCCTAAGGCTGGAATCAGATCAGTAATCAGATCGCAAATTGCTGGAATACCCTGTTCCGGTTTCGGGGCAGAAAACCACAGGCAGTCTGATTGCGGTTGATTTGAAACTGGTTCTAAACGTGGGCAGTGCCCCTGATTGATCCCATGGGCATGGGTGACAATCTGGCTCTGCTGGGCTTGGCGAAACACCTGCGTAAGACGGACAATCGGCACCTGTTGGGAAGCAATCAAATCTTGCAAGATCGCTCCAGGGCCGACGCTAGGCAGTTGATTGATGTCACCCACTAATAAAATTTGAGTGGTAGGGGTGATCGCCTTAAACAACCCATGGGCCAAAAATAGATCCAACATGGAGGCTTCATCAACCACAATGGCATCGGCTGCGATCGGATGCTCCGGATCACGCTTAAAGCGCATCTCTTTGGGATCAAATTCCAGCAACCGATGGATCGTTTTAGCTTCCTGCCCAGTCATTTCGCTGAGGCGCTGAGCTGCGCGGCCGGTAGGAGCTGCTAGGGCGATCGACTTTCCCATAGCTTTCCAGAGCGCCACGATCGTCCGAGTTGTGAAAGTTTTGCCACAGCCTGGCCCACCCGTCAGCACAGTGACTCGCTGACTCGCTGCCACCTCCACCGCCTGACGTTGCTCCTCAGACAGAAAAATTCCCGTGGTCTGCACAAACCGATCGATCCAGCGTTGTACCCGCAGCCGATCCACCTCTAACGGTTGCTGTAGAAGAGCGAGTAGTTTTTCGGCCAGCTTATATTCTGCCCCATAAAATGGCGGACTATACGCGATCACTGATTCAGTCAGTTTTCCGACCCCTGAGTCTAATGCTTCTAGAACCAATTCTCCAGACTGGGCCATTTGCTGAGTCAACGCTAAAGTTTGAACTGGATCAGGCTGATAGTCTTCTAATGCCAACCGTTTCACCACCCGTTCCACCAATTCTGACTGTGGTAAAAAACAATGTCCTTCCTCCGCAGCCTCGCTCAAAACATGCAGAATGCCACTGCGACTACGAAACTCCGATCCCGGATGAATGCCCAAGTTGCGCGCAATTTGATCCGCTGTAATAAAGCCAATGCCATAAATATCGCTCGCCAACTGGTACGGATTGCGTTTGACAATATCGATCGAATTATCCCCATATTGCTTATAAATCTTGACCGCATAGGTGGTGGCAACACCATGGCTCTGTAAAAACAGCATTACTTCTTTGATCGCCTTTTGAGCTGCCCAAGCGATTTGAATCATCTGCACCCGCTTGTGTGCAATACCTGGCACCTCTGCAAGTCGTTCAATTTGGTGTTCGATCACTGCCAATGTTTCTAAGCCAAAATGGGCAACAATCCGCTTTGCGGTGACTGGCCCTACTCCTTTGATCAAACCACTACCCAAATATTTTTCAATCCCTGTCAGAGTCGCCGGTTTAGTTTCCCGATACTGGGTGACCTGAAATTGCGATCCATATTTGGGATGATCGCGCCAGTTACCCTGAAGCTGAAGTGTTTGTCCGGCTTGAATTTCCGCAAAACTTCCCACGATCGTGATCAATTCACTTGTACGTGGCACTTTTAATCGAGCCACAGTATATCCAGATTCTTCAGAATGATAAGTGAGACGTTCTACCACTCCTTGAAGTTGCTCGTTTCCATGATTCGCATGATTCGCCTGGCTCGCCTGGTTCACATCGTTTGGATAACCTGAATGATCTGAATGATCTGAGCCATGCAAATCACTTGAATTAGTACCCCAATTAGCACCCGCTCGCTCGCTCATCCTCTCACCCTGCCCCGATGGTGGCCTTTGGTTGGATTCTAGCAATTTGACCTGGCAGAATGCAGGATTGGAGGGAAGACATGCATCTGAAGTGAACCCATGAATTTGGAAGACTTTATCCCTCTTTAAATCACTCTAAGCGGATGAAAAGAGCAGTCACAAATTGAGCCAATGCACCCGTGGACAGACAAACTGATTCATCTGGTGCATCAATTGCTTAAAGCCAGCTTCTAAGAAACTGTTTGTAAATAATTATGAGGCAGGAACACTACAAGACAAGGAGGAATGATATCCAAAAAGAAGCCCTGATTCTAATGCTCTAACCATGACTGAACCTCTCTATGACAGCGACTTGACCGATGCTGAGTGGGAAATCGTTGAACCCTTGTGACCTGCTCCTAAGCCCTGGGTAAAGACCGAGAGGTCGATTTAAGGGAAGTCCTCAATGCCATCTTCTACCGGGTAGACAACGCTTTGAAATGGCGGGCACTCCCTAAGCATTTTCCCGCTTGGCAAACGGTGTATGGATACTACCGCTTGTGGGTGAGGTTGGGCGTATGGGAGCAACGACAAGTTGAGGTTGAAATTAGCCAACGAGCAGAGGATGCCAAGGGATTTCAGGTGGAACCGCAGCGATGGATAGTAGAGCGGACTTGGATCTGGCTGGAGAATGCCCGAATTCTCAACCGAGACTATGAACGATTACCAGAGAATCACGAGGGCATGATTTATATCGTGATGATTCGATTGATGCTACGAAGACTGACTAAGAACAAACGAACCTGGGATCGGAAAACTGCTTAATTGACTTTTGCAAACAGTTTCTTAGGGTTATCAACCGTATAGGTTTGTCAAAGCTCATGACTTTTAGTTTAAGGCGATCAGGGTTCCTCTGCTAGCTCGTAGGTAGTGTTTTAAAACTACAGCCACATCAAGATTGAGGTTAGAGTTAGCATGGCGAGGTAGTTCTGACCGTTTTCTCATAGCGGGTTGCTATGTGCCGATAGACGATCAAGAGTAGCCTGGCTGACTCAACTACCGAATCTTGAGCCTGAGAAATAACTCATCAAATCGCCATATCAAGTATCCAATCCAGCCCTTTGAATAGCTTTGCCACCCTTGCAAGGCAAAGATGTAATCTCTGGGCAACCTGCCTTTAACTGCCGGAGCATCGTAGTCAAACGGATCCCAGCGAGTCAGCCAGTTGCCGTTGACCTGCCACCGCACGGTTTTGCCAAATCTGGTTTCGCTGACTGTTTGTGTTGTGATTTCATTCGAGGATTTACAGCCAAGTTCAGACCAAACCTGCCTTTGAGCAGCAAAGCCAAACAGCCCTCCACTGTGTTTTGACCACAAATCATCGATCGCAGCGAGGTGTGCAGGGTCGATCGCCTGGATGCCGTCCGATGGCAACCACCCTTCTCTCTTGCGTCCTGTCAGTTCGAGCAACAGATGCGTGGTTTCAAGATCGGCTTCCTTCCAGTTGCCCATTACCAACCACCGTTCGAGCTTATCGCAGTTGAGAACAACCCCGGTCGATGGCTTCTGGGTAGTTTTGGTGTGACCTTGAGCAGCGCTGGTACCACTTTGAGCAGATTTCGGATCGTATGTCTTCAAAAACGCATAGGCAGCATTGATCCGCTTCAGTTTCTCTTCAGCCTTCTGCTGGAGCCTCGGATCGTCAGTAAAGCGATCAGGATGCCAAACTTTCGCCAGATCTTTGTAGGCTTGCTTAATTTCAGGCTGAGACGCGCCTGCATCAACTTCCAGCAACTGGTAGCAGACATCCGGGGTCATTTTCATAATAAGGCAAGACTTGAGGCTTCAAAAATCAATTGTTGGCTGGCAGAACCTATTGATCAAGACAGCGCCCTAGCAGTTTATGACCTCTTCAACTTGGCAAGAAGAATAGCCAAAATTTGACCCAATGTTGAATTCTCTCCAGGGTGCCCCATTGTTAGACAGTATCAACAGAGGCGATCGGGCGTGAATGGCAATAGATTCACACCCAATTGATCTATGGAATTCGCTGTGGTTTGAATCACTCGAGCCTCGATCGGCTTTTCGGTCGGGGCTTCGTTTTGTCGTTGCTGGGGTGGTGGGCGATGGAGAGATCGGACTCTTTTCGGTTGAGAGTCAATAACCTTAGCAGGAGTCATCTGCCCCTTTCGAGAAAGCTATTCGGTTGATCGGTTTTAGGGCTGATTTAGGGCTACCCTTGCTGCCTTTACCTTGAAACTGTCCATTAAAGAGCTATTTGTCGAGTTTAAAGACTTAGTGCTGATATCAAAAAACAGCCCAGAACAGCCGTCCAACAAGGGTTTTAGGCATCCACAACAAGTTTTTATTTCTCGAATAGAGTTAAACAGCTATTTGCCTTTTTCCCTGAAACCCTCAAAAACAGTTTAAACTGGTAATTGCCTTTTTTCGTTTATCTCCCAAGGCATATCAGTTTTGTTTATGAAAGACCTCAACCCCTTTCCTAGCGCTCACTTACCCACCGCTCCTACTGGGGTAACAGCCCTTGTAGAAGCGGGGCAGCAACCCGCACACAAAATATTGATCGAGCTTATCGAGGATCTGGATAAGCGAAGGGAGATAATGCGGAAAATCGAGGCTGTTGAAGATATCAACCAAGCATCAGATGAGTACAAACAAGAGAAGATTCGGTTGTGGGCGGATAGGTTAGAAAAACATCCGTCAACTATAGAGCGATACGTAAGGAAGGCAAATGGACCTGATGGGTTAGCTGCACTCGTTAGAACTACCCGCTCTGACGCAGGACAGATTAAAGGTAGCAAACGCTGGAAGCACTCTATTCAGTATTGGACTGAATTTATTCTGAAAACTTATAACGACGGCATCAAAGCTAAGTTGGGCATGACCCCAAACCTTGTGAACAATCAGGTCAAGAGCCATGCTGAATTAGAACTAGGGTTAAAACAGGGCGAGTACCCTTCACATCCGTTTGTATACAAAATTCTGGACCCCATCATTGAGAAGAAGAACCGGAAGGTTCGTAATCCAGGACAGGGACCTGGAATCATTATCAAGGTTACGAGTGGGAAGAAAGACGGCAAATGGGTTGAAGAAGATATTGAGGTTATCCGCAGCAACCAAGTCTGGCA